>NZ_JBXAHN010000004.1:0-290688 GCF_058795135.1 Lysinibacillus sp. GW823-FHT06C08
AAGCGTGTGAAATTTTACTGATCGTAAAATTTCACACGCTTTTTAATTTAGAGGTGGGTTTTGTCCCAGCCTCTTTTCTTTTATTTATTTTGGATAAGTGATATATTTAGCAACTGTTGGCGCTGAAGTGTAAGTACCACCACTAAATGAATTACCAAATTTATCTTTATAAGGTTTTTGAACAAACTTGACTACTGTTTGTACTCCCCCGATAACAGGTGTATAGGTTGTCGTCAGAGTATCACCTGCTCGTGGGTTAGGGAATGTAATTTTTGTTGATGCAGCTTGTCTTGTACCAAAGAATATAGAAAGAACCGAACCCAACATCGAAGCATACATTCCAATACCTGTGATAGCTCCTAATAGGAATAGTTCACCATCTTCAACTTTTTTCACATCCGCTGCTTTGTATGTGTATTTTTTTTCCTTTACAGCTTTTAAGAATACATTGCGATAAATAAAGTCGTACGTTTGACCATTGTTAGACTTAATATGAACTTTATATTCCCCAAAGTACGGAACTTCAAATGTGAAAGATCCCTTTTTATCATCTTGTTTATATGTCTTGGAATAAACAATTTGTCCATCTCCAGGACGTTGGATGTCAATACGACCATTATAACCAATACCACCACTACGACTCCATGATACTTTTAAACTCTTCTCCCCTGTTTGTGAAACGCTTAAATTAAAATCAGTATTTCCATTATTAATTGACATAAATAATTTCCTCCTTGTGATTGTTTAATTGGTACATCTTAATAATAGACTGCCCACAATGACCAAAACTCTGTAAAAAATACATAATTATTCCATTAAATATCTATCAAAACTCTATATAAGCAAAAAAAAATAACCAGGTACTCATTCGAGCGCCTGATTATTAGTTTATTGCTTCTGGAACTTTATAAAAATCAAATTCCTTAAAGATACTCTTGGTAATCATTTAGATTCGTTAACTAATGATTTATCTTTATCTACAATTTTTCCATCAGCTGTCCATACATACTCATCTTCACTAGACATTATATTTCTTAATTTTAATAATTGATTAACTACTACATCTAAACTCTCCACATTATTAAAAGCAAGTGTTACAGGTGCATCATTTAGGCTTAATGGTTTATCAAATGGCAATTCTGTTCCGATAGGTACAGGGTTAATTTTAGTGAATTGAATAGCACCAGAATCTCTTTCTTTACTACACCCTATACGAACACCTATATCTCCTCTGCCAAATAATATTTGAACAGAACTATTGTTTAATATTGGCATGACAAATGCTCCCTTATTTCTTTATTTTATTAACCTTTGAATTTAAATGCATAACACCACTATTTCTATCCAAATACCGGTTTACATTTTCTTCTTTTAAAACATGGTCAATTGCATACTCAATTTCCCATTCTTGAATATCTCGATAGGGATTAGAAACACTTGCATGGACTGACTTTTCACTTTCACTATGTATAATTACCGTCCCTTTGTGTTCGTATATCCTTACAATAACATCATCAAAAAAAGCGTTAGATATTTTTTCAACTAAATCTGGCCTACCCTTTGTTATTTCTTGAAATTTTCTTTTATTTGATAATGTACTTTTAAAATTTACCAAAGCCATTTTAATCTCTCCTTTAACAGAACGTTTGTTTGCATTAATAATAGAACGAACGTTTGTTTTTTGCAATGAAATAAATTGGATTTTGTGGTAAATAAATGAATTTAAAGGTTGATTTATTATATACCACGGTATATAATAAAAGTATAGAAAGGAGGTGAACAAAGTGGATTATGATAAGATTCTAGCTTACCTAGTAGCTATCGCAACAATTGCAAACTTGCTTACAAGTTCAGCGAAAAACATAAGCGATATGAAAAGTAAGAAAAAAGAAAAGCGACGCTCTCCCGGGAAGAAGAATCGTCGCAAGTAACTCTTAGAAGGAGGTTAGCGCCTCCTTCCCTATAATCTTATCACATCCTAATCATTATGAAAAACATCGGATATGTAGTTGCTTTAGCATTCGCTTTGTATATCTTAACTGATATGGTTGACTGGAAAGAGCCGAAGTTTTTTGATTACTCAATGATAGCCATCTACTCATTGTGTGTAATATTAGTCATTGTAAATATCGTTGTATATTTTATAAAAAGGAGAGGATAATGGTGCCTGATAACAAAACATCTGAAGCACAGAAACGGGCTACACAGGCTTACCGAGAAAAAAATAGAGATAAAACAAGGAAACAATCCGCGAAGAGTTCTGCTAAGACGTATATTAATAAATATGCTGATTTTGAGGACTTGAAGGAATTAAAGCAATTAATTGATGCAAAAGAAAAGGAATTACAAAGTGAATAAACACAAATTGCCCAGGCTCAAAATTAATTGAGTACCTGGGCTTTTTTTCTTACTTTTATTTATATGGATTGTATGTTTTTTAATTGGTCCTTGTAATCCCAATTTTGCGGTTTCTTATCTTCATTAAACCATTCACAGTTGTTTTCAATCCAATTATTTCGAAATTCCTCATATGATATACCTTCACTCATATCATCAAATCCAAATTGGAAACCACAACACCCACATATTTCAAAAGATGGATTTGAAAATTCATTGTAAGGCTGTTTTTCTAACCCTTCAAAACCACAAACAGGACAGATATTCGACACCTAAAATCACACCTTTCTATTGTCTATCATAATATTTCTTGCCATCTTTAGGTTTAAAGAAAGTTTTGAGATACCCATCACTTCCTAAAACTGCAAATTCATTAGTAGATTTATTGTAAAAAACTCTATCTCCATCACTTCTTTTTTTACTTAGAACATCATCACTGTCTGAACCTATTAAATCTTGCGCAAGTTCTAAGTACTCACTTTGAGAAATATTTCCAAACTCTTTACCATGTTTCTTGTAATGTTCTTTTAAAAGGTCTGTGGATTTAAAAGCTAATTTTCTTACTGCTGCTTTTATAGCTTCTTTAGAAAGCCATCTTAATGCAGCTCTAACTCCAACACTAATAATCGCTGCTATTACTACTGGTATTACAGAAGCATGTAGCTCAGTAGTGTTAAGATCCATAGTTTCACCAGTCTCTGAATCTACTAATGTTGCTATAAGTTTATCTTCATCATATTGATGTACATTTACAAAATAACTTTTATCTACTTGTTCATTATTATCATCCAAATAACTTACGTCAACACTTACATTATTTTCATCACTAGCTACAACAGAAGTATTAACAGTAGAAGATTCATTTTCAACTGTTAGATCTACTTTAACTTCTCCTTCATTGTATTCACCAACTACATTTACTTTCTCTAACAATTCTTGACCTAATTTTTCCCCAATAATTTCATTAGTAATTTCTTGTAGGTTTGAAGATTGATCTATATTTGCACTAGCTTGGGGACTATCAATAAATAAAGTCATAATTAAACAAAACGTCAAATAGAATAAGAAACCTTTTTTAAACAAAACTAACACCTCATTTTATTTTTAATAAACCATAACCATAAGAAGAATCATAACCATCTTCTCCTAAATCAATTACATTATTTTTACCGAGATTTTTTTCAAAATTATTATCTTTTAGCAGTTTTGCTATTGCTCCTGTAACATAGGCAGCTGCAAAAGAGGTCCCTGTAAAAGCAGAATAACCTCCAGTATTATCAGTTGATAATATCTTATAACCAGGTGCAACATAATCGATTTTTCCTGTAGCAGATGAATTTAATAGTTTTAAATCTTGATTAATACTATTAACTGAGATTACCCCCTCATATTTGGCAGGATAATCTACTCCAAGTCCATAAGTATTTCCAGCAGCAGCAACTATTATAATGTTGTAGTCTAAAGCACGATTAATAACTTTTTCTAAACGCTTATCCTTAGTCTGAAAACCAAAACTTACATTAATAATATCTATCTCGTTTGTAATACACCACTCAACAGCATCTATAAAATCATCTATAGTACCATTACCTTTTCCATTAAGAACTTTTAGGTCAAATATTTCTACATTTGAAACGATTCCTTGAATTCCAAAATCATTACTTTGAGCAGCTATAATACCTGCAATTGCAGTACCGTGGCCAAAATCATCAATAACTGCTTTTTCAGGTTCCACAAAATTTACTGCATTTTTTTCTGATATATTTAAATCTGGATGCGATTTATTAATACCACTATCAATTATTGCTACTTTTAGTAATTTGTGATCTGATGCATCTTCTACTTGCGATAAATCTAAAGTTGAAGCTTTAGAAACTGGTAGATTAGTTAAGTTTCTATCAGGAGAAACATTTTTGCCATTATCCTCAATTAAGAAAAAACTTACAAGTATTATACTTACATAAACAATAAATCTATAAATTAAATATCTCTCCTCTTATGTTTGAATTAACACTTGTTGACTAGTCAATATTAGCTATTGTGCTATTTAGCAAATTTTATTATTCTCGCGAGCAAATATTATCCTATCATTACCAATATATCCAATTCAATATTATATTCACGCCACTTTTTTGACGGTGTGAACGCCATTAATTTGGCGCTATTCAAAGGAAATCCGTAAATTCCGCCAAATCACGCCACTTATCCCCATATTTTTTTAGTTCTATATATACATTTATAGTGTTAACTCAATTTTACACTTGACATTTTCAATAAAAACAAAAATTATTTTTACTATTATATTAATAACAAGTTCATTAATTTGACTATTGACATACCATATATATTACTATTCATATTATAGTTTTTTGTACTAAACGCTAAACGCCCATTACCAATTAAGGTAACCTATTAAGCACTTCGTTGTGCAATGATAATTTTTAAACCTTCAAAATCTCCGCCAGTCAATATACCAGCGTCGAATTTATCAAGCCATGACTTATCAATAAGCTTTTTATCTACTGCTTGTTTGAGGTAGTCGCGTACTGCAGCTTTTGTTGTATCGTTTGTGAATTTCATTGTGCTATCATCCTTTTCTGTTGGTTTTTGTGTATCTTCAATAAGCTGTACCTTTACAGCACTACTTGTCGGAATTACTACTTGCCCTTCTAATTTATAGCCTGCAGACATCTTCCATGTCGTCGGAATTTCAAAATGAGGTGCATCATACTGACCTACTGGCCAATAGCCTCCCCAAGTGATTCCTAACTTTTTAGCAATTGCCCCAACCTTTGAAAGAGTAGAAATATCATATAAATTTCGTGGAGGTGCTACAGCGATATCCCAAGCTCTACGTGAAGTGTGATTACTATTTCGTGTCCAAGTAACTACTTGTCCTGGTCTTGTTCGACCTTGTTCATACAAATAATTCTGTCGTCCTTGGCTACGGTATGTCTCTGTGATGAAAATGAAGTCTATATCTGCCTTGTAGCATTCTTGAAAGAGCAATTGACAGGCTGTTTGTGCGGCTGCTGTTAATTCGCTTAGATCTCGACATGTTGTTGTTACACTTGTACTCATTTTGCATTTTCCTCCTTCGCATTGAAGATTTCTAAAGCTTTTTTTACTGGTGCAGGCATGTCCACTCCGAGTTTGGCTGAATTTTCCCCTAAGCTTACTAATTCGTTTAAGATGAACATCAATACCACAGCATCAGGAATAATTTGCCCAATTGAAAAGCCTTGGTCTTGAAGTACTAAATAAATTAAGTTAGCTACTACAATCCAAACCCACATCATGCCTTTTTTAATGATGCCTTGATAGCCACGCTTGCTACTGATTGTTCCCCAGTTAGCAGCCATACCTGATAGAAAATCGATTGCATTAAGAATTAAAAGTACCGTCATTAATAGCCCCCAACCGCCTACAAGCCACGACACTACTCCGCCTATTGTGCTAAGTAAAAATTTAAATGATTGTTCCATTTATCCACGTCCTTTGCCCTTTTTAGTGAAAATAAAAAACCATGAGAAGCATCGAGGTTCAGTACAATGTACCGTTGCCCATCTCGATTGCTCTCATAGCGCATAATAAAAGCACCCACAATAAAGGGTGCTAGTAATTTATTATTCACTGATTTCTTCAACTATCTCTGACATTAGTCGATTAGAAAAATCGAATTTCTTTAATAAGATACTAGTAGAAAATATCTTCAAATGAATCCAAATGTCTGTTAATAAAATTCTTATTTTACGCTCATTATCAATTTGACCTAATTTAGACTCTATCATTCTAACATTGATTTCATGTCCTTTTAATAACTCATTGCTCAATCCAGTTTTTAATTTAGAATATATATTATTATCTTTACCATAGTCTAATTTATGAGCGAACCCATTCCTTACCTCATTTAATTTCAAAACTGCGTCATAAAGAGGTTTATCCATAATTCCTAAACTATACACTATGTTTAATTTATTTTTAAAACCTTGGAAATTAGGGTACTTAAAAATAGATTGTATTATAGTATCTAATTCTTTTTCAGCGTATAAGTGCATTCTCAAAGTTACTAATAACGTATCTTCTTTTTGCATTTCAGTAATAATTTTTTCTTTTTCTTCTTTACTATTCATTAATTTAAAAGTTATTAATTCACTTACTTTTACATAAATCCTTAAATTTTCTTCCATATTCCACCTCCAACTATAATAGTAATTTAGTAAAGAACCCAATGCAATGCCTCAAAAAATAACGCTAGCTTATGCTGCTTTTACTTCTTCAATTCATATTTGAACGCATTAATCTCTCGTCTCATCTTACTTATGAAGGTAGGCTTATCATTATCAAACACGACCTCAATCTTTCGTTTGCCGTATTCATATATTTCTTTTACAGCAGTTATTCGTGTATCCATCGTGACACCCCATCCTTTATCACGAACAGTAACCACATCACCTACGTTGAAATCTTTACAGTAAATTAATCTTGATGTAGTAAGTATCTGCCCACCTAAGTAAATCTCTTGAGCATGCTCAGATAACTTTTCGTTACCACGCTTGTTTAAATCAGCTAGAACCTTTTCAACCGGACGTGGGTTTCCCTCATCATCTTCCTCTGATACATCCCTGGCATCCACAAACATTTCATATCGGTCAGCACCTACAGCATCACCAATCGAAATAATTCTTCGCTCGACGCCTTCACCCTGACCTGCTACGACTGCGAAGTTCTTATAATCCAAATCACTTTCGGTGTATTCGAGGGATTCAATCGTCTCGAATTCCGTTGAGAAAATAGCTTGTGGCAGCCCCGTTTGATTGGCTGCTAGGTTTCTTCCTTCTTTCACAACGAATACAAAACGTTTATTTTTCAAATCAAGCTCAATGTTCCAAGCTAATCCATGAAGCTCTGATAATTCCGTGAGCTTTTCATTTAATGGGTCATACCTTGAGTTTTCTTCAATGGCTGGACCCTTGTTTCGGTTAACACCTAGCACTAATCGTGGAAAGATACGAGCTGGATCACTCGGAGTTATCATCTGCGTGTTCACAAAATGACGCATTACTGTTTCTACATTACCTGTTACACTTTCATGGGTCTTTCCTGCTACCGGATAGATAAGTCGCTGAGACGTGAATGTTTTTAATGATAAGGCTTTAATGCTCCAGTTCTCCGTTTGCTTGCCGTTTTCATCTAACTCAATTTCTCGATGCCTGATGATGTAAGCTTGATCTAATCGATTGTAAGGGAAGATGATATTACCTTTAATCAATTTATCAGCATGCTGTAGGTAACGATTGATTTGAAGCTCTAGCTCTCCAATACCTGACCATGAAATACCTATTTGAGCTGATGAGTATCGGTCAACCTCACCTAATAAGTTAAAATCATCATCAATGATTCGTAATGGGATATTTTGCATGTGGTCACCTTCTTTCACATAATAAAAGCCCTCCACATTAACTGTGAAAGGCAAACTCCTAAGCACTATTTATCCTCTGATATCTTAGCTACTTCTCTTACTTTAATAAGTAATTCATTAATTTTTAATACATCCTGAGCTGAATAATAAACCATTTCGTATAAATCTTGGTGCTCACTACTTAATAAATTTTGAATTTGTTCAGAATCAATTGAACTCCAATATTTACTTCTTGCTTCTTCAAGTAACGATAAATTACCATAGTAAACCAATAATTTACTTATATCTGCACTTGGTAACTCACCTCTTAATTTCACAATTAAGCTTTGATACTGTTCTGATAAATTCGTGTATTTATTTTTTATGGGTAGTTTACTATCAATTCCTTGTATATTCAAAGCATCAATGGATTTTTGAAAATCATAATAAATTATGCTTGCAACTTCAATACTCTCTTGTTTTGACTCATATTTAACAAGTTGTATTGAAAAAAAGTAAGTCAATAAACTACCAATTACTACCCCTAAAACTACTTCTGAAATTGTTTTTAATAAATTAAGAGAGTCTTTCTTATTACTCATTTTTAATCCTCCTTTCGCCTTTTTCCACAATTCGACAAAAAAGAAAGGATTTCCTCTATCTTTAGACATAAAAAATAACGCTAGCTTATGCTGCGTTTACTTGTTTACTATTCATCTAAAATTACTTGTTTGTAAGGTGCAGGTACATCTTCAACCGTAATGCGTTTCATTTCAATCAAAAATATATAACCTCTTAATTTTGGTGCGAATACTGTCTCCATTAGGCATCACCTCCCGCAACTAAAATTGTTTCCCACAGATCGGCTACACTACCTTTTAGTGCTTGATTCTCCTTTTCTAACTCATCAATTTTCTTTAGAAGTTGATAAGCTGGTACAATCTGCTTTGTTGTAGATGATGCAGTAACGTTTCCATCTTGGTCTACTCTATCAACAGTAATAATAAATTCAAGTTCCATACCGATATCGAAACTATCACTCTTAGCAATGGAATGACCTTCAACCACCGACTCTGGCTCTGTTTCGTGAATTTTAATCACTAACTTTGTATCATCATCGTATTCTAAATAAAACATCTTATTCACTCCTTTTTCTTGTTATACTTGCACGACTGTACCTAACGGATTTGAAGCGAAACAGATAGCAAGTACATCACTAGTTGCCCACGTATCTGGATTTGTTCTCCCACGGGCGTATAATTGCACTCGATCACCATTATTTATATCAAAAACCTCTGAATAGAAAGTACCTGAACTACTATTATTGTCTCTTATAATACCTTTTGGTACGCCATTGATATATATTTGACCATAGACATGTTCATAACCTTTTCCAGTTCCTGAGCCATACAGATCAAATGTAATTCTGACTCTGCCACTGAAATTACATATAATTTCTTTGATTTTTTTAAAATCGCTCGTGTATTGCACTGTATACCCTACTGATGCTACAACAGCCGCATCACCAACACTAGGCGTTGGTGAACCAATAAGATTACCTGTTACACCATCAATAGTTACACCATTCTTGATGTTACTAGGAATCAATTGAGATAAATTCAATGTACCTGACTTCACTCCATCAGGTGAACCAAACGTCTTGCCTTGTCGTACATCGTTTGCTGTAACTGTTCCATACTCCCCCCCTTCATCCGCTAAGAGAAAAGATGCTCCATCATAAGTGACAGAGTATATTCCACCAGCTTTTAAATTTCCGGCACTTAATGCAATACCACCATTTTTTCTGAGGGGTTTGGCACCTAGACCATTAACATTCAAAGTGGTTGCCCCTGTATTTGCTGTAGTATTTTTAAATCGTAAGGTGAATCCTTCTGTTAAAGTAGCCGGTGCAGGCGTTAACGTGACAACTAACGTATTTGTACCCGTTGCAGTACCATAGTTATTATGTTTAACTAAATCAGCTATATGTGGGTTAACTGTTTGCTCTAAACTCGCTATTCTAGCTGCTAAATTAGCTGCTACATTTTCATCCAATATATCTTTAATCGATTCAATCCAAGTTAAATATTCTTGTTTCTGAATTGCTTGCCACGTCTCAAAATCATTTTTCTGTTGTAATTGCCATGCTTCCATATCATCTTCAAGCGTCTGTTTCTTGAGATTAAACCAATAATCCCACTGTTGCTGAAACACGCTTGTAGGCACGCTAATAAGCGAATAAACGATACCACATAAATCTTCTTTCATACGTTCATCTACAAGTTTTAGAGGCTCTAAGGAAGATGTATTTTTGGTTAGTCGTATTTGTGCTAACGACAATTCAAATACGTACTGATCTCGTTGCAAATACGGAGGTACTGGGTTGGTAGCTGATACCCCTTCTTTTACAAACAGTCTGATGAATCGAGCGTTATTTCGTTTATCCAAACGCAAGACAATACGGTCAATGCGGTCTAAGTTTGACTCAGGTAGACCATGCGTTAAAAATAATGGTGTTGTATTTTGATATTGATACCCTTGTATTAATGCCTCACCAGCCTCTACATACGTCTGCATGGTGCCTGCATTTACCTTTACTTGTAGATTAGGTGTGCCGTTCTTGTGTAACAGCCCACTAGACAGCACATTACCAAAGTAATCGGCAAAGTCACTCGCATAGTGCCAACGTTCATCACCTGGTGCTGAGTTAAAAAACTTAAATATTTCAGCCACTTTAATCCCTCCTAAACTGCGTTATAGCGCTTGTGATAACTGATGTTTACAATTGCTCCTTGGACGTCATTATCAGCCGTATAATTGATGTCGTTTTCTCCTAGCTGAAGTTTAAAAAATACACTGTCTAAATGGAGCCAGTTTATAACGTTTCTTCGAGATCCATCTTCATCAACGAATTCAACCGATTTTGTTCCTGGTGTTGTATCTATCACCATCTTTTCACCTTCAGCGAGTGTTTGGTTGACCTTAATGAACTCACCAGTTGTTATATTTTCGATTTTCGGGTTGGTTGCAGGTCCATAAAACTCTATATAAAGTGGTGCCGCAACATCTCCATCATTGTTTATGATTCGTCTATCTCGTTGCATCCCCATCTGAAAAGGACCACTAAATGGGAACTGAAATAACGGTTTGAATGCTGGTTCTTCCTCGATTTTTAAACTGCGCCAATATGGATCTGGTGCTACGAAATTGATCATGCCTTTTTGTAATGTTTTAGCCCTGCCTTCACCATCCGGGAAAATCGGTACACTAGATGCGACTACTAAAATTTCGCGTACTAAGTATTCATTTTCATAACGTAGAGTGCCTGGACCCAACTTAGGATTGACGATACGTGCTAATTCTGTTCTCCGTCTTGATACCGTTTCATATCCGCCCTCGTCTACTGCATTAACAATAAGAAATGTAATATCAATTGGTCGTTCCTCTAGCAATACATCGATTAAGGTGCTCCCATCTTCGTACGGTACCCGTTGTATTTGTAAATTGGCTGGCACATCACCAAGTCCTGTAATTTCTTGCAAATAAAAAGGAGGACAGCCAAATGTGACGGACTCTCCAAAGCGATTTGTGTATGTGACTGTCTCCACAAGACGACCTCTCCTTTATCTAAATGGTATTTGTTGAGCAACACGTTTCAATTCCCGTGCATTTTCTGATGGGCTTAATGGCGTTGGTGAATGTAAGTTCACCACTTGATGTACTCCTCCACCATTCGTACTTTGTCCACCTTCACCATTTACATCAACATCTACTTTTACTTTGTGTTCAATCTCGGTTTGAATGGCATCGATGGCACCATTGATGTCGTTAATAATATCGCTAACTTCAACGTGAGGTTGAATCCATTCAGCTACTCTTTCAGCAGCTTTAATGGCATCCGATTTCATATCAGCTAGACCGATAATAATCCCTTTCACCAAGTTATGACCAATCATCTTTTTACCCCAACGGCTCGGGCTATGAATATCTAGCGCTCCTTGAATAGTAGCTTTGATACTATCTGCAATGGATTGAGCTTGTGCAAGTAAATCAGGCGTTAATTCTGATAACCCTTGTTGCATACCTTTAATAACATTACGGCCAATCTGAGGCATTGTAGCAACCATCGCATTAAACTGATTGACAGTACCTGTACGCACTTCTTTAATTTTGTTGGCCCATTCCGTTTTATAGGTATCTAACTGCGTTACTGTTTCAGCTGTTAATTCTTCAATCTTTTTAGCTGTATCTTCTTTCATCCCAGTTAACTCTAACTCTGCTTGGGAACGTGCTAGGTTAGATTTCTCTTGCCATAATGCTACATATTCAGCAAGTTGAGTAGCACTCAATGTATTTAAGGCTGCAATCTCAGCAGAAGCAGATGGACCTAACGCTTGTAGTTCAGATAATAACCCTTGGTCAATTCCTTTTGCACCTAACGCTTGTAGATTAGCTGCCCATTCTTTAAATGCCTCGTTCTGCCCTCTCAAGTTATCGATTAACTTTTGTCCTGATACTGCTGCTTTCTCTTCCATTTCATCAAAAATACCAGCAACACTATATAAGGACTGAGTCCGCGATTTAACTGCATCCTCATATTCTTGAGTAAGTGCTTTGGATCCATCGATTAACTTTTGATTAGCCTCTTGAATCTTGGATGTATATTCTTCATTGAGAGATAACAGTTTTTCATGAATTTCTTTCTTTGTTTGTGCTACTTTTTCTTCGTAGTAAATACGTTCCTCACTACCTGCTTTGTACTGCTTCATGTACTTTTCATAAGCTGCTAGTTCCTGAGTAAGTGACAACTGATTGAAATTCTTTTTACGCTCAATGTAATTTTTCTCTTTTTCAAACTGCTCTTTGGCAAGTTCGGCCATAGCTTTGTTGTAGTTATTTTGCGCTTTAATACGTTCTTTCGTATTTTCCTTAAACAGAGTAGTTGCATACTTCCAGTACCCTGCTTGTTGTTCAGTAGACCATAATTCAAGGGATTCTTTGTTAGACACATACTGCTCTAAAGCTTCTAACGTTTCAGCTTGCGACTTACTTCTTGCTTTTGCCAGTGCATCAGCTTCTTGTTTGGCTAATTTCTGACGACTAGCTGCTGCATCAGCCAAGATGTTGTTAATTCGTAGTTGTTGAGCTTTAGTGTTTGTTTGCGTCTTTTTAGATGATGATGCTTTGATAACTGAAATTTGTTGTTCAGTTTTACGGTCAAGATCAGCACGTTTCTTAGCATAATCTTTTTGAATGGCAAGAGCATTCGCACTTGTATTGGACGTTGAATTTTTAACAATATAATTAATGTTATCCATCGCGGATTTTGTTGTTGTAATAGACTTACTGAAATCAGGGATAGCCTTACCAGCCATGATATTCGTTGCCTTTTGAACCACATTAGTAGCAGAGTCGATACCCTTAGCGACACCGATGGGAATCCATTTAGCTAAAGCAATCATGACGCGTGATGGTGAATGGATGCCTAGTTTTTTTCGTAGCCACTCTGGTAGTAATTCAGCTAGCTCCATAACTTTTGCTTTTACCTTGCCGAACCAGTTATTGATCCCTGTTACTAAACCAGCTACAATGTATTCTCCAATCTTCACTAGACTAATGTTTTCTAGGAATGATTTAGCTGCATTCCATCCATTAACGACAGCCGTTTTGACATTCTCCATCGCTGTTGAAACAGTGTTCTTAAATCCATTCCATATTGTTTCAATGACATTTTTAATGCCATTCAGTATTGTAGAGACTGTATTTTTAATGCCTGTCCAAATGCTTTTGATAACGTTGGCAATAGCATTCAATACGGCTGAAATGAAATTTTTAATCCCATTCCAAACTGAACGGACCAGACCAGTGATGCTTGTAAACATATTATCTAAGAATGAAGCGATGCTACGCCAAATACTCATGAAAATCGATTTAATGCCTGAAAGAATGGAATCAAAAAACGACTTTATCCCTTTCCATATAGCCTTAATCGATGTTCCCATTCCGGTGAAAATAGTATCAACGGTATTTCTTATAGTAGCTAAAGTGTTCGTAAAGATACCTTTAATCGTTGTCCAAATGCCTTGTAGGAATGTTTTTGCAGTGGAACCAAACGCTTTAAGTGGTCCGAGTAATTTACCTACAAAGTAGAGGTTCACAACACCCCATACAGCTTGTAATGCTCCGACTAAGATTTGCTTAACGCCATCCCATACACCTTTCCAATCTCCTTGGAACAAAGATGTGAACACCTTTACAATACCTAGAATTATGTTGACTGCACCCTTAATGACATTCATTATCGCGTCCCAAGTAGAGACAATCAAAGCTTTCACAACAGGCCATACGAACTTCATGATAGCTCCAATGACTGTCATAGCTGTTGTCACCACATCCCCAATAAACTTCCAAATTGTAGATGCAGTTGCCTTAATGCTTTCTTGATTTTCATTCCAAAATGACGTTATCTGTGTCCAAACTGACATGATCGAGTTTTTAATTGCTGTTACCGCCATGGATATCCCTGTTTTAATTACTTCCCAAACGGCTTGAACTTGTGACCTGAATTTTTCGTTAGTTTGATATAAGCGTACTAAGATTGCGATAAAAGCGACTATAGCTAGAATGACTAAACCTACTGGATTTGTAATCATACCAAACGCTTGAATAATAGGTCTTGAGAAGTTTTTAAGAATACCACCTATTTTCGTCATTGTTCCACTAAAATTAGTGAACAGTCCCCCAACACCCTTTAAAGCTTTCCCTACACCACCTGTAATGGCAGGACCTAATCCTTTAAAAAGCTCTCCAAACGCAATAATATTCGGAACAACCGCAAGTAAAACTCCACCAATTGAAATAAAACTTGCTATTAGAACTCCTATCATTCTGTTACTTTCCATTCCACTGTTCATGAACTCTAGAATACTATTCACAATATTCATCAGCCCTGCACCAACTGGAGCCATACCGATGCCCAAGTTCACTAAAAAATTAGTAAGGTTACCGATTAGTTGCAAAACACTAGGAGCTGTTTGCTGTACGTAAGATAAGAATGTTTGGAATCCTTGGTTTTGTGAAAGGCTAGCTGACCATTCCTTAAATCGCGCCATCATTGCGACAAGACCATCCATCATACCTGATGATGAACCAGCAAATGTACTAAAGAAATAAACTATGCCTGCTGTCGCATCTCTGAAGATTGCTCTAATCTTTGGCATATTTTCATTTACATAATCCATAAATGATTGGAATTTGGAACTACTCGAAAGGCCATTAGACCATTCCGCAAATCGTGCTGTCATTTCTTCAAAGCCTTTTGCTGTCGATGCTGTCAAAGGGGCAAATGCCACTAACATACTTGCTAGCCCTTTAAATAGGTTCCCCATTGATCTCGTTACTGTTTTCAGCATTGGGGCCCCTGTTGTGTTCAAGTAATCTAGAAACTTCTGAATAGGTGGTGTGCCAATGGCTGTGTTCAGTTGCGTCATCAAACTAGATACTGCCTGAGCACTTGATAAGAATAATGGTCTTAACTTCGTTAATAGAGTGTTTGTTATTTGCATGGCACTCGTAAATGCATTTAATACTGGCTTTTCTGTTTCTTTTACAAGCGATTGATACGTTTTCTTCATGTTGTCGAAAGAAGATTTGGCATTCATTTGAGCTGACGTTAATTTTGCATTTTCATCAAACAACTTTTTAATGGTTGGTATTGCAACTGCCGCAAATGCTCCAGCTGATACACCTGCACTTATGAATGCTCCAGCTAAAGCAAAGGTTGAACCTGCTATTGTACCGATCATTGGACCAAGGTTAGCAATAGCTACTCCAATATTCGCTATAAGTGGTGCAATCATCGGTAAAACAGCAATCAATGAGCCGGTTAGGGTGTGTTGCATCAATTCACCAAAGGCACGAATATCTGTGGCAATACGTTGTATCTTTCTTTGGAAGTTCTCTATTCGTGCCTCTATTTTAATGACGACCCTTTCTCGAACTAATGTAGCTATTCGCGCTCGAATTTCGGCCATACGACGGTTAAACTCGGATACATCTGCTCCAACATCTACGTTCACATCATTTGCAGTAGTACGTATCGTGTTTTGGACTTGTCGCATACGAGCCATAAATTCTGTGATACGTGCACCAATACGCGCTGTAAAGTTACCGTTCATCTACCTCACCCCTTCTTATTAAAGTTTTCAGCCCATTGTTTCATCGCTTCTTGTGCCTTGGCATGTCGAGTTGTATCAATTTTCTTCGACTCTTTCCACGCATTATCACCGTCAATAATTCGCTTGCGAGCACTTCTAGCGTCAAACAAGTCCTTCTCAATGTTCAACTTTTTCTTATTAGCAGCGATACGATGAAAAATAGCCATACGAGCCATGTTTTCTAAGTCGTCAACATCTTGGAGAAGAGCACCTTTTTTAAATGCTTTGTACTCATTAGGCGTCCACGACATAATGAGATCTACATCGTAAATCTTCATGTGTTGTGCAACGTCTGTAAGTACTTCCAGCCATTCTAGTCCGTCGACTCGGTTGTTTCGCCCAATAGCTCTGCCTTCGCGTCCATTAGCATTCGAATGCCCTTCTCGTTCTCGGCTTTCTCCTCGTCTGATTTGCCCATTGTTTTGAATAGCTCTAAGTTCTTCCAAAACGTCTTCACACTTTTTTTGAAAAAACCCGATGCATTGATTTCTTGGAAAGCCTCTTTGAATAATTGATCTGTGTCTCCGTACTCATTAATACGATCCTCTAGAGCTGCTTCAATATCTGCAATACTTGGACGCTTTTGCAAATGTGCTAACCCACAGTCCCAAAACGCTTTTAATGCATCTAAATCGAATTGTAGAAGCCCTGTATAGATACCGTTAAAACCACCAACTTCATTTCCACTCTCGTCTGTTTGGTTGTAATTTTTATCTGCTAGATTTTTAAACGCAAAACCAAATTTCGCCTCTTGTTGTGTACCTGCAATTGTTAATGTAGCCATGTTATATAGCCCTCCTAATGTTGTTTTTTAAGTAAAAGAAAAAAGCACCCCTAAGAGTGCTTTGATTAGGATGCAGTGACTGTTACAGCGACTGTCGTTGTTTTGCCACCACTTGCTGTTGTAATAGTAATTGTTGCTGAACCTTCGGCCACACCTGTGATTAATCCAGCAGGTGTCACTGTAGCGATTGCCACGTCACTAGAAACGAATGTAACGTTTTTATTAGTCGCGTCTGCTGGCAGAACAGTAACTGTTAGCTGACGAGTGCTGCTTACTGCTACAGATGTTGTTTGTGGAGTAACCGATACACTATCCACTGGAGCACCTTCCGTTTGATCTTTACCAAATTCCCCTGTTTTCTCTCCAGGTGTTTCGAAGCCATACGCTGCAAATTCAATTACCTCTTGTGGAAGTTTAGGTAATTTCCCTTGTTTCGATTTACCGATGACTTGTAATGTTGCAGAGAGCTCTTGGAAACCATCACCTGGTGAAGACTTCTCCACCGATTCAACTAATGTGTAGGCAAAATTTGCATCATGCGTATCATCATCATTTACTTTTAAATCAACTTCCCACACTTTTAATTGCTTTTCATTTCGAATTGCATCGAGAATTGCTTTTTGTCCAGGATCATTTTTATCACCATAAGCAGTGATTTCGAATGACTCACTTGATTGCCCATAAGCTAAAATACGTCCAAATTTAGTTTGCTCATCTACTAATTCACTCTCAAGTGAGTAACTATTTTCAGTAAGATTCCCGATTAAGAAACCATCTGAGCCAAGTGCTGCGTCTGCTAATTGTACGAGTAAGACCGTGTCTTTACCGTTTTGCATAAGTGTTTTCCCTCCTAAAATAAAAACAGCCCATTTAGGACTGTCAGATGTTTTGTACTTTATATTGAATTGTTAGAATGCCATGCTTTACACCAGGGCTGTTATCGTCAATAACACGAGAATCACCTCTTGTGATACTTAATACTCTCGCACCTGGTATCGAGTAGTTTCGAGCCATTAGAGCCTGCTGACAAGCTGTTAACATCTCATACGTTTTACGTTTGCCACTGTAATCATCGTTATCCTTCCACCATGTGTGTATCGTAAAAGTAATGGTTTCGATATTACTTGTTTTGGTATCAGATGGGCTCGTGTAAGGCTCTGAGATTGTTACGTATGGATACGGTGTATTTTCATCGACTGCATCATAAACACCAAGATCATCTTCATCTTTTCGTGTAATGGATGTTAGAACTTCACAAGCCGTTAACTTTTGATAAATTACCTTCTGCAATTCAAAGAAAGGCAAGGCATAATAATTACTCATAAGCCTAATCGCCTCATTTCTCTTTCGAAGTATTCTCGACCAGCATCTACAGCAGGGCCCCAAAATGGTTGAGCTCTCATACCTTCGGTGGTTACATATCGACCTAGTTTTGTGCTGAAATATGTCCATGGTGTTCTACGGCCATTTCCCGAAACACTATAGATACCGGTTCCCCATTCCACGTACACTGCATAATGGACCCCTACTGAAACGACCGCATTGTATTTACCTAGCATCTTCATTTCGATTGAATCACGTAAGCTACCGTCATCAACAGGAGCTAAAGCCTTGGCTTGCGCTTGAATAAGCCTCGCTGTCTCATATACGATGTCTGACACTTTATCGAGTAAACCTTCTTCAAACCTTAGTGCCGCCCTTAATAATCGACGTCCACTGAATGTAATCCTAGCCATTATTCTGTCACCAACTTTAAGGCAACACGCATGATTTCTTGTTGACCACCTTGATCTTCGGGACGGCCAGCGAAAGCATAAATTTCACCCTCATACCGTAATCGCATACTCGATGTTAAATCGGTTCTGTAGGGATAATACATGTATCTTTGCAATGGATTGCCGAGTTGTTGAGAGTAATATTGCTCTTTGCTCGTTGGCGTATCTACAAAAGTTTCTAAGGTATCAACTAGCACCCATTCAGTTTTAAATCCTCCTGCACCGTCTGATACCTTCTTCTTCTGTACTATTTCAACTTCATGAGGAAATTCATCGTAATGCATGGAATTTCACCTTCTTGTAAGGGCGTAAATATGTCCATATTGCTTTAGGAAACTCGTTATCATAGGAATATGAAACAGTCCCCATTACACGCCCTTTTAGACCTGTTGATTGTGTATTAAACTGAATTGCTTTAGCAATGAACAAACGAACGCCCTGTGGCATTTCGGACGGTTCCCACTTACCATTACAATGGTCTTTCGCTACATCAAATAAAATAGGAGCCATTGCACGATAAAATCCATCATGCTTAGCTCCTGTTACATTATTCATTTGCTTTAGCTGATCTATTTCTTCTTGTGTTGGTTTCCACATAAGATCACCTACTTTTCTACTTCGTCGTCTGACTCAGATTTCTTGGTAGATACACGTTTAGGCTTTGTTGCTTCTACTTCCTCAAACTCATCAGTACGTAAAAGACGGGCACCGTGTTCATCAGTGACCGCCCATGTGATATCTGTTTTTAAGTTTTTAACTAACACGAATTACCCCTCCTTATTCTGGACGTTTAGCTGATAATACTGCTAGCGCTTCTGGACGTGTCACTTTGGCACCGTATAGATGTAGACCTTTTACTGCATCCGCAAAACGTTTTTCAGGGCGGTATCCTTCAACCTGTGCTGCTTGTTCAGCATACGTCCAAGCCATATTATGACCAGCGATAACTTTTGAGTTTGCTACAACACCAGAACCTGTGGCTACAGAAGGTGCATTGTTAGATTTCATTAATAAGAAGCCCGCTGCTCGACCTACAACCCCATTTAATAAACGCTCATCAGCCGGTAAAGAACCTGACCCAACGAAACGATCATCTTTTAACAATAAACCTTCAAACCAAGGTGGGAGAACAGCAAAACGACCTTGTGTGGGTACGTTTGATTCATCAAGTTTTGTTGAAAGATCCACTAAATATTCGTAAGCATTTTCCTTTGTCACTTCAATTGGTGCTGCATCTGTACCAATAGTGTTTGTAGCATGTACATAATGTGAGGCAATAAATTGGTCAGCAACATTGGATAGAGCATAGGCAGCCTCAGCCATTGCTGCGTCCATCAACTTTGGGTTTTGTTGAATTTTATCAAGATCATCAATCTGGAAATTGAAGAATTTTGATTCTGTAATTTGTAGTGAACGTGTGTGATCTGTTAACTCTTCTGGATCACCCATATTAGAATTTTTCGTATAGTCTCCAATTGTTACAGCACCAATACCGTTGATTTTTACTGTGTCACCATAAGCCTTGATTTCACCTTCATAATCTCGATTGATTACACCTGTTTGTCCAAACACTAAAGATTTTTGTAAGTTGTGTAATAGTCGAGCTGACCAGATTGTTGGAATAAAGTTTGTAATAGCCATAATGTAATTTCCTCCTTACCGATAATCGGTTATAGTAATTTATTTTTAACGATTTCATCCCAGTTGGCATTGATTTCTTCAGTAGTCATTTTCATAACAGCTTCTTTTGTCAATGTAGTGGTTTGACTAGGTTTTTGTGGTGGTGGTGTCCCACCATCTTTGAACCGTTTGTCTACCTCTGCTTGTACAGCAGCATTAAACTCAGCTTCAAGGATTCCTAAGTTTGCTGTAGTCTTTTCTGCATCATCACCAACAAAGAAATCTACTAATTTTGCTGGTAAACTCTTTTCTGTTGCAGTAGACAACGCTTGATTAACTAACTTTTCGCGTGCAGCTTCTTTTTGAGACTGCTCAAATTGTGCTTTTAACTCGCGTAGCTGTTTTGCTTCCTCTGATTCAGGCGGATAACGCTTAGCAATCTCTTCTTCTAATTTCTTGGGTAGAGTTTTAGTTTCGTACGTTTTAATAGCATCCGTTACACGAGTATCAGCAAATGACTGTAGATAGCTTTTACCTTCTGCATTTTCTGCTAGAAAGGCTTGAACAGACTCAAGCGTCAACGTAGCCCCTTGACCGTTTCCTGGTGGTGCTGGCTCCGGTGTAGGTTCAGGCGTCGGCTCTGGATTTGGATTTCCTGCAAAGTATTGAATATCTGAAGGTAAAAATGTTTTTAAATTAAATGGATTTTGATTCATAATTTCCTCCTTGCCCAATTTAGTTATTCGTATGAATCCCTAAACTGTTCAATAGTGTATTTGTTCTCGTTCTTTATAGCGTCTGCGAGAAAAAGACAAAAGAAAAAAGCCACTCAAAAAGAATGACTCGATTACTAAGTAATAAAGTTGGATTAGTTTACTGATAATAACCTTGATATGAGACAAATATAAAAAGCTTGTTTTGAGATTAATGATTGTCAAAACAAGCTCTTATTAAATGTAGAAGTTAAAACCCATGTTACAGGGATATCGTTTAACTATTAAAGAGGTGAAACTACAAGTTGATAGTATTCATCTGGCGTATAAATAATGTTGTATGGCGAGTATATTCCAATAACATATTGTGGCACAGTACCATCACTTTTTAAGCCAGGAATGTTTAAATAAACATTTTGGTAGAAGTCTCCATTGTCTCTAGCTACTTCAACATATTTTCCATTTATTTTTTCCCATACGGCTACTCCATAATTATATCCGCCATCAGGAACTTGCAAAGCAATTTGATAGCCATTAGGGTTAGTTCCATATTCAAATTTCCAATAATCGATATCATTTACTGAACTTATATAACCTCTATTTATAGCCTGATCAATATTATAAGTCATAACCACACTGCCAGTAGTCCAGCTATCGTTTGGTTCTGTTTCCCACTGAATATAATTCGCCGAGGCCGCTGAGGCACCTGTGGACATTAAAAATATCGTGAGTAACGTCGTAAAAGAAAATGTATAGAGTTTCTTCATTTTTAAAACCTCCTAATATATTGTTTGGGTGACCAATCAATACTAGATTACCATTTTATATATAAATTAGGAAGTATTTTACTTATAATAGTTGTAATATTGCATATTATGTTGTAATTAAATAGGAGATTAAGTCAAAACTCTATCTATATTCACTGCGAAATAAGGCTTATTTAAATAGTTGTTAATAGTTTTACTCTATAGAAGTACAATCACTCCTCACCACTAAACTGTTTCCTCCAACTCCCGTAACTCACGAATGGTATCACAACGCTTGGAGGCTTAACCTCTTTGTACGCTTTGTTGAAAGCTTGCTTATAGGTAAGCCCTAAATCAGACATATAAGTTTCAATACGAGCAGACAATTGCTTTTGGTAAGTATCGTCCATGTAGTCTCTGCCTCGTCGATATTCAGGTAACTTACCGTTAACCATGTAAATCGTATGGCAACGGCACTGAATATCCATCGATGCAATGCCCCATAACCTAGGAGCTTTTGATTTCCAATTACCGTAATGGTAGTAACCATCTTTATCAGCTTTCTGGCCGTCTAACTTACTATGCGACTTCCTCACTCTGGTATCAAGCGAGGACATCCATACTTTGGTTAGCCCTACTGTTTTGCTTGCCTGTTCTTCAATGGCTAAATCAACCTGCGATCTAACTCGGCCACCTTCAGTACGAGCAACTAGGATAGCTTTCTTTCGGGTCCATCCCATAGCGTTCTCAATTCTTATAGCCATGTCGGTGTAGCTTTCTCCAACTTGTAGGCTCTGTGCTATCTCGATGTTTAACCGCCTGATAATGTCGTTCCTGTGTGCCTCAAAGACTTTCGGTAACGTCAAAAACTCAACAGGATTAGTTAACGCTGCCTGTATCACTTCAACAGATGGTATTTTAAAGCCCATTTCCTCATCTGTAGACTGCTGTAAGAGATAAGCCATCAATAAGTATCTCTCGATGTAAAGTCGCTCTTGTGAAGCTTGTATGAGCTTTATTATCTCTTTGTAATCAGTATTTAGCTGTTGAGCTATCAACTTCATCTCTTGATTAAAGCGATTGTACTTGTTTACGTCAGTCCATGTAGCTTCGCCGTTTCTGCCAAACTTCCGATGCATCTCCAACATTTGCGCGAGAATAGACTTTAGACGACGTGCAAATACAACCTCAATGTCTCTCTCTGCTTTGACTTCCAAATCATCTAAGATTCGATTGATTTCCTGTTGATTCATGAGTCATCATCCTTTGAATCATCTTCATCCAATGGCTCTAACTCCTGTCCATACACTCTAGCATCCTTCTGCATTTCTTCTAGTTCATACTCCACATCATCAACAACAGACAACTTAGAAAGGCGAGTACGCTCTGATACTAATCCTTTTAACGCTTGTGAAGCTTGAGCCTCGGAAAGCAAATCAATAGGAATGTTCCGCTTGTACTCATACCAAACTTTCAAGTAATCGTCCTTTGAACAAATACCTTTTTTGGCCCATGCACTACACAGCACCTTTAATTGATAACGTAGAGCAGTCGTAAATTTTCGCTCCATCGTCTTACATTTGTTCTCAAGTGCCATAAGCTTATATTTCATTGCTACGCCAGTAGCATTACCTGCAAACGATTCATCACTGAAGTTTACACTCTTTGCTAACCGCATGATATTCTCTTCAAGTCGGTTTAAATGGTTCTCAATCATTTGATCATTAACATCTTTAGTTAGATATTTAATTTCATCATTTTCACCCATCAACTCAAAGATGCCAGTTCGAGCAACCTTCTTCGCATCTTCGTCATCCATCCCCATTCCTTTAAGAACCAGATAGGCCAATCGGAACTGTTCAATTTCATTTGATGCATCGGATAGCGTTCGATCATAAGCGTCGATGAGGTTATACACCTTGTCTGCATCACCCTGTAATTCCTCATTATTGGGAACTCCGAATAAAGGGCAATAGTCGAATAAGTGTTTACGTTCATCTTTCAAAACAAAAGGTGAATCAGCATCAGCTCGAGTATAGAGTCTTTCAGTTGTTGCATCGTAAAACACCAGCTGCTCAATCTCTACTTTTTCTCCCTCAACATCTAGTTCAGCGCTTTTGAAATATCGCAAGGCATATTTCGGCTCGCTGACTTCCGCTGTTTCCGAAAGGATAATAGTTTCCCACGGATCAATGACTGTTGCTCTTTCATTTCCATCTGTATCAATGTAAAGCAGTCGTGCTGAATAACCGCAAATAGCTGTTTTCTTGCCTGACTCACTATCAAGATCATCAACAGAATTACGCAAATTAAAAAGCTCAATCGCCTCGGATAATTTATCATGGCCTTGAGCTTGCTTGTCTACTACGTATGAAATTGGATTACCGAACATGTAGCCAACCTTTGTATCTACTATTTCAGCATCTAAAGGATTATTAAGCGTATTGTTCACCTTGTCGTCAACACGGACCACATTGTCATTACCTTGAGCATAATCGGTTGGTTTACGTGTTAAAATCGGTACTGCGGATAGTTCAGCTTTGTAACGATTGTAGTTGAGTAATCGCTTGTTGCGTTCAGCTTTAGTTTCTGAAACGAGCTTATCAAGTAATAAAGGAGTAATGCCTTTCTCGTCGATATAAGCAATGTATTCGTTCACTTTACCACCTCCTTATTTTGAATTGACACCTTTCACACTTGCAACATCATAATCATCCAGCCCGTACCACATTGCTGAAAATGTGTGCGGATCAATATTAAATTCGTCTTCATAGATTTCATCAGTTTTAGGATCTTTCTTGAAGGTAAGTTCCTTCAACTCCCTAATTGTATTCACACATAAATCAGAACAAATGATTCGCTTGAAACGCTTCATCTTCTTTGTATTCTCTACGCGCGTTAGCTTCTTACAAGCAAACATACGAAAGCCTCGTTGCTTGTAGTAAGCAATTGTTTTCGGCTCCGCATTATCAGCTTTAATTATTGATTTCTTGAGTCCTTCTTCCTCGAGCTCATCGGCAGTTTTATCGTCAGTCATGCCTCGTTTGTAATACTCCCAATAGATGTATAACCACTTCTTCTCATGGTCTACAACCATACGTAAAAGAGCATTGTATGAATCGACAAAACCGAAGTCCATACCGTTTTTTCTTATTGGTTTTCTAATCGCGGCTATCTCAGCCATTACCTCATCATGAGGCTTTGTCTCAAACTGTGGAAGCACTAATACTCCATTGACACCGAAACGTCCTTTACGTGCAATCCTATAAAGATCAGGATCATACAGCTCCATCTCATCAAGTTGTTCGATATAGCTTGCAGGCAAAAATAAATTATCATCAGCTGTTGAGTGGTGATAATATGTGTTATTCACTATGATTGTTCTTAACTTGTAAAGTTCTTCATCATCTAAGACAAAGTAATCTTCCACCTCATTCTTAAAGAAATGCTTGTACACCCAATTCCCTTTAGAAACTGGATTGGTAGAGAGAATAATGAACAGGTCTAATGTTGGGTGTCGTAAGCGCCCTAGCAACTCTTTAAAACCTGCATACTTAATCTCACTACATTCCTCCAACCAAATGAGAGAAATATTATTGATGGATTTTAGCTTTTCAGGCTTATCCATGCCTCGGAAGATAATCTTAGAACCATTCGGGAACTTCACAGTCATAGGTGATGAACTCGTCTTTATCTTGCCCGATAACCCTAAGTCCTCAATAATCTCTGTAAACAAAGAAAACGTACTATCTCTGTGTGTATCGTAAACTTCACGAACGACAAGAGCTGTACGTTTTTCTTCAAGTAATTTTAAAAGTATTTTAAGTGCTACATGATAGGACTTTGAAGAACCATACCCTCCGACTAAAAGTTGAGTTTTGCAACTCCAGTCGAAAAGGAAATCGTCAAATCGAGGATTAATTTCTTTCTCCATCAATCCTCACCCTTTCGTTTGATGACAATCTCGATAGGTCCGTCATCTTTATTATCAAGTTTTTCAATTTCTGCTTTCGTCTTGTTGATATTCAACTTGGCTTGCTCATTCTGTAGCTGCTTACGTTCATTCTCTTTGAGTAAATCAGTATATTTCGCAAGGAACGCAAATGCTGCCATCTTATCAGCGAGTTTAACCTTGAACATGCCGTCTTTACCCTTGGATAATTCGGTAATGAGTGTCCCGTCAATCTCTTCTGAATGATGCATTGAGAACTTTGTGTACGTGTATGGTACTACTTCTGTTTTCTCAAACTTCTTTGAACCATCAGGATTATATTCAACTGATGTTTCTGTCGCTTCTGACTCGACTTGAGTAAAGTCTATGAAGTCCGTTATGTCAGCAAAAGCAATAGCTTTGTACTTCTCTAGCACATCGAATTTATCTAAGTCTAAACTTTCGAGCCTTTGCCTTTTCAGCTCAGCAACTGTTTCTTTCACCTTAGCCTTACTTAGCAACCTACTACCATTTGCCATAGCTGTTTGATAGCTGCATTCATACACCTTTTTATATGCACTAGTAGCGTTCAGTGAACGAACGTAATACATACAAAAAAGCCGTTGCTTATCAGTTAGTCCGTCATCACCTTCTAATTCCAAGGTAGTAACTTCTTCTGATTCAACGACTTCTTTTTCTTTGGGCGCATCCTCTTTTATGGATGCAACCTTTTTAGTTTTGGTTGCATCCTTTTCAGTTGCATCCCTAGTCCATGGATTACCGTTTTTAGAATCTCGGCTCTTTTGGCTCTTAATAGTACCTAAAGGAACATCATGCTTTTCAGCAAGCTTAGCTAAAGTAATTTTTGTGGATTCCCATTCCTGTTTAATATCATCCCAATTAGCCATATCTCATACACCACCACCTCCATTATCATTTGTTTTGTAATCAATACGTTATGGCAATTTAACCTTTCAATATAACTCTTTCATAACTTCAAAATATGTTTTATCATCAAACAAGTATTTAGTACTTTCTCAGGTAATCTGTCTGGAAAATCAACAATACATTTAATGTTTGATTCCTTCCCATCCTTCAACGTTAATTTTTATTTTCAACTTTTTTATCAATCTCTTTTTCTAGGACATCGTACTCAAATTTATAGGAATAGTACGCATTTAAAGTTGCCTTATAATAAAACCAAGTTTTAACGAATTCATAACAGTAATAAAAAATAAGAAATATAATAGATAAAAGCATAATCTCTTTAATATTCAAATTATTAAACTTCATATTTTTTAAATTATCAAATGTCGATAATATTTCATTTACCAAAATATTAGTATCCGAATTTAATAAAAGGCCTAGTAAAAGCACAATTATCGGAACTGGAACAAGACTCTTCAGTATATCAATTTTCGTTTTAATTACTTCTAAACTTTCAGCATAGAGCATTGATAAATAATAAAAATTATTTTTAGGTGACCTACCACCTATTACATTTTCCTCGCTCTTGATTTCGTAAATATTACTAGAACGATTTAAATGCACTAACAGACCCTTATATGAAAAATAATTTCTTACAACAATATAAATAATTACGAAAATAAAAAATACTTTAAAGACCTTATTGTCTAAACTGACTATCTTTGGAATGATGTCATTAAAAAAGAAATACATAATAAACAAAATACTGATGCTTAAAACAATATTTATAGTCACCCTTTTTAAAACATAGTTTCTATTAAACTTTTTATAATCATCTTTCATGTATAAAATCCCCTTTGCATTATTACAAAAAACAAACGTTTGTTCCTTTTATTATACATTAAGTTATTTCAATTAATAACAATAAATGAAGATATTTTGTAATATGTAGTATTTTTTGTCTTTAAACATTTGAAGCTTCACTCTCAAAAGTAAGTACCGATGAATCAAAGGGGAGGAAACTGCTCGATACTCACTTTTCAGGGCAAAAGAAAAACACCTCCATTTATCGAGATGTTTGTAATACCATATTATTTTCTACATTCGCAACAGTGTGGAATATTTCTTTTCTGTACATTTTTCCATTTCCACTACGAAAAAATCCATTAATAGTTACATTTTCACCAATTGAGTAACCCATGTCGATTAACTCGTGGTTTAAATCCTTAACTAATACAAAATAGTAAACCACATCAGACATTTCTACTTTTTCCCTGGTATCACTCCCTTTTATAACTAACTCAGTTTCTCCCTTGTAAATACTAAACCCACGACCTATTACAGTGATTGGTACTGATCTTTTGTTAAAAAGTTTTATGTTATACTTTGGAAATCCACTATTATTTTCTACTTGGAAATAAACCTCACCGGATTGATAACTATTCATAACAACCGCCCACAAGCTAATAGAAACAGCAAAGAAAGTTAATATAGCTAAAACAATATTAACAATTACACCAATAATTGACCATTCTTCATTCGATAATCCTAAAAGCATTTTTATCGTCACCTCCCAAACCAATAATAAACCAGAATATGAAATATATGTAATAACTTTTTGCTCTCAAAACCACACCAAACTCTGCCCTCTCAACTCATAGTGTTTTGGCTGTTTGATGCAGTTTTCAAAGCAAAATAAAAGCCACGCTCATAAGAACGCGACTTTAAAAAACTAAATTTGATTACTTACCGTCTGTAACTGTTGAGATACCACGTTGAAGCATACCTGCAAATCCTGCCATTGCTCGGTGAGCAGCAGCTTCACCTGTACGAGAATAAGCCACGATTACAGATGAACCATTAGTTGATTCTGTACCTACGAATACTGTTTCGCCAGCTGTTCGTACAGCTTTATCTAGGGCTACTAAGAAAGTCTGGTCACCATTCCATGCTTGAGCATATAAGTAACCCGTTGTGCTAGCTGTGTGTGTAGCAAGCATGTCGTCAATTTCTGTTCGAGAATAACCTAAAGCTACAACTGCTTGAATAGTACTTTCTGTTAACTTTTTACCTGTAAAGTCAGCTGGTTCACTTAGTTCATAAGCTTTCTTGTTTGGTTGAGCGTCAAATACACCTTTGTAGAAGTTACCGATTTTCTTCGAGTCACTGATTAGTCTGGATCCAGGAATTGTTGATAAAGACCCTGTGTAAACAATACCGTGAGCTAACCATGCTAGACCCATACCGACATAGCTATTATAGCCTGATGACGGGAAGAACTTACGACCGTATTTTGGAGGAGTATTAGCACCACCGATAGCAATCGATGCTTTAGTTCCAGTAGCATCAAGAGTTGCACATTTATCAAAAACATAAGTACCAAATTTATATAACGCATTATACTTTGGATACTGTGATGCAGAAGTATGTGATGTAATTAAATCAGAATATAATGCTAAACCACCTGCATGTAGGATTGGTCCATTTAGCGCAAAATTTCCGTACTTCTGATTTCTCCAACTATTAACTGCTAAATCTAAAGCTGCATAGTTTGGATTTGAAGAACTATCAATCCAAGTTGCAATTTGATTTGCCATCGAAATTGTAGCTGAAGCCACTCGACTTTGATCAGCTGTACCTAAACTGTAATAAACACCTTTACGAGCCATAACTAAACCGGCTAAAACAATACCACCTGCTGGTGAACCACCAAGGTTAGCATTAGTTGAAAGTAAGGACTGTCCAGAGCTATTTTTTAAACTTTCCATTGCTTTTAATGTAGCAAGGATTGCTGTTTTCGCATTATTTTTCACTGAAGTTGTTGTTGATTTATCATACAGACTAGTTAGAAATTGTAGTTGATTTCCTAAACGTTGGAATCGTAGATCCACACCTTGATTAGCACTGCCTGTTCGAATTGCTACCACATTTGAATATGTTGAATTGTAAGATGTACCTTCAGGGAATTGTTCATTAAAAAATCTTGTAGCTTCAGTTAATGTATTAATTGTTGTCATGTTTTCTTCACCTCATGTAATTTTTTGTAGGATCCTGCTTTGTTGAACTACACTTTGATTCCTCCTTGTAAATAATTGAACAATCCTCTTTTTTCAATAGAAAAAACCACTCATATATTTGAGTGGTTTGCTGTATAAAGAGAATTATGTCCAATACGATTTAGAACTGTAGCATATTTAGCCTTATATATTAATTAAGATACCTAATCTCTTAAAAAATATGGGCCGGCCATGTATGTCATGCTCCGAACAAGTTTGCTCAGCGCGGGTCGGTCGTCGGTCTGTCTTTCCCTAATATTTAGGTTTATAAAAATACCAAGTGAAGAAACATTTACCTGTCCGACCTCCCCTCCATTTTACACCGGATATTATTTAAAATGATACGTTTGGAACATCTGGAACATCTGGAACATCTGGAACATTTGGAACACTTGTAACACTAAATTTGTTCGTTATGAAACTTCTATTTCTTTTCTAATGTGGGTATATTAAATATTATAATCATTAATGAGCATTTAGTTAATTCCTACAGTTGGAGTTTATTATTAAATTTTGCTATAATGCGATTTGACGTAAAAAAATTACGGATATTGAGGTGTTTCATATGTTAAAAAAACTATCTGTCACAAATTTCAGGAATTTTGCGGATGAAATCGTAATTGATTTCTCAAATGTCAGAGATTATAAATTTAACGAAATATGTATTAAAGACGGATTAATTAATAAAGGAATTATTTATGGAAGAAATGCAGAAGGAAAATCGAATCTCGGTAAAGCTATTATAGATATTCGAAGTAATTTAGTTGATGATCATCCAACACCTAAAAATAATTTTTTTAATGCCTTTTCAAAAAAGGAAGAAGCTATTTTTAAGTATGAATTCTTATTTGATAATCGAAGTTTAGTTTATTTTTACAAAAAAGATGAGAACTGTGATTTAACTTACGAAGAGTTACACATTGGAAACATTAAATTATTCTCATATGACTTTATAAAAGAAGATGGTGACCTTGAAGAAATAAACTCATACGAAGAAACTAAAAATTTAAATTTTAAATATTGGAAAAAAAACAAGTCAATTCTAAGGTACATCATAAATAACTCAGATGGAATTGATATAATTGATAAATTAATGGATTTTGTAAATGGAATGGCAATTGTAAGACCTTCAGACAGAAGCTTATCCTTCATTGGCCCACAAGTTGTTAAAAATGGAGGAATTATAAATTCTCTAATAGAACAAAATTTAGTTGGAGACTTTCAATCCTTCCTAAAAAATGCGGGGATAGATATTCCTCTAATGGAGGATATTAAACCGGATGGGCAAAAAGGACTTTATATAAAATTCAAACGACCTATTGATTTTGTATCTTATGCCTCAAGTGGAACATTAGCCCTTTTAGGTATTTTTAGAATACTAAAGTCTCTAGATTCTATCAAATTCCTCTATATAGATGAATTTGACGCAAATTTTCATTTTGAGTTAGCTGAGTATATCTTAGATTATATTAAAAAAGAAGTTCCTATTCAAACTTTAATTACTACACATAACACTGATTTAATGAGCAATAAATATATGCGTCCTGATTGCTATTTTATATTAACTAATGGAAAATTACACTCTATTCCAGAAACAACTATAAGAGAGTTAAGACAAGGTCATAATTTAGAAAAACTGTATCAAAGTGGTGAATTTAACTAAATAATAAGGAAGAGGATTATCATGTCAGATGTACTTTTAATTGTTGAAGGAGCAAGGACTGAAAAAGATTTATTTGAACAATTCTACAAACTGTATAATAAACAAAATATCAGAGTGGTTTCATTCGGTGCAAATATTTATCACATGTATAATGGAATGAAAAAATCTTATTTTTCAGCAGTAAATCCAGGAAAAGTAGACTTCGAAAGTTTGGATTTAGTACTTTTTTTAAACGAATACTTAAACCTACAGAAAATAAATTTAATAGACCAAAAAGATTTTACTGATATAATTTTAATATTTGACTTCGATCCTCAAGACCCTAGTTTTTCTGCAGAAATTCTAACAGAAATGTTAGTACATTTTAATGATTCCAGTGATAAAGGTAAACTATTTATTAACTACCCAATGATGGAATCTTATAAAGACTATAAATGCATTGAAGATACTGATTTCTTAACAAGCACAGTTTCTTTAGATGTTTTAGTAAAAAAAATAGGAAGAAAAAATTTATATAAACATCAAGTAGATAATAAAAGTTTTATTAAACTCCACTCCAATATTAATAAAGACATAGGTAATTATTTATTAAAAAGTAATGTTGAAAAAATTGAATTTTTATTAAACTGTAAACACCATGATAATATTTATATTGATCTCTTTACCCACCAGAATTCAGTATTTGAATCTAGTAAAGAGATTTACATATTAAACAGCAGTATTTTGCATTTATACGATGAATATGGGGAAATTATTTAATACACCCTAAAAAACGACTTTATTGTAAAGTCGTTTTTTAATTTAACAAATTCCAAAGGTCACACCAACATCATACCTAGAATACGTTCTCTCACTCGCTGTACGCTTGTGTGACTCATATTAAGCTTTGCACCTATCCAGCGGAAAGGCATGCCTTCTAACAACCAATAAAGTACTTCTTGCTCTATATCACCGGTTACCTTACTTGTTAAATTTTGAACCATTAGTAATTCATCTTTAATTTTGTTAATACGTACTTCTCGCGATGCTCTGATTTGAACATGAGCATGTACTGGATCACTTATGCTTCCAGCGGCTTTCGGCATTGTAGCCTCAATACCATATTGTGCTGTAGATGCAGCAAACGTTAATGAATCAAGTTCATCCTTCATTCGCATGTACTTACACATGTTGTCATGGTAGTTTTTAATTGCCTTGTCTAATTGGTAGCGATTTAGTTGTGTTCTTTCTTTTAACATAGGTTTGCCCTCCTAAGTTGTGGTATAATACTAATGACTAAGCCATTATTCAAAGGGCATAACCAATTCGAGCTGTAGCGTGTGCAAACGCTGCGGCTTTTTTATTTTCTTTAATGGTTCATTCGATTCAATAAAACTAATATCTATAAACAAAGCAAACACGTATACCTTCCTTATTTTTTAAAAAATATTAAACTTGCTAAAATTGTCCAATACATTATAATAATATGAGTAAAAAGGTTCTTTAATTTTATTAACAAACAACGAATAAAGAACCATTACACTTAAGCAATATGTCTCATTCAATTAGATTTATGGAGGATTAAGAATTTATGAAAAAAAAATTAATTGGTTTTTCTGTAGCTGGTGCGCTTCTATTAGGAAGTGCAGGTGTTTACGCTAGCACCAATAGTAAGACCCTAGAAGTGTTCTATAATATTAAAAATATAAAAATTGACCAAGTTTCTAAGATGCCTGAAGAGAAACCTTTTACATACAATGGTACTACTTATGTTCCATTACGCTTCATTAGTGAGCAACTTGGATCTCCAGTGGAATGGGATAGCGCTAATCAAACAATAAATATTGGTAAAACAAGTGATAAATCTGCATTTTATCCTGGAAGAGATTTTGAATATATGAACTACCAAAATAGTGATGGCTATAAAGAAGTTTATAGTTATTCATATAACAAGAATACCATCTCAGATAATATTGGAAATGAATATAACAATTACATTACAATTTCAACAGGTAGGTTTGCTGACTGGACACTAATTGAGTTTCCTTTGAATGGTCAATACAACACTTTTAAAACTACTTTAGGTTTGACCGAAAAAAGTAAAAATTTATCAGGCGAAGCAAAATTAGAAGTATATCTAGATGAGAAAATAATTGAAACCTACACATTCACTGGTGGTGATATGCCAAAGAATATTGAACTAAAACTCAAAGGTGCCAACAAAATTGGCTTTAAAGTAAGCAAAAAAGATTCTCCTCGTGTAGAAGCTGAGATTGGTCTATTTGATGCGAGATTCTACAAGTAAGTAAGAATAAGGGAGGAGCATAATCCTCCCTTTGACTTTCTTTAGTACCGTTAAGGACCCCATTCAATCATCACCTCTGCCCTCGGATTATCCGAATACCACTTAAGAGCTATTAACTCTGTCACTTGGCTGTCATCACGCCATATAACCTTACTTAGACCATCTTTAATGCCTTTTGCCAGATTATCGATGTCTGGTTTAGTTGTTGGTCGTAACTCTCCATTTAACGCCTGCTGTATCTTTTTCTGGCTATTGCTGATAGCTTTTGGCATTTTACGATAAATATCGATAGTTAGCTTTATATCTTCTGTTATTAGTGTTTCTGGCGCTATTTGTGAAGCTACCAATTTTACAAATGATTTATAGTCTTTGGATTCCTGCGGATCGAATGTGCCGTTTCGTGTCACTCGTGGTCGTTGTTGTGCCTGTACATCTCCTGGTATTTCAAATGTGAGTACGTTCATGTTTGCCCTCCTAAACGATTTCAAAAAGCGATTCTTGTATATAGCCTCTCTCGATGATTTGTGGATTTAACCAAAGGCTTTCACATTTCTCTTGTGCTGCCTCAGTAGTGGCCATCTTCGAAATCCTTGTCCATCCTTGCAAAATGTCGTTATACATATCGTTGTTATAGCCACTTATCATGGCATAACCTTTGTGGTACATTAGTGCGTTTAATAATATTTCGTGCTGTCCATCTGTCATTTCGTGAGCATAATGTCGCTTTGTACGAGTGCTTAATAGATAAGGTGGGTCACTATAAATCAAACAATCTTCTTTGTTGTAACGGCCGATTAATGTTGCAGCATCTTGATTTTCGATTTGAACATTCTGTAATCGCTCAGTAGCTTCTAAAACGACAGCTGGTAGCTTACGCCAATCAGGTAAAGCACTGAATGTTGTTGAGTCTACGTTATGCCGCCATCCTGTACGGTCACTCGTCTTACCTCCACGTGCCATCCAGCAACGAACTAGGAATACTCTAGCTCTCTCTAAATCACTTAAGTGGCCTAGTAAAGCCTCAAATGACTGGTTGTATTCTTGCCTAGAATATGGAGTAAGTTTAATGTGCTCGGCCAGCTGTTCAGGCTTTTCCCTAATAACTTTGAACAGATTCACGATGTTACCATCAATGTCATTAACTGTTTCTATTTTGGAAGGTTGTTTGTTGAATAACACTGCTCCACTGCCAAAATGTGTTTCGAGATAAACATTGTGCTCTGGCATTTGACTAACTATCCAGTCAGCTAAGTTCCACTTACTGCCCACGTAATTTAAAATCCTTTTCATTTCTTCACATCCTTATTAGCACTCTTATAAGTCTGCTGATAAAACAACTTAATGCAGTTCTACCAGCAGCGTGTATGTTATAAACTAACTTGCTCATTATCTGTTTCGAATGACATTAGTACTTGATATGGTCTTGAATGATACGGAAAGTGATTAACTTTACTAGCTACGTTCCAACCTCTTTCCTTCTCATCCTCAATCATTTGTTCTAATTCTCTTGATGTCCTAGCCTTGGTGATTTTCTTTAGTGGTACCATTTTTATCACCTCGATTATTTATTTAGAAAGGGAGATCATCTTTCGAGACTTCAATTGGTCCCTTACTATTAGCAAACGGATCTTCATCCGTTCTTGTATAACTTGGCTGGTTGTTATTACCGCCATATTGCCCCTGTGAACTGCCTTGATGCTGTCCACCTGTATTTGTACTAGATTCGTGGTTTGATGTGCCCTGCGAGCTTCCTGTATTGTCAGAACGAGCATCTAAGAACTCGATACTATTTGCTATGACATCGGTAGTGAAAATTCTTTGCCCTTGTTGATTTTCATAACTACCAGTTTGAATGCGCCCAACAACACCTATTCGACTACCTTTCTTTTGATAGTTTGCTAGACTTTCAGCAACTTTATTAAACACAATGCAATTAATGAAATCTGCTTCATCCCTTTTCATTTCTCGATTGACTGCTAATGTGAACCGAACTACCGGGACGCCTGACGGGCTATACTTGAGCTCCGGGTCCTTTGTTAATCTGCCAATAAGTTGTGTTTGATTCAACTTCCCAGTCCCTCCTTAAATTCTCTTTTGTATTTCTTTACTGTTGTTGTGCTGATGTTATATTTTTGAGCAATATCAATATTTCTGGATCCTTTCTTAAATTCAGAAACTAATATTTCATAAGGAACTTTAGTTCTAACTTCCTTACGGCTCCTTATTGGTATTCCGTGTTGTTCTAATAGCCTTTTAATTGTTTTGCTATCAGTTCCAATTTTTTTCGCAATCGTATTACATCCACTGTTTCTATCTTCTAGATAAGCTTGGATTATCCACTTTTCTTTATTTCTGATAGAACACTCTCTTTCTCCTGAGTGATAGGCATGAACAAGATTTTCTGAATGCGTACACCATTCTAAGTTGCTTACATCATTGTTAATAGGATTAGAGTCAATGTGATTTATCAACTCTTTACCTTCAATCTGTTGAATAAAAGCAGTGGCAACTAATCGATGCACTCTAAACATCTTGTTTTTATTTCCTGGTTTAACTAATGTCACTCTCATGTAACCTGTTGTTGTTTTGGTTTGTTTTAATATGCGACCTTTCATGTAACAGTGGATTTTGTTCCCTCTATAAACTGGTCTATCTAAAGATCGAACTTGCCCTTTACTACTAACTTCATACAGCCCTTCATAACCAACAACAGGTTTCCAAATCTCATAATCTTCAAAATGAAATGCCAGTTGTTCAGTTAATGTCATGCCGAAACCTCCTTGAAATACCGTTTATTGAATGTTGTATCGAAAGCCTTGATACTGTAATTCATATCCTCCATCAAACTTGGGAAAATGAATGTTTTCATCCCTTTTGGATTCGAAATATATACTCCATAATCCACACCATTTAATGATCTGAATGGCGCTACACTAAAACCATTGGATTTGGTAAATCCTTTATTAATCAACACATCTTTATAAGCTTGAGCTTTTTGGATGTTGTTCTTTTTTCTCTGACGTCGTTTCATGCAGCCTTCGCCTCTTTCATTTTTTCTATCACATAATCCAAGGCATCATCTTGAGTATTGAAGTTTTTAAGCTTCTGTAATTCTTCAAGCTTCCGATAAAACCCCATTGCGTTTTCCGTATCCTTATGTTTCTTGTAAAGGCCAACATGTATGATCATCTGGTCGATTATGAATTGTTCATTCATGAGCTTCACCACCTAAAGCTTCTTGAGCAATTTTGTAAGTAGTCGTTTCCCAACCTTCCATAATAGGCGCTTGGTCTTCCATAATTTCTTCTAGTGCTTTACGAAACTTTTGATTTTCTTCTTCAGCTCGTTTCAGCTCAATGAACCGTTCCATTTCTAGTTCCATATAAACTTGTCCCATTGATCAATTCACTCCCCACTAATTTGTTAAAAGCCTCACGGTTGCCAGTAGCCAAAGCTATGTCGATGGCATTAGCGATGTTAAACGCTTCAATTTCGCTCATAAGCTTGTCCATTTCTCTTTCAAGTTGCTCTCTTTGAAGTTCATTAGCTGCTTTTGCTACATCGTTTACAAGCTTCCAAAAGTCCATCCCTTCACCCTCCATCAAGGGGCTGTTGCCCCTCACTTTAATCTGTAATTCAGCGATAAATCCTTATCGATTATTAAAAAATATCGTTTACACATCTGATAAAGCCTTGTACCTAGCGCTTCATCTAGTAGAATCATTTGATCAAAATCTAATTCACTGCTAAGGAAAACAGGCATTTTATTCATGTACCGATAGTTAACCACTGAATAAATCTGTTTTATCTCCCATGAGCTAGCTTGTGGTATCTTTACTGGCTTATTGTCTTTATCCAATACAACCTCACCGTTACGATCACGTTTGTTTACAGGTTTGAATAAATCATCAATAAATAAAATATCCACTTCTTTCATGCGGATTAGCTTCGCTTGCAGCTTTTCGAAGTCGTCTCGCAAGTCATCAAACCCTTCAACGTAAGGGAAATACAAGACAGACTTTAATTTCTTTTGCATCATGTTGTTACTAAGCGCTGATAACAAATGTGTTTTACCAAAGCCGGGTTGTCCAAGTACTGCAATACCAACAGCCATCTCCTCAGCCTCTGTAAGCCCTGTAATCGGCTTTTCAAAATCCTTAAAGTATTTCATCGCTAAATCCTTCGCTTCAACCACTAGACTGGATTGCCCCTCCGTGTAGTAGTTTGCAAATGTCATAGCTTTAAAGTTATCTGTGATTTCACTGGCCTTGATTAGCTTGTTAGCAATCTTTTGCTTTTCGCATGAACAATCAACCCATATTTGAAATGACTTGCCGTAAGTAATTTTTCTTTCATCCTCATCAACCTTCATTTCAAAGAAACCACCAACATCTTTGCATTTAGGACAGGAGAACTCTTTATGCTCATTCGTTGCTACTTCGTCGGGTGATAATTTTAGGTACTTCTCTTGTATTTTTTGAATTACTTCCTGCATGGGATCCACTAATCTTCACCTGCCAATCTGCATACTTTTTTACACCAAATTCTTTACGCCAGTTATCTAGTATTGAAAGAATGTATTTAAAGCTTCTCGCACTGTTTGCGCCAGTAAGCATTGCTTCAATAATTAGTTGTGGTTCGTAAAATTCCAAAGCTTCATGTATGTTGTTACAATCTGCTAAAGTAGCAACTCGAACTTTACTTTCAAATAGTTGTTTAATCGGTTCGAAATTCGGATTAATGACAGGACTGTCAGTCTGTCTGTCTTTTGTATTATTAGTTGTATTATTAAAGACTGTATTATTATCCTCGGCGTTTTCACCTATAGGGGTATCGGTGTTTTCACCTAGACCCTCTTGTTGTTTTCGACTAGGGGTATCGGTGTTTTCGCCTATAGGGTATGGTTGCCTTACCAGCCGAATAATACGTTTTTCAATTTGCTTTGTGCCCTCTTTATATACCAGTTGAACCGTGATATATCCCTTATCTCTCAAACTCGAAATCATTTTGGAAATACGGTCTTTTGATAGTTTGAAAAAGTCGGCTAAATACTCATTAGAAGCGAAACACCCTTGTTCACCGTCTAATGAATCAATTTCTACCAGTAGTACTTTTTCCGACCACCCCAAGTCTTTTGCCAGCCATATCTCTTTCGGAATCCACACTCCCTTGAAATTTCTCTCAGCCATTTGCCCTGACCTCTCCTTCTGTCGCAATATTCAAATTTTTAACTGTAGACTTATTCATCATCACGAATTAAATGCTGTTGTACTCTTGATTTAGGCAAACGCAACATAGTCACTAAGCCGAAATCATCCAGTGCGTTTTGTCCCTTAATCGCATCTTCCGGTACCCATACTTCTAATTTGATTCGATGGTAGCCTTTGCTTTTACCTGTTTTACTTGGAGCATGTACTGAACAGTTACCTGACATTGGTGCTAGCACTAACATGCTATCAGGATTGCTATGCTTTACTTGTTTTGCTACTTTCGTTACTGTTTCATCAGTTACATCAAAAATTACACTTCTCAATTTACTATCCCCTTTACATAAATTTGATTAAATCATTTTTGGTAATCTAAAATATCTCCCACACTACAATTCAGTACCTTGCAAATTGCCTCTAAATCTTTTATCTTCACACTATTTGAACGGCCATAATACAGTGTTCTTAGCGTTGTCATTGGAATGTCTGTCCTAGTGTGGATGTCTCGTATTTTTAAGCCACGTTCAGCCAATAAAACAGCTAGTCGAATTTTAATCATTGCTACCTCCTATAACAGCCCATCTTGCCTCTCACAAACCGCAAAACTACCACTAACCTTGAGCACCCTATAATTCGGGTATCTAGTCATGTATTGCAGCACCAAACGTCTGAGTTCATCGTTATCCTTCGCCTGCTCAAATATCCAAGCAGGCAGAAGGACTTTGTGGGGTACGTTATTCATCCAATTGCACCGCCTAATCTAATAGATACTCAATTTCGAATGTGCCATTAAGTTTCTTAGTCCCTCGGCAAAATTCGCACTTGTCGCATCGATGTGCATTTTTACGTCCTAACTTTGCATCTATGATGCTTGGTAGCATCGATTGAACATATTCTTTCTCGAAGTCGAAACGGCCTGAATCAAAGTCTAAAACGGCTTTATCAGGTGGTGATTCTTTTGTAACTGCCACAATATATGGAGCATAGTAACGACCAGTGTTTTGAAAAATGATTTCTCGATACACCCACATCTGCAGCACATAATCAAAGGCTTGTACAAACGAAACCCAAGTATTATATTTTTCGCTCCAGTAACGCTTTCGAAGCTCTTGCGTGCTCTTTAAATCACTAAAGAATCCACGGTCATGATTGATGTTATCGACTTTGATTTTCCACTCTACTCCGAATAATTCACCTGTATAAATGACCTCTTTCTCGCCCTGTAAAGCAAACATGCAAAACTCGTCATTTTTGATGGTTTCAATCATGTCATCAGCTTTTTCATAGTCCTTATACTTGTTGCCACGATTGTTAAAAATGGTGTTGTGGTTCTGTTCTAGAAATTCAGTAAATGCCATATCACTTTCAAAGGCAGCATGTAAGTACGAACCAACCATTAATGCTGTAGAAGGAGGACGAGTAAAATCGCCCCTTACCTCTGCAAATGTTCTAGCTTCACATTCCATAGCGCTCTTAAACTGTGACACTGACATGTAGTTCTGATTTGCCTCATTAGAGTGATAGTTCTGGCTGTTCAATTGGAATGTCGTTTGGAGCATCTGATTTCACCTCTGTTTTCGGCTGTTCTTGTTTTTCCTTATTGAAATCAGCAGCAAGGTCACTTGGTTTTTGTTTTCCAACATCTTTATCAAACCAATCTTCAACTTTTGACATGCCATCACATAATGAATTGTAGATTTTACCTAAATCAATATAGTCTCTTTCAGTAAAAGCATTGATGTTATAACCAAATCTGTCCTCAATCATTTCCTGAGTAACCTTAAAGTTTTCTTTTAGGATTTTTAAAGCGTTAGCTAAACGATCTTTCAACGGCTCTGAGTTGTTACCTTCTAATGTTAGATTGCATTCTTTAACAGCCATTTCTACTACATCACCAGGAATAACTCCCATAATGCATGCACGTAATCTACGAGCTCCATCACTAGCGACACGTTCGTATATATCTCTTGGGTCAGTTAATGTCTTTAAACCATTACGTGTTCCAACAGCATGTTTCACTGTAAACACTTTTTCCTGACGCACATTTGTTTCTAGATCCCAGCAATATGCCATTGCCACTGATTCACCGTTTTTTTGCTCTAGTTCTTTGATTCCGAATGAAAGATTTCCCCAATTTTGTGCCAAGACTTCTGCTAGTCTAATAGACGGTCCTGATACCATTGTTTTACCTTTTGGATAGTTATACGTTGCAGTCTCAGCTAATGACTTTCGTTTACAGGCATCTAAAATACGTCGCTCTGCTTCTATATAATTTCTCGGAAACTGTTTTGCTAAGAAAATAGCACCTTTCACTTCTTCCATTTCGCGAGAAGCACTAGCTTGAGCTAGCGTTCCTCCTGCTTGAGGTTGTTGGTAGGAAGTCCGATTATTGTACTGTTCTGCTAAGTTACTCATTGAAATTCCTCCTGTAATGCGCTATAATTGCGCTAAATATTTGATTTGTAAGCCACTATTCCGAGTAGTGGTTTATTTTTTTGTATGAGCAAGTCCATACTGCTCCTCCACATAAGCAATAACCTCGGTATCATTCATGTCATAAGTTGATTCATCCCTATATCCAACAGCCAAATAATCACTGATATTATCGATGTGTACTATCGCATCACCGATTTCAAAGAATACGTCACCACAGGCTATGAAACTACCGAAATCATCGTGCATTTCAAAGCTTATAGAAGGCTCATAATGTGGCGATGGATATTCAATACGACCAAGTACCATTGGGTTTTCTACTTCTAGCAAAGCACTCACGCTATCGCCTCCTTCTGCTTTCTTAAAATTTCTGCATAAGTTGCTGTAACATAACTTGTGTAGCGTACATTACCCTCAACAGCCACTAAAGTAAGAATGATTCCTGTAAATTCACTAGTAATGTCATACTCAGCAAATCGCTCCTCAAAATCTTCTGTATCCAGCCTTATCTCACGCATTTTTGGCTTAAATTGAGCAATACTCATATCTTCACCTCTTTCTGATGGCATCCCATCAAGCAACTTACAACGGCAAAGCATAACCGTAGGGAGACGGTGCTGTAAGCTGCTTGACGAGGGCGAGATAATTCTCGCAATCATCTGATTTTGTGATATAATTGGTTTATCGATTCTATATCTTTTTGGCTGCTTAATTCTGAAGAAATTAAGTAGCTTTTTTTATTGCCAATATGTGATGATGATTGGCACTCCGATAATAAGCATCGCAATAACAGTACTGATGCAAAACTTTCTGTGTGATTCTGGTACATCGTCCTCTGGCAAGTAAAAATAGTTATCAAGCCATTTCCACAACCTTCTTCACCACCTTCGCCTTTTTCCCTTGCAAGTTTAGTTCATCCGTAATTGACCACAATCCCTTACGTCTATGAAGTTTTTCAAGGTGTTCCAGTGAATTATGTAGGTCTCGCTCTAGTTGTTTTGCTATGTCTGTTTCACCTTTTCTTGCTAGCATTACGATTTCTATTGCTAGATCTTCGATACGTCTATTTTCACGTTCGATTTGTTCATCTATATTCATTTGATAAATCCTGCTTTCTGTAAGTACTTATAGTGATCCATCCAAACCCCTGTGTAGCTAATGCCAAGATGCTCTGTAGTAACTGCGATAAAGTTCGCTAGTGCTGTAGCTGCCTCAACTGCCTCCTCGATCATGTCCATGATGTTCTTCCTTTCGAAGTGTTCAATAGCATCACCAGGTTTTGCAAGACTTGTACTAGTTATAGAATCCAAGGCTTCTTGAAGTTCTTCTATTGTTTTCTCACGTACACTACACCTATGAAGGTCTACATTTGGTCCGTTTAACCATATTGGTCCCGTACCTGTATATTGATGTTGTACAGCAAGCGCAAACTTGGGATCATCGAACTTCTCTACGATGCTTTTACTTATATCTGCAGGGACCTTACTACGGCCATTTTCGTATTTGGAGATAGCCTCTCTCCCTACTCCAAAATCAAAACCGAACCGTAATTGTGTTTCATCTCCCCTAATCTCTTTCATTACCTCGCCAACTAAATTTCCAGTAACAGTCATATTTCCATTCCTTTCTTTTTTGAATAAGTCACATTTCATAGAAAAGTTAACTTGTAAGAGACCGCACTTTGTATAAATTCTCTGTATAATAATGGTTAAGAGGTAGATTTGCCCCTACCTCTTAGATTTCTACTAGATTGGTAGTTTGATTTATCTTGAGGCCATTTGCCCTGGCCTCTCCTATGCTCTTAATAATCTAAGACTTTCATTTTCACTCACATAGATACCAAGACGTGAGTTCATGTACATTACATTTTTATCTCGCCATTCCAGCACTTTATCCCTTGGATAACGAGCTGTTAGAGCATGACATTTAGGAAATCCATCCATGCGGATGATCTTTTCTACAGTTGGTAACTCACACTGAAATATTTGAGCTACATGTTCTTTTTTTAAGTTTGATGGTAGAGATAATTCAAATCTCATACTTTCTCTACAATCTTCTACACCTTGTTGATACGCTCGATGTAAAAAATCAACTAGCTCCGCTTTAAGTAGCTCCGCTTTTAATTCTTCGATTGTTAGATTCATAGTTTCGCCTCCAATCTCAGGCGCTGAAATAGCGCCTTCCTCTATTTAGACTCTCGTTCTTGATGCTTTAATACATCGGCGATAGCGTAATAAATTTCCTGTAATTCATCCGGTGAAAGAATTACACCAGCTACACCAACTTCTTTAAAATTGCTATCCATATCTCGTAAAACTACGTGAATGATACCTTGTTCACCATCACTTTCAAGTTCGAATAAAGTGTGACTTGCTGGACCTTCTATCGTTACTTTTACTTCTTTATTACTCATTGGTTAAACCTCCATTAATCTATTTGTGGGAATACGCATCCTAAAGTCGTTAAAACATAATCCATGACACTTTCTAAATGTTCTTCACGGCTTGCAATATAATCGCGCGTCCCATGCTCATCTATAATTTTTGTTGGGTAAGCTTTGCGCCTATCGCATAAAACGCTGTTCATAATGTCGCAAACCTCTTGCAAAACTTCTGACTGATCCTTTGTAAGAAGATTGACTACTCTCGACATATCACTTCACCAACTTTAATTGCAATTGCGTGTTGTAATGTTCGATTCCAAGGCGCATTTCTGTTCTTGGTTGCCACATAAACAAGAATTTCATACCATCTTCAAACTTGTTTTTTGGTAGATCTCTAAATTCATTGATATCAAAATAGTCTTTGAACTCACCCCAACATGCGGAGAACAACTTTTTATTCAAATGTTTGTACGCGTTACTTTCTTTGCCACCAAGTGCTTCATATACTTTCTCTGCAACTTTTTTTCGGATTACTTTTGCTTGTGAACTTGTGATGTGAAGGTTGTCTCGTAATTCCTCGATGTCAGCCTTAACCTCTTTCACTTCCGTTTGAATTGTTTGTACCGTTTTACGTGTTTCAAGTGCTGCTTCTAAAGCCAGAGTAATAGGATCATGCGGTTGTTGTTTCGGCAAGAATGCCTCTGCTAATACTTCTTTAGCTTTAAGTTGATATTTCACTAGATTTTCAACAGCCTTCGGGTTATTTTCTTGCATCGATGGCGTAATAGAAATCTTCGCTAACCATAATGGAAGGAAATCTAATTCAATACACAAAACATCTTGAATACCGCCGTTTGTAGGGAGGGTTAAATTTCGCCCCCCTTTAGAAAGCACTAAATCATTTTGAATTTTATTACGCTCGTTCTTGATTTGGTCACGTGTTAAGCCTATTCCTTCGCACGCCCATTTGACTGCTGCATAAATTTTTCCGTCTGTAATTTTAGCTGCTAATAATTCGTGTTCACCAAACGGTACTAATTTTTGTTCAACTACTGTTAATTGATTCATGATAAAACCTCCTATGTTTTAGAATTTTCCAATCTGCTAAACTATTGGTAGATTGGAGGTGAAAATATATGAAATTAAATTTTGATGCTATGCGCGAGTTAATGTTTGTAATAGAAGAACAACCTAGCAACATAGATGTTAATGTAGTTGTCTTTGACTCTCGACTTGAGCGATTTGATAAAAATGAACTTGGTTATGCTATTGAAAAATTAATTGAATCTAATCTTTTGAACGGACAAGTTGGAAAATCGAAAACTGGCACACAGTTACTTATTCATTCAATCAGTATAGAAGGTCATCAATTCATAGATGCAATCCGACAAGATACCGTTTGGAATAAAACGAAAGAAACTGCTTCCAAAGTGGGTGCGGCCACTATTAGAGAAATCGGTTCGATTGTGTTTGGTTCTGTCAAAGAATTGTTTTAAAATCTAAACCTTTGACTTTGGCGTAGAATTTTACTGTCACTTCGGAAATGTTATTAACATCTGATTTAATGGTAACGTCTATCAACTTTTCAACTTCCATACCATTAATAAAGAAACCATTTTCGAGTGACACTACGTCATAGTCAAATTCGTCGAAGCTATAACGCGGGTACTTTTTAACCAACCCACTAACATCCTTTTCGTTTAAGTAGCCAGCAGCAATGAGTAAGTTAATATAGCTTACTTCCTCATTCTGTTCACTGATTTTCCTAAGTACTTGTGAGGTTGGTGCGTCAATTAATACCCCTTTTTTCAAACAAGTTAAATGATTAAGTGAAAGGCCTATTTTTTGGGCAAATTCATAATCTGACGTTTCTCCTTGTGCTGACTCAATTAAATTAATCAAATTCATTGTTTCACCACTTAGTATTGTCTCAGGTGGCATCTCTTTTAATTTCTGTTCCACATTCACACCCCTTTTTGCTTATGCAATTTTATTGGAATCGCAATTTGCGATTTCGATATCAAAAAAAATTTCATCCAACGTCACACCGAATAGCTCTCTTATTTTTGGTAGATATTTAGTTGGTAAAACACGATGACCGTTTTCGATTTGACAATAGTAGTTTGCTGAAATGCCAATTGATTTTGCCACAAATTTTTGCTGGATACCTCTTGTTTTGCGCAATTGTTTAAGGTTGTTTTGTACAATTGGTTTTTCTTTCATGATTAACACCCCCTTAATTTTCGCAAATTGCGATTCGATTAATTACACTTTAACATCGCAAAATGAGATTGTCAAACTTTTTTATCACATTATGCGAATATTTATATAAAAAATCGAGAATTGCGATATTATTTATAATAACGATTACATAGAAAGGTTGTTTTTCATGGGCGAAGATATTTTAGCTAGACGCTTAAGAGCGCTGCGAGAAGAACATGGTTACCTCCAGAAATTTGTTGCTGATAAATTAGGTATTAAAAGCAATACTTTGTCCGGATATGAAAACGGAACAAGGTCGCCTGATCCATCAATGTTATCTGACTTAGCAGACTTGTATAATGTCTCTATAGACTACCTATTAGGAAGAACGGATAATAAAGAAGCTTTACATAAACAAGCTGGTATATCGGACGATGATTACAACAGCCTTAACCCATACCAAAAAGAAGTTATTAATTTCTTTTTAACTAGAGAGAATTTGTTTTTCAAAAACCAACCTGAAAATTTACTTGATGCTCTAGAGCAATTCGAAATTTATTACGAGGTGTGGAAGAAGCAGCAAGAGAATAAGAAGTGATTTTACATTTTTATGTAGGTTTTCCAGATATTTAAAAAAATTCGCCTTTCCAATGGTGGATTTTTTTGTTAACATAAATAGAACATACGTTTGCAAAAGAGGGATGATATGATTTTTGTTTATACTCATTTAGAAGACTACATAAAAGATTTATTCACTAGCATTAATGTGATGTATCCAAAGCAATTGGATCCAATGATAATTGGCCATAAACTCGGCTACGAGGTCATTTACTTACCTATTGATTCAGTAAGTTATGACAACATCATTTATATAGACTCACGATTATCCGAGCAGGAACAATGGCAAGAATTTTGCCATGAGTTAGGCCATGTAATCTCACATTCTGGCAACCAAACAAAAACACCTCCTTTGTTTAGAGAGTACCAGGAATGGAAAGCAAATAATTTTGCTCTACAAGCATGTGTACCAACATTCATGCTAAATAAAATCAAGCTTCCTATAAATGAAGAAAAGGCTATTAATAAAATTTCTCTACTATTTAATGTTGAATACGATTTCGCACAAAAAAGGCTTAATCATTATCTTAACAATCATTTTTTTAGCGATTGTACTCTTCTTGAAAGGAGCTGTTAGCAGTGGGATATGTACAAAAAATAAGTAAAAATAAATTCAAACTCATCGCAGATTTAGGTTATCGAGGTAATCGCCGTATTCGTAAAACTAAAAATATAGAAGCCAAAAGCGAAAAAGAAGCGATGCGCCAACTAATACTGTTTGAAGAAGAAATGAAGCAAAATAAGGATGTTTATTTTAGTGATATTGAATCAATTACATTAAATCATCTTTTTCCACGATGGAAAGATAATTATGCTAAACAACATTATAGTGCACGATCTTTTCACGATAACTGTACGCATTTAGAAAAACGCATCCTCCCTATTTTCGGTGATATCAAATTAAAGGATATTAAAAAAGTAGATGTAGTGTTTTTTGTAGGTGATTTACAGAAGAAAAAACGAAGATTAGACGGCAAAGAAAGCGAGTTAGCCCCTTCCACTGTTCATAATATTTACAAGGCGTTCGCTAGTATTATGAATGTAGCAGTTGAATGGAATTTAATTGAAGAGAGTCCTTGTAAAAATATAAAGCTACCAAAACTAAAATATGAAGAAGGTAAGGCCTACAGCGAGGAACAAGTTAAATTATTGTTTGAACGATTAAATAATAGAGAGACTGCTGAAAAACGCTTGTTAGTTGAACTAGCCGTGGTAAGTGCTGCTCGACAAGGTGAACTAGTTGCCATTGAAGAAAAACATTTAAACGTCGAAAACAATACCTTATTAATAGAACAAGCTTTAGTTAATTTAACTGGAGATGGAATTATCGTAAAAGAAACAAAAGGTAAAAGAAAACGAGTAGTTACTATTCCTTCAAATATTATGAATGATTTAGTAACGCTGGCTGCAGTGAAAAAATATCAATTAGAAGAGGTTGGCGATGAACGAGTATGGGAAGGACATACTTTTCTTTTTTCAAATGATTTTGGTAAACCTTATCGACCAGATTCAATAAGTCAGTGGTGGGATCGTTTTATGAAAAAGAATCCTGATTTACCTAGAATTCGTTTTCACGATTTAAGACACACTTCTGCTACCCTTTTGATTCATGCTGGTGAACATCCAAAAGTTATTCAGTCGAGATTAGGTCATTCAAATATCACAACTACCATGAATACTTATGGACATCTTTTACAAGAAACAGATCAGCGAGCAAGTTCCCACTTTGATAAACTTTTTAATGATAAAGATTGATTTGGGCACCTCTTGGGCACCAAACAAAGAATTATACATTCTTGCATAAAAATAAAAAGCCTTACAACCGTTGTGGCTGTAAGGCTTTTATTGACGTCCCAGGAGGGATTCGAACCCCCGACCGACGGCTTAGAAGGCCGTTGCTCTATCCTGCTGAGCTACTGAGACATGATGTCGTTTCTTATGTATTCCATAGGAAGGACAATACTTATTATATGTATTATATGGCGTAATGTCAACATTAATTTTACTATGTAGGCAAGGTTTCCCTCATCTATGTTTTATCATATGTTTTCACCATATAGATTATACCATTTTTTTACCTTATCGATAGGTCGAACATGAAAATTTTTGTTAAAATATTGGCTAGAAATCAATGGGAGGTATGTAGATGTTTAAGGATGCTGTTGTAGTTGTTACTGGTGGTGCACAAGGAATAGGCAAGGGCATTGTGCTAGCGTATGCACGACAGGGTGCGAAGGTGGTTATTGCTGATATCAATAAGGGATTAGGTCAGCAATTAGAGACGGATTTGGTCGATCAGGGCTTCTCTGTCATCTTTGTTCCTACGGATGTGGCGAAGGAACAGGATATTGTTTCATTGATGCGACGAGCGGTCGCACAATATGGGTCGATTCATATATTCATTAATAATGCTGGAAAGTTTCAACATACATCCCCTTATGATATTACGTGGGAGGAGTGGAACGATCTCTTGCAAACGAATTTAACAAGTGCCTTTTTCTGTGCAAGGGAGGCTGCGAAAGTGATGAGGCACAATGCCAAAGGAGGCTCGATTGTATGTCTAGCCTCTACACGGGCTGAAATGTCTGAACCTTTTACTGAAGCCTATACCGCTACAAAAGGTGGGATTGTGGCATTGACTCATGCTTTAGCACGATCGTTTGGTCCTGATCAGATTACTGTGAATTGTATTTCGCCTGGGTGGATTGAGACTGGCAATTATGAGGAACTTCGTCCGATTGACCATGCGCAGCATTTATCAGGGAGAGTGGGTGTGCCAGAGGATATTGCTCAAGCATGTCTTTATTTAACAAATCCGTTGAATGATTTTGTTACGGGCATTAACTTAACGGTCGACGGTGGGATGACGAAGAAAATGATGTACGAGGATTGATGCTAGATCTCCTCCCTTGGCCTTCTTTGCTTTCATACATAGAGCTACCTGGGAGTATGCTAGTGTAGGAAAAAGAATGAAAAGGAGTGAGGTTTTGTACCCTTATTCAAATGGGTTTTCATTAAGCCAATTGTATCAATCCCCCTCTACGCAATACACAGCACCGATTCGTCATTTTTTACGTTCAGCTGATAATCGACGCTGTATTAGTAAAGCAGAGGCGGATTATATGGCGATGAATCGGCTACTGTGGATGGAGCATGTAAATTGGACACGGATGACGATTATTAGCATCGTTTTCAATTTGCCCGATTTACCCTTTGTACAGCAGCGTTTGTTACGAAATGCAACCGATTTAGGGAATTGCCTCCGTCCCTTTTATGGTGACTCTATAGCAGATCGATATGCAGCTTTAATTAAAGAGCATCTTGTGATTGCAGCTCAGTTAGTGACTGCTGCTACTAAAGGAGATACAGCGACGGCTGAGGCAAAAGAGAGAGATTGGTATCGTAATGCTGACGATATTGCACAATTTTTGCATACGATCAATCCTTATTTAAGTATGGAGGCCGTACAAAAGATGTTTTATATGCATTTGGCTTTAACAAAGAATGAAGCTGTGACCATGATTCAAAAAGATTATCAAGCTGACGTGGACATATTTGATGAAGTTGAGGCTGAGGCACTTGCCATGTCAGATATGATTGCCGGCGCTATTGTCATGCAATTTTGTTATCTCTTTTAAAATAAAAACAGTTTTTTTCTCTCACTTACAAAAAACAAGGTCTATTTTTGTATAGATCTTGTTTTCCGTTGTTCAATCACTGGAGGAAAAACTTTTGCCTCTTTTGTCTTTGCATAATGTGCAATGGGTCGTGTCCCTTGAAAGGTTCCCTTCATAAAAGAAGCTAACGTATTGCTTTGAATCTTTACTTCAGCTTGTTGTAAGTCCCACGGTGTATGTTGAATATCAATACGAAATAATGTATCGTTCCATTTTGCCCATGAATGGTAACGTTCTACAAGCCATTGGTCAAAATTAGTTTGAGTGTTGTTCCCTATTGTATAGGACACCCTCAATCTTTCATCCAATGTTTTATAATAGCTCGTATAGGTGTTGTCATTATCCCTTTGCTTTCCTTCAATTTTTGAGTATCGATAGGGTAAGCTGACTAATGCCGTTATTTTTGAGAAGACATAATTAGTCACATCTAAATGAAAAAAATAGATTCCTTTCTTGCCCTCAAATTCTACATATGTTCGTACATTCAATTGTAAGGAAGTATTCAAGCCAGGAATGGGTGGTAGAAATCGCATGCGATGCCTATGGACTTTAAAAAGTACCGCACTTACCCAGGCATCTTCTGCGAATAGATCTAGCGTCAGTTCTGGAGGTATATGTTTTTCTAATTCTGGGGGTGATACTGGCCAATGTAAAAATAGGACATCCTGCCATGTCTGTGCTATCATCCACATAGTAAAACTCCTTTCTATGCCCATTTTTTCCTAGAAAGGAGTTATTCAAACAATATAGCTATTTTTGAATCTGCTCAGCCGCTTCTATTTCTACATAGCGATAATATAAATTTCGTAATTCAGATTCTTTAAATAACCCTAGATGACTTTTAAGTTGTGGATGTACTAAAATGCCATGTGTTCGTAGCTCTTTTACAAACCAACCTTTTGAATATTTATGCACCGAATCCATTCTCCTTTACCTTTATTCATACATAGGGTATGCGTTTGGTTTGTGTAGGGTGCCATTGCACAATAAAAAAACGAGAGGAGCCATTCCTCTCGTTGTCTACTTATGTGCCACAAAAAGTTCGATAAGGTTGATTAGACGGTTCTGGTAATGAAGCATATTCCTGTTGTTCATGCGTGTGGGCAAAGGGCTGTGCCAGAGCTGTCACTAATTTATTCATCACACTATAGTCTCCCCGCTCTACAGCCGCTTCCAATGCCTCCTCCACCCTGTGATTACGTGGAATAATGGCGGGATTATGCTGACGCATCAATTGTTGTGACGTGTCTTTTGTTTGTGACTGTCTTGCTAATCGTGCAAGCCATTTTTGATGCCAGTCTTTAAATGCTGACGACTTCCATAACGAGGTTTTATCGATTTGGTCAAAGCTTAGGGCGATGAACGTATTAGTATAATCCGCTCTGTCCTGTTGCATGAGCTGTAAAAGTTCTTCTATAAGCTTCATATCCTCTTGCTCTTCATCGAATAACCCTAATTTTGCTCGCATTCCTTTCAGCCAGTTTTGAACGTACAGCTTTGGATATTGTTCTAAGGTAGCTTGAGCAAGTTCAATGGCTTGCTCTTGATTTTCATGAATTAAGGGAAGTAACGCCTCTGCCAAGCGTGTTAAGTTCCAACCACCAATGTTTGGCTGGTTACCATACGCATAACGCCCTTGTCGATCAATTGAACTGAACACTGTCGCTGGGTCATAGGCATCCATAAAGGCACACGGTCCATAATCAATGGTTTCCCCACTGATGGTCATATTATCAGTATTCATGACCCCATGAATGAAGCCCACTAACTGCCACTTTGCTATAAGTGATGCTTGTTTTTTAATGACTTCCTGCAATAAATAAAGATAGCGATTCGTGTCACCGTGTTGATTTGGGTAATGCCGTTCTATGGCATAATCTGCTAAGATTTGGAGTTCTTCATCTGTACCCCATTGTGCTGCATATTGAAAGGTCCCTACCCGTAAATGACTGCTGGCAACTCTCGTAAGGATAGCGCCAGGTAGATCAGTTTCACGGATAATCGTTTCACCTGTACTCACTACCGCTAAACTTCGGGAAGTGGGAATCCCCAACGCAAACATCGCTTCACTAATGATGTACTCCCTAAGCATAGGCCCCAATGCGGCTCTTCCGTCTCCACCACGAGAATAAGGTGTTCTGCCAGACCCTTTTAGTGCGATATCCATGCGTTCATTTAAGGGTGTTATTTGCTCGCCATATAAAAGAGCCCGTCCATCACCTAACATATTAAAATGTCCAAACTGGTGTCCTGCATAAGCCTGCGCAATAGGAATACTACCATCAGGGGCTTTATTACCAGCTAATTCGGCTATGCCCTCTTCACTTTTTAAAGCTTGACTATTTAATCCTAGTGACGCAACTACCGCTTCATTTAACAGGACTAATTCGGGTGAACGAACAGGGTTTAACGTCATACCGGAATAAAAAATACTTGGTAGTTGAACATAGCTATTGTCCATTTTCCAGCCAATTGTCTTTTCCATATTTTCTCCTTTGTTACCTTTTCTATTTATTTTTTCTATTTCAACATCATTCATTCCTAGTCAATTTTACCACCCCATATAAAAATCCGCTTACTTGAAGAGTAATGCGGATTTTTAAGTCGTATTAATTTCGTTGGAAAGTATGACTTGACATACATTGTTGATCATCCGTCCAAAATTCCACTGTAAAAGTCGAATCTTCTATTTCTAGCACGGCAAAGCTTTTTTCTTTGCGACCCCGTGGCTTTAATAAGCTTCCTGGATTAATAAATAAAACATGATCCATCATTTCAGCCCCGAGAATATGAGAGTGACCAAAACAAACAATTTGGGCATTCAATTCTTTTGCCCGATAGGTTAAGGACAGCATGGAACTTTTCACATTAAATAAATGACCATGAGTCACCAAGATTCTTACGCCATCGACTGTAAAAATTTCTTCCTCAGGAAAAGCTTCCTCCCGATCACAGTTCCCTCGTACTTTTTTCATTCCTTTTAATGCATCATGTACATAAGGAAGCTCACTATCACCACAATGTATGCAAACATCTATTTCAGGATAAAAATTTCTAACCTTGTCGATCACCTGACTGTCGCCATGTGTATCGCTCATGATAAGTATTTTCATGAATACCACCTCTTATTTAATAAGATTCGGCAATTGCTCCTTCAACTTACGAATAGCATTACCTCGGTGAGAAATAGCACCTTTTTCTTCTGGCGAAAGCTCAGCCATCATACGATTTAGACTTGGAACAAAGAAGATTGGATCATAGCCAAAGCCATTCGTACCACGTTTCTCATGTGCAATCACGCCCTCACAAGTACCAAATACAGTCGTCGTTTCAAAATCTGGACCTGCAATAGCAATACAGCAGCAGAATCGAGCGGTACGTTTGCCATCTTCAACACCTTGTAGGTTTTCTAGCAGCTTCACCATATTAGCTTCATCATCATGATCACCAGCATAACGTGCAGAGTAGACCCCTGGCTCACCATTTAATGCATCTACTGCTAAACCACTATCATCAGCAATCACAATGGTACCAAGATTTTTCGCTAGGGCTTCTGCCTTTAAGATTGCATTTTCTTCAAATGTTGTACCTGTTTCTTCTATTTCCATGTCTGGTGCTACTTCAAACATTGTGACAACTTCATAACCAAGTGGGCCAAATAATGCTTCGAAATCTTTGGCTTTTCCTTTATTTTTTGTTGCGATCACTACCTGTTTCATATTATTTCCCTCCGACCATGTTTGCTTGTTCAGCAAGCGCTGTTTTTTGGAGCTCAACTAATTGCTGGATGCCTTTTTCACCTAGTGCTAATAAATCATTCAATTCTTCACGAGAGAATGTTGCTTCCTCGCCAGTACCTTGTAATTCCACAAAGCGACCTGCACCTGTCATAACAATATTCATATCAACAGCAGCAGCCACATCTTCTACATAATTTAAATCTAAAACAGCACCCTGTTCTTCCACAATCCCTACACTAGTTGCGGCTAAAAAATCGGTTACAGGAAACTTGACGAACGGCTTTTCTTCCGCAAATTTAGCAATTGCCTGTGTCATCGCAACAAATGCTCCCGTAATAGAGGCTGTACGAGTGCCACCATCTGCTTGAATCACATCACAATCGATCCATACCGTACGCTCTCCAAGAGCCTCTAAATCGACCACAGCACGTAATGCACGCCCAATTAGGCGTTGAATCTCCATTGTACGTCCATTGACCTTCCCACGAGATGATTCACGCGGTGTACGTTGAGCTGTTGCACGAGGTAGCATCGAATATTCAGCTGTGATCCAGCCTTTCCCTTGCCCGCGTAAAAAGCCAGGCACTTTGTCTTCGATTGTTGCTGTACAAATTACTTTTGTATTTCCTACTTGAATTAAGACCGAGCCCTCTGGGTGTAATAAATACTCCCCATCCATTTTTACAGGTCGCAGTTCATCTGCCATTCTTCCATCAAATCTTGTCATATTTATTGTTCCTCCTAAAAACTTTCGCGCCCTCATCTTATCATAATTTATTTCTTCAAAAAAGTACTCAATGATTATGTAAAATGCTGAAAACGGCAAAAATCAGCCTAGCCCATTGCTAAGCTGATTTTTTATTTTAATGTAATGCGTTTTATGTCGAGAGTACCTTGCTCCAACCAATTTTCAGCGATTGAACGGAAAATTGGAACAGAACCAGTTGCAAAAAATTTATGAGCAGGCACTGTATTTGCATTTGCTAAAGTGCCATTATAAGCTAGCATTTCTTGAACATCCTTTGCTGTTTCTTCCGCAGAAGATAAAACATTCACTTCATCTCCTACGACAGCTTCAATTTGTTTTTGTAGAATAGGGTAATGTGTACACCCTAAAATAACCGTATCAAATTGTTGATTTTTCAACGGCTTTAAGCCTTCTGCTATTAACTTCGTCGCAAATTCACCTTTATATTCGCCACTTTCTACAAGTGGAACGAAAGTTGGACAGGCTAGTGGAATAATATGTGTTGACGTATTAAGTGACAGTAAGGCCTCTTCATATGCACCACTTTTAATTGTTCCTTCTGTTGCAAGCACAACGACTTCATGTCGCTTCGTTTTCTTTACAGCTGCACGTGCGCCAGCATTTATAACGCCTAGTACCGGAAAAGGCATATTTCTTTGTAAACTTTCGAGTGCTACTGCAGTCGCTGTATTACAAGCAATAACGAGCATCTTAACATTCATTTTTTCTAGCGCTTTCGCCATTTGCCAAGTGAAGTTCCGTACTTCCTGACGGCTTCTTGGACCATATGGACATCTTGCTGTATCGCCAATATAATAAATCGTTTCGTTTGGCAATCGCTTCATAATTTCTTTTGCTACGGTTAACCCGCCTACTCCTGAATCAATAACGCCTATCGGGGCATTCATACTTTCCGCCTCAATCCTGTTTCATGTGTACATGTAGTTTTTCTAGGTAGCTTGATAATTGCGCGACTTCTTGCTCATCAAAACCTACAAGCATCTCTTGCAAATATTGCTGTCTTTTTTCTATAACCTCTTGAATAATACGTTCGCCCTTTTCGAGAAGATGAACAACAACGACACGGCGGTCATTTTCATCACGCATACGCTTGACTAATTCATTTTTCTCCATCCGGTCCACTAAATCTGTTGTCGTGCTAAAAGCTAAATATAAACGGTTTGATAATTCGCCAATTGTAATATCACCAAGCTCTTCTAACCACTGTAATGCAACAAATTGTGGCGGCGTAATCGCATAGTCGGAAACAATTTCTCTTCCCTTTTGCTTCACGATGGCCGCTATATAGCGTAATTCCTTTTCAACCGTTGCAACGGTTTCAGGTGAGTGTTTTGTTACTTCATCCGACATATAACTATTTCACTCCTAAAAATACGTTGAATAGTTCTATTTTGTCGTTTTTTTCACGAAATAGCAAGTGTCCATTAGTCTAATTTAAATTCTTCTAAGCGTAACAGCTCAATTAACGCCTGAGATCGATTTGTTACACCTAGCTTTTGAATTGTATTGGAAATGTGATTTCGCACTGTTTTTTCACTAATACCAAGCTGCTCTGCAATATCTCTCGTTGTTTTTTCAGCTAATAAAAGCGCAAATATTTCACGTTCTCGGTTCGTTAATAGAGAACGATGATGAGAGCCATTCATTCAGTTACACCCTCCTCCCCCGCACGTATTGTAACTTATGTTAAGGGGCTTGAAGCGGTGACGGCTATTTGCATGATTATTACATGTTTCCTTAAAAATTTCGGAAATTGCTTCGACATTTTCATAAATTTTATGTAAAACATAATTCCTACTATTCTCATAATTATTTATGCAATAGCCCTACTCACTTAATGAGGGATAATTTCCAAACTAATCCAGTGCGCTCTTTCTTCTTTAGAAATCGGTACACTTTTACCTGTTCGAGGGTCCATTTGCACAATTGTTCCTCGACCTGTGAAGCACACTTCATCCCTTTGATTTTTTGCTAAATAATGAATATCCATTGATGAACTTCCAACTTTCGCTATTTTAGTGTAAATTCGTAGCACGTCATCAAAGAAAACCTGCTTTACATAATCACATTGTAAATCTGCTACAATCGGTATACTCTTTACATTCTCATCAGCTACAGATGGCATTAAAATACCTACATGTCGGAAATAATCAATTCTTGCCTGTTCAAAATATGTAAAACTTACCGTATTATTCATATGTCCATACATATCTGTTTCTGAAAATCGTACTCGTGCCTCACTATAAAAGGAAAAACCCTTTTCCCACTCTTGGAAGTCTTCAATATAACTTGCTTTCATATTAGCACCATCCCCTATAATTAATTGGCCATCTTTTTTAGTTTGGTTCAGACAGCCCATAAATAATGAATACAAATTCATTATAAAAGAAAATGCTATATTATCATAGGAAAAACCAAAATTCCCTTATTTTATTGCTACATCTCTTTTCTTTCTATAGTATGGTTTTTCCTTGAACTATGCTAACTATGTTTATATCACAATAAAAAACTCCCTCACACTAAGTGTAAGGGAGTCAGCTTGTCCGATTAGTCTACGAAGTGGTCAGAACCGAAGAAGTTACGGAACATTTGCACTGTAGTAGCACGGTTTAATGAAGCGATTGATGTTGTTAAAGGAATACCTTTTGGACATGCAGCAACACAGTTTTGAGAGTTACCACAGTTTGCAAGGCCACCATCGCCCATAATAGCATTTAAACGTTCATCTTTAATCATTGCACCAGTTGGGTGAGTGTTGAAAAGACGTACTTGTGATAATGGAGCTGGCCCGATGAATGAAGCTTTTTCAGACACGTTTGGACATGCTTCCATACATACACCACAAGTCATACATTTAGATAATTCATAAGCCCATTGACGTTTACCTTCTGGCATACGTGGACCTTCACCTAAATCATAAGTACCATCGATCGGTACCCATGCTTTCACTTTTTTAAGCGCGTTGAACATACGTTCACGGTCAACTTGTAAGTCACGAATAACAGGGAATGTTTTCATTGGCTCTAATTTAATTGGCTCAGTCAATTGGTCAACAAGTGTTGAACATGATTGACGTGGACGGCCATTAATAACCATTGAACATGCACCACAAACTTCTTCTAAACAGTTCATATCCCATGATACTGGCGAAGTATTTTCACCATTTTCAGTAACAGGATTTTTTTGAATTTCCATTAAAATAGAAATTACGTTCATACCATGACGGTAAGGCACTTGGAATTTTTGCCAGTAGCTATTTCCGCCCTGTGTATCTTGACGTAAGATTTCAACTTTAACCATTCTTCCAGTATTAGCTGCGATTTGCATAACTTTTAGTCTCCTTTCGCAGAGTAGTCGCGTTTACGTGGTGGGATTAGAGAAACGTCGACTTCTTGGTACGTGATGATTGGATTACCAGTAGTTGGGTCAAACTTCGCCATTGTTGTTTTCAAGAATTGCTCGTCATCACGGTTAGGGAAATCAGGTTTATAGTGCGCACCACGAGATTCATTACGTAATAATGCACCTTTTGTCATTACTTTCGCAAGCACTAACATATTTTTAAGCTGACGTGTAAAGTGAGCGCCTTGATTACTCCATTTTTGCGTATCGTTGATGTTGATGTTGTTCCAACGCTCAGTAAGGTCATCAAGTTTTTTCAATGTATCTTCAAGCTGATCATTGTAACGTACTACAGTCATTGTAGCAGTCATCATTTCACCAAGCTCTTTATGCAGTAAGTAAGCGTTTTCTGTGCCTTCCATTTTCATGATAGCATCCCATTTCGCTTGTTCTTCTGTTACGCGAGCATCGTAAATCTCTTGTGGAATATCTTCTGCATGCTTTTTAAGATGTTTTACATAATCTACTGCGTTTGGTCCTGCAACCATACCGCCATAGATAGCAGATAATAATGAGTTCGCACCAAGACGGTTTGCGCCGTGTTGAGAGTAATCACATTCACCTGCTGCAAATAGACCAGGAATTTCAGTCATTTGGTTGTAGTCAACCCATAATCCACCCATTGAATAGTGAACTGCTGGGAAAATTTTCATAGGTAATTTACGTGGGTCATCTCCTACGAATTTTTCGTAGATTTCGATGATTCCACCAAGTTTAACGTCCAACTCATGTGGATCTTTATGAGAAAGATCTAGGTATACCATGTTCTCGCCATTGATACCAAGTTTTTGGTTTACACAAACGTCGAAAATTTCACGTGTTGCAATATCACGTGGCACTAAGTTACCGTAAGCTGGGTATTTTTCTTCTAAGAAGTACCAAGGTTTACCGTCTTTATAAGTCCAAATACGACCACCTTCACCACGAGCTGATTCTGACATTAGACGGTTTTTGTCATCTCCAGGAATCGCTGTAGGGTGAATTTGGATGAACTCACCATTCGCATATGAAGCACCTTGTTGGTAAACGATAGAAGCAGCAGAACCTGTGTTAATAACAGAGTTTGTTGTTTTACCGAAAATAATACCAGGGCCACCAGTCGCCATAATAACAGCGTCTGCACGGAATGATTTAATTTCTTCTGTACGCATATCTTGCGCTACGATACCACGGCACACGCCGTCTTCATCGATAATAACACCAAGGAATTCCCAGTGCTCATATTTATTTACTAAACCAGCTACTTCATGAGAACGAACTTGCTCATCAAGCGCATATAGTAATTGTTGACCAGTTGTTGCACCAGAGAAAGCTGTACGGTGCATTAAAGTACCGCCAAAACGACGGAAATCTAATAATCCTTCTGGTGTACGGTTGAACATAACACCCATACGGTCCATTAAATGGATAATGCCAGGTGCTGCATCACACATACCCTTAACTGGTGGTTGGTTCGCTAAGAAGTCCCCACCATATACTGTATCATCAAAGTGGATCCATGGAGAATCCCCTTCACCTTTTGTATTTACTGCACCATTAATTCCGCCCTGCGCACAAACAGAGTGTGAGCGTTTTACAGGAACTAATGAGAATAAATCAACTTCAGTACCAACTTCAGCTGCTTTAATCGTTGCCATCAGACCGGCAAGACCACCGCCGACAACAATTACTTTGCTTTTCGCCATGATTATTTCTCACTCCTCTTAAAAAATTGCAATGATTGCATGTGCTCTATCGTAGCTCTATTGAATTATACGAAAGCTAAAATAGCAGCCACACCAACTACACTTAGAATTACGAAAATGATGTTTGTTACGTAAGTAGCAATCTTTTGAGACTGAGGAGATTGTACAATACCCCAGCTTACTAGGAATGCCCATAAACCGTTAGATAAGTGGAAAGTTGCTGATAAAATACCAACAATGTAGAACCCAAGCATGAATGGATTAGCAACAATATTCGCCATCATGTCGTAATCAACGTGTGTTCCAAGTGCTTTTTGAATACGAGTTTGGAAAATATGCCATGCAATGAAAATCACTAGGAATACACCAGTGAAACGTTGTAATGAGAACATCCAGTTACGGTATGTGCTGAAACGTCCTGTGTTTGGTGAAGCAGTGAATGCAATGAACACTCCATAAAATGCATGGAACATCAATGGAATATAGATGACAATCCATTCAACTAGGATAAGGAATGGAATCTTTTCCATTACTGCGGTAGCATCGTTATAACTATCTGCCCCGCCTGTTGCTGTAAAGTTAATGAACAGGTGCATCGTTAAAAACAGACCTACTGGAATGATCCCAAGTAGAGAATGTAAGCGACGCCATAAAAACTCTCGATCTTTCGACAAGACTGTTACCCCCCTTAGTACTTAAAATAGCACAACAAAAGAAGTCATCATTTTGTAAATGATACTTCATTGACTGTGTATTTCATCATGGTACAATATTATGACATGTTTATTGTACTCTCAAGAGCTACGAGCGTCAAGGCAACTCGGAGTTTTTCATAGAGCTTATTAAAGAACTAATCTAGTGCATAATGCGTCGTTTTTTCTCGAAAAATCTACCATTACTTTATTAACGCTAAATTATAAGAAAATTCTAAGAAAGAAGGATAACAATGTTAAACACTCCATCTCCTACAATCTCATCCTTTGGTTATGAGATCATTCGCGATCATATTCTATCTTCTATACTCGGTAAACATGAGGATGATGTCCTTTATTGGGCAGGTAAAGAGCTTGCGCGCAAGTTTCCATGTAAAAGTCAAGACGAACTAATCGCATTTTTCGCAGATGCCTGTTGGGGTACATTAGAGCTAATGAAAGAATCGAAGGACGGACGTATTTTCCAGTTGACAAACGACCCTGAAATCTTGCAAATCAAACAACGCAGCTTCAGACTTGAAGCAGGATTTATAGCTGAACAGATTCAGCTAGCTAAAGGCTATTTAACAGAATGTTATGATGAAAAACGTGAAAAGCAACATTACGTTATGTTTACAGTCAAATGGGACGTGAAGGAACGAATTATGCATACGATTCCAACAGAGTAACAAAAAAGGATTGTCTCCCCATTCAATAAACGGGATGACAATCCTTCCTTTTATTTCGGACAATTACAGAAAATGCTGTTTCTTCTATTATTATATGTAAAGAGCCTGCTCTAAATTAAATTCATCATGCAATGCATTTGCTGCACGAATCATTTCATTCTGTGGTACTACAACAGACACTTTAATTTCTGAGGTGCTCACCATCTTCACAGGGATATTCTCACGACGTAAACGATCGAACATGCGAGCAGCGACACCTGGATTCGAGACCATACCGGAGCCAACTATCGAAACTTTCGCCAATCCAATTTCGAAATCAGCAAAGCTAAAGCCAAGTGATACTTTACTATCCTCTAAAACACGTAAAGCTTCTGCAAATTCTTCTTTCAAAATCGAAAAGGACACAGTTGGTTTTAATCCATCAATGATTGCTTGAACAATGATATCCACGTTGATGCGATTTTCAGCAAGAGTTGAAAATATATCCGCTAATGAAGCATGTGAATAAGCATCATACCCAATTGTTAAACGAATAACATCTGATTCAAAGGCAACACCACGCACTACTAAATTTTTCTCCATCTCTACTTCCTCCTTCAATAAAGTACCTACTGACTCCACTAAACTAGAGCGTATGATCACTGGCATTTGGAACTTTTTAGCTAACTCCACTGCACGTGGATGAATGATGTGTGATCCTAAATGTGCTATCTCTAACATTTCATCATAGGAGATTTCCTGTAGTTTTTGTGCCTTTACAACAAAGCGTGGATCTGCTGTATACACACCATCAACATTCGTGTAAATGTCTGTCCGTTCAGCATCTAATGCAACAGCAAGTGCAACGGCTGTCGTTTCGGTTCCACCTTTCCCAAGCGTTGTTATATTTTGGTCATTGTCAATGCCTTGATCTCCAGCAATAACGACGATTTGTCCTTGCAGCAAATGTTCATCAATACGGCTAACATCGATATGATTGATCCTTGCATGACTATGCATATGATCCGTGGAAATGCCAGCCTGCCAGCCTGTTAGTGACACCGCATTATAGCCAGCTTCTTGTATTGCAATGGCAAATACGGAGCTTGATAACTGAGAGCATGAAGATACAACTGCATCTAATTCACGTTTTGACACATCATCCGTGAAATGAAGTACGCTCATTTTCACATCCTGTATCGTTTGTCTCATCGCACCAACTACTACTACCACATCGAATCCTCTATCTCTTTCAGCAATTGCTTTTCGTGCAGCCTCTTGAATTTGTTCGGGCGATGCTAAAGCAGCCCCTCCAAATTTCATTACTATTCTAGACATTTCTTTTGTTCTCCTTTCCAGTCATGTAATTCACCTAAAATGAGGTGTAAAACAGCCTCTAGAAAACTAAAAAGGCAGCCTTCACAAAACGTGAAAGCTGCCTATAACATGTACAATAACGAAACTTGCGCATGTGTGATAGCTCTCCGAAACGTTTAGAATCGACAGTCTTACATTTTTTAAATGCAAAACCAGTACAACAGCGGAAACAACAATGCTGTACTTCGGCAAGGTCCCCTTTCACGCAATGTCTTAGGATTTGTTCATCCTCTTTTGCGCTACTTTTGAATCTTGCACCTCTATCATCACCTTAAAAGTGATTATATTAAATTTTTCCGCCCTCATATAGCAAGTGGGCTAATAACATTGGATCATAATGTTATTTACAACCTTAGCATATGTCTATTCCTTTGACAATGTCTCCTGCTGAAAATAGGCATAAATATGATTTGCTAAATTAGCTGGCATCCCAGCTTCCTGTAAAGCTAGCTCACTAGCCTCCCGTATTTTCTTCACGGAACCAAAGTGTTTCAGTAACTGCTGTTTTCGTTTTGGACCGACACCTTCGATTTGATCCAGAACAGACTGTATAGCATGCTTTTCATGCTGTTGACGCAAGAAGGTAATCGCAAAACGATGGACTTCATCTTGTATTCGTTGTAATAAATAAAAACCGTCACTTGTACGTTTTAAGGCAATGACCTCTGGCGGATCACCAAACAATAGCTGGGATGTATTATGCTTGTCATCCTTTGCTAAACCAGCAATAGGTATAACTAGTCCTAATTCATCCTCTAATACTTCACGCGCAACTTCCATTTGACCTTTACCACCATCAATTAGCACTAAATCTGGTAATGGAAGACCTTCCTTCAAAACACGAATATAGCGTCGACGGATTACCTCTTGCATAGCACCATAATCATCATGCTTGGCTGCTGTACGGGTTTTATATTTGCGATATTCCTTTTTGGCGGGTTTGCCATCAATAAAAACAACCATTGCAGATACGGCGTCTGTTCCATGCATATGACTATTATCAAAAGCTTCAATTCGTAATGGTGTCGTTATGCCCATTGCATCACCAAGTGCCTCGCATGCACCAATAGTACGTTCTTCCTGTCGTTCAATAAGTTGGAATTTAGCGGACACTGCAATTTCAGCATTTTTCGTCGCTAAATCTACCAACTCCTTTTTTTGACCTCGTTTTGGCGTAAGAACTTTGATACCTAACAATTCCGTTAAAATGGCACCATCAATTGCTTGTGGAATAAAAACTTCTTTTGGCTTAATATGTTCTGGTTTTTCATAAAACCGTCCCACAAATGTTAGGAACTCTTCCTCTGCGTCTTGATAGATCGGGAAAATAGAAACATCTCGCTCGATCAGTTTACCTTGCCGAACGAAGAAAACCTGAACACACATCCATCCTTTTTCCACAGCATAGCCAAAGATATCACGGTTAGTAGTGTCACTTGATACTATTTTTTGCTTCTGCATAACTGTATCAATATGGGCGATTTGATCACGAAACTCCTTAGCTCGTTCAAACTCTAAGTTTTCGGCAGCCGCAAGCATTTTTATTTCAAGCTCCTTTTTGACTGCCTCCACACCGCCGTTAAGAAACTTCGTCATATCCTCAATCATTTCCTGGTAAACATGACCATCAATTTGTTTCACACAAGGTGCTATACATTGACCCATATGATAATACAAACAAACTTTTGAAGGTAGCTGCACACATTTTCGTAGTGGATATAAACGGTCCAACAGCTTCTTTGTTTCACTTGCCGCATAGGCATTGGGATACGGTCCAAAATATTTAGCCTTATCCTTTTTTACTTTACGTGTCGTAATTAGACGAGGATGTTTTTCATTCGTAATTTTTAAATATGGATACGTCTTATCATCTGTTAACATGACATTGTATTTTGGATCATGCAGTTTGATGAGATTCAGCTCTAAAATGAGTGCTTCAATATTCGATGATGTCACGATATACTCAAAATCTTCTATTTCGCTTACAAGTCTTTGCGTTTTACCTTCATGTGTTCCTGTAAAATAAGAACGAACACGATTTTTCAGTACCTTCGCTTTACCGACATATATAATTGTCCCCTGTCGATCTTTCATCAAATAGCAGCCAGGCTGGTCTGGTAGAATATCCAGTTTACGCTTGATTAAATCGTTCATTACCTACCTGCCCCCTACGTAAGATTCCCCTCAATGAATCATTTTTATCTTTCCTTATTATATAACGAAAAAAAGCCGAACACATCAATTGATGGTCCGGCTTTTGTGAACTTCATTCATTACGCATGTTTTGCGATAAATGCTTCTAAAGCTTCTTTCGGTTGGAAGCCTACAGTTTTGTCAACTAATTCTCCATCTTTAAATAATAATAATGATGGGATTGACATGATTTGATACTCAGCAGCAGTACCTTGGTTATTATCTACGTCAACTTTTACAATTTTAGCCGCACTACCTGCAGCGTCCATTTCTTCAAGAACTGGCCCAATCATTTTACAAGGTCCGCACCAAGCAGCCCAAAAGTCCACTAATACTAACCCTTCTTTAATATCGCTTTGGAACGTAGCATCTGTTGCATGTACAATTGCCATTTGAAATCCTCCTTAAACTTACTATGATTGTAGTATAGCATGGATAAATTCACTTGAGCGAACAATCTGCCTGTAATGTATTTTTTATGAAAATCCGTGTTGAAAAATTAAATGCTATCGATTAATTCTATTGATGACGGCCTTTCCATAAATAAGTTAACGTAATGAAAATGTAGATTGCTAAAGTAATACCTGTCACGATTATTGAAGTGGTAAAAATAATACCAATTAAGATCGTACTCAACGCAATAATCGCTATCCAAGTAGTATAAGGGTACCATTTCACTTCATACACACTTGAGTTGGATGACTGTTTTTTTCTTGATTTTAAATGGGCTATTGCAATAATTAACCAAATAAATAATACAGTATATCCAAGTGACCCCATTAGAAAATCAAACGTCTTGCTTCCAGCATATAACGAAAAGATGACACCTACATACAATGCTAAAGTACACATCAAAATCGCATATACGGGAACATTTCTTTTGGATAATTGAGCAAATATTTTAGGGACACGACCGTCTACCGCTTGCGTATAAAGTACACGGGATGAACCATAAAGGCCCGAATTCATCGAAGAAATAATGGCAAGTAAAACGACAGCATTCATAATATGATCCGCGCCAGGAATTCCGATCATTTTAAATACCATGACAAATGGACTTTCTGGTACTCCATTCACTTCATTCCAAGGAATCAAACTAACAATAATAAAGAATGGCAGTAAATAGAAAGTAACAATTCGGATTAATGTACTGCGCACAGCTTTTGGGACTACCTTTTCAGGATTTTTTGTTTCAGCTAATGTAATCCCTATGATTTCCGTTCCACCATAGGAATAGATCACCACAAGCATAGCTGCAATCAATCCCATTGATCCATTTGGGAAAAAACCACCGTGAGAAGTTAAGTTAGAGAAACCTACAGCACTATGATGACCAAATGAGACAAGCAATAAAATGAGTCCTGCAATAATAAATACAATAATAACTGTAATTTTAATCAATGCTAGCCAATATTCCGTTTCAGCAAAAATCTTCACAGATAACAGATTAATAGCTGTCACTAGCACCGAGACAGATAACGCCAATATCCAAATTGGATATTCAGGCAGCCAATATTGAATAAAAATAGCGGCCACTACAGATTCGGCAGCAATATTTAATACCCACATCTTCCAATAAATCCAGTCTAAAAAATAAGCTGGATATTTACCTAAAACGGATTCAACTAAATCTCTAAACGTTCTTGCCTCTTTATTGCGGACTGCCATTTCTGCAAGACCTTGCATAACAAATAGTAAAATAATGCCCCCTAATAAATAGGCTATGAGCACTGATGGACCTGCCATATCGATGGCTGCACTACTTCCTTTAAATAATCCTGCGCCAATAGCACCACCTAATGCCATCATCGTAATGTGACGCGAGGTCATTGTTCGTTTTAATTGTTGCTGATTGTTCTTTTCCACTTTCCTACCTCCTAAAAATCAAAAAAGGCATACCGTCTGTTCCTTCATCATCAAATGAAAGAAGAGACGATATGCCATAAGCAAACCGCGGTACCACTCTAATTGGCTCAATATGAACCCAACTTAAAACCTTGTAACGAAGGTTAATCGTCAAACAAATAGAATAATCAGACAATTCCATTTATCTTACCACTCCTAGGCAAGTTCAAAGTCTTATTGGTCTGCGTTGCACCAACCCGCAGCTCTCTTTACCGAATAATGAGCTTTTACTACTCCTAATCTTTGCGTTTAAAAACATTATGATTGTAAATTTAATGATTATTCAACACTATAATCGCAACTGTTAGTTATGTCAATATTTTATTTTGCGATAATTTTCAAATAGCAGTTACTTGCTTAGAAAATGAAAAAAGCAGGAAGGCTCATCCCTTCCTGCAATAACCTTTATGCATTCACTTTTAAAGCCTTAAATTCCTCAATTAGAAGCGGAACTACTTCAAATAAATCTCCAACGATTCCATAATCGGCTACTTTGAAAATATTTGCTTCAGGATCTTTATTGATAGCAACAATGACTTTAGAGTTTGACATTCCTGCTAAATGCTGAATAGCCCCTGAAATACCAGCAGCAATATAAAGATCAGGCGTTACAACCTTACCAGTTTGACCAATTTGCAGTGAATAGTCACAATACTCAGCATCACATGCACCACGTGATGCTCCTACTGCACCACCTAGTAAATCTGCAAGCTCTTTTAGTGGCTCAAATCCTTCTTCAGATTTTACACCACGGCCACCAGCAACTACTACTTTTGCCTCTGATAAGTCAACACCTTCTGAAGATTTACGAACAACCTCTTTAATAATTGTGCGAAGGTTTGTAATTTCTACAGTAACTGCCGAAACATCTCCTGTTTTACCATCAACTTTTTCTAAAGGTGCAATGTTATTTGGACGAATAGATGCTAATACAATTCCGTCTTTTACTTTCACCTTTTCAAAAGCTTTACCCGAGTAGATTGGTCGGATGAATACAACATCATCGCCTGCGCCTTCAATTGTAGTAACATCAGATACTAAACCTGCTTGTAATTTACTTGCAATTTTTGGCGATAAATCTTTCCCATTTGCCGTATGGCCAAAGACAATGCCAGCTGGCTTTTCTTGCTCAATAACAGCTAGTAGTGCTTGACTATAGCCATCAGATGTATATTGTTTTAAATGTGGGTGTTCCACCGTTACAACTCGATCAGCACCGTATTCAAATAATGGACCTGTTAAATTTGCTACAGCATCCCCTAAAAGTACCCCTACAACCTCGCCACCATCAGCGATTTGTTTTGCAGCTGCAATTGCTTCGAAAGAAACATTACGTAAGCTTCCTTCACGAACTTCACTTAATACTAATACTTTTTTTGACATAGCATATTCCCTCCGTTACCCTTTAAGATTCGATTTTTTAAACTACTTTTGCTTCTGTGTGAAGTAGATTTACCAATTCTTTTACTTGTACAGAAAGGTCGCCTTCAAGAACACGGCCTGCTGCTTTTTGAGCTGGTAAGAAGATATCAACCGTTTCAATCTTCACTTCTACGTCATCTTCATCGATATCTAAATCATCTAATTCAAGCTCTGCAAGCGGTTTCTTCTTCGCTTTCATAATACCTGGTAGAGATGGATAACGTGGCTCATTTAAACCTTGTTGAGCTGTTACTAACAGCGGTAAGGAAGTTTCAATTACTTCTGAATCTCCTTCTATATCACGAACAATTTTTGCAGAAGTTCCATCAATCTCAAGCTTTGTAATCGTTGTTACATAATTAATATCTAATAAATCTGCAACACGTGGACCCACTTGACCAGAACCACCATCAATCGCAACATTTCCTGTTAAAATTAAATCAGCATCTTTATCTTTTAAGTATTCTGCTAATAGAAAAGCAGCAGCATTTTGATCTAATTCATCTAAATCATCTTCCGTATTGATAAGCACTGCTTCATCAGCGCCCATTGCTAGCGCTGTTCGTAATTGCTTCTCAGCATCCTCGCCGCCAATTGTTACTACCGTCACTTTACCGCCAGCAGCGTCACGCACTTGGATTGCTTCTTCGATGGCATATTCATCGTAAGGGTTAATAATGAATTCTGCGCCGTCCTCTTGGATTTTACCACCCGACACAACGATTTTTTCTTCTGTATCAAACGTACGTTTAATTAATGCAAAAATATTCATATATCCATACCTCCTGGAACGTTTTATAATTCTAAGTAAACTTATAAATATTATATATATTTAGTTTCAATAACATCGATAACATCCTTGCTCGTTACTATCGACATATGGGAAATTTATTTGCCAGTAAACATAGGCTCTCGCTTTTCAATGAATGCTTGAATTCCTTCTTTTGCATCTTCTGTGATGAATACTGTGCCAAAGGATTTCGCTTCCGCTTCAATCCCTTCATAAAATGAAGCATGCTTTGCATATTGCAAGGTTTGAATAGCTGCCTTCAAAGCAATTGGGCTCTTCTTGGCAATATTCTTTGCAATATTTAATGTTTCCTCTAACAGTGTCTCTTCTGAGAATGCACGGTTTGCTAAGCCCCATTGCACAGCTTCTGTACCGGAAATCGGTTCGCTCGTAAACATCATTTCAGCAGCCTTTGCTACACCAACATAACGTGGTAGTCGTTGCGTACCGCCGAAGCCAGGAATAAGGCCTAATTGTAACTCAGGTAAACCTAGTTTCGCTGATTCCGTCACAAAGCGCATATGACAGCTCATTGCTAGCTCAAGCCCACCGCCTAATGCTGCACCATGAATAGCTGCGATAATCGGCTTAGGGAATGATTCCACACGCTCAAATACTTGCTGTCCATTGCTAGCTAGCTTCGTAAACTCTTCTCCAGATTCTACCCCAGTAAATTCTTTAATATCTGCACCTGCAGAGAAGAAACGGCCTTCACCATGAAGTACAAGGACTCTTACAGCATCATCATGTTCTACAGCATCTAGCACAGAATTTACTTCTGCAATAATACCGCGAGATAATGCATTTGCTGGTGGACGTGCAATTGTAATATTTGCTACCCCATCTTCCACTTTCCAACTTAGAAATTCCATTTCTCCACATCCTTTTAACCTTTAATGGCGTTCAGGATTAATGCCTGAACCTTCGGAACCTGCTCCATCAAATCATATCGATAGTCATTCATAACCCACGACGTAATAGTTTCATCGATTGTTCCAAAAACCATTTGACGTGCCAAGCGTACATCCATCGTTTGATTGAACTCACCTGAAAGCATACCTTCGATTAAAATTTGATCAAGTAAATGTAAATACTCACGTAATACTGAATTAATTTTTAGTCGTAAGTCTTTATTTGATTGGCGAAGCTCTAATTGTGTGACGGTTGCTAGGTATCGATCTGTCGCTAGAACATTAAAATGATTTTCAATCATTCGGGAAAGTTTGTCTTTAGACGTATTCCCATTTTCTATTATATCTTGTAATGACTCTACAAAAACAGCCATTTTTTCATTAAAGACAGAAATTAATATATCTTCTTTATTTTTAAAATATAAATAGATTGTTCCATCGGCCACCCCAGCCTGTTTGGCGATTTTCGATACTTGCGCTTGGTGATACCCATTTTCCGCAATAACGATGACAGCTGCATCAATAATTTGTTTATATTTTGGCTTATCTCGTTTCACTTTTATATCACCACCTAAAAAACATGCGCACGTCAACATAATCAAGTATGACGTGAGAACCTAAAAAAATATGAAAATATGAATGGTCATTCATTCATATTTTCATATTATATTTTACATCATTGCTTGTCAATACTTTACCACGTATTTATTTCGCTTCTTTATTCGCCATTTTTGTTTTTTCTTCATCCACTAATGTACGGCGCAAAATTTTCCCAACGGCTGTTTTTGGCAGCTCATCTTTAAATTCATAATACCGTGGAACTTTAAATGACGCTAGATGCTGACGGCAATATTTATTTAATTCGTCTTCTGTAATCGAATATCCTTCTTTTAAAACGATATAAGCTTTTACCGTTTCTCCTCGATAAGGATCAGGTATACCTGCTACAACGCATTCTTGAATTTCCTCACGCTCGTATAACACTTCTTCAACCTCACGAGGGTATATATTAAAGCCCCCTGCAATAATCATATCTTTTTTACGATCCACTACATAGAAATAGCCTTGCTCATCCATATAGCCAAGATCTCCTGTTAAAAACCAGTCATCTGTAAATGTAGCGGCCGTATCCTCTGGGCGATTCCAATAGCCCTTCATCACTTGTGGTCCTTTAACTGCAATTTCACCAACTTCACCAACTGGCAATTCTTCCGTATCCCCTGTCCGCAAAATAATCGCTTCTGTATTTGGCCAAGGTAATCCTATTGAGCCAATCACCCGCTTGCCCCAAATTGGAGTAGCATGTGTCACTGGTGATGTTTCAGTTAATCCATAACCCTCTACTAATTTTCCACCTGTTACCTCTTCAAACTTCTCTTGCACTTCAATTGGCAATGAAGCAGAGCCACTTAGGCAGGCCTTAATAGATGATAAATCGTAATTAGCAATGTCTGGATGATTTAATAAACCGATGTATAGGGTTGGCGCACCAGGGAAAAGTGTTGGCTTTTGCTTATCAATTGTCTTTAATGCAGTTTCAGCATCAAATTTCGGTAACAGCACCATTTTATTTTGAGTGAAGACTGATAAAAGCATAACAGTTGTCATACCATAGACGTGGAAGAATGGTAGGATACCCATAATGACCTCATCACCGTGCACACATTTATACATCCATGCATCACACATTGTCGTATTGGCGATTAAATTTTTATGGGTTAGCATGACTCCTTTAGGGAATCCGGTTGTTCCACCTGTGTATTGTAGTAATGCTAGGTCTTCTTCAAAATCAAAAGGAATATGATCCATTACCTTGATTGGTGCAGAACGCATTATTTCTGAAAACAAATGATTTTGTCCACTATGTTCAACCTTGACACTAAAGCCATATTGCTTTTTTTGAATAAATGGATAGACTAAATTTTTTGGGAATGGTAAATAATCTTTGATGGCTGTCACAATGACATTTTCTAGGGCGGTTTCTTTTATAATTTTCATCACTCTTGGGTACAAAATATCCATCACAAGAATAACTTTTGCACCCGAATCTGCCATTTGATATTGAAGCTCACGTTCAGTATAAAGTGGATTTGTTTGTACGACAACAGCACCTGCATACATGGCACCGTAGTAAGCGATTACACTTTGAGGCGAGTTAGGTAACATAATTGCCACTCGGTCTCCCTTTTCCACACCTAATGATTGTAAATAGTTTGCGAATCTTAAAGCAGACTCATATAGTTCGGTGTACGTCAAATCCTTCCCCATAAAATGAATCGCTACTTTTGATGGATTCTTCTTATAGGCGCGTGTCAAAAACTCTTGCACTGGAATTTCCTCAAACGTTAAAGACGATGGTACTTCTTCAGGATAATTTGCTAGCCATGGTTTTGCTGTCATACGTCCTCTCCCCTTTGTCCCAAACTTTGTCAATTCTTAATTTTATTATAATGAAAAAGAAATGCACTTTCAAACAGAAAATAGAAAATAAACGCATTTTCGATTAATTATTATGCATTTAACAACATTATTATGACTAATTCTAAATAGGATTTGTATGGGTAGATACGATGAATACTCATTCATTCTCTCGTTTTTCAGATTAGAAATAACCTATATATTGCTATATTTGAAAAACAATTTTTCCTATCAGGGCTTTAATAGGTTTAGTTGAAGCCACCTGCTATAAGCTCAATAAAAAACGCATCCTTTAAAAAGGATGCGTTAATGTGCTTAAATAGTCATCATATAATAGACGCCCACTGCCAAAAATGCGATACAGACAATGATTAGTACCTTTGCTAATTTTTCCATGTCATGACACTCCTATGCAATACTTGCCCCAATTACAAACGATAGACCAACTGAAATGGTAAAGGAAATGAAACCAACTGAGCGATTATCATTGGCAATCTCTTGATCAACATTAAAACGAGGTGTCATAAATTCAAATAAGAAATAGGCAACAATTAACAACGTAAAACCAAAAAGACCCCAGCCAATCATTTCACTTAATGTACTATGACGAGCAATAGAAAAACGAAAAATATTACAAATTCCTAGTATTTTTCCGCCTGTTGCAAGTGCCACAGCAACATTACCTTTTTTAATTTCTTCCCAATTTTTATACTTCGTCACGACTTCGAACAATGCCATCGACACGACTAAACATAACACAACAACACTAAAGTATCCTGCCGTTTCGATAATTGGATATCGCCAAAAGCCAGAATTCAGCATTTTTCTCCGTCCCCTTTATAGCTTATTTCAATTCAACAACTGTGACGCCTAAGCCCCCTTCGCCGGCTTCACCAAAACGGAAGGATTTCACACGCTTATTGTTTTTCAAATAGCTTTGAATACCTTGGCGTAAAGCCCCAGTACCAACACCATGGATAATAGATACCCGACCATAATTCGCAAGTAATGCATCATCAATATACTTTTCTGTTCTTAAAATTGCATCTTCATAGCGCTCTCCACGCAAATCCAATTCTAATTTCACATGGCCATTTCGATTTTTTACACCAGCTGTTCGTACAATAGGCTCTTTTTCAGGTTTAATATACTCCAAATCACTATCAGAGATTTTCATTTTTAAAATTCCCATTTGGACAACCCATTCAGTATTCGATACTTTTTCTAACAAAGTACCTCTTTGACCATAGCTTAACACCTTTACCTCGTCCCCGACAACTAAGTTTTGCGCACGGGCTTTTACTTGTGCAGCTTTTTTTAGTACTTTATTATTGTCAAGCGGTGTTGCTTCTTCCAAACGCTTACGCGCTTCAATTAGCTCATGCTCTTTAACAACTTGGTCGGCATTTTTTCGCATTTCTCTCAGCTCAGCAATAATGCCTTCCGCTTCATGTTTCGCTTCTTCTACAATTTTACGAGCTTTTTCTTTAGCTTTCTTATCAAGTGCCTCTTTACGCTCATCATAGGCTTGTAATTTATCTTGCAGCTCTTTACGTAAGCTCTCTGACTCTAACAATAATGCATGGGAACGCTCTGCATCATCTTCAGATTGACGACGTGTTTCCTCTAATGAAGCAATCATCGATTCAACCTCATGTCGATCTGTTCCTGTGAAGCCTTTAGCACGCTCAATAATGGTTTCAGGGAGCCCTAAGCGACTAGAGATTTCAAATGCATTCGAACGTCCAGGAACACCAATTAGTAGACGATAGGTAGGACTCAATGTTTCTATATCAAATTCTACACTAGCATTGGCAACACCAGGTCGATTATAACCGTATGCTTTGAGCTCAGGGTAGTGAGTCGTTGCCATCACACGTGCACCACGACCATGTACCTCGTCTAAAATAGAAATGGCTAAAGCTGCCCCTTCTTGTGGGTCTGTACCTGCTCCTAACTCATCAAAAAGAACAAGTGACTCATCATCAAATTTTTGTAAGATGTCGACAATATTGACCATATGAGATGAGAATGTTGAAAGCGATTGCTCTATAGATTGCTCATCACCAATATCAGCAAACAATTGTTTAAACACAGCAAGCTGAGATCCATCCAATGCTGGTACTGGTAACCCAGCTTGAGCCATTAATGTACACAAGCCCACTGTTTTTAATGTTACCGTTTTACCACCTGTATTTGGACCCGTAATTACTATTGCCGTAATGTCTTTCCCAAACTCAATATCGTTTGGCACAGCTGTATCTATTGGTAATAGTGGGTGGCGTGCACGAACAAGGCGGATATAGCCATCCTGATTCATTTTAGGCATTGTACACTTATTGGCTTGGCCATACTTGCCTTTAGCTAAAATGACATCGATATCCCCTAATACCTTTACTAAGTTAAATAAATCTGGTGCTACATCTTGCACCATTGCGCTTAATGCTAGTAAAATTCGTTCAACCTCAGCCTGTTCTTTCATTTTCAAACGATGAATTTCATTATTCGCTTGGACAATAGAATCTGGCTCAATGAATAAGGTTTGTCCAGAAGAAGATTGGTCATGAACGATTCCACCATAATGATGACGATATTCTTGCTTAACGGGAATAACAAAGCGATCATTCCGAATTGTAACAAGTGTATCAGATAGCATTTTCGATGCATTACTGCCACGGATTAAGCTCTCCAATTTAGAGCGTACCTTTGCTTCCTCCGAGCGTAAGGATTGGCGAATAGTTCGTAAAGTTGTACTAGCCGAATCTAAAACAGCTCCGTTATCATCAATACAGTTATTAATTTCATGCTGTAATCCCGTTAATACAGGCATTGTTTCCTTTTTGGCGATAAAATGGGGAATTTCAATCACTTCATCGGCTTCCAAATCCTCAATAAAATTGCGAAGAATTCTACTAGCTCGAATTGTACTAGAAATTTCCATTAGCTCTATCGCCGCTAACATGCCTCCTATTTGGGCACGTCTTGCAGATGGTCGAACATCAAATATTCCACCCATCGGTACATTACCTTTTACACGTAAAATGGATAAACCTTCGTCCATTTCTTCTAATAGTTGTACTACTTTATCAAAGTCAGTCTGTGGTACAAGCTCCTCGATGGCTGATTTCCCAATTGAAGAAGTACAATAGGTAGCCACTTGTTGCCGTACTTTATCGTATTCTAGTGTTTTCAATGCGCGTTCTGCAATCACTGAGAACACCTCCTCAACCTATTTATTTCGTCGTATGAACGCCTCAAATTGTTCACGCGTCCATGTATTCACAATCAAATCTTTTGGTATCCATGCTCTATTGGCATAGCGAACTCCAATATCCATAAAACGTAGATGTGCGGTATCATGCGCATCCGTATTAATCGCTATTGGCACACCTGCTGCTAAAGCCATCTCTAAATGTTCAACACATAAATCAAGACGATATGGATTAGCATTTAACTCTAAAATTTTACCATATTCCTTCGCCCAGGCAATTAACTGTTGCATATCAGGATTATAGCCATCACGATCTTCAATAATTCGCCCTGTAGGATGGGCAATCATATGGACATAAGGATTTTGCATAGCTGTCAGTAGACGTGCCATAATTTTTTCCTGTGTTTGTGTAAAACTTGAATGTATAGAAGCAATTACAAAATCTAATTCACGCAAAACTTGATCATCAAAATCTAAGCTACCATCCGGTAATATATCCATTTCTGTCCCTGAAAATAAATGAAATTCTGGGTGAGCTTCATTAAATGCCTCAATTTCCACTCGCTGTTTTTCTATACGCTCTGGTGTTAAACCATTTGCGACTTTTAGAAATTGGGAGTGATCCGTAATAACGCTATATTGATAGCCACGCGCTAGTAATGCCTGGCCCATTTCTGCAACAGAGTATGCACCATCTGACCATGTCGTATGCATATGCAAATCGGCCTTAATATCTTCTAGTCGGACCAATTTTTGGATATCCTCTGTTTTGTCAAATTCTACTGTCCCTGTACGCAAGCTTGGTGGAATCCAAGGTAAATCAAAATGAGCAAAAAATGCCGCTTCATCTTGAAATGTTAGAACAGTTCCATCTTCCTGCTCCACTCCATATTCACTAATTTTTTCACCTCGCGCTTTTGCAAGCTGGCGCATGCGTACATTATGGTCCTTAGAACCTGTAAAATGATGCAAGGCAGTCGCATATTCCGTATCCTTCACTAAGCGAAAATCAACGCTTACTGGCTCATCTAAGTCCAAGATCACCGAAATTTTTGTATCTCCTGCTGCAACGACTTCTTGGATGGCTAATGTATTTAATAATTGTTCACGGACTGCCTCAACCGCTTCTGTTACAACAATAAAATCAATATCTTTACTAGTTTCCACTGCACGACGGAAACTTCCAGCTACAGAAAAACGTTCCACTTCCTCCATACTATCTAGAAGGGCCTCTATTTGTAAAACCACAGGCTCTAGCTGCCAAATGGGTAGACGCTCAGAGCGATTAGCTAAATTGGCAAGTTCCTTTAAAATTTTCTCCTCTGTTTTGGCAGCAAAGCCAGCTAATTCACGTACTTTGCCCGCTTCACAAGCCGCCTTTAAGCTTTCTGCTGAGTCGATGCCTAGCTCTTGGTGAAGCTTGGCTATCTTTTTTCCACCTAAGCCTGGCAACTTTAACAATGGCAATAACCCTTTAGGGACAATCTCTTCTAGTTCCTTAAGCAAACTTGACTCACCTGTTACCATCAAATCCTCAATAACAGCAGCCGTCCCCTTGCCAATTCCTTTTAGTTTTGTCACATCATCCATTTCACTTAATGAACGCTCGTCTCCTTCAAGTGCCGCAGCTGCTTTTCGAAAGGCGGATACCTTGAATGGATTTTCACCTTGTAATTCCATATACAGAGCAATTTTTTCGAGCGTGCGAATAATGGTTTTTTTATTCACCAATAATTCCTCCTATCGTAAAAACACTTCTCTCCAAACAGAGAGAAGTGCATAGTTGACTATTGCATATAAATATACCACCAGTTTTGGAACATCTTTGTAATGACCGGTGTATGCTCTAAAATAAGACCACTTAACAATGACTTCGACATTAAATTTTGTATGCTATCAATCGGTAGCAGTGCGCATACATATAGCAAAATAAACATAATTAAATAGTTTTCAATCATGCCGAATAGCGCTCCAAGCCAACGATTTACTGTGTTCAGTACAGGTAAATAAGCAATAAAATCAAAAATCGATGCCACAATTTGCAATGTTATTTTTACGGCAAAGAAAATTACCGCAAAAGCAATTACACGATAGAATGTGCGGTCTAAATCTAGACTGTCTATCACGACACCAAGACTACCTGTATCAGTAACTCCTGGATACGGAACCCAAAATACAAATTTTTGTGCTAATGGCTTATAATAAATATACGCAACAATTAGGGCTACTATAAAGCTGACAATGTGCATCATTTGTACAATGAAACCACGTTTTGCACCGACACCAATTCCAGCTAACAGTACCACTAATATGATTAAATCTAACATTCTCTTCAACCCTTTAATTTTTTCAATTCTTCTTCCAGCTGCTCCAGCCGCTCTTTTAATAGTAAATGATCATGTACTGTATTTACTGCTGTCAGAACAGCAAGTTTTGTGCTATCAAGTGAGGGATTATGTACGTTCATCTCGCGCATACGGTCATCAACAATCGAAGCAACAAGTCGCATATGGCCAATGGATTCCAAGCCGACCATTTTATATGTATGACCATATATTTCCACAGAAATTTTATTCTTTTCTTGTTTTTCCATAGTCGCACCCTCCTATAAATTCGATACATGCAAGATTTTTTTGGCTTGCTAGCACCATCACACAAAAAAGCTATTTATTATCATACCATGAAAGGTATAAAATTGTGAACAATGAGGACAGAAAGGATCGATTAAATGTCAAATATTGTACTTTCCATTTCAACAAATATTCAAAAAGAGGTGATGGCATACTATGCATCCAATTATATTGAACGCAAGGCTGCTGGTGTAATCTTCGCCGCAAAACTACCAGATACCTCCATAACCATGTATAAATCAGGAAAATTAATGTTTCAGGGTGGTGGAGCTGAACGTGAAGCTGCCCGCTGGGGGACCATTGAAAAAACATCGAACTCGAAAGCATCTAGTATTGGAGCAAAGGGTGATACACTACCCGACCAATTTGCAACGATGTCCGTATTAGGCTCAGATGAAACAGGCACTGGTGATTATTTTGGCCCTATTACAGTAGCTGCCGTATATGTACCTGCCTCCAAAATTGAACTGATCAATGAGCTTGGTGTCAAAGATTCAAAATTGTTATCGGATGATTACATGCGGAAAATTGCTCCTGATTTACGCGCAGCTTGCGTTCATAGTGTTCTCGTCTTACGCAATGAAAAATATAACAGCTTACAGGCAAAGGGCTACTCCCAAGGGAAAATGAAAGCCATGATGCATAACAAGGCACTGCAAAACACACTGACAAAAATGGCTCCTGAAAAACCTGAATGTATTTTAATTGATCAGTTTGCAGAACGAGGCGTTTATTACAATTACTTAAAAAACGAACGAGAAATTGTACAGGAAAGCGTGTACTTTTCTACTAAAGCCGAGCAATTACATGTAGCCGTGGCTACAGCATCCATTCTAGCTCGTGCTGCGTTTTTAAAGGAAATGGATCGTCTCAGTGAAATAGCGGGTTTAGAGTTAATGAAAGGGGCCTCCAACAAGGTAGATGTGCAAGCTGCACGTATTTGGCGTAAACAGGGCGAAGAATTTCTACGCTCCATTACAAAATGGCATTTTGCTAATACAGAAAAAGCGAGAAAGATGATTTAAAAAACATGAAGCTCCAAACGAAAAAGATTGTCTAGATGACAGTCTTTTTTCTTTACCAAAATAAAGTAAAGGCGTTATTTCCCATGAGAAAGTCATTATCCTTATGACCGTGTAAGAAAAATGACAAAAGCCATCGAGAGTAAACTTCTCGATGACTTTTGACTAAGTCTGAGACTATCTAGTACGACAGTCTTTTTATAATTTTAGCGTACTTCTGTACCATCGATTGTAGCAATTGCTTTTAGTACTTTATTGTGTGCAGCTACTACTTCTTCGTCTGTTAACGTGCGTTCTGGGTCGAAGTATGTGAGCGAGAATGCTACGGATTTTTTCCCTTGCTCCATTTTCTCACCCTCGTATACGTCAAATACGCGGATATCCTTCAATAATTTCACACCAGCTACATTAATAGCTTTTACGACTTCGCCTGCAGTTGTTGTACGATCCATAATAAGCGCAATATCACGAGACATCGCAGGGAAACGAGGTACTGGTTTGTAGGAAAGTGGCGCTTCTTGATCAGTTGCATTTAATAGAGCAACAAGGTTCATTTCCATAACATACGTATCTTTTACACCCCATGCCTTTTCCTCTGCAGGGTGTAGTCCACCAATAATACCCACTTGCTCGCCATCCAATACTATACTAGCTGTACGACCTGGGTGTAATCCATCAATTTGTGCTTTTTCAAATGAAATGCGATTTCTTAGGCCAAGCTTGCCAATAACACCTTCTATTACACCTTTTAAGACGAAGAAATCTACGGCTTTTTTCTCGCCTTGCCATGCGTGATCTAGCCATTTCCCTGTAAGGACTACTGCAAGATGCTCTTCTTCGAAAGGTTGCCCTTCCTCCGATTGACCAAGGAATACTGAGCCGATTTCATATAGAGCTACACTGTCTGCTTGGCGGGCAACATTATAGGCTGCTGCTTCAATTAAGTGTGGAACTAGGCTTTGTCGTAATGTAGAGCGTTCTTCACTCATAGGCATTAGTAAACGAGTGACTGGTTCAGCTTTCAATGCAAATCGTTGTGACAGCACATCAGATGTTAATGAATACGTCACAGCTTGATACAAGCCAGCACTCTCCATATAATTACGAACAACACGACGATTAGCTTGATAAGCTGTTAAACTACCTACTTGTGTAGCACCCTCTGGTAATGTCGTTGGAATCTCGTCGTAGCCATAAAGACGAGCAATTTCCTCTACGATATCCTCTTCGATTTTAATATCCTGACGACGTGTTGGTGCATCAATAATTAATAAACCATTTGCAGCTTCTACTCCGAATTTTAAGCGCTCTAAAATAGAAAGCATATCCTCTAATGCGATTTTCATGCCTAAACGTTCGTTAATAAAATCTGGTGATACGACAACACGCGCTGGTGTTTTATCTAAATCGTCTACCACACATGTACCTTCCAATACTTCACCACCAGCTAATGCAGCAAGTAATGTTGCAGCACGTTCAGCTGCAGGTAAAACACGATTCGGGTCTACCCCTTTTTCAAAGCGGGCAGATGCATCAGATCGAAGGCCAAGATGACGAGATGTTTGACGCACTGTTAAATCGTCGAAATAAGCCGATTCAATGACAACAGTCGTTGTAGAATCTGTTACCTCAGAATTAGCACCACCCATTACACCAGCAATAGCAACTGGCTCTTTGCCATTCGTAATAACTAAATCTGACGCTTTTAAGGTACGTTCTTGGTCATCCAAAGTTGTGATTTTCTCACCCTCCGTTGCTTTACGAACAACGATTTCACCTGTTGCTAGACTATCATAGTCAAAGGCATGAAGTGGTTGACCATATTCCATTAACACATAATTCGTTACGTCCACTACGTTATTATGCGGGCGTACACCTGCTGCCATCAAACGATTTTGAAGCCACATTGGTGACTCCCCAATTTTGACGTTTTTCACAACTTTTGCGACGTACATTGGGTTTGCTTGCATATCTTCCACACGAAGCTTTAGTAAATCCTCTGCTTTTTCGCTGGCAGCTTGATAAGAAATATCTGGATACTTTACTTCCTCTGACAGGATAGCACCCACCTCATATGCTACACCTAGCATTGAAAGGGCATCTGATCGATTTGGTGTTAAACCAAGCTCTAGCACTGTATCTCGTAAGCCTAGAATAGCCAGTGCGTCCGTTCCTACTTGCGCATCTTCTGGAAGTACGTAAATGCCCTCAGAGTAAGCTTTAGGTACAAGCTTTCCTTCAATACCTAGCTCTTGTAATGAACAAATCATGCCATTTGATTCATGTCCACGAAGTTTAGCTTTTTTAATTTTAATACCGCCTGGCAAATGGGCACCTGGGCGAGCCACAATTACTTTTTGACCAGCATCTACATTGGGAGCACCACAAATAATTTGTTGAGGCTCTTCTTCACCAACATCCACTTGACAAATATTTAATTTATCGGCTTCTGGATGTTTTTCCTTTGATACCACATATCCGACTACAACTTTTTCCATTGCATTTGCACGATCAATGACTGCGTCTACTTCAATTCCTGAACGTGTAATTTTTTCTGCTAATAGCTCAGGTGCTAAGTCCTGTGTATTGACATAATCTTTTAACCATTCTAATGAAACTAACATGTTTTATCCCCCTTACGCCTCTGTTCGCTCGAATTGTGATAAGAAACGAGTGTCACTCGTATAGAAATGTCGAATATCGTCGACACCATATTTCAACATGGCAATACGCTCTGCACCAATACCAAATGCGAAACCAGAAACTTTCTTCGGATCATAGCCAGCCATTTCTAAGACGTTTGGATGAACCATACCTGCGCCTAGTATTTCAATCCAGCCAGTGCTCTTACATACGTTACATCCTGCACCACCGCATTTAAAGCACGAGATATCCATTTCAACAGATGGTTCTGTGAATGGGAAGAAGCTCGGACGAAGTCGAATTTCACGTTCAGCACCAAACATTTTTTTTGCTAAAGTATCTAAAGTTCCTTTTAGATCACTCATACGAATATTTTCGCCAATTACTAAACCTTCAATTTGCATAAATTGATGTGAGTGCGTGGCATCATCATTATCACGACGGAATACTTTTCCTGGACATATGATACGAATAGATTCACCTTTTTTAGCTTCCATAGTACGAGCCTGTACAGGCGATGTATGAGTACGTAATAATATTTCCTCGGAAATATAGAACGAGTCTTGCATATCACGAGCGGGATGACCCTTTGGTAAATTTAATGCTTCAAAGTTATAGTAGTCCTTCTCTACTTCAGGACCCTCTGCAATTTCATAGCCCATGCCAATAAATAAATCTTCAATTTCCTCAATGACACGTGTCAATGGATGGCGATTCCCTACTTTTATTTCACGTCCAGGTAAAGTAACATCAATCGACTCACTTGCTAATTTTTCAGCAATAGCCGCTTCTTCAAGTACAGCAACTTTTGACTCTAATACTGCCGTTACGTTTTCACGAACATTATTCACTAAAGCACCCATTTTTGGTCGCTCTTCAGCTGATAATTTACCCATTCCTTTTAATAAATCAGTAATAGGTCCTTTTTTCCCTAAATATGCAACACGTACTTCATTTAATTCTTTTAGACTTGCTGCTGCTTCAATTTTAGCAAGTGCTTCTTGCTCTAATTGTTTTAATTGCTCTTCCATGTTAAAACCTCCTTAGAAAATTAACGCCTGTTTTTAGGCATAAAAAAACTCGCCCCTAAAAAAGGGACGAGGACATATTCGCGGTACCACCCTAGTTATTGCAAGGCCAATATCCTTACAATCACTTCATTCACATAACGACTTGATAAAGCCGGCTTACCTTTACAGCATCAAGCTGGTCCCGGTAGCTGCTCGCGGGCTGAATTCAAAATTGCATCGGTACGGCGTTGGCTCTCAATCTCCGGCCACACGCTCCCTGTCGTCCATTCACAATCTTTACTACTTCCCGGTCATAGCATTTCATATTTAAACTTACATTTTAGAATTGATTATACAATAACGATCAGTTGCAAATCAAGGGGCAACTAGCGGAAACCCGCATGATTCTGTCAGTTATTTCACAAAACCATATAAAACTATACCAGTTGCTACAGCTACATTAAGTGATTCAGCCTGACCAAAAATTGGAATGATTATATTTTGGTCTGTCATTGCTAAAAGCTGTGGCTGAATACCACTACCTTCATTCCCCATAATAATCGCAAATGCACCAGTATGCTGAATGTCGCTATATGGCACGGCGTCTTCATCCAATGCCGTACCAAATACTGGAACTCCCTGAGCCTGTAAAAAGTCTACACATTCCGTTAACTCTTCACGTACTACAGGGATGTGGAAATGTGAGCCTTGTGCAGCTCGTAACGTTTTAGGGTTGTAGACATCGGCACAGCCCTTCCCTAAAATAACGGCATCTAATCCAGCTGCATCGGCTGTACGAATCATCGTCCCAATATTGCCTGGGTCTTGAACAGCATCGATCAATAACACTTTACGCCAAGATGCCTTTACTTCCTCCTCTAATGCAGGCTGTTTACAAATAGCAAAAACACCTTGTGACGTTTCTGTTTCCGCAAATTCCTTCGCTACTACTGACGTCACCTCTACAATAGCAATGCCATCAATTGGCCATAGCATCGGTAAATCTACACCTTCACGTACAATAATTTGCAGGACTTGCTCTTTATTTTTTAATGCTTCTTCTACAAGGTGAAAGCCTTCCACTATGAATTCACCTGATCGTTCCCGTTCTTTTCGTGTTGTCGCTAATTTTTTCCAATATTTCACTAGCGCATTTTGCGTAGATTCGATTCTCTTCATTGCTACCTCTTACCGCCTTTTTCCTATATATTGACCATTATTATACCTTAGTAAATACTAAATTTCATAGCTATGTGAGAAAACTGTTTTTTTCTAGGACAAGTGTAATTTTAATGCTGTGTCTAACAACTCCACCATGTTATAATGATACATACTTTGTAATAATTTTACAGTATCGAGAAAAAAGGTGATCAGGATGAAAAAAACAATACATGTAGTTGGTGCCATTATTGAAAATGATCAACAAGAAATTTTCTGTGCTTTAAGAAATGCCCATATGGTACTCGCTAATTATTGGGAATTCCCTGGCGGTAAAATTGAACCCGGCGAAACTCCCCAGCAAGCACTTTATCGAGAAATCCTTGAGGAATTCAACTGCGTCATTCAAGTTGGTGAGCCAGTGACCAAAACTCTTTATGAATACGAACAATTTTTTGTTCACCTAGAAACTTATCTAGCCACTATTATTAAAGGTACTCCACAAATATTGGAACACGCTGAAGCAAAATGGGTTCCTCGTCAGCAATTGCTTAAGCTTTCTTTTGCACCTGCCGATTTACCTTCCATTGAAAAATTATTAGCGGAGCCATAACACATATTTACTTCATATCAAAAAAATGAGTCACTTGGTTACGACCATTTTTTTTCGATGCATACAAGGCATCATCCGCATTTTTTAGCAATGTCGTACCAGTATCTTCTGATGTGACGGTTGCCATTCCAATACTTATCGTCACCTGACCAGCTGGCCAATGATCTAACGCAACTGTTTTTCTAATTTGCTCCCCTAACTCTTTTGCTGCGGCAATCTCAGTTTCCGGTAAAATCATGACAAATTCCTCACCACCATAACGAGCAACGGTATCTTCTTTACGCGCTCGTTGTGTTAATAGCTGTGCCAATTGAGCAAGAACATCGTCACCTACTTGATGTCCAAACGTATCATTAACTTTTTTAAAATGGTCAATATCAAGAATACATAGTGAGAAAGGCTTAGCTGATTCATAATAACTATTGAGCTGTTGTTCAAGTTTATCTTGAAAGAATCTTCTATTTTTCAAACCCGTAAGTTTGTCTGTCTCCGACAATTCAATTAAAGTAGCATTCACGGCTAATAATTTTGCCTGTTGTTGTTCGATTTCTACATGAATTTGCTCCAAATTGGCTAATGCCTGTTCTTTTTCTTGGTAGGCTGCCTCTAGCAGCTTTTTAGCTGAACGTAACTCTTGTTCATAATCAATACGCTTTTGCATTTTGACTAAAATACAATCAATTCGCTCTACCGTATCTTCCTTGTACAATCTAGCATTCATTAGAAATGGTATAGCCATCCCTTCCTTATGTTTGAGATGAATAAACAATTCCTCTACTTGCTGTTCTAAATTTATCATCGGATAAAAATACGAGTGAAAAATTAATTTATTAGCAGTAGATAGAAGTACCTCTAGATGTTGTTGCAGCAAATCTACCTGCTCAAAGCCTATCCAATTTAATAAGGTGTGATTGACCTCTGCAATTACTCCTTCGTGAGTGATGGAAAGAAAACCACATGGCGCATCATTAAGTCGTTGTTCCATTTACAATAATCCTTTCATTATTCTTCCCTACAAAAAACCCGTAATACACTGGATGGTTTCATTTGGGTGACTAATGTGAGGGTAATGTCCTTTCGCTTCCATTAAGCTAAAAGTACTGCCTTTAATATGTTTATGTAAATAATCTCCTACACTTATAGGCACAATACTGTCCTCAGAGCATTGGATAATTAAAACTGGGACTGTTACCTTTGATAATTCATTTCGATGATCCGATAAAAATGTTACCTCGGCAAATTCTCTCGCAATGACAGGATCTGCAGATTTAAATGTTTGTTTGAGCTCATCCGTTAATGCTGGATTTTCAGGATTGCTCATTGCGATAGGAGCCATATAACTTGCCCAACCAGCAAAGTTCATTTCCATCATATCTAATAATTCCGAAATATCACTACGCTCAAATCCACCCATATATTCACCATCATTTAAATAACACGGAGAAGGTCCAATCATAATCAATTTTTTAAAGTATTCAGGTCGTTTGATGGATGCAAGTAATCCAATCATAGAACTAATAGAATGCCCTACAAAAATACTTTGCTGTAATTTTAAAGATTCAATAACATCCAATAAATCTTGCACGTAGCCTTGCAAATTTTGATATTTCTCTGATGTATAGGCATTTTTATCTGAGCTTCCAGATCCGACATAATCGAATAATATAATTTTATATTTGTCCATAAATGCAGGCGTAATAAAACGCCACATGTTTTGATCACAGCCAAAACCATGTCCAAAAATAATCGGTTGATCTCCTTGTCCAATTACTTTCACATGATTACGAACAACAATATTTTCCATCCTGCTAACTCCTTTTTAGAAATATATGTAATAGTTTTATTGTGACCTTTGGTCCTGTAATTATCAAGATTAATTTCCACTTATAGATTGGACATGCTTTCACTATAAGAAGAGAGCAGCAATGCGTCCGCATACTGCTCATCTTATAGACTATAACCATTTGCTAATAGGCGGAATACTTTGCGGAAATTGAAATACATTAAATGGATCATATTTTGTTTTCACTTCTCTCAACCTTCTAAAATTACGACCATAATAGGCTGTTGGCCAATCTTGAATAAATCGATCGGGGAAATTGACATAATCGCCTGTGGTATATGGAGATAAAGCCCTCCGTATGTCCTCCACCCATTTTATATTTTGCCTTTCATCATCTGGGTTTTTCCAAGAGGTATTGTATTCTTGAGCCATTATGGCATTTCGGTAGAAATAGGCTGTGTGATTTGGAGCAATTTCACTGACGGCTCCTCTTAAGGATTGCTGCCAAATTGTCGTATTTGGATTAGGGGCATGCGTTAAAAATTCCTTCATTCTCTTAATGGCCTCAAAAGGAAGCGGTCTCTCAATAAAAGAACCTGATCTTTTATAGAGCATTGGTTGATTACCACTTGGTAGATCAAAAAATTCTACTGCCTTTATATAGGGTACTTCCTTTATCCATATATTTATTGGTGAACCTGCCTTTCTTAATGGTCGAAGAAGTTTTTTTAATTCCGCTGTGGAACCCACAAATTCTCCTTGAGATACGATCTCCCCAACTTCCTTCGTCTTTAATTCAATTTGTGATGTCAGACGACTATCAGTAAATGGAGCCCATTTTTGCCATGTATCAAAAGCAAGCTCAAAATCACTCCATCCCCATGTGATGGAAAAGAGCGAAACTTCACTGATAGCATGGAGCTTGAATGTTAATGAAGTGACAATACCGAAATTCCCACCACCGCCACCACAACTGGCCCAAAAAAGGTCATTATTGTGTTGCCTATTTGCTTGGATCATTTTGGCACCATCCTGTCCACTTGCAATCACTATCTCTATTTCGAGGAGATTATCACAAGTTAGCCCAAAAAGTCGTGACAGCATGCCAATCCCTCCACCAAGGGTTAAGCCAACTACGCCAACGCTACTTTCTGTACCAGCAGGTATCGTTACACCTTTTTCCCATAATTCTCTGTATACCTTTCCTAAATTGGCACCAGCCTCGATTTTGACCGACATGTCTTGGAGATTAATAGCGATATTATTCATGTCACTTATATCAATAACAAGACCCTTATTTAATAACGAAAAATTTTCATAGCTATGCCGGCCACTGCGAACCCTGAAAGGTTCATTGTTTTCCCTTGCCCATTTTATGGCATTGACCACATCTTTTGTTCTTTGACAAAATACAATTAAACTCGGATACTTGGAATTATTTAAATTATTATTCGTCCGCGCTTGTTCATAATTCGGATCTTCAGGAGTAACGATTCTACCTGTAAGCTTCGCTTTCTTCACCTTAAACCCCTTCCCCATCACATCTAATTTATGTCATATCCTATGCTAGGTATCCTAGGGAAAGAATTTGAAGCTTTAAGCTTTTGCATATCTCTTATAAAATACTCATTTCATCATTTGAATCATATGATGCAGTAATGAACTATCATTTAGGAGGTGTTCTATGATTATTCATGTAGTAAGTGCTGGGGAAACGCTTTGGTATATTGCCAATCGTTATGGGGTATCTGTGCAATCTATTACCCTGTTAAATGCGTTAGCTACACCAGATCAATTAGCCATCGGACAATCACTTGTTATCCCTTCATCGTATACCACTTATACCGTGAAAAGCGGAGATACATTATGGTCGATTGCCCAACAATTTGGCGTTCCGCTACAAGCAATCATTGCAGACAATCATCTAACGAACCCTGATATGTTAACACCTGGCACTAAATTAATTATTCCACCAGTCGTTCATATTGTGCAGCCTGGTGAAACTTTATGGCAAATAGCTCAAAATTATGATACGACCATCCAAGCAATTATTGCTGCAAATCATATTAACAACCCTAATATGATTTATGTTGGTGCTCAATTAATCATCCCTAGAAAATTACCACTTATCGAAGTAAATGCTTATTCTTACCAACCACCTGAGGAAGCAATTGATTCCATTAATGCTGTTGGTCATCTACTTACTTATTTTAGTCCTTTTGCTTATAAGATGAAGGAAGACGGTACATTACAGCCTATAAATGATGAAAAAATGATAGCAGCTGCACAGGCTAAAAACATCATTCCTATGTTAACACTCACTAATTTTACTTCAACAGAAGAAGGCTCTAATTTGGCACATGTTGTCTTGTCCAATGAAGAGTTGCGTGTCAAAGTCATGAATAATGTTTTACAGGTGATGCAAGAGAAGGGCTATCAAGTTTTGAATATTGATTTTGAAAATGTTTTGCCTGCTGATCGAGAAAATTACAATGCATTTATCCAATTAGCAGTGGATATGCTACATCCAAAGGGTTATCTCGTATCAACTGCACTCGCACCTAAAACCAGTGCAACGCAAGTTGGAACGTTATATGAAGCACATGATTACGAGGCACATGGTCGAATAGCAGATTTTGTAGTTTTGATGACGTATGAATGGGGATATCGTTTTGGATCTCCTCAAGCCATTTCCCCCATTAATGAGATGAGAAGAGTTGTTGAATATGCACTTACAGAAATGCCTGCGGATAAAATTTTATTAGGCTTTGAGCTCTATGCCCGTGATTGGTTATTACCTCATGTCAAAGGTCAAGAAGCCGAGACATTTAGTCCACAGGAGGCTCTTAATCGAGCCATTAAATATGGTGCCACCATCCAATATGACCAAACAGCGCAATCCCCATTTTATCGTTATGTCGATGAACAAGGAAGAAATCATGAGGTATGGTTTGAAGATGCGAGAAGTGCACAAGCTAAATTTGACATGGTCAAACAATACAATCTTCGAGGAATTAGTTATTGGGCTTTAGGTTTCCCATTCCCACAAAATTGGGTACTTTTAAATGAAAATTTTTCTATAAAAAAGCCTTAATTTTTTTATTGTGCACGCAACTAATAAAGATATGCTACATTTCCCGATTTTTTCCCATGATAAAAAACTCATTTCAGAGCCATATTAAGATATACCAATTTGAAAGGAGCAACTCACATGGGAAGAGACAATAAACAAGGTCAAAGTAACAATAAAGGTTCATTACCTCAAACGCCAAAAAACCAGAAAATCGCCCCTAATAAGATTAGTGAGGAATTTTCTCAAGAGTTCATGGAGCTGATAAATACAGTAACGCAAAAACAGCACAATAAGAAGCAAAAATAAGGGGGGCTTCAGTTGGATTTTCAACGTGCACATGAAATTGTCGCCTCACCGTTAGAATATGAAGTGAGCTATAATGGCGTTTCCGTTTGGATCGATAAAATCCATGCTGATGAGAAAACAGCGACTGTTCTCCTACGTCGTTCTTTAGGGGAAAGTTCAGATGTGGATATATCCGAACTTAAGGAAGAATATCTCGTTCACTAGAAAGGAAAGAACCTGCTTCATTTTTACCTAAGCAGGTTCTTTGCATTACTTTACATACTATAATGTTCTTTATATTGAAGCTGCGTTAAGACTTCATCTACATGGTGGTGCAAATCATGAAAGGTTTCCGAAATTTGCTGAGGTGAAATCGGTCTACTAAATAAATAACCTTGAATATAATCACATCCACCTTCCATCAGAAACGACAGCTGCTCAACCTCTTCGATGCCCTCCGCCACAACCTTCAAGCGTAAATGCTTCGCCATCGAAATAATCATCGACACAAGAGCCTCATCATTTGGATTATGTTGAACATTTCTCACAAAAGTACGGTCAATTTTTAGACAATCAATGGGAAAATCCTTTAAATAGGATAAAGATGAATATCCTGTTCCAAAATCATCGACTGCAATTTGAATACCTAGCGCCTTTAATTCATGCAGAAGCTGTGTCATTTGATCAATATTCATTGTCATACTTTCCGTAATTTCTAATTGCAAATAATGAGCATCTAATTTCGAACGCTGTAATATTTCACCCACCATTTCAACTAAATCCTGTTGAAATAATTGTCCAAGTGAAAGATTAACAGCCACTTTGATTGGAGGTAATCCTTGTTCTTCCCATTGTTTCGCTTGCTGACAGGCCGTTTCTAATATCCATTTGCCAAGAGGAATAATGAGACCACATTCTTCTGCAATCGGAATAAATATTTCAGGTGACACAAATCCTCGATTTGGATGTTGCCAGCGCACTAATGCTTCAACTGACTCAATCGCACCACTTTTTAAATTTACCTGTGGTTGATAATCTAAATAAAATTCGTTATTGGCTAACGCATTATGTAAATCTTGCTCTAACAATATACGTTCTGCTATTCCTTTAGACATGTATGGCTTATAGAAAAGAAATCTTTGTGGTATTTGTCTAGACTCTCGCATCGCTAATTGGGCATGCATCAATAGCTCTTCACCCGTCCATTTTTCCTCCTGTAAGGCTATTCCCATATTTAAATTGCCATTTAACGAAAATAATTGTACCTGTAAAGGTTTTTTCATAGCACTTTTTAAATTCAAACAAAATTGTAATAGCTCTTCAATTGTCTTTACATGATTAATATAAATGACAAATTGGCCCTCTTGTAGTTTGGTCGCAAAATAATGCGGTGGTAAGATCGTTTGTATACGTTCTGCCACTAGCTTCATCATTTTATTAGAATGACTAATCCCTATGGAAGAACGAATGGCTGCAAACCGATCAATTTCAATGGCAATGACTGCCTTTTGATGTCCATTTTCATGTAATTTTTCTTTTAATGTTTTAAGTAATAAATGCTCATTTGGTAATAGTGTAATATCGTCATGATAGGCTTGGAATTGTAGCTCCCGTTGTGATTGTTCAAGATCCTTCTTTATTTTTAAAAGTTGTTGAAATGGTTTTTCAACAGATGTATAATAAATAGCCTTTAAGAAAAAGTAAAATGCTAAAAATTGATAGATAAGGGCGGAGAAATCCCATATCGCATGCGTATCTTGGCTTATAATGAAAAACGTATCACTTACAATGAGCGAGATAGCTGCACTGATGAGCCACATGGAACGCTTTGGCATTTTCTTCAAAAATCTACTAATAATGTTTATCGTTATCAGTTGAAGAACAATAGAAAATAGGTGTACGATATTATCAATATGATCTATCCATTGCACTGGCAATAATTTTGGTGAGATATATACTAGGAGAATACTTGCTATAACAAAAAGTAGAGAACCACTATAACTAAGGATTCGATGCTTCATTGTTAATTGTTTTTTAGGGTATAAAATAATGAATAAAAAGCCGAGTGATAAGTAAAAACGTATTAATATATGTAAAGTATCCTCCATAAAGGCCCATCTGATGGAATGATTATGGCTAAAAAATAAACTGACTAATTCAAGTAATGCTAAAATAAAAAACACATTTCCTATGTATAAAGTTTGATTTGATAGTAAGTGGGAAAAAACTAAATACGATTGTATGGCAATTGCCATCGTAAATACAATAATTAATACTTGTATAATCAATTTTAAATTTGTATAAATTTCACCTTGAAAAACACCGTATATTTGATTGCTAAAACTTAATAATGGTATCACCAGCAGTAATGGTAATACCATGTACCAAACCTCTTTTTTATCGATCTGATTAAACCATTTGCCCAACACAAACCCTCCATACTACTATGTAAAAAAATCGCTAGGTATTTTTAACTATCACAATTGAATAATTTATGTAAAATTGTATTTTTCTTTGACTACTTACAAATCATAACACTTTTATCGTAATTTGTATGCATTCAAGTGAAGTATGCTAATATTCATTTTATTACAATATTAGCATACTTTTGATATATTATTGCTTTTTTCTCACTTCAAAATCCTTATTTCTTAACTTCTTAATGATTCTTTGCCTTCTTTTTTTACTGGCTTCTACTGAAAAACCTAGTAGATTAGCGATGTCTTGATCACTGAGATCTTCTACATAATATAGGTATAAAATGCTCCTTTCTACCTGTTTAAACTGGCACATCAAACCTTCTAGAAAGTTGGAACTTTGTGGATAGTTATATTCCTCCCGCTCAAGCTCATTACGAAGAAAATCAAGGGTTTCATCATCCACTATTGCTATTTTCTCTACATAGTTTTTTTCCTTTATTAATTCATTTAATAGTTCTCCTTTTATTGCGGAATAAATATAACCAGATAATTGTCCTTTTGATGGATCTGCCTTTAGCCATGCCTTCCAAACAGCAATAGCCGCTACTTGACGATAATAATCATAATCTTTATAAATTCTCAAACTTGTAAGAATAGAGCTAATCATCGGTTGCACGCTTTCCAAGACTTCCTCAAATGATTGGGTAGTTGTGAGCTTTCGATTGTTACGAAGGGTCACTTGTCTCTTCCTATCGACTATGCACAGTCTAATATTCCTAGGTGACATTATCTTAAACTGGATATTTCTCGAAATCGAATGTTCACTTTTATCATTTAATCGCTTAATATGGTTCAAATTCCTCTCAGTATTCATCATAATTACAGCTTATTTTTGTAAATTTGATATATTTTCTTTGGCATTTCGTACATATTAAAACGATACTTGGACAAATTACTAGTAAGGAGGCGAAATAGATGAATTTTCAAATTAGAGATGCGATTACAGCCAATGTACACGGTCAATCTGCAGCAGAAATTAAAGACATTGTTGAAGATGCCATTAGCCGTGGAGAAGAGCATTTACTGCCAGGACTTGGGGTATTTTTTGAAAAATGGTGGAAGCAATCAAGCTCCACTGAACAGGAAGCATTCGTTCAAAAGTTAGAAAAAGCATTTGCAAACTGATTTTTTATAAGCAATGCATTCCATTTCCAATAAATGCATGATAATGTTTTACTTATCAGAAAATTTGGAGGGATTGGAATGACTGTTGCAGTAGAATTAATTATCAATCAACTCAAACAGGTATTATTAGAAGAACAAGTGTCAACAAACGAAACGGTACGACAGCTACATGGTAAGGATGAATCCCATCATCCGATGAGCTTACCTGATATCGTTGTTTTTCCCCGTTCCACCGCTGATGTCAGTGCCATCTTAAAAGTCGCGCATGCACAACGTGTTCCAGTTGTACCATTCGGTGTTGGCTCAAGTCTTGAAGGAAATGCAATTCCCATAGCAAATGGTATTTCAATTGATTTCTCTGAAATGAATGCTATTTTAGAAGTTAGACCTGAAGACCTTCTTGTAAAAGTACAGCCAGGCGTCACACGTTCACAATTGAATAAAGAATTAAAAAAGCATGGGCTACAATTTACAGTGGACCCGGGTGCAGATGCCACACTAGGTGGTATGGCAGCTACTAATGCTAGCGGCACTACTGCAGTTCGCTACGGTGTGATGCGGGATCAAGTTCGCGATTTAGAAGTAGTACTGGCAGACGGCTCTGTCATCCATACAGGAAATTTGGCAGCGAAGTCCTCATCTGGCTATCATTTAAACGGTTTATTCGTTGGCTCAGAAGGTACGCTTGGTTGCTTTACAGAACTTACACTGAAAGTATATGGAATACCTGAATTTGTGACCGCAGGGCGGGCTGTCTTTAATACAGTCGGTGATGCTGTCAGTTCCGTCACAGCATTATTACAAACAGGAATATCAGTTGGTCGGGTGGAATTGGTCGATGAGGCCTCCATTCAACAAGCCAATATTTATAATGACACTGCCTTTAGCGAAAAGCCGACACTCTTTTTAGAGTTCCATGGAAATGAAGCAGGTATGCATGCAGACATAGCATTTGCTACAGAAATTTTTGAGGACTTTCATTGCCTATCTGTTGAGTTTGAACACGATAATGCTGGACGTAATAAGCTTTGGGAAGCACGCCATTCATTGGCCTATGCTTATATGCATGCTCATCCTGGTAAAAAGCTTATGTCGACAGATGTTTGTGTTCCTATTTCCATGCTTGCAGAAACTATTTTATATGCTAGGGAGCAACTAAATACTGTTGGACTAGCAGGAGGAATTGTCGGGCATGTAGGAGACGGTAACTTCCATGCGCTGTTAATGTTAAATCCCGATGATGCGGAGGAGCAGGCAACAGCCGATCGCTTCAACGAGCACATCGTTCAATATGCTCTACTTCGTGGAGGCACATGTACAGGAGAACACGGTGTTGGAATTGGCAAGATGAGATATCAGGCAACTGAACACGGTAGCTCCCTTGCTGTCATGAAAAGTATTAAGATAGCACTTGACCCCCTTAACATCATGAATCCAGGGAAAATTTTCTCCCTATAGCCATAAGAAACCGCTGATTCCAATAATCAGCGGTTTTTATTTATAAATCATAACGGAAGCTCTTTACTAATATATCTCCCTTATAAAATTCCTTCGACTCGTCTCTTACAAAACCTAATGATAAATAAAGATTAATGGCAGCCTGCATAATATCTCCTGAATGCAAATATAGGGCTTGATCCTGTCTCTTTCTTGCAAAGGAAAAGCTTTCCTGTAATAATTTCTTGGCCACTCCCTGCCCTCTCCCTTTTGGATGGACCCCCAATAAACGCACGATGGTCGATTGAATATTAAGCTCAGGCAGCCCATATGCTTTCTCCGCATCGGTAAATAATTGTAGTCCTCCTAAAATCTCATCCCCTCGCTTTGCAACTAGTATCGTTTCGGCGTTTGGATTGCCAACGGATGCTCGAATATCATTTAAATACGAAGCCCAGTTCTCTGGGTCCTTATAATCCTTTTCATATTGCCCATAGCTTTCTACTAAAACCTCAAGATAATTTGCATAATCTTCCTCTTGTAAATGTTCAATAACAATTTCCGCTATTGTCATATATTATCCCCTTTCTACTATAAGCCACTTTTACTATAGGCCGTTACTCTTTTTTCAATACGATGTGAGATCCATTCTGTAATAATTGAAATCCCCCAATAAATGATACCAACCGCAATGAAAGCCTCTAAAAACTTCAAGTTCACAGAAGCAACAATGTTCGCCACTCCTGTCAATTCTTTAATCGACAGAAAAAAGGCTAATGATGTAGCATGTAAAAAACCAATAAAGACATTCGTAAAGTTAGGAATGGACTTACCAAATGCTTGGGGTAAAATATAACGTCGCATTGCTTGTGTAAAGGTTAAACCTATTGCATACGCCGCTTCCAATTGCCCTTTCGGTACACTTAAAATACCAGAACGAATAATTTCCGATGCATAAGCACCTGCACTGAATGTTAGTGCAAGTATGACAAAAAATAATATTGGAATGGAGCTGGATTGAAATGATAAGTGGAAAATATTGGACACAACATCGACTAGCATGGGTAATCCAAAATAAACAAGCATGATATGCATTATAATAGGTGTGCCTCTGAAAAAGGAAACATAAAAATTTAAGAAGGGTGTCAAAAATATTATTTGTTTTATCCGCACAAAGGCTATAAGTATTCCTATTACAATACCTAATAAAACAGGTGTAAATGTCATGAATAGAGTTAGCGGTATTACTCTACTAATTTCTCGTAAAGCCACCAACACAAATGCAATATCAATGGTCATAGTACTTCCCCCTAATGAGTGGCAACTTCTTTTGGCATATAGCGGTTGAAATAACGTTCATTGAATTTGAATATTTTTTCAAGAATTATGACAATCGCAAAGTAAACGATCGATAATGCCACATATATTTCAAATGCCCGAGTTGTGGACGCGATTAAAGCTTCTCCACGCCCAACCATATCCATTACACCTATGGAAAAAGCGAGTGATGTATCTTTTAACGAACTAATCATTGTGTTCGCTATATTTGGAAAAGCAACGCGGATTGCTTGTGGGAAAACAATTCGCAGAAAAGCCTGAGGACCGCTTAATCCCACACAATAGGCTGCCTCCATTTGCCCGCGGTCAACAGTTAATATAGCTGCACGAAATATTTCAGCAAAGGCTGCCGCATTGCTCAAAGTATACGTAATAATGACAAAATACATCGCATCCATTCGAGTAACATCAATATGAATGAGCTTGAGGAGTGCTGGTACACCATAAAATACTAAAAACAACTGCACTAAAATGGGTGTGCCACGAATAAATGAAATATAAATTGTAATAAGTTGCTTTAATCCCGCTACGTTTAGAAGCTTTGGTATAGCTAGCATAATTCCAAGCACCATACCAAAAAGTATGGAGAACACTAGTATTTCAGCTGTTACTGGTAAATACTGAAGCAATGTCGGAAGTACTTTCGCAATAAGTACGAAATCAAAATTATTATCCATACTTCTTTCTTCCTTTCCTGATTGTTAGAAGTCTACTGTGTAATCATCTCCTAACCATTTCTTACTTAGATCGCTAATCACTCCCTCTTTCTTTAGCTCAACAATGGCCTCATCTAGACGCTCTTGTAACTTCACTTCATCCTTATTTAATAAGAAATAAACCTTCGAATTTAATAATGCATCCCCAACGACCTTTTGCTGTGCCTCATTGCTTTCGTTATAGTATTTCACCGCAAAGGGTGTCGTAATAATGGCATCAATACGGCCACTTGCCAGTTGATTATTCACATCGACTGAACCTGAAGAATAAACGATATTTGCGCCTAAATGATGGTCCTTATTATATTTTTCAATAAAGACAGCGGAGTTACTTGTTGGCGAAACGCTAACATTCTTTCCTTTCAAATCTTCAATAGATTGAATCTCATTATTCTTTTCATTAACGGTCACCTTTAATGGGAAAACGTTATAGGGTTCTTTATTAAATAAAAATTTTTCTTCTCGTTCACTATTAACTTCCATTTGATGGGCAATAAAATCTATTTTTCTTGTTTCTAAACTTAGTAATAAATTTGAAAATTCCATTGTTTTCAATTCGAATTCATATTCAGGTAGCTTTTCATCGATTGCTCGAACTAGTTCTACATCATAGCCAGTTAAGTTTCCTTTTTCATCTATAAAACAAATATTTGGAAATTGTGTACCTGTACCGACAATAATTTTTTGGACATCTTTCCCACCTTGTGCTGTTTTTTGTTCATTTGAACCTCCGTCCGATATTTCTGAACTCGCACATGCTGTTAATAGCGTCATCAGTAAAAGTAACAGCAAAAACAATATTTTTTTCATATATTTCCCTCTCCTTCTTCTATATATGTGAGGGTAAGCCCACGGCAAGTGCATTCTTTACATGCTCTAATCCAATTTCTGTTATGGCTCTATAGACACCACTTTCACTCGAGCCAATTTCCACAATCGGCACATAACGAACGCCATATTTTAAGTCAAGAATGTCTCTAAATGTATCATTATTAGTTACATCGACTGTTTTATAAGGAATATGCTGTTCATGTAAATACGCTTTTATATCATCACAATAGCTACATCCCTGCTTCGACCAAACAATGATATCTCTTGTCACTGTCATTAATTTTCCTCCTTAGCTTACCGTTACTTGCTGCTGTAGCTTTAAATGAATAGGACTTAAAAGCTCAAAGGAGCGTTGCCGTTCAAATTCCTTTCGTACAGGCGTGTGCAAAATGAATTCATCTATTTGATATTGCACGTGAAAATGATCTAGTAGATCTTTAATTTCTTCTGGCGACCCATAAACAATATCCGCATCATATTGTTTGACCGTATATGCCTCTCCAGATTCCTGCCCAAATTTTTCTGCTAGCTCTACTGATTGTAAAGTCAATGTCCTACCGCTTGCTAAATGAACTTTTGTAATTTTTTGGTCTTCTATCAAGCCTTTTGCCTCTTTATTTGTCGGTGCTGCAACGGCTGCAATCGAGACAGCAAAGTGACCATTTGGATGATGTTCACGATAAATACTAGACGACTGTGCCAATAATTCATTGTCGCTATTAATAAATCGGGCAAAGACAAATGCAATACCAAGTCTCCCTGCAAGTTCTGCACTTTGCGGACTTGCCCCTAATAAGAATAGAGCCGGCTTTATTTTTGGAATGGGTGTTGCTTGCACGCCATGAAGATCATGATTCGTAGGTACATTTTGTTCAATTAATTGCTGTAAAAATGTTAGTCTCTCCTCAAAGTCCTCTCCTTGATTGAGCGTGCCATATTGTAAAGCTTTTGTAGAAAGCGGTAAACCACCTGGTGCCTTCCCAATGCCTAAATCAACACGCCCCGGCTCTAATGATGCAAGAACATGAAAGTTTTCAGCTACTTTGTATGGACTGTAATGCTGAAGCATGACTCCACCAGACCCAATGCGAATAGACGCGGTTTTTGCAAGTAAATAGGATACTAATACTTCTGGAGATGACCCTGCTAGTGCATCCGTATGATGATGCTCCGATACCCAAAAACGTGAGTAGCCTAACTGCTCCGCTTTCTGTGCCAATGCGACGGTTTTTTGTAAGGTTTGCTCATTTGTAGCTTCATCAATAATTGGACTTTGATCTAATATGCCTAATGTATAACTCATACACAGCCTCCTTAATTTCACTTATTCAAATAAATTTACTCGGTTTTTAGACAGACTGTTTGATGTATCGGCTTTCTTTAAATGGCAAACCTAAATTCCCACGCAATGTATCTGCTTCATAGTCTTCTCGATAAAGTCCTCTAGCTTGTAATATCGGTACTACTTTATCAACAAAATCTTCTAAGGCACCTGGTACCGTTACACCGATTATGAAGCCATCTGCGGCCTCCTGCTCAAACCATTCCTGTACAAGATCTGCCACCTGCTCTGCCGTTCCAAAAAATGCTGTTTTAGGAGTCGCCTCACGTAAAGCGACTTGACGTAATGTAAGTCCCTCCTGCTTAGCATAGCTTTTAATATAATCAGTCGTACTTCTAAAGCTATTGGCTCCAATATCACCTAGCTCAGGAAACAGTGCGTCCACATCATATTGTGTAAAATCATGATGATCAAAATAACGTCCAAGATAAGCCAAAGCACGGTCAATGGAAACTAATTCAACAATTTCCTGGTATTTTGCCTCTGCTTCCTCAACTGTATCGCCAATGATTGGGGAAATACCTGGAAAAATCTTTACCTCATCTGGATTTCGCTCAAATGCTGCAATCTCTGCTTTTACTCTTTTATAAAATTTTTGAGATTCTTCAATAGATGCTCCATGTGTAAAAATGGCATCTGCATCCTTGGCAGCCAACCGAATCCCGGCATCAGATGCACCAGCCTGGAATATAACTGGCTGACCTTGCTTTGTTCGTCCAATATTAAGTGGACCTTGGACTGAAAAATACTGCCCTTTATGATGTAGCGTGTGCAATTTTTCTGGATCAAAAAATTGGTCGTTTTCGGCATCTGCGATAAAGGCATCATCTTCCCATGAATCCCATAAACCTTTGACAACCTCTAAATATTCTTCAGCGATTTGATAGCGTTCTGCATGACTAGGATGTTGTTCAATCGTTTTATTGTAGTTCAAAGCAGTACTTTCTAAAGGAGTAGTGACAACATTCCAGCCTGCACGCCCTGCACTAATATGATCTAAAGAAGCAAACTGGCGTGCCACTGTGAATGGTTCGCTATAGGAAGTCGATACCGTTCCAACTAACCCAATATTGTTAGTTGCTACAGCCAATGCTGATAATATCGTAATAGGCTCAAAACGATTTAAAAAATGAGGAATCGATTTATCATTAATAAATAAGCCATCCGCAATAAAAGCAACATCAAATTTCCCTTCCTCTGCCTTTTGTGCCTGTTGAATATAAAAAGGTAGGTTGACACTTTGATTGCTCGCTACCTTGGGATGACGCCAACTTGAAATATTACCACCTACCCCGTGAATAATTGCTCCAAAACGAATTTTGTCTTGTCTAGCCATATCCATTCCTCCTCATTTTTATTTTTTACTAAACATAGTGGTTAAGTATGTTTTAGTGTTAAAAAAATATTTATTTACGATCACTCATAAATAAATTTGGATTGAGAATGATATTACAGTTCATTCAGACAATTTGCAATAGGTTCAGTAATAGAAAAAATTTAGCGTTTATATAAAAAATTTTATCACTCCACCATTTGTACCCTTTCAAAATCCTTCGCTGTATGACAGATTGTCTCCCAAAAAGCTGAAGTCAATGCATCTTTATTTTTATAAGTTAGGAAGATATGTTGATTCATATCCAGTAAATGCTTGATATCTACTTCAATAAATTCGCCGCTTTCAAGTTCATTTTTGACACAAAGCTGTGGTAAAAAGCTAATATAGTTTTTTGTGCGAATGAAAGCCTTAGCGACCTCTAAATGGTCGGTTCGAACCTCTATATTGGCTGCTACACCCTTTATGTCGAACATTTTATGCACATAATTCCAATCAAACGCTCCACACTCAAAAAACACCAGCTTCTGTTGTGCCAATTCTTTCGCTTCGATGCATTCATATTGTGGTAATGGGTGTTCACAATGCTTCACAAGCTTCACCGCATTATCTAATAATAACTCGTTGAATATCCCTTCTCTGTGCACATACTGAATAAAAGCTACATGAATTTGGTGACTCTCTAATTTCTCTAATAGAGTAGCTGTTGAACCTGTCACCAATTGAAAACGTAAATTAGGAAATTGTTCTTTCCATTTAGGCAACGCATACGCTAAAAAATATTGGGCTGTTACGCCATTTGCACCAATACATACATCATCTGTTTCCTGTGTCTTTTCCAATTGCTTCTTTCCTTGCTGAAATGTTTGTACGATTTGAGTCGCAAAAGGTAAGAAATCTTTGCCTTTATCTGATAAGGTTACACTTCGTCCCTCTCGATAAAATAACTCAACCCCTAGCTCCCGCTCCAATGATTTGATGCGTGCAGTCACAGTCGGTTGAGAAAGAAACAAGGCGCTGGCTGCCTTATGCGTACTCTTATAATGGACAACATATAAAAAAGCCTCGATATGATCTATATTCATGTGAATTCCATCCCTTCACTCCTTAGTTACTCTATTATATAAATAATTCTTTATATTCTCTATATTTTATAGGAAAACTTAGTTTTTAGTCCTATACCCCTCGATACAAAAGAAAAAAGTAACCCAGCGTCTCCCAGGTTACTTAACTATGTAGCGATGTAGCCATCCATCTTGACAACAAGCATCGCGCGTGGTGAACATCCCTCTGTCTGTCAGCCACTGTATGTTATTCACATAGGCACCCTCTGTTGCCCATGTAAACTCTATTTATTGTACTTCTCACCCCGAAAATAAAGGTCACATTTTACGCTAGAATCGATGCAAGAACTGCTTTCTGTGCATGAAGTCGGTTCTCAGCTTGCTCAAAAATATAAGAATTAGGGCCATCAATAACAGATGTTGCCACTTCTTCCTCACGATGTGCTGGCAAGCAGTGCAGAAACATGTAGTTCGGTTTTGCATACGCTACAAGCTCATCATTAATTTGGTAATCTGCAAAATCTTGCAAACGTTTTGCTGCTTCTTCCTCTTGCCCCATTGATGTCCAAACATCTGCATAAACAACATCTGCATTTAATACCGCTTCCACAGGGTCATGTGTCACCAGAATCGTGCTGCCATTTGCCGCGGCAATTGCTTGTGCTTTAGCGATAACTTCCGCATCACATTCATAGCCCGCTGGTGTCGCCACAGCTACATTCATCCCAACATGTGCTGAAGCAACTATTAAAGAATGTGCTACGTTGTTGCCATCTCCCACATAGGCAATTTTAAGCCCCTTTAAAAAACCTTTGTTCTCTGCAATTGTTTCTAAATCCGCTAAAGCTTGGCATGGATGATAAATATCTGTTAATCCATTGATAACAGGAATAGTTGCATGCTCTGCTAGTTCCCTCACCATTGCATGGGAATTTGCTCGGATCATAATGCCATCCAAATAGCCTGATAAGACATGTGCTGTATCGTAAATGGATTCACCACGACCTATTTGTAAATCGCGCGCATGCATAAACATACTTTTTCCACCTAGCTGATTCATACCGACTTCAAATGAAATACGAGTACGCGTTGAATGTTTTTCAAAAATCATACCAAGTGTTTTGCCTTCTAATAATCTTGGGCATTTCCCCTCTTTGGTAATCATTTTAAGCTGTGTTGCTAATTCAATAAGTTCTGCAACTTCTTGACTTGTATAGTCTAGCAAAGTTAATAGGTCTTTTCCTTTTAAACTAGAAACTAACTTTAGCTGTACTTCTTCGAGTAATTTCATGGCCTTCGCTCCTTGTATCATTGCTGTTGAAATCAGTATAACATGCATAAATATAAAATCAAATGAATTTTTATAATTTTATTAAGGAAATATTAAATGTGACAAAAATTCGTCAATTTGAATATTTATTCATATCAACCATTTTTACGATTGAATTCTTTGTAGAAATTCACTGAAAGAAAGGGGTTAAGAATAAAGAAAGAAAAGGGAGAGCAGTTATTGAAAGAATTTGAAAGCGTTAAAAACCTCCTAACAATAATTTGTTAGGAGGTAAAATTTCTTTATACATGTCATTACCTTTATATATTGCTACTTACTCGATACTACCTGTTGGGTATAATGTAGTTCCTCCAATGGAGACTTTGATTTCATTAGACATTGGAACATTATATTCATCAATAACCGTTCTCCACCATTCCCATGCAAGACCTGTACATTCTCTTGCATAAATTCTTATATTTTTTGAATTAGCCGGAAGCGGTATGACTGTAGAGAAATGAGCGGTTTTGTCCTTCCAATTGCCATCCCAAGTTTTATGGGTTAATACTTCATTTCCATTTTCATCATATGAGAATTCGTCCCAAGCTACTTCAAATTGAGCAACGTATGCACCATAATGATCGAGGATGATCTTTCCTTTAGAATATTCCGTAGCTGTCGTCTCGATATAATCTGTATTATTATGAACAGCAGCAATTGAATGATCCTTTAAGAAAACACTTGTATATGAGATTGGATAGCCTGGATTTTTAAGACTAAATTCTCCATTATCTTTAATTACTTCTCTAATATCATTAAAGTCCTTTGAGACAATTTGATTATGCTTTTGTGAATCTCCGCCTAATACTACAGCCGTAAAGGAACTTTCCTCAAAAATATCCTTGTATTGTGCACTAGTTTCTACATTCGTATTAGCATTCTTCAGTAATGCTTTAAAAGCAGCTTGTACATCCTTACTCTTTGAGCTTGTTTCTAATTTCACATAAATGGTTCTCCCATAGGCTACATTCGACACCATAACAGGAGGGGCATCATTGTTTACTCCTTTACGAGTTAACTCTGCAAAATTAACGCTATCATCGAAAAGGTCTGATGGATTGTTAGGCAATTCAGCACTTACGGTATAAAAAATCTGTTTGTATGCCGCAACCATCACTTTTTTCTCTCCATTCGCAATCGCATTAAAGTCAATCCCCAGCGAATTGTCGAGAACTTGAGCGTTTACATTCAAAGCGCTTGCTATTTGAGATTTGCTATAAACCATAGATTCTGAATATTGTAGTCTTGCAGGCAAAGTATGTGTTGTGGAATACTTCTCACTCCAAGTAGACACTAACTCATCCACTGCACCAGATACATTTCCATATGTCGGATTATCCACAGTCAAAGTATTTTCCCTTTTCATACCAGGTAAATCAATGCTAATATTTAATGGTTTTCTTTTAGCCACCAATAAGCTAGGTTGATTGTCTACAAAAGCTTGGTTGGCAAGTTGTAATGCTCCTGGATATGTTCGATTCGCCATAGAATCAATAATTGATATATCCACTGGTGAGGTTGTCAGTGATTTCTTGTTACGCTCCACCACTATAAATTTATCATTTGAGCTAACTCCTTCTTTAGGAACAAAGCTATCAACCCTGTCACCATTCACTGCTAATATTTCCCTGTTGTTGTAATTCAAGTTTGCTATACCCGTATCAATATCACTAGAACTATTAGTATCAAGTGTTTCAGCTAATGAAATACTTGGATAAGTTAGAAGGCATAAACTAATAGATAAACATAGTAAAAACTTGATTGTTTTTCGAATTCCCAAATAAATCCACTCCTTTTATAGGAAATTATACCATATAAAAATAATTTTTAAATATAGTATTTTCGTTTCATTTTCATCGTGCTCATAACATGTACTTATGATTAATATTCATAACTATTATGTTAAATCGTTGCGATTCCTTTTTTAATAAAAAAAGCCTCCTAACATTTTAGTTAGAAGGCAAACCGCATGTAATTCTATTTAGTTTTTTTCCATTCAATTAATCGAATGTAATTTTATTGACTGCATCTCGATCTAATTTTTTAATGACTTCCACCATTAATTTTACGGCATTATCATAATCATCACGATGTAGGATACCTGCATGTGAATGAATGTAGCGTGTCGCAATACCGATGGATAATGCTGGTACGCCATTTGCTGTTACGTGGATAGAGCCAGCATCTGTACCACCGCCAGCCATTGCTTCAAACTGGTATGGAATATTGTTCTCGTCCGCTACGTCTAATACGAATTCACGTAAGCCACGGTGTGATACCATAGATGCATCATACACAACGATTTGAGGGCCTGCACCCATTTTACTAGTTGATTCTTTAGCTGTTACTCCTGGAGTATCTCCCGCTACACCTACATCAACTGCAAATCCAATATCCGGTTGGATTTTATGTGTTGCCGTTTTAGCTCCACGAAGTCCAACTTCTTCTTGCACATTTCCTACTGAATAAAGAATATTAGGATGTTTTTCATTTTGTAAAGCTTTCATTACATCAATAGCAATGGCACAACCAATGCGATTATCCCAAGCTTTTGCTAATAGATATTTTTCATTTTTCATCACATTAAATTCGAAATATGGTGTTACCATATCGCCAGGACGTACGCCCCACTCAAGCACTTCATCTTTAGAAGCGGCACCAATATCAATAAACATATCTTTAATGTCTACTACTTTATTGCGCACATCAGCAGGTAAAATATGAGGTGGTTTTGAACCGATAACCCCAATTACTTCATCGCCTTTACGTGTCGTAATTGTAACGCGCTGTGCTAGCATAACTTGGCTCCACCAGCCACCAACTGTTTGGAATTTGATAAAGCCTTTGTCATCAATTTGTGTAACCATAAAGCCTACTTCATCTAAATGTCCTGCCACGACGATTTTAGGACCGTTTTCATCGCCTACTTTTTTAGCAATTACACTACCTAAGTTATCTGTTTCTACAGTATCTGCATATGGTGCAATATATTTTTTCATGACCTCACGTGGTGCACGTTCATTGCCTGCAATACCATTTGCATCTGTTAAATCTTTAAACATTTGTAATGTTGGATCTAGTTGTGTCATCCTTTTGCCTCCTACGTCTTGTATCTATTTTATTATACTTCGTTTACCGAAATATTCCTAGCTTAATCGTCTGAAAATTGGTGTATTTCTTAATTATTTAATATCCTGTCCGTTGACGATTATAATTTTCCTCGTTTTTTTCAATATACGCACGAACTACATCTTCGAAGGTAAAACCAAGATTGTACGCAAGTAAACCATAGCATTGCCAAATTGCTAGATATCGATCCTTTGTCGGTTGTTGGATAAATGCTAAAATAGCACCTTGTGTCTCTAAAAATGTTGCTGTTAAATGTCTCTGTTCTTCTATCACTGGCCACTTTTCGATTGTTGTATAGTTCTTTAATAAGCCTAAGGAAAGGATAAAATGAATAGAATCCACATATTCTTCTAAAATGACTTCTCGTGCTGATGGCCCTTTTGTGCTCCAAAATTTAAAGCAGCGCGTTTCATTGGCTAGCTCAGCTAGCTCTACCATTAATGCTAGTCCTTTTTCTTGAAATACATCTTGCTGAATATTTTGAGTTTGCTCAATAAAATCATCCAGCTCTTTTTGCATCATAAACAATTGTTGTATATTCATTTTTTTCTCCTAAATTTCTAAAAAATATTTAAATAAAAGTGAAACTATTTGACCTCCCTAATCGTATAGGAAAGAATAACCTTTCTTCAAGGGGGAAATTTAAACATGTTGCCGTTACTTATTCGACTTGCTGTAATTGCGCTTATTATTTATGTATTTTATAAAGCGATTCGTTATATAACTGATCCTAAACGCAAACTTGATGAAGCCTATGAAAAAGGCCAATATTACTTTTATGATGACGTTAAAAACGTCCGGAAAAATTTCTTTATTTCCTATAAGGGTGCTCTTTTTGAAGGCGAAAAATACTTAGGCACCACTGAGGATGCCTTCGAGGTTGTCACTATTTTTGTTGGTGCACGTGATACTGCAACATTGCAGGGCTTTACAAAAGGCGACTTTGAATATTTACAGCAAGAAATTCTATTGAATTATCCAAGTGCGAAAATCAATTGGAAGCAGCCCATTGAACAGCTTATGCGTAACACATCCTCTTGATGAGGATGTGTTTTAAAATGTTTTCATTTATATCCAAAGCTGTACGATAATAAATATTTGGATGGCTGCAAGTAGAGGAAATCCAAATGCAAAACTATTATGGCGTGTTTTATGACGGAATAAATACATGCCAAGCACTCCGCCTACTGCCCCTCCTACGATGGCTAGTGTAAACAAAGTACGCTCTGCAATACGCCATTCATGCTTTTTAGCACGTGATTTGTCCATACCCATTAAAATGAGTAACACCATCGATATAATACTCATATAAGCTAATAATGCTTGTCCCATTCTCTACTCCTTTATTAACAAACGTATATTATTAATCTAACACAAAAAAGACTGATGGAAAAATCCATCAGCCTTTTTTACACCTGTCGCATCCGCTTTCGGTGGAGAAATAATATTTAACTGGGTCAAATATTATTTAGCTACAGCTTTTTTAGCAGCGTCTGCTAATTGAGTGAATGCAGCAGCATCAGTTACCGCAAGGTCAGCTAACATTTTACGGTTAACTTCGATACCAGCAACTTTTAAACCGTGCATTAAACGGCTGTAAGAAAGACCGTTCATACGAGCAGCTGCGTTAATACGAGTGATCCATAATTTACGGAAATCACGTTTTTTCTGACGACGGTCACGGTATGCATATTGACCTGACTTCATTACTGCTTGGTTGGCAACTTTATATAATGTATGTTTTGAACCATAGTAACCTTTAGCTAATTTTAATACTTTTTTACGACGTTTGCGCGTCACTGTTCCGCCTTTTACGCGTGGCATATGAATTACCTCCTGCTTTTCATTAAAAAATGAATGTTAGTATTTTTGTAGTCAATTATTTCATGTAAACAAGTAAAGATTTGATGCGTTTGAAGTCACCAGATGAAACGATGTTTGCTTTACGTAGGTGACGTTTTTGTTTCGTAGATTTGTTAGCGAATAAGTGGCTTCCATAAGCACGGTCATATTTTAATTTACCTGAACCCGTTTTTTTGAAACGTTTCGCAGCTCCACGGTGAGTTTTCATTTTTGGCATGTCGAATTCCTCCTAAACTGTTCGTCTAATATTATTTCTCGTTCTTTGGTTGAAGAACTAAGAACATGCTTCGGCCTTCCATCTTCGGTTTTTGTTCTACCGTTGATACTTCAGCACAAGCTTCAGCAAAACGATCTAACACACGTTGACCAATATCTTTGTGTGTAATCGCACGACCTTTGAAACGTAGGCTACATTTTACTTTATCGCCTTTTTCAAGGAATTTAATCGCATTACGTAACTTCGTTTGGAAATCATGTTCATCGATTGATGGGCTCAGACGAACCTCTTTCATTACGATGACCTTTTGATTTTTACGAATTTCACGGTCTTTCTTTTGCTGTTCAAACTTAAATTTACCATAGTCCATGATACGAGCGACTGGCGGCTTGGCTTGAGGGGCCACAAGGACAAGATCCAAGTTTACACGAGTGGCGATTTCTAGCGCTTCATTACGTGTCTTTACACCAAGCTGGTCACCATTGTGATCGATTAATCGAAGTTCACGTGCGCGAATGCCTTCGTTTACATACATGTCTTTGCTAATAGTAATCCACCTCCAAGTAGTTGTCGCGAATACATGGTTTGGGCAAAGCCTTGCCCGGTTGAACGGTACATCCTCTTGTCATGTCCATAAAAAAAGGACGGACATTTTTGAAGATGTCCGCCCGCTATATGTGCATGCGCAAGTCTACGCAAAACAATTCAACGTGTCATACCTGTTCACAGCCTTTAAAGCGTTGTATCAGGTGAGAAGCGGGCAGCCTCTACTTCAACCACAAACTTTGTATTCATTAACCTTAATTATATTAGCATGTATATGATAAGCTGTCAAACACTAATTTTCTTATCATACCTAGATTGACCTAATCTTAAATAATTTATACAACAGCAAGATTCATTTTATACAAAAAACCTCACTTATGCAAGTGAGATTTTTTATGAAAGATTATTTTGTAATTTCCGCTTTTATAGCTGCTAGGAAATTCTCAAAGCTAATTGTTTCGGAATCTTTAGAGCCATAACGGCGAACATTTACACCATTAGCTTCAACTTCTTTATCACCAATGACAAGCATATACGGAATCTTTTTCATTTGTGCTTCACGGATTTTATAGCCTAATTTTTCTTCACGATCATCCATTTCCACACGTAAGCCCGCTGCTGTTAATTGCTCTTCAATTTGTTTTGCATAATCGAAGTGAGCTTCATTCGATACTGGAATGACTTCTACTTGCACTGGAGCTAACCAAGTTGGGAATGCACCTTTATATTCTTCAATTAAGAATGCAACGAAACGTTCCATTGTTGAGACAACGCCGCGGTGAATTACGACTGGACGATGTGGTTTGCCATCTTCTCCAACGTAACTTAAATCGAAACGTTCTGGTAATAAGAAGTCTAGCTGAACAGTTGATAAAGTTTCTTCTTTACCAATCGCTGTTTTTACTTGCACATCCAGTTTAGGGCCATAGAATGCTGCTTCACCTTCTGCCTCGAAGTAATCTAAGCCAAGCTCATCCATTGCTTCTTTTAACATGCTTTGTGCTTTTTCCCACATAGCATCATCATTGAAGTATTTTTCAGTATCTGCAGGGTCGCGATACGATAAACGGAATGAATAATCATTTAAATCGAAATCTTTATACACCTCTAAGATTAACTGCACTACTTTTTGGAACTCTGCTTTAATTTGGTCTGGGCGAACAAAGATATGTGCATCGTTTAAAGTCATTCCACGTACACGCTGTAGGCCAGAAACTGCTCCTGACATTTCATAGCGGTGCATTGTACCAAGCTCTGCAATACGTAATGGTAAACTACGGTAAGAATGCATGCTATTTTTGTAAACCATCATATGGTGAGGACAGTTCATTGGACGCATGATTAATGTCTCGTTGTCCATTTCCATTGGTGGGAAAATAGAATCTTGGTAATGATCCCAGTGACCTGAAGTTTGATAAAGCTCTTTTGAACCTAATACAGGTGTATAAACATGCTTATATCCAAGAGATAATTCTTTATCGACGATATAACGCTCAATAACACGACGAATTGTTGCACCATTTGGTAACCAAAGTGGTAAACCTTGGCCCACCTTTTGAGAAGTTGTAAATAGCTCTAATTCCTTCCCGATTTTACGGTGATCACGTTCTTTTGCTTCTTCTAGCATTTGTAGGTGATGTTTTAATTCTTCTTTTTTGAAGAACGCCGTACCATAAATACGTTGTAGCATTTTGTTATCAGAGTTTCCTCTCCAATAGGCACCTGCTAATGATAACAGCTTGAATTCGCGAAGTTTACCAGTAGATGGTACGTGAATACCACGGCAAAGATCGAAAAATTCCCCTTGATAATAAATGGACACTTGCTCATCTGCAGGGATTGCTTCTAGTAATTCTAGTTTATATTCATCGCCAATTTCTTCATACATCGCTTGTGCTTCCGCACGACTTACATTTTTACGTTCTACCTCTAGATTTTCAGCAATAATTTTTTTCATTTCCTTTTCAATTGCTGGTAGATCTTCGGCAGTGATTGGTGTAGGAGAATCAATATCGTAGTAGAACCCACCATCGATAACAGGTCCAATACCAAGCTTTACATCAGGGAATAAACGTTTAATTGCCTGTGCAGTTAAGTGGGCTGTTGAGTGACGTAAAATTTCAAGTGCTTCTGCATCATCTTGTGTGATAATGGCAATGGCAGCATCTTCTTCGATTGGTGTTTTTAAATCTACTAATACACCATTAATTTTACCTGCGTAAGCTTTTTTTCGTAAGCCAGGGCTGATTGATAAGGCTACGTCATCTGTTGATGTACCTTTTACAAATTCCTTTACAGCACCATCTGGGAAAGTTAATTTAATCATTTCTGACATATTCGTTACACTCCTTTGTTATGGTTGAATACATAATGATTGATGAAATGTTGACTAATGAATCAAGTGATACGGCTGCTTATATGAGCGCTCTTCAACTCGAATTGAGCGAGATCTCTCCACAAAATAAAAAAAAGCCCCGTCCCTCAGGAAAGGGACGAAGCGTATGCTCGTGGTTCCACCCTTCTTCCTTCCGACTTATCAAGTCAGACGAAGCTCAAGGCTAGCTAACGGGCTAGGGACCGGCGAAAGATTATCCCTTTCGCTGCTCAGTAGGTAGTAAATGATGCGTTCATACTAGGAAGCTTTCAGCCGTTGACTTCCCTCTCTAGAAGCTGATACACAAAATTCATGTCCTCATCAATGCATATTGATATTTAGTATATGAGTCAGTATACGCTCGATTGTCGAAAAATGCAACTACCAATGTTACATCCTACGGTTATTGCCACGCATTTCAATTGGCTCTGTTAAGGCTTTAATACGCTCCATTATACGGCCCGCCTTGACAACCTCAATATCACCTTTTTGCGATTGGGCTAAATGGTGCTCTAATTCTCCATAATTAAAATTAGATGTAATAAACGTTGGCAATTGTTCAGCCATTCGATAATGGAAAATAGTCCCTAAAATTTCATCCCTTGTCCATGCGGTCATTGTTTCTGCCCCTAAATCATCGAGCATTAAAACAGGAGCCTTTTTAATATAGTCTATTTTTTCATTCAATGTATTATCGCCAATAGCATTTTTCATTTCCCGTAAAAATTCTGGCACGAAGACAACAACTGAACGTATTTTAATAGACGCTAATTCATTGGCAAGTGCACCAAGTACAAAAGACTTCCCTACGCCGAATTTACCGTATAAGTAAAAACCTTTTGATGGTAAATGACCTGATTCTTTTGTCGCTTTAACAAATTGCGCTGCTTTTTGGGCAATCATCACTCGAGACTCATCATCAATACTTAAATCGTGAATCGTTGCTTGAAGCACATCTTTGGGCATATGCATACTAGCAATCATATTCGCGACATCCCGACGCTCTTCTTCTCTAATTTTTTGCTCACAGCGTACATAATCAATTTCAACTGTATTCCGAACTACCCTTAAAGTAGGAAGGAAGCCTTTTAAATAGTTTGTACAATGTTCTGTGTTATCACAACCACAGCATTCCGTAGATTGACTAATAAATTCATGAAGTTTAGGTAAATTTCGTTCAATATTATCATAGCTTAATTCATCTGCATGATGTGCTAGAAATTCTTGTACGCGCGGATTTTCTAAAATTTCACGTCGCATGGCTTCATAGCGTTCTTGAAACGAGGGTACATTAATAGCTCGTTTTAATGGTCCATTTATAGGTTCGATTGTTGCTCACCTTCTTTACTATTCACTTTTCCCTAGCATCTCTAATATTTTTTGACGTTCTTTTTCAAAATCTATCGTGCTAGAAGTACTTTCCTCTTGTTTCTCATCACGTTTATAAAACCACTCGGGGACTTTTTCTTCTCGTTGATGTCCTGAACGTCCCTTAGTTCGCTGGCTCGTTTTAGTGGTTGTTTGTGGTTTGTTTTTCCAAGTTGTATATTTATCATGCTCTTGGCGTGCAAGTTCCATTGCTTCTTTAGCAGTTTGGATATTTTTACGAACCCAATGATCCGCAATTGTTTCCACATATTTTTTAGGTAACTTCATATCCGTTGTTAACATAACATACTCAAGTAACGCATTGACTACCCCAATCGGCATGCCGTGCTGCACAATTAAACTTTCTGCAAGTTGTACAGAGGTTTGCAAAGGTTCTTTCCCATTATTAATGTCACGCAACACTTGAATAGGAGCCGTAGTCTCTAAATAGTGTTGTAGCTCCTGATCCTTTGATTTTTGTCCAGTTTCTTCTACTGGCAACGGCTCGCTAACTCTCGCTATTTTTGGTGGCTCTTTTGACATCGTTAACTTATAGAAATCAGCAGCTGCCTTGCGTAAGCGCTCTTGTGAAATCCCTAAATCATCGTCCAAAGCAAGAATCACTACTTTTTGCATATCAAGCGCTGTTAAACGATATAAAAATGCCAGCTTAGCAATAGCCTCACGAACTTCTAATGTCAGTAAATTGGATGGCACCAATTGCTCAGATAAACCTGCTTGCAACAGATCGAAGTCAAATTGCTCCAAATAAAAAGGATACACCCTTTGTTGTTTATCCTTACGATTCGTATCCACTTGTAAATCTGATGGAATATTGGAATGAACGGGCTTATAGACATCTATAAAGGCACGAGATACATCTTTAAAATCCGCGTCCCTCACAGGGTATATAAAACGTTGACGTAAATTACGATATGCCTGCTCTCCAATTTTGCTAAATAAAAACATCGACAACAACGGGTCTTTCATAAAGCTTTCCGCATCTAATGGGCGCTGTAGCTCATATAAAAAACTTCGCTCACCAGCATTTTCTTTTTTCCATGTACGTAGTAAACCAATCGCTTCAAGGGCTATACGTGCCTCAAACACTTTACCAATAGGCAGACCGAGCACATTCATTAAATAATAATGTGTCATTTGCGTCTTTGGTATCTGTTCTGCTTCTGCCCATAAAGTTAAATAAAGGCTAATAGGGTCTGAGCCCGTTAACGGTTGATAGAATAATGTTACTAATTGACGCTCTTGAGTAGAAAATGCATGAGGTAGACGAATGTCAAAAGGATCGCCAGGCTGCAATTCCTTAAATAAATGAATCAACGTCATTCATCCTCTCTATTTTCTATGATTTCTGCTCCGTTTGACGTTGAATAATATCTTTAATCTCCTCAATAAAGACATTGATATCCTTAAACTGTCGGTAGACCGATGCAAAACGGACATAAGCCACCTCATCAATTTTGGCTAAGCGATCCATTACCAATTCACCGACATCTTCTGAGCGTACTTCTGAATTTCCAATACGACGAAGATCTTTTTCAATCGATAGGACAAGTTGCTCCAGTATATCAAGCGCAACTGGGCGTTTCTCACAGGCACGAATAAGTCCACGAAGTACCTTTTCACGGCTAAATTCCTCTCGTGAACCTTCTTTTTTCACTACAACTAATGGGGTCTCTTCAATTTTTTCAAACGTTGTAAAACGGAAGCCACATGACTCACATTCACGACGTCTACGAATTTCTTTATTATCATCTACTGGCCTCGAATCCACAACACGCGTTCCGTTAAATTGGCAAGATGGACATCTCATATAATTACTCTCCTGGTTTACAACAATTTAATATTTCTATTATAACAAATTTCCTACATATAAGAAAAGTGCATTCACGTAGTGAGCTCATGATAAACCTAATGCACCTAAAGTACAAGGAAAGTTTTTTAAAAAAAGCACATTGAAACCAGTTAGATTTCAATGTGCTCAAAATGAAAATATTATGCGTTTACCGTTTCTAATGCATTAGCCACTTTTTTCACTAGGTCAACAACGCGTGCAGAGTAACCCCACTCATTGTCATACCAAGCAAGTACTTTTACTTTACGGTTACCTAATACCATTGTGGAAAGTCCATCAACTGTTGATGAGTAAGTCGTTGTGTTGTAATCAGAAGATACTAGTGGCTCAACTGAGAAATTTAAAATGCCTTTCATTGGACCTTCTGTTGCAGCTTTTACAAATGCTGCATTAACAGCATCAACTGTTACATCTGTATTTAAATCTACTACAAGGTCAACTAAAGAAACATTTGGTGTTGGAACGCGAAGTGCCATACCATGAATTTTACCTTCTAACTCAGGTAAAACTAATTTTAATGCTTTGGCAGCGCCTGTAGATGTAGGAATAATTGATTGTGCACACCCACGTGCACGACGTAAATCTTTATGTGGATTATCTAAGTTCTTTTGATCGTTTGTATAAGCATGAACAGTTGTCATTAAACCATTTTCAATACCAAATGTATCATTTAATACTTTTGCAACTGGTGCTAAGCAGTTTGTTGTACAAGAAGCGTTTGAAATTACATCATGTTTAGCAATATCAAGTTTGTCATCATTCACACCTAAAACAATTGTTACATCTTCGTTTTTACCAGGTGCTGTTAAGATAACTTTTTTCGCGCCAGCTTCTAAGTGCATTGCTGCTTTATCACGCTCATTAAATTTACCTGTAGCTTCGATAACGATATCAACACCCATTGTAGCCCAAGGTAATTTTAATGGATCTCGTTCGCTAATAATTTGAACACGTTTACCATTTACAACTAAAGCATCGCCTGCTGGTTCTACTGTACCTTCAAATGTTCCGTGATTTGTGTCATACTTAATCAAATGTGCTAACGTTTCTGCTGGATAGCTAGCGTTAATAGCAACAATATTTAAATTTTCTTGTACGATCGCTTGGCGGAAAACCATACGTCCGATACGTCCGAAACCATTAATAGCAATTGATACTGTCATTTAAAAATCCTCCTGTGAGTACATACTCAGATTAATTATATACTTTATGGTGATTAGTATAACACAATTTTAAAAAAGATGAACATTAAATAGTCATATTATAAAAGTTCTTATTTTCTGAAAAATTATCTTTTATTATGGCATTTGCCCATAAAAAAAATGTGTAGCAAGATTTACTTGCTACACATTTTTAGCTTGAAACACTTTAAATTACACCCCAGAAAGCTAGAATTTTCTTTAGTTGTTCCTCTGTATTTTCCAGATTCTCATTATTATAAATGACCGCATGAGCTCCCTTTTCTTTGACAGACATAGGCAACTGTGAGTGCATGCGTGCTAAGGCATCCTCTTTTGATAAATGATTGCGTTCCATTAAGCGTCGAAGCTGAACCTCTTCACTTACCGACACTACAATGATACGCTCTACAAAATGCTGAAGCTTACTTTCAAATAACAGGGGAATATCCATGACAACATGCTCATGGCCATCCTCTAAATAGGCATCACGTTGTCGTAGCATTTCCTTTCTAATGGCCGGATGCATAATATCATTTAAAATTTTGCGTTTGGCAGGCTCATGAAAAATAATATCTCCGAGCATTGTCCGATTTAAATTGCCATCCTCTAGTAAAATATCTTGACCAAAGTTTTCTGCAATAAATGCCAGTGTCTCTGTTCCTGGCTCGACGACATCTCGCGCTACAATATCTGCATCAACAATCGGTAATCCTAGTTCGAGCATCATTTTTGCTACTGTACTTTTTCCGCTTGCAATACTTCCTGTAAGTCCGATAATCATTGTTAAATCCCCTTTAATGTTGACAATTTGGGCAAAAAACCGATGTTCGCCCACCAATCGTCATTTGACTTGTTGCCGTTTCACATGCTGGGCATATCTTTTTCCCATACATTTTCAAACGATTCTGCATGCTCCCAGCTTCCCCATTAATATTTCGATAATCAGAGATGGTAGAACCACCTGCTTCAATACTTTGACGCAAAACAGCAACGATCTCCTCAAATAATGCTCGTTTACGCTTCTCACTAATACGGTTCATTTTTCGAGCAGGATGAATTTTTTGAGCAAACAGCGCCTCTGTTGCATAAATATTGCCACAGCCCGAAACGACTTGCCCATCCATAATCACTTCTTTTACGGCCTTATTCTCATATTTTGGTAATGTTGATTTTGTTATAAAAAAATCACACGCTAATTCATCAAACGGCTCTGGCGCCATTTTTGTTAATGGTACATGATCTTCAATTTTTGCCAGAAATCGTAGTTCACCAAAGCGTCGTATATCTGAATAAATTAAGTAACCACCATCAGCCATCTTAAAGGTGGCATGTATATGCTTTTGGAATTTTGCTTCATCGATGTCTTCTGGTGAATTCACAACAAACCATGCACCTGTCATTCCTAAGTGACTAACAAGTACATAAGGAACCTCATCTTTGAATAAGTGAAAGAAAATATATTTTGCACGTCGTTCAATTTTTGTAATCGTCATTTCAGACAACGTTAATTCAAATGCATCAGGCTCTGCTTGCTTAACAATACATTGTTTCCCCTCACTAAAAGAAAAGTGTACCCTTTCAGATAGCTGTACATGTTGAATTGTACGTCCTTCAACCTTTGGCTTCAATGCCTGGACGACACCTTCTACCTCTGGTAATTCAGGCATTTGAACCCCTCCTTATTTTGCTTCATACCATGTCGAACCATGGTTAAAATCTACTTTTAGCGGTACGGAGAGCTCGATTGCATTTTCCATTACCTCTGGCACAATTTTTTCTAGCAACGCAATCTCTTCCTTAGGTGCTTCAAAAATCAACTCATCATGCACTTGTAAAAGTAGCTTTGCCTGCATATTTTCCTTTTTTAGTCGAGCATCCATATCAATCATCGCTTTTTTAATAATATCCGCAGCACTTCCCTGAATCGGGGTATTCATCGCCGTACGCTCAGCAAAGCTTCTTAAATTAAAGTTTAAGCTCGTAATATCTGGTAAATAACGACGTCTATTTAAAATTGTTGTAACATAGCCATTGAACTTCGCATTTTGCACAATATCATCCATATACTGTTTAACACCTGGGAAACTAGCGAAATATTTATCAATAAAAGTTGCCGCTTCCTTACGGGTAATATCTAAATTTTGTGATAGACCATAATCACTGATACCATAAACAATCCCAAAGTTAACAGCCTTCGCTGCACGACGCATATTACTATCAACTTCATCTTCGGATACATGGAATACGTCCATCGCTGTTCGTGTATGAACGTCCATCCCTTCACGGAAGGCCTCTACAAGGTTTTTATCCTCCGACATATGTGCGAGTACACGTAATTCGATTTGCGAATAGTCCGCTGAAAACAGTATCCAATTCTCATTTGAAGGGACAAATGCTTGACGGATTTTACGTCCCTCCTCTAAACGGATAGGGATGTTTTGTAAATTTGGATCTGTTGAGCTTAGTCGTCCTGTAGCAGTTAAAGCTTGTTGGAAACGAGTATGCACCTTGCTATCCTTTTCATGGATTTCCTTTAGCAACCCTTCAATATAAGTAGACTGTAATTTACCAAGCTGACGATATAACAGAATATATTCAATAATGGCATGCTCAGATTTTAACTTCTCTAATACATCAGCAGCCGTTGAATAGCCCGTCTTCGTTTTTTTAATAACAGGTAAACCTAATTTATCGAATAAAATAACACCTAATTGTTTTGGTGAATTAATATTAAACGTTTCTCCTGCCTCCGCATAAATTTCTTGTTCAAGCACGACAAGCTTTTCATTAAGCTCTTGGCCCATTTTTTCTAGCGTAGCACGGTTAACGGTAATGCCTTCACTTTCCATCTCACCTAAAATGGCTGCCAGTGGCAATTCCAAGTCTTTATAAAGATCAAATTGTTCATTTTCCTTTAATAATGCCTCTAGCTTCGGCTGTAATGACCAGACAGCATAAGCTTTTCGGCTAACATGCTGTGCAAGCTTATCTATTTCAGGTATAGCACGTTTAGCCCCCTTGCCATAGACCGTTTCATCTGCTTGTACATCATAATACCCAAGCTCCCTTGCAAGAGTGGCAACATCATCCCCACTAAGTCCAGGATTATTAATATACGAAGCAAGCACTAAATCAAAATCAACGCCAGCTAATTGAATACCTGCTCGTTTTAATGCTGCTTGAGACGCTTTGGAATCAGACATGTATTTTATTTTTGAGGAGTCCTCTAACCAGCAACGTAATATATCTGATTTTGCCGCAATATCAAAAGGAATGTATTGAGTCTTGGTCCCATCAGATAAGGCAATTCCAAGTAGCGCACAAGTGTGGTAATGTTCATTCTCTAGCTCAACATGCACAGCCATCACATCTTGTAAGTCTTCTTGTCGAACTTCTTGAATTTGTTCAAAATCAAAAGGTGTTTGCTCTTGCTCCTGCACAGTAAAATCACTTTTCTCGAGCAATGATTTAAAGCCGAGCTCACGCCATACATTGATCAATTCTTCTTCATTCGGTCCATGGTACGCGAGATCAGTTAATGAAATGGTAATTGGGGCATCTGTAAAAATCGTTGCCAGCTTCTTACTCATCTTAGCCTGCTCTTCATTGGCTACCAGCTTTTCTTTCATCTTAGAAGCTTTCAATGTATCCATCGCCTCGTAAAGTGCCTCAACGGAGCCATGCTCTTTTAATAGTTTGACAGCCGTCTTTTCGCCAACACCTGGCACACCAGGAATATTATCTGAAGAATCCCCCATTAAGCCCTTCATATCAATAATTTGTAAGGGCGTTAAACCGTATTTTTCTGCAATAAAGGCTGGCGTATTTCTCTCAATTTCCGTAATCCCTTTTTTCGTAATATAAACCGTAACTTGCTCTGTCGCAAGCTGTGTTAAATCGCGGTCTCCAGATACGATGATAACATCCATATCCTGTGATGAAGCCTCTTTTGCCAGCGTCCCAATAATATCATCCGCTTCATATAGGTCTTGTTCATATTGCTTAATTCCATAGGCATCAATTAGCTTGCGTATATAAGGGAATTGCTCCGATAATTCTGGTGGCGTCTTTTGTCGTCCACCTTTATATTCTGTAAAGGTTTCATGGCGGAAAGTTGTTTTTCCAGCATCAAAAGCCACTAAAATTTGCGTTGGTTGCTCTTCCTCTAATATTCTTTGTAGCATCGTTGTAAATCCGTACACAGCATTAGTATGAATTCCACTATCATTCGTCAACAATGGCAACGCAAAAAACGCGCGATATGCTAAACTATTACCGTCCAATAATAGTAATTTTTCCTTTGTCATAATATTATCCTCCTGCGTTGTCTTCTACTTCCTTCTACTTTATCATAACAATACATTTCAAGTAAAAAAAGCAGACGGGTCCTCCCTAAGGTTATCCGCTACTTTTGACTCGCTATCCGTCACTCTCTCGGTTTTATCCGTCACTTTTGGCTCGCTATCCGTCACTTTCTTTGTTTTATCCGTCACTTATAACATGCTATCCATCACTCCTGCATTTCAACCTATAGCGAATGTGAGCCCTTTATTGTGAAAATCCATAGCAGCAGGTAATGAGGTTTCTCCTGTCACAGGATCAGTGTATATTATTGCTTCATTTAATGTAATAGCAACTTGTTCGCCTCAATAGTAAAGGATTCCTCGTATTCAACGCATAAAAACGTAAAAAAACTCCCATTCGCGGATAAAGTCCCAGTGAATGAAAGTTCTATTATAGATATTATTGATTGGCTGTTCGATGAAAAATTTCTTCATATATAATCGTTAAAATAAAGGCATTCATAAAGGCAAATACTAAAAATAATGGCATTCCACCCAGTTGTGGCTGTGTTAACTCTTTACTAAATACCATTACAGCACTAATTTGCGCTAAAAAGAAAATGAAGCCAATACCGACTTGCCAAATAGGACGCTTGACCTTACGTTTTTCATACCAAAACAACTTTTTAAACAGATTTCTTACATCATTTGCAATAATAATACTAACTAAAAAGATACTTACAAAAAATACAGGTATATGATAAACACTCTTTGTCATCCATGCAAAATCAGATAGGCGGAAGAACAGAGTCAATAACGATGCTATACTACAAGCAATTCCTACATTTTGGAGCCAAGTGCTAATTCGCAATTTCACAGCTATTACCCCCAACAGTTCTTTTTTAAACATTATCATTCTATCAAATTATAGGCTGTTGGGGAATAGAAATTTGTATGTTTCTATTATTTTCACAATATAACAAGTCAATTGTAGGGATATTTATAATTTTCATAGTAACCAAAAAGTCGCCTTCCTAATAGGAAAGACGACTTTGCTATCTATTATTTTAAATAACCAGATAAAATTTTTGCATAAGGTGATGATGCTGGCAAAATAATGACCGTATCCTCTCCAACCGTTTTCTTATAGGATTCTAACGTACGGTATAAAGAGTAAAATTCAGGATCTTGAGAGAATGATTTATTGTATATTTTCGCAGCTTCCGCTTCTCCCTCAGCTTGAATAATGGATGCCTCCTTATTCGCTGTAGCTAACATTTCCTGCACTTGTTGATCCGTTTGGGCTTCGATACGTCGTTTATCTGCATCCCCTTCAGAAAGATATAATTGAGCCGTTGATTCACGCTCTGAAATCATGCGGGTAAATACAGACTGTTCATTTTCTGCCGGTAAGTCTGTACGACGAATACGTACATCCACTACTTCTACACCATACTTGTCGTTTTGTAACAGTTCATTAACTCGCTCTGTTACACGATCATTGATGCTTCCTCGTGAAGATTTTTCATCATTAATAATTTCATCGTATCGCAGTTGGCCAAGCTCTGTTCTTATGACGGAGTAAATAAACTCCTCCATTCGAGTCTCTGCCTTGCTAAGTGTACCTGCATTCGATATTAAAGCTTTTGGATCTGTAATACGCCAAACAGCATAGTTATCGATGATAATTCTTTTTTTATCCTTTGTATTAATTTCTTCTTCTGAAATATTATAGGTCATCTGATTTTTTGGTAATCGTGTAACACTTTGAATAAAAGGTATTTTCATTTTTAAGCCTGGATCTCGTTCAAATTTCACTACTTCTCCAAACTGGCGAACCACGGCATATTCAGATTCCTTTACAATATAAACATTCGCAAAAATAATGATAGCTGTAGCAAAAACAACTGTTAATGTGATGACAATAGACAGATATTTTTTAGGGTTGAGCGGGCCTTTTTTCGCCATTTTCACGACATTGTCTCCCGAATCACTGTCTGTTGGAGCCGCTTTTTTGCTTTTTCCTGATAAAAAATTGAGGAATTTGTCAAGGTCCTTATTTTTTTGGTCCATTAATTACTGCTCCCTTCTTTTTTATCTGATTGTGCCTGCTGAGGCTGTAATGGCTGTAGTGGTAAGTACTTCATCGTACTGCCATCATCATTCATAATGTATATTTGCGCCTTCGGTAAGACGTTTTCAAGTGTTTCTAGAATTAATCGCTCTCGTGTAATTTGTTGATTTCCTTTATATTGCTCATACATCTTATTAAAGACAGCTACATCACCTTGAGCTTGCTCGATACGTGCTGTTTTTGCACCTTGTGCCTTGGAAATAATAGCATCTTTTTCACCTTCAGCTTCACTTTTACGCTGATTCATATACTTTTGTGCTTCATTCGTTTTTGTATTCTTTGTTTCACGTGCATCCGTTACTGCTGTGAAGGCAGCACGCACTTCCTTGTTTGGTAATTCAACGTCTTGTAATTTCACACCTAATACGCCAATACCAATATCATATTTTTCGATTAAGGACACTAGTAAATCACGTGTTTTTGCTTCAATTTCAGCCTTCCCATCTGTTAATGCTGCATCAATGGTAGAGCTACCAATAATTGAACGAATGGCGCTTGATGTGGCGCTATGTAAAATTTCTTCGGGGCTTTGTGCGTTAAATAAAAATTTACGAGGGTCGGTAATTTTCCATTGTACAACAAGATCAGTTAATACAATATATTCATCTCCTGTAATCATCTTTGTCTCAGCATCATAGGCTTCTAGCTCTCCTGCCTTATTTTGCTTATAGCCAAACTGTAAACTGAACGTTTCTTTCGATAAAATTTCAACTGATTGAACTGGCCAAGGTAATTTAAAATGAAGTCCTGGGTTTGTAACCATTTCATCGGCACGGCCAAATGTAATGACAACCGCTTGTTCTGATTCATCTACTGTGTACCAAGATGTAAATACGGTAATAAGTGCAATAACTCCAAAAATCCCAAGTCCAACCATCATTAGTGTCCTTTTCACACTCATGTCTGTTCCTCCCTTTTATTGATTACTATTGTTTACGGAAGAGTTTTATAAAAAGTTTCAAAATATAGTGAATTTAGCATAAAAAAATCCTGCTACCTTTTATGGTAACAGGATATTAATAACTAGATGTTCAAAGACTGGGAAAATGGTTGTGGTTAATACAATGCTAATTAAAGCAGCAACAATCATTGCTAAGCTGGCAAATGTACCCTCTAGTTCACCAAATTCAAATGCTCTAGATGTACCTGCCCCATGCGCGCCCATTCCTAACATTAATCCTCTAGACGATGGGTTGTGGAATCGACATATTTTAATAACAATAGGTGCTAATAGGCTTCCTAAAATGCCTGTCGTCATAACAAAGACAGCTGTTAAAGTAGGAGAGCCTCCAATCATATTTGAAATGTCCATTGCAATAGGTGTTGTCACTGAACGTGGCACTAAACTATGCACAAGCTCATTGTTTAACCCTACTACTAAGGCCATTATAAAAGATGAAATAATGGCGACTGTGGAGCCAACCGCAATACTTATAAAGATTTCGAAGGCATGTTTTTTTAATAAATTGACATTTTTATAGATAGGAACCGCAAAAGCAACCGTTGCTGGTCCTAGTAAATTCGTTAAAACACTAGCTCCTGCATTATAAGTTGTATACGGTATACCTGTTAGTAATAGTAAGATAATAATAACGATCGGCGTCACCAGCATAGGTGTCAGCCATTCCTTTTTATATTTCTTATAGATTATTTTACAAATATAAAAAATAATAATTGTTCCAAGTAAGCTACTACCAGCTATCCATAAACTCATACTGCATCACCCTTCTTTCGACGCCCTAGCCATTGTGCTGTGTAGCCCGTTACAAACATCACAATAATCGCACTTCCAACAATGACCAACACAACCTTCATGCCTTGCACACCGAATAATGCATCATAATCGATGACACCAATGGCAGATGGAATGAAGAAAAGTAAGAGTTCACTTAGTAATAATGCTGCCCCTAGCTCAATCCATTCAAGCTTAATAATATGAAACTGTAAAAGTAAAAATAATAGAACGAGTCCTATTATGCTCCCTGGAATCGGCAAGTGAAGTAGGCGTGCAATACTATTCCCAATCAATAATAGGAAATAAAGAAAGCCGATTTGCACGATACTTTTGACGATTTTCATGGTCATCCTTCTCTCATTTTTTTCTCTGCTTCAACAGTCAGAAAAACACGATTCAAATGAAAAGAAGTTATGATTTCACTGACTGTTCAAGCTTTAGTTTGACAAACTATCTACTACAGATTGATGTTAAACTTTTATGCTACTATACTTTACACCTATTTATCCTCTCTGTAAAACAGAAAAAGAATCTAGTGCCTAATAATTAGACAATAGATTCTTCTGTGGAGAAAATAAAACAGTTATTAAAAAATCTGTCATCACCAAATAAATTGATGAGCGCGATTTTTTAGTTTATAGTCTTAACAATCATATAAGGGGGTTTCTAGTTATAAGTATAGTTCCCAAATATGAATGTAACATTTTGTTCATGTAAAGTATTTGTTAATTTTTCGGAATCATCACAATCATTATTGTCCCTACGCCCACTTCACTTTCTACTTGAATACGTCCATGATGGGCCTCTACAAGATGCTTGACAATTGCTAAGCCTAAGCCTGTTCCACCTGAATTCCGGCTTCGTGCGCGATCAACACGATAAAAGCGCTCAAAGACTCGGGCTATTTCATGCTTTTCAATTCCAATTCCTTGATCTTCAATTTCAATAATACCATGTGTTTCATTTTCCTTTAAACGAATAGACACTGTTGTATTTTCTGGAGAATAGGTGATTGCATTGGTAATTAAATTCGTCACGATCTGAATAATACGATTGGCATCACCCATTACTTGTACGTCACGGTCAATATCCACTTGGAAGCTCATATTTTTTTCATCTAATCGTGGCGCTGTTAGCTCTGCTCCACGAATCAGCACATCCTGCAAGCCCATTGGCATAATGTTGACCGTGAAGCCATGTTGTTCAATTTTAGAAAGCTCTAACAAATCCTGAATGAGCATTTGAAGACGATTACTCTCTTTATAAATAATTTCCAAGAAAGATATTAACATTTTTTCGTCTTTATAGGCTCCATCCAATAAGGTTTCAGAAAAACCTTTAATAGAGGTAATAGGTGTTCGCAATTCATGGGATACATTGGCAACAAAATCTTTGCGAATTTGCTCTAAACGGACAAGCTCCGTTATATCATGCATAACAATAACAACGCCTAGCCATCGTCCATGGTCCCCAATAACAGGTGCTCCATATACTTCTTTATTATAGAGCTCCTGCTTTATCTCCATTTTAATTTGCTGTCGATAAGGCATCTCTGTAAGAAATACGTGATCGATAAACTGCTCTAATGATTTTGGTAAGCCAATTGTCCGGAATACCTTTCCCTGAACTTCATCAATCTGCATCCCAAAACGTTCTAAAAATACGCGATTCACAATAGAAATATTGCCTTCACGCCCAATCATCATGAGAGAGCTACCCATATTTTCGATTAACGTTTTCAGCCTCTCTTCCTCTACTTCACGAACAGTCGTAATATCCTGGAGATTACGAGCCAAAATATTAATGGAATGACTTAATGGAATCATGCGTTCATATTCATTTTCCTGGGCACGTGCACGATAGTTCCCCTTTGCAAGTTCAAGAGCCGTTTCCGTAACATTATCGATTGGTGCTGTAAAATTCCGTATCATATAGCGACTGACAATCCCGATTAAAATCAGGGTAATCGTGAAGAGGATGGCCAATATGATATAGAGTCTGGCACGTACAAAGGTCAAAGAATCTTCTAGATCTAAGCTCTGTGATGCAAATAATGCTTCTTGATCTTCCTCTGAAAGCTGGAGCTTGCGTTCATCTATTACTTGAGTCATTGATGCTTGTTTATGAGTATTTGCATCCTCATTGTATTGCTTAATATAAACAGGAAAAAGCTGACCTATAACAATCATTAGGACAGCTAATATCGTTCCAAGTAAAAGCATGAATGTCAAAAATAAGCGGTTGCTCATTGATTTCATGACGTTTTCGGCTCCTCAAATTTATAGCCAAGCCCCCTGATTGTTTTAATAAACATTGGCTTACGGCTATTTTCCTCAATTTTATCGCGAAGGTGGCTAATATGAACATCCACAATTCGAGTATCGCCAGCAAAATCATATTTCCATACAGCACTTAATAGCTGATCGCGTGTTAATACACGATTTTTATTTTCAAGTAAGTAAATGAGTAATTCAAATTCCTTTGGCGTAAACTCCAGTGCCTCATCTTGTAAAAAGACTTCAAAGCGTTCTGGAAATACACGCAATTGTCCAAACTCAAACATTTTCTCTTGCGGCTCATCTTTCTCATCTGATACAACATTTTGAGTAAAACGTCTTAAAACTGCCTTAACGCGTGCCAGTACTTCCCGTGGACTAAAGGGTTTAGTCATATAATCATCTGCGCCTAATTCTAGACCAAGTACTTTATCAAATTCGTCATCTTTTGCTGTTAACATTATTATAGGCGTATTCATACGCTGCTGACGTATTTGTTTGCATACTTCCATACCATCTAGTTTAGGTAGCATCAAATCTAACAGAATTAAATTAGGCTGTATCTCAATTGCTTTTTCCAGACCTTCTTGTCCATCTGCAGCTGTTTCCACTAAATAGCCAGCCTGTTCTAAATTATATTTCAATAATGTTGCGATTGAAAATTCATCTTCAATAACTAATATCGTTTTTGTCATAATATAATGCCTCCGTTAGTGATTTGAAACCCCCATTTCAAACCTCAAGACGTCTATAATGCAAGTGGTGGTGTCACCAACAACATACCTTCAATCACAAGCTGCTTTTGCTCATTATAAGAGTGTACAGACACCGTAATCGTATTTTCATATTTATTGACTGCTGTTACCTCTAAAAGCGTATCAAACAATTCATAATGATAGAGAGGCCCTAAATATTTTAAATGTTGCTCAATAATTCGTGCACCCGGTCCTGGAATATACTTTGACACAGCTGATGTAATAATACCATTTAACATGATGGTCGGGACAATCGGTTTTTCAAAAGGTGTCATCGCCGCATAATCATGTTGAATATAAAGTGGATTACTATCATTCGTGAGCCCTAAATACAGCAACAGATCTCTATCCTCAATCTTTTCAGTTATATGGATCTTTTCGCCAACTGTAATTTCATCGATTGTCAGACCAAGTTTACTATTTTTTTGAAGCAAAGATACGCCAACCCCTTTTCTATCATACTACATTCATAGTATCAATTTTATGCCAAAAGTACAACGAAAAGCCGAAGTACCTTAACCCTATCACACTTATGCACAAAAAAACGAGCAGGAGTTACCTACTCGTTTTCTTAATTCAGCAAATACTCATGTACTGATATTGAAACTTCAGATATAGAGACATTGCTTATATATTTTTTCGATAGCTGAAATAGAGAGAGATCGACATGCTGCCCTAAAGACTCTGGCGAAAAGCACCTTGAGTCGGACATCGTTAATCTACACTAAAATTTTCATTACGTTGCGTACTGCATCTGCCGATTGGTCTAAAGCTGCTTTTTCTTTGTCTGTTAACTCAAGCTCAAAGATTTTTTCAATACCATTTTCGCCAAGTAATGTAGGAACACCCAGATATAAATCGCTATAGCCATATTCACCTTCTAAATAAGCAATAGATGGTAGAATACGCTTTTGATCTTTAATAATAGCTTCAGCCATTTCAATCAATGCTGCAGCAGGTGCATAGTAGGCTGAACCGTTTCCAAGTAAGTTAACGATTTCAGCACCCCCATTACGAGTGCGATCAACGATAGCTTCTAGACGTTCAGCAGGGATTAATGTTTCTAATGGAATACCACCTGCAAATGAATAACGTGTTAAAGGCACCATCGTATCTCCATGACCACCTAATACAAAACCAGTAATATCTTTTACTGAGACATTCAACTCTTCTGCAACAAATGCACAGAAGCGCGCCGTATCAAGAACACCAGATTGACCGATAACACGATTTTTTGGGAAACCAGTTTCCTTATAAACTGTGTAGGTCATGGCATCAACTGGATTAGTAAGGACGATAATTGTGGCATTTGGTGAATGTGCGGCAATCTCTTTGGACACTGTTTTCATGACGCCCTGGTTGATTTGTACAAGATCATCACGACTCATACCTGGTTTACGGGCTACCCCAGCTGTAATAATGACTACGTCAGAATTAGCTGTATCTGCATAATTTGATGTACCTTTTACATAAGCATCAAAGCCTTGTATTGGCGCTGCCTCCCACATATCTAGAGCTTTTCCCTTTGTAGGATTTTCTGCTTGTGGGATATCTACTAATACAACGTCACCAAGTTCTTTCTGAGCTGCTAAAAAAGCTGCGGTAGCACCTGTAAATCCTCCACCGATTACTGATAATTTATTTCGTTTCAGAGACATTTGAATACGCTCCTTTAAAATGGGGTTATATATTTTAAAAGAGGGAGGAGAAATACATCTCACTCCCTCGATTAAACAAGTTCATCGTAAATATTTTATTTAACGAAAATTCACTTTTACCCTAATTATATCAGCATATAAAAGTATACTTTCACGTGAAAATTTCTATATCAGAATAGAAAATTATAAGTTTTTGATTAACTCATTAGCGAATTCTGAACATTTCACTTCTGTAGCGCCGTCCATTAAACGAGCGAAGTCATAAGTTACAACTTTAGAAGAAATTGTATTCTCAACAGATTTAGTGATCATGTCAGCAGCTTCTTGCCATCCTAAGTGTTCAAGCATTAATACACCTGAAAGTAATACTGAAGATGGGTTTACTTTATCTAAACCAGCATATTTTGGAGCTGTACCATGAGTAGCTTCGAAGATCGCATGTCCAGTAACATAGTTAATGTTAGCTCCTGGAGCGATACCGATACCACCAACTTGTGCAGCAAGTGCATCAGAAATATAGTCACCATTTAAGTTCATTGTAGCTACTACATCGAACTCAGTTGGACGAGTTAAGATTTGTTGTAAGAAGATATCAGCGATAGAATCTTTTACTAAGATTTTACCAGCTGCTAAAGCATCAGATTGAGCTTTGTTTGCTGCTTCTTCACCTTGTTCAGCTTTGATTGCATCGTATTGGTTCCAAGTGAAAGTTTGATCAGCAAATTCTTTTTCTGCTAATTCATAACCCCATTTTTTGAATCCACCTTCAGTGAATTTCATGATGTTACCTTTATGAACTAAAGTAACAGATGGGCGTTTATGTTTAATTGCGTATTCGATAGCAGAACGTACTAAACGCTCAGTACCTTCTTTAGATACAGGTTTAACACCGATACCAGAAGTTTCTGGGAAACGGATTTGATTTACACCAAATTCAGATTGTAGGAAGTTGATGATTTTTTGAGCTTGTTCTGAACCAGATTCGAATTCAATACCAGCGTAGATGTCTTCTGTGTTCTCACGGAAGATAACCATATCAACGTCTTCTGGGCGTTTAACTGGAGAAGGCACTCCATCAAAGTGACGTACTGGGCGTAAGCATACATATAAGTCAAGTTGTTGACGTAATGCTACGTTAAGAGAGCGGATACCACCACCGATTGGTGTAGTAAGAGGACCTTTGATTGCAATTAAGTATTCATTAATTTTGTCTAAAGTTTCTTGTGGTAACCATTCACCAGTTTGGTTAAATGCTTTTTCACCAGCTAAAACTTCTAACCATTCAATTTTCTTTTCACCGTTATAAGCTTTTTCTACTGCTGCGTCGATTACGCGTGATGCTGCTGCCCAGATATCTGGACCAATTCCATCACCTTCGATGAAAGGAATTACTGGATTATTTGGTACATTAAGTACGCCATTTTCAACTACAATTTTGTTTGACATTCTGTTGCCTCCTAAATTCATAATCATAGGACTGTGTTAGTGATAACACAGTCCCAAACATTCTAGCATATTTTCCAAATTAGCGCTCGCTGATTGGAACATATTTTTGCATGCCTGGTCCAACATACTCAGCACGTGGACGGATTAGGCGGTTATTTGCATATTGCTCAAGGATATGTGCCACCCAACCTGAAGTACGTGATACTGCGAAAATTGGTGTGAACAGGTCATGATCAATACCTAAAGAATCATACACTGACGCAGAGAAGAAATCTACGTTAGCTGGTAATTTCTTTTGTTCAACGATCATGTCATGGATTTTAACTGACATTTCATAAAGCTCTGGTTTACCAGTTAGTTCAGTTAATTTTTTAGACATTACGCGTAAATGTGGTGCACGAGGGTCGCCTTTGCGATATACGCGGTGACCGAAGCCCATGATTTTTTCTTTGTTGTCTAATTTATTTTGAATGTAAGATTCAACATTTTCAAGTGAGCCAATTTCAGTTAACATCTTCATAACTTGCTCATTTGCTCCACCATGAAGTGGCCCTTTTAAAGCGCCGATTGCTGCAGTTACACCAGAATAAACGTCTGATAATGTAGCTACACATACACGTGCAGTGAATGTAGATGCATTTAACTCATGGTCAGCATGCAATACTAGTGCTTTGTCGAATGCTTCAATTTCAATATCTGCTGGCTCTTCGCCTTTAAGCATGTATAAGAAGTTTGCCGCATATCCTAGTTCAGGTTTTGGTGAAACTGGTTCTAAACCTTTACGAACACGTGCAAATGCAGTTACTACTGTAGCAATTTTAGCTTGAAGACGAATTGCTTTACGGTAGTTTGCTTCTGGGTCCATAACATCCGCTTCTTCATCGAATACACCAAGTAGAGATACTGCAGTACGTAGTGCAGCCATTGGATGTACAGTTGAAAGTGGGTATGTTTTGAATTGGTCGACAATCGCTTGCGGAATTGACATATTGTCTGCCAATTGTTGTTTTAACTCAGCTAGCTCGTCCGCTTTTGGTAAACGAGTATGCCATAACAAGTAAATTACCTCTTCAAATGACGCATTTTGTGCTAAATCATCAATGTTGTAACCAACATATGTAAGTGTGTCATCGATAATTGAACTGATTTTAGATTCCGCTGCTACGATACCTTCTAATCCTTTAGTTGCTGACATAAATTATCGCTCCCTCATATTTATATTTTGTTGTAAATGCGTTTTTTTCTTGCATTTACGGTTTTTGCTCATATGAACCATTAAGTAAATCGCTTACATTGCTATTATAATCATTTTTGACAGCTTTGTGAATGAAAATCCTCTAAATAAAGAAAAAGACGTCCGAACGACTATATATTTGTCCTAAAGAGATTTTATTGTATTTTTTGACATTATGATTTGAGGTGAATTTGTTAAAATGAGGAATTTAAAGTATTTTTCATACGAAAGAACCACAAGTATTTTACTTTTTATTTTTTACTTAGTCATACTTTGGTTTGTATTACCAGTATCACTTGCGATTTTTTTGTCATTTTCGACGTACCCTGTCATAAATTTCTTGCATAAATATTGCAGGATCGCCTATTGGATAGCAGCAATAATTGTGGAGGTATTGATTTTAACTTGTATTTTTTTGCTTGTCGTCATATCCATCAATAGTGTGATTGTCATCTTTCCGGAGATTCGTAATACATTACAAAACTTCCCACTTTTCAGTGAATATGAATCGATGTTTATACAAGTTTTAAAGGAGAAATCACTTTCTATTTTTGATTCGATCATCATATATACAGCTGATCTTTTCCAATTATTAATGAAACATGTCATTGAGGTATTCATTTTCTTGGTAGCTTATTATTTCGCTCTCCTAGAAACGCGTAAATCACGCTATTGGTTTTTTCAATATGTGCCAAAGAAATATCGTCAAGAATGGCAATCACATTTCGCGAAAATCATGCAACTTTTTCATTATTTTTTATATGTGGAATTTCAATTATTTACAATAACCTTACTTATTCTTTGTGGAGGCTTTATGATCCTTCAATTTGAACAAGCTATTATTAAAGCTTTTATTGTAGCTTTCGCAGATGTCCTGCCATTTTTCGGTATCGGTGTATTTCTTGTGCCGATGAGTATTTATTTTTATTTCAATGGAAATACATTTTTATGTGTAGCCATTTTACTGTTGTATTTATTTGTACAATTAACAAGGCAGCTAGCTGAATCAATGCTTTGGTCCAACACGCTTCAATTACGTACATTCCATACATTTTTCATCAGCGCCGCCTCTATTCTATTATTTGGCTTTTATGGAATATTACTTAGCCCGATCTTTTTATTTTTAGCGGTTAAGCTAAAAGAAAACTCTATCTTTGAACGATAATAAATTGACCTTTTTTCATTTTTTTACGCATCCAATAATAGACAACCGGTTGGAACATTTTTCGTGAAAAAGGCAAAAGCAGTAGTAAGCCAATAAGATCTGTCATAAAGCCTGGTAATGCTAAAAGCAGTCCACCACTAAAAGTTAATAATGTATCAACCAACGCAGATCCCGGAGCCTCTCCACGTGCTAATGTATTTTTTACATTTTGGACAGAATTCATACCTTTATTCTTCATTACATAAACCCCAAGTACACTAGTGGCAATAATGAGTAATAATGTACTTAAAACACCAATGTTTTGTCCAATAACTATTAATAACGCCAATTCGGCTAATGCGTAGACAATGAAACCAAGAAAAATTTTTCGCATATTTTTCTCCTTTCTACTTGAAAAGGTATACCTTTTATACGTTATTATAGCCCATTTAGTTTCATAAAAAAAATGAATGCCTCCCATCAAATAATACCAAATCACTTATCTTTTTTGATGGAGATATAAAAAGTAGCTTTCCATATAGCACGAAATATAGTTAATTTGTACAACCCTTATTAAAAGCTCTAGTACAACAAATCGCACTAGAGCTTTTTGTTTATAATTAAAGAACGCTAGCATGTCCTTTATAGATAACGCCTGTTTCAGCGTCCATCGTAATTTCTTGACCATGGCGTAATAATGTTGTTGCTTCTTTTACGCCAACAATTACTGGAATACCAAGACTTAGTCCAACTACTGCAGCATGACTAGTTAGTCCACCTTCTTCAGTAATTAGCCCAATGCAATTTTCTATTGCTGGCATCATTTCACGGTCTGAACCAACTGTTACAAGTATACTTCCTTCCGTATCATAAGCAAGTGCCTCAGCCGCATTTTTAGCAATAACTGTTTTACCTACAACCGATGCCTTGCCAATCCCTTGCCCACGAGCTAGTAAATCGCCAATAATGTGTACTTTCATTAGGTTTGTAGTACCCGCTTCACCAACTGGCACACCTGCTGTAATTACAACAGCATCACCATGTGTGACAAAACCGTGTTTCAAGCTTTCATCTACAGCTAATTCTAAAATCTCATCTGTAGTTGTCACACGTTGGCAAACAATTGGGTGTACACCCCACACTAATGTTAATGTTTGAGCCGTATTTGTTGAGCCTGTTACTGCAACAATAGGTACACCAGGTCGGTATTTGGCAATCATTCTAGCTGTATTTCCACTTTCTGTTGGGGCTAATACGGCTTTGACACCTAAATTAATGGATGTATAAGCGACTGCTTGTGAAATAGCTTCTGTCATATTGGCTTCTTTTTCACGACTACGTGTAGAAACAATCGATTTATAATCTAATGAATTTTCAGTACGTTGAGCAATTTTATTCATTGTTTGTACTGACTCCACTGGATATAGACCCGCAGCAGTTTCTCCTGATAACATGATTGCATCTGTACCATCAATGATGGCGTTCGCTACATCACTTGCTTCTGCACGTGTTGGACGTGGGTTACGTTGCATAGAATCCAACATTTGAGTAGCCGTAATAACTGGTTTTCCTACTTGATTACATTTTAGAATTAACTTCTTTTGTACAAGAGGTACTTCTTCTGCTGGAATTTCAACACCTAGATCTCCACGTGCTACCATCAATCCATCGGATACAAGGATAATCTCATCGATATTATCGACACCCTCTTGGTTTTCAATTTTCGGGATGATTTGGATATGCCCACCGCCATTTTGCTCAAGTAACTCACGAATTTCAAGCACATCTTTTGCACGACGAACGAATGAGGCAGCAATGAAATCTACACCTTGTTCAATACCAAATAAAATATCCTGAGCATCCTTTTCAGTAATACCTGGAAGTTGTACAGAAACACCTGGTACGTTGACACCTTTTTTATTTTTCAATACGCCCGCATTTTCTACAATCGTATGAATTAAACCTTTTTCAACATCTGTAGCTAGTACACGTAATTGGATCAGACCATCATCAAGTAAAATAATTGAGTTTTGCTCAACATCTTCTACTAGTTGCTCATAAGTAACAGAAAAGCTTGTCTCCGTACCTTCTACTTCAGTCATTGAAATATCAATCACTTGGCCAGCTGATAAATGAAGCTCACCATTTTTCATGTTATGCGTACGAATTTCAGGACCTTTTGTGTCTAATAAAATTCCTACTGGTTTATTTAACTTTTGTGCCACTTCACGAATTAAATGAATTCGTCCCGCATGCTCTTCATGAGAGCCATGTGAAAAATTCAAGCGGGCTACATTCATACCTGCTTCAATTAATTTTTCTAATGTTTCTGGTGACTCACTTGCAGGTCCAATTGTACATACGATTTTTGTTTTTCTCATTTTTGCCCACTCCGTTTATAACAAATTATATTGATAGTTCTTTCATAAGTGTGTATAGACTTACATCTGCCTCATGATTTTTTTCAAAAGCCTCCGGCATATCATAATCGATAACCTGATGATTGCGAATACCTACCGCTCGGCCATATTTGCCTTCCATTAGTAACTCCACTGCATGTGCGCCAAACTGACTTGCCAATACGCGATCACGTGCAGTTGGGGAACCACCACGCTGAATATGACCTAACACAGAAACACGTGTTTCTTTACCAGTCTTTTCTTTTATCAACTTAGCTAGTTCATTTCCAGACATAACGCCTTCTGCCACAATAATGATACTATGCTTCTTCCCACGTGCTGCACCACGATCTAAGCGTGCCACAATATCATCTAAGTCATAATCCTCTTCTGGAATTAAGACTGTTTCAGCACCGGCAGCAAGTCCTGCCCATAAAGCAATATCTCCTGCATCACGACCCATAACCTCAACTATGAAAGAATTTTCATGAGAAGTAGCTGTGTCACGAATTTTATCGATGGATTCTACTACTGTATTGAGTGCCGTATCAAAGCCTATCGTATATTCTGTTCCTGGAACATCATTATCGATAGTTCCTGGTACACCTACAGCAGGGAAGCCTTTTTTCACTAAATCCATAGCCCCTCTATAAGAACCATCGCCACCAATGACAACAAGTCCTTCAATTCCGGCAGCTCGTAAATTTTCAATGCCTTGTAGTTGCACGGCATCTTCTTTAAATTCTGGACATCTCGCAGAATTTAAATGGGTACCACCACGCTGAATAATACCACCAACCGAACCTAGATCAAGTTCTTCTAAATAACCTTTTACTAAGCCCTCATAACCATGTTTAATTCCGACAACATCAATTCCATGGAATGCTGCCTTACGAACAACCGCTCGAATAGCTGCGTTCATTCCAGGCGCATCTCCACCACTAGTTAATACAGCAATTTTTTTCATTGTCGAACCTCCTGCAGTTACTATTATTATTCACATTAACATGAAAAAACAAACTATGTAAGGGTTCTGAGGCTACAAAAACATAACTTTTACATAAAAAATGAAAAGAATGCGCTTTCACACACTCTTTCCATCCAAAAACATCCTAAATCTAACAAATTTCCAAGAAGTCTGACGTTCAGATTGCGTAACTAGCTTCTTTAATTTTTATAGCTTTTTAATATGTTAAGAAACAAATTTTGTCTCTTAACGAGCAAATTCATATCCCCATATTTTTGCTGCTATCAGAAGATAGCCTTCCAAAAATGTGTTTTATACTTCTGTATATTGTCCGATTTTTTTGAACTTCTCATAACGATCTTCAATTAATTGTTCTCCATTTAGAGAATTTAATGCATGAAGTGTAGTGCTGATGCATTCTTTAATATAAAGTGCCTGTTTTGCTACATTGCGATGGGCACCACCAATAATCTCAGGGACGATACCATCTATAACACCAAGCTCTTTTAAATCCGGTGCTGTTATACGCATTGCTTCAGCCGCTTGCTTAGCAAGGCTACCATCACGCCATAAAATCGACGCCGCTCCTTCTGGAGAAATAACGGAATAGGTTGAGTTTTCTAGCATAAAGACACGGTTTGCAACACCTAATGCTAGTGCACCACCACTTCCTCCTTCTCCAATCACAATACTGATGACTGGTACTGTTAAGCCTGCCATTTCAACAAGGTTTCTAGCGATTGCTTCACTTTGCCCACGTTCTTCAGCAGCTTTACCTGGATAAGCACCTTTTGTATCAATAAAACAAATTATTGGTCGATTAAATTTTTCTGCTTGCTTCATCAAACGTAGGGCTTTACGATAACCTTCTGGGTGAGGCATACCAAAATTACGTCGTATATTTTCTTTTGTTGATTTTCCACGTTGGTGTCCGATTATTGTTACAGGTTGCCCTTCAAAAATACCTATTCCACCAAGAATTGCAGCATCATCACCAAAAGTACGATCTCCATGCAATTCAATGAAATTCTCACATATCGCTTCAATATATTGTAAAGTAGTAGGTCTTTCTGGATGTCTTGCTACTTGCACACGATCCCACGGCTTCATATTCGCATAAATCGATTGCTCTAATTGGGATAGCCGTGTTTCTAGTTTCTCGATTTCACCCGTCATATCGACATCAGCTTCAGTGGCTATTGTTTTTAATTCATCAATTTTTTCTCGTAATTGGATAACTGGTTCTTCAAACGCTAAATTTTTAGACATGTTGCACGCCGCCTTTCGTATGCATTTTTACAAGTAAAGAAACTTGTTTACGTAAATCTTTGCGAGGGAAAATGGCATCAAGTTGGCCATGCTCTAATAAAAATTCTGCCGTTTGGAAATCATTTGGTAGTTTTTCTCTTACAGTTTCTTCAATAACACGACGGCCTGCAAAGCCAATTAATGCTTGTGGTTCTGCAATATTTATATCACCTACAGAGGCAAAGCTTGCTGAAACCCCACCAGTTGTAGGATGCGTTAAAATGGAAATAAATAATAAACCTTGATCGCTATGACGCTTTAAGGCAACACTTGTTTTTGCCATTTGCATTAAAGATAGTACACCTTCTTGCATACGCGCACCGCCACTAGCCGTAAAAATAATAAATGGCACACCTAATTCAGTTGCTTTCTCTACTGCGCGAGTAATTTTTTCGCCCACAACTGAACCCATGGACCCCATACGGAAGTGAGAATCCATAATGGCAACAACAATTTCTTCTCCATCTAATGTACCAACGCCTGTTAGTACAGCTTCATTCAAGCCTGTTTTGTCTTGGTCAGCTGAAATTTTCTCTACATATGCTGGGAAATTCAATGGATTGCTTGTTTGTAAATGATCGTCCATCGAAACGAATGAACCTTCATCCAAGAAATAGTCCACACGTTCTTGTGCAGTCATTTTGAAATGATGACTACATTTTGAACACACTTTATCATTCTTTTCTAGTTCTTTCGTTAATTGAATATGGCGGCATTCAGGACATTTTGTCATTAATCCTTCTGGAAATGCCTTTTCCTGTCCATCCTCTTTCTTTTTTCGATTACCACTAAATAAGCTACGTATTGCCATGTTTGACTCCCCCTTTGTTGTTGTCTAAGTGCTTTGTACAGTACTCATCCACTGCTCATAAGCTTTTAGTGCTTCTTTTTCGTACCCTAGCTGCATCGATTTCAACATAGTTTGAATGATTATTTTTTCATCTTCTGTTGAGTTTCGATTTAAACGGTCGCCATCATAAGCTGCCAATTGAAACCAGATTTTTAATGATAAACGATTACCTGTTGTGATTAAAAGTTCTCGCAATATATCACGACAATTAATCATACCTTCTAATTCTAGTTTCACAAAAAAACTATCCCACACAGGTAGTGTGCGAAGAATCTCTGTACAACTTATTACGCGAATAGCTTCCTTTTCATGAATTTGTCGCGTAAATTCGACATCTTTTTTTGATTTTACATCTTCTAATATAAACATCGACAGGATTTCTACAAGCTGATGCTTATGTGTGGAAGCAAGAAAAGTACCACCACCATGTCTCGTTTCTATAAGACCTAGCAATTCTAGACTTCGCAATGCCTCTCTGACAGAGGATCGCCCGACACCTAGACGCTCAGATAAGACTCGTTCGGAGGGAAGCTTTTCACCTGCTTGAATTTTTTCCAATTTAATGAGTTGACGTAGTTGTTGGACGATTTCTAAAAACACTTTTTTTTGTTCGGTTTTTTTATCCATACGACTAACTCCCCTTATCAAAAAAGTGGTCAGACCACTTTTTAACGTTGACTCTAGCTTACAAAATAACTGCCCAAAAGTAAAGAAAAAACTGCATAAAATTTAATGCAGTTTCTAAATTTTCGTTTCATTTTATATCTTTTTCGTCGCTTGCGCATGTTTTACTTTAATTTGTGGTTTTCCAAAACGTCTTTCTATAGTTCCTTCTATAAACAGAATTTCATCTTCTATTAACAAGTCTTGAACGAATTGGAAAACTTGTGGGAATAACGTAGCGGAAACAGCTCCATGCTCATCCTGTAACTGGACAAAGGCCATCTGTTCTCCTTTTTTGGTACGAATTTTTTTTACTTCTTCAATGACACCAATCATTTTCACATACGTCCCATCTCGCATCTGCTTTAACTCACGACAAGTACTATTCACATCAGCCCAATATAGTCTTTCTTGCGTAACGGGATGGGCAGAAATGTAAAAACCTAAACTTTCCTTTTCATGCATCAATTTTTCCTTTTGTGGCATATCATCCACCTGCATATATTTTGGCTTTCCAAAGCTAAATTCTGTAGCAGTTGATATATCAATATCCTCAGTTGGTCGTAGGAGTTCAGCGTGTTTTAATGCAGCGTCTATTGTCATGATCAGTACTGCACGGTCTTTCTCTAAATAATCTAGGGCTCCAGCATAAATTAATGCTTCTATTACTTTCGGTTTAAAATGCTGTGCACTTAATGCCACAGCTAAATCAAAAAGATTATGCAATACCAGAGGGTTTGATTGGCGCAAAGTATGGATATTCTCTATAAAAGTATGAGGGACGCCTTTAATTCCTGATAAGCTATAACGTATCCCTTCTTGCTCAACAGTAAAATATTTTGTACTGTCCTTTAATGAAGGTGGATAAAATGGGATACCTTTGTCCTTGGCCTCTTGCACTAGCTGTTGAATTTTATCTATATTTCCCGTCGCATTAGATAATAATGCGGCGTAAAAGCTTTGAGGGAAATGAGCCTTTAGATATGCCATTTGATAGGAAATAACACTATAGGCTACAGCATGACTTTTAGGGAATCCGTAATCGGCAAAACGGACAATTAATTCGTACACCTCTGTCGCTACCTGTTGATCATAGCCTTGTTTTAATGCCCCTTGCACAAAGGAAACCTGTTGCTCCTCTAGCACTTGGCGATTTTTCTTACTAACTGCACGGCGAAGTAAATCTGCTTGTCCCATTGAGAATCCTGCAAGCACAGAGGCAATTTTGATAATCTGCTCTTGATAGACAATAACACCAAAAGTCTCTTGTAAAATGGGCTCTAGCACAGGGTGAGGCATAACAACCATTTCTTTGCCGGCTTTTCGTTTAGCATAGACAGGTATAAATTCCATTGGACCTGGACGATAAAGTGCGTTTACAGCAGCAATATCTAAAAAGTGTGTGGGATGAATGTCTCGTAATGCTTGTTTCATTCCTTCTGATTCTAATTGGAAAATACCTGATGTATCACCCTTTTGCAATAATTGAAAAGTCTTTTCATCATGCATAGGAATTCGTTCAAAATCAATCCACGGTCCACCAGCTTTATAAATGGACCAACGCATTTGCTCCAAAATAGTAAGATTACGTAACCCTAAAAAATCCATTTTGACGAGACCACATGCCTCGATATCCCCCATCGGCCATTGTGTGCAATAGATGCCTTCATGTCCATCCTCTATAGGGACTGTATTTACTAAGGGGGATGGTGCAATAACAACGCCTGCCGCATGGGTAGAGGAATTTCTCGGTAGCCCCTCTAATTTTAGCGCTACGTCAAACCATCGCTGATGTTGCTCATCCTCAGAGAGCCAGCCCTGTAAATCATAGGATTCTTCTAAAGCCTTTTGTAATGTAATGCCTGGTTTATTAGGTATCATTTTCGAAATTTTTTCCAATGTCTCTGCGCCGAAACTAAATACTCTCGCGACATCTCGAGCAACTGCTTTTGCAGACAATGTACCGAATGTAATGATTTGCCCCACATTGGCTTTACCATACTTTTGTGCAACGTATTGGATTACTTGATGTCGTTTACTATCGACAAAATCAATATCTATATCAGGTAAAGATATCCGTTCAGGATTTAAAAATCGTTCAAATAATAAACCATAGGCAAGGGGGTCCACTTGCGTAATAGCTAAACTATAGGCAACCAGTGACCCAGCGGAAGAACCACGACCAGGTCCAGTCAAAATGCGATTGTCTTTCGCAAAGCGCATAAAATCAGCTACTACTAAAAAATAATCAGCGTAGCCCATTGAACATATTATTTCAAGCTCATATTGTAATCGTTCTCGGTAACCATTCGGAATATCCATTTGGTTGAACCGCCCCTCTAATCCGGCAAATGCTTCTTTAACAAGTAAGCTCTCAGCTGTTTCACCAACTGGCACAGGAAATTTAGGCATTTGTACAGACATTTCTGGGATGATAGCGTGACAGCTAGCAAGCATTTGTCCACAAGATTCAAGCCATTCTGGTCGATCAGCAAACCAACTTTGCCACTCCTGTGCTGTAGGTGCAAAATAACCTTGTAAATTAGCTGTTAGCATCGTATCACCAAGCTTGTCTCCTGTATCGATAGCTCTTGCTACCTCGTATGCAAAATGATCATCAGGACGTAAAAAATAACAGCTTTGAACGGCTACAAGTGGGATCGCCTGCCCTTCACACCACTCTATAAGTTCTTTCTCATTAGCTTGCGTTACCCCTCCAGGTCTGGTAATTCCCATATAAAAATGATGCTGAAAGAGATGGGCTAAGGCAGATACTAATGCCTGCCAATCTTCTACATCACCTATATCATCTGAAGAAAGTAATGCCAAGCAGCCTGCTGCATAGCCCTCTAGCCATTTCCAAGGCAGCACTTCATCTTCCCTAATTGAAACTGCACTACTTATCTTCAATAAATGCTGATAGCCCTCCTGAGATTGCGCATACAGCACAAGAGGAAACGTTTTATCATGCCATTGCACATTTATAGAAAGGCCAATGACAGCATGTATATTTGCTTGCTGCATGGCTTTACAAAAAGGCAAAAGCCCGTACAATTTCGTATTTACGATTGCACAGGCTTGTGTCTTTTGTTCTTGTAAAAAAGGAATCAATTGCTCAAGCCGAATTGTGCTTTTCAATAAATCCGCGCTCGTATGCATCTTTGTGTATACGTGTGTCAAATGAATCCCTTCCTTTTCTTTTTAATGATACGCTTTACAAATCTCTTGTAATCTTTCGATGACGTCATCTGCCTCTTTCCATGAATAAGCCGTAGCTCCAGAAGCGAGCGGATGTCCACCACCATTAAATTCTTTTGCTAATGTATTAATAATAGGACCCTTCGAACGTAAACGCACACGAATTTGATCCTCTTCTTCAATAAATACAACCCACGAACAGATCCCTTTAACACTTCCTAGGCATCCTACCAGTAACGATGCCTCTGATGGTACAATATCATGTTCTGCTAATAATTCTTTTGTTAGCTTTACATGGGCTGCTCCATACTCATCCATTGTAAAGTTTTGATAAATATAGCCCTGTAAATTCAGCAGTTTTTGCTCCATTTCATACATACCATCAAAAATTTGATTTCGATCAAAATCATATGTAATCAGGTCTGCGGCTACTTTAAATGTCTTAGCAGTAGTACTTGGGAATTGGAATCTACCTGTATCCCCTACAATTCCTGCAAATAATAATCGTGCAGCAGTATCTGACAGTTGCCAGTTCGCCACTTCCTTACCTTCCTCATACAGCTCGTAAATCATTTCACTGCAAGAACTTGCTGTCGTTTCCACCCATAAAAGATCACCATAGGCATCATCATTTGGATGATGATCAATTTTAATCATCATTTTTCCCTTTGTATAGCGTTGATCGTCAACACGTTCTGTATTAGCTGTGTCAGTCACAATGACTAAAGCATGCTCATAAACGTCATCCAATACTTGATCAGGCTGTGCCATAAATGTTAAAGAAGCATCATGGTCACCTACAGCAAAAACCTTTTTCTCCGGATAATTTGCTAAAATCAATTCTTTTAACCCAAGTTGTGAGCCATATGCATCTGGATCTGGTCGTACATGACGATGAATAATGATTGTTTCATAGGCAGCAATTGTGTCGATGATTTGTCTTTTCACAATAAATTCCTCCAAAATGATAGTAAGAACCGTTAGCATTTTTTCAAAATTATCGTTACAATAATGTCTAGTTATGCTAGGAGGTTTACTATGCTCAATTTAATATTTGTGTTTGCGATAATTATATCTTTTGTCTTTTATTTTTATTTTAAAACAAAACAGTTCCGTTCTTCATTACCAATCGCTAAAAATTGGTATAAAAGTAAGGCGAATATCGGCTTCGGTTCCTTCCTACTGTTTTTCGGATTCAATCAAGCCTACTTATTCCCTAGCTTATATACATTTATAATTGTAGCAATTCTTGTCGTGCTAGGCATCTTTGTCGTTGTAGAAAATACGAAAAAAGCGCGTCATTATGGTCAGTTTGTTGAGGAAGAATTCCGCATTAATCGATAATATGTAACAAAGGGATGACCAAGCAATTGCGCTAGGCCATCCCTTTCAATCCTTAACGTTCTAAAAGCTGGAACATCATCATTGCCTTACCAACAAGTATTTGTTGATTATACACTTCAAAATCCATTTTCACAAACTTACGACTCATGTCTAATATTCGTGGCTTGACTGTAAGTGTACTTTCCATTTGTACTGGTTTAATAAAGTAAATGGTCATATTCTCGGCTACTGCATCTCCACGTTTTCGACGCTTTAATGCAAATGAACCCACTTCAGCTAATAGAGTCGTGAAAGCACCGTAAGAAATCGCCCCGTATTGATTCGTCATTTGCGGTGTAACTTTAAACTCCACAACGAGCTCTTCATCACCAAGTACCTTCATCTCATTTTTCACTAAATCATCAATAGTTTCACCATGCTGTGGCTGTCTTTGAGCTAGCTGTAATGCTTTAAGTACGTCCTGACGACTAATGACTCCTTGTAAAATATTATCATCATTTACGATTGGTAACAGATCAATACCTTCCCAAATCATACGATGCCCGGCTGAAGCAACACTCATCTTCATGGAGCCAGCAATTGGATTCTTCGTCATAACCTTTTCAACTAGCTCATTTTCTTCTCGACCAATAACGTCTTTTACAGTAATCATTCCGACAAGTTTATTTTGATGAGTGACAACTGGAAAAGCCCCATGTGTTGTGCGTTCATTCAACTTCTGGAAATGTCGGATAGTTTCATCATTTTTTAACGCTGCTGTGTCAGTCATAGGAACATAAATATCTTCAATAAATAAAATATCCTTTTTGATGAGCTGATCATAGATCGCTCGGTTAATCATCGTTGCTACAGTAAACGTATCATAGCTAGTTGAAATTATTGGTAAATCCAATGAATCTGCAAGCTGTTTATTGGCATCCGTTGTATCAAAACCACCTGTAATTAAAACAGCAGCACCTGCACGAAGGGCATTTTCATGGGCTTTAATACGATTCCCTACAATCAATAAGCTACCCGCATCTGTATAGCGCATCATGTCTTCTAATTGCATGGCCCCTATGACAAATTTCGTTAACGTTTTATGTAGACCAGATTTTCCACCTAAAACTTGACCATCTACTATATTGACAATTTCTGCAAAAGTTAAGCGTTCAATATTTTCTTTCTTTTTCTTTTCAATACGAATTGTTCCAACACGTTCAATTGAACTTACTAAGCGACGGTTTTCTGCTTCTTTTATAGCACGATACGCAGTCCCTTCACTCACTTGCATTTCCTTCGCAATTTGACGTACTGAAATTTTATCGCCCACTGGTAGTGACTCGATGTATTGTAAAATTTTCTCATGTTTTGTAGACAAAATATCACCTATTTCCTAAGCTTCAATTCTGCTCTTAGTGTACCATATTTTTTATAAAAATATTTAATATAAAGTGATCAAATTGTTTAAAAACCCCCACCATTTCAACTACCAGCGTGGTGTCAATTCATATAGTACAGCGTTATCAACGATTAGAAACAGTTTACTTTCTCACCAGCTTTTAAAATTTGAACCTCTGAAATTTGTACTAAATCAGCAAAAACCTGTGGATCTTGCTTGATAGGTGGGAATGTATTGTAATGAATAGGTACGACAATCTTAGGCTTTAAGAATGAAACTGCACATGCAGCGTCTTCTGGACCCATTGTAAAATTATCACCGATTGGTAGGAATGCTATATCTATTGGATGTCGTTCACCAATTAATTTCATATCACCAAATAGAGCTGTATCGCCTGCATGATAAATCGTTAACCCTTCAACAAATAGTAATATCCCTGCTGGCATACCCATATAAATAATTTCATTTGTATCTGTTACATAAGAAGAGCCATGGAAAGCTTGCGTAAACTTCACCTTTCCAAAATCGAATTCCTTAGCCCCTCCAATATGCATTGGATGTGTTTTTACTCCCTGCCAGGAAATCCAATTGGCTAATTCATTTGGAGCAATAACTAGCGCATCCTTTTTCTTCGCTAGTTCTACGGTGTCTCCAACATGATCATTATGACCATGTGTTAATAAAATAATATCTGGTGCTTCCTCAGCAACCTTTAAATCTGTTTGTCCATTACCGTTAATAAAAGGATCAATTAAAATTGTTTTCCCATTTGTTTGTATTTTGACAATAGAATGTCCATGATAGCTTATTTCCATCTTCATGTCCTCCTTGATTTATAAATGAAAACCCCTCCATTTTAATTCGCTACCCATGCGCTTTTTACCTTTTTTTGATATGCTTGTACAGAGAATAATCGTATCACTTCTAACAATTTTATACGTTGTTAGATCACAATTATTCAGTGATAAAAAGGAACAGCTATTTTCTTTAGAAAGTCGAAGGTTCCTCATTAAAATTTCCCATGTACTAAAAAGGAGGACATATTTATGTCAAAGGTTGAAGAAATCCAAAGTTATTTGCAGCAAAATCACATTGATGCGGCATTTATCACTACACCTGACAATGTTTTTTACGTTTCAGGCTTTAAAAGTAATCCTCATGAGAGATTACTAGGTGTCATAATTTTTAAAGATGCTGAACCTTTTCTAATTTGTCCGCAAATGGAAATTCCAGATGCAAAAGCGGCTGGCTGGTCTTATGAGGTTATTGGCCACCAAGACACTGACAATTCGATGGAGGTCCTTGCACAAGCCATTACATCACGTGACATTCAACCAACTACGTTTGCCATTGAAAAGGCACAGCTCATTGTGGAACGCTTAGAGGCCCTACAGCAATCCTTCCCACAAGCAAATTTTGTACGTCTAGACGAAAAAATTAATGCAATGCGCGTAATTAAGGATGAAAGTGAATTAGACAAATTACGCAAAGCTGCAGAGTTAGCTGATTATGCTATTGAAATCGGTTGCAGGGAAATTGCTGAAGGTAAAACAGAAATGGAAATTTTGACAGCCATTGAAAATGCTATTCAAGATAAAGGTTGTAAAATGTCCTTTGAAACAATGGTACTGAGTGGACCAAAAACAGCCTCTCCTCATGGTCATCCAGGTGCACGAAAAATAGAAAAAGGGGATATGGTACTATTTGACCTTGGTGTCATTTACGATGGCTATTGCTCTGATATTACACGTACAGTTGCCTTTGGAGAGCCAAGTGAAGCACAAAAAGAAATTTATCATGCTGTGTTAGCAGCTAACCAAAATGCCGTTTCAGCTGTGAAACCTGGTGTCCGTGCTATGGACTTAGATAAAATCGCACGCGATACGATTACCGAAGCAGGATTTGGAGAATATTTCACACATCGTCTTGGACATGGTCTTGGCATTTCTGTACATGAATTCCCATCTGTTACAGGAACAAATGACATGACAATGGAAGAGGGCATGGTCTTTACGATTGAGCCTGGAATTTATAAATCAGATGTAACAGGTGTACGTATTGAGGATGATGTTGTTGTAACAAAAGATGGTGTGGAAGTATTAACAAAATTCCCGAAAGATTTAATCATTCTATAAGATAAAAAGGAAGCGTCCAAATACCTTCCTTCAGACTGTAGACAAACTCAAAAACTTTGAGAGTTTGCCTATAGTCTTTTTATTCCATTGAACTATGATCTTTACTAGAGAAATGTTTGGAAGAAAAATCACAAAATCCTTCGAGAGTGATTTTCTCGAAGGATTTTTTATTTTTACATCTAATTATTGAATAAGCTCATCCACATTTACATATGGAAGTCCTTGTGAATCTGCAACAGCTTTATATACTAGTTGTCCATCTAAAGTATTAACACCTTTTTTCAGTGCAACATTGTCTAGGCAAGCTTGTTTATAGCCTTTATTCGCAATTTGAAGTGCGTAAGGAATTGTATTATTTGTTAAAGCAATTGTTGATGTACGTGGTACTGCTCCAGGCATATTCGCAACTGCATAATGTACAACGCCGTGTTTTACGTATGTTGGATCATCATGTGTTGTGACACGATCTGAAGAAGCAAAAATACCGCCTTGGTCAATAGCTATATCCACTACTACAGAGCCTGCTTGCATTGATTGAATCATTTCTTCTGATACAAGCTTTGGTGCTTTTGCGCCTGGAATTAATACGGCACCAATTACTAAATCTGAAGTTTTTACAGATTCTGCAATGTTATAAGGATTAGAAATCAATGTTTGAACATCACGACCAAACATATCTTCTAATTGGCGTAAACGCTCAGGGCTTAAATCGATAACTGTTACGTCTGCTCCCATACCAACAGCGATTTTCGCAGCGTTAGTTCCCGCGATACCACCACCGATAACTGTTACTTTACCGCGTTGTACACCTGATACACCGCCAAGTAAAATACCTTTACCAGCATGATTTCTCTCTAAGAACTGTGCTCCGATTTGTGTAGCCATTTTACCTGCTACTTCACTCATCGGTGTTAATAATGGTAGTGAACCATTTGCTAATTGAACTGTTTCGTAGGCAATCCCTACAACTTTTTTATTTAAAAGTGCCTGAGTCAATTCAACTTCTGGCGCTAAGTGTAAGTAAGTGAATAAGATTTGACCTTCATAGAAGTAATCATACTCAGAAGCTACAGGCTCTTTTACCTTCATAATCATCTCTTGTGACCAAGCTTCTTTAGCCGTTTGCACAATATGGGCACCAGCTGCAATATAATCAGCATCCGTAAAGCTTGATCCTAAGCCTGCTCCAGTTTCAATGTACACCTCATGGCCTGCATGTGTTAAAGTAACAACTCCTGCTGGTGTCATTGCTACACGATTTTCATTGTTTTTAATTTCCTTTGGAATACCAATTTTCATAGTTTCCTATCCCCTTCCATTACGTAAAAAATCAGCATCATTTATGTAATTAAAAATTGATGCACCCCTTGCAATTCCATATTACCAAACAAATAAAAAAAAAGCTTTAATTAAAATAAATACAAATAAAATTTCTAACATTTTCAAAATACAAAATATTTAAACGGTGATTTTACAATTTAAATTATTATATTTATAAAATAAAAAGGAAAATTATAGTGATATATACTCCTCCATTTCGAAAGCCAAAATTACGTTTACACGTTGCTAATAGTGGGAATTAAGTAATTATATTTTCTTCATGAAATGCCTTCACTTTTTCATAATTTTTCTTCCGGAAAGTATTTCCTTTAGGAAATCATTTGGTATAATCAACATATACAAATCAGGGAGGTTTTTTAAATGGCTAATCATTATAAAAGCATTGTGGTTGCAGTAGACGGTTCTAAGGAAGCTGAATACGCTTTTCGTAAATCAATTGACGTGGCGAAGCGTAATGAGGGTTCTGTATTAAATTTAGTGAATGTTATTGATACACGTTCATTCGCTGCAATTGAAGCATACGACCGTTCCATTGCAGAACGTGCTCAAGCATTCTCTGAAGAACTATTAAATGGTTACAAAAAGCAAGCTGAAGATGAAGGTATCGCAAATGTTAACCTAATCATCGAATATGGTTCTCCAAAAAATATTATTACTAAAGAGCTTTCTAAAATTGTAGACGCAGATCTAATCATTTGTGGTGCAACAGGTCTAAATGCAGTAGAACGTTTCCTAATTGGTTCAGTATCTGAAGCAATTGTACGTTCAGCTAATTGTGACGTTCTTGTCATCCGCACACCTGAAAACTAATCAGCAATACATAAAAAGGTATCCTACTGTAGGATACCTTTTTGAATTCTATGAGCAATTACTTGCCCTCTTTCCACATTTTCACTTTTTCAAAGAATAAAGCAAGTGCCTGCTTATTTTGCATATTTGGTACTTTTGCTAAAAGCACTTCTTTAGGTGATTTACATTCCTTCGATTGCTTTTGCAAGATGACAATGCTCTTTTCTAATGATTTATTGGCAAACATGGAATCAGGTAGTTGAATAATCGCTTGAATCCAAGCATGCTTTTGAATGTATTTATGAAGTTGCTTAGACTGCTCTGAATCAAAAAGATGTGATGGCGCAAGGAAAAATAAGTAGCCACCTTCCTTTGTATAATTCATAGACTGCTCAATAAATAAATGGTGGGCATAGCTCATTCCCTCAGGCGCGCACAATTCATACTCAAGGGCAATTTCTTCATTTGGATAATAACCAACAGGTAAATCACATACTACTGCATCAACAGGATTTGCCAATAAATCTTGTAAGGCATCCTGACGATATAAAGAAATCGGTTGCTCTGTTAAATCAGCTGTAGCTGCAGCCAAACGTATAAGTAGCTCATCTACCTCTACACCAGTAGCCTCCACTTTACCATCTAATAAATTCATAACTGTTAGTAATAAATTTCCTGTTCCTACTGCTGGATCCATAATCGAAATTTTGTCATGCTCAAGACGTTCAGCAAAGATTTGTTCAACAAAATAGCCCACTAATAACCCTAACGTATCAGGCGTCATTTGATGGTTTGGTTGTGAACTTTTACGCATTCCTTTTAGAATGGTAATTTGAATAGACTTGCGAATATCCTCTTTTGTTGCATCCTTTTGTGAGAAATCCACTTCTCCATCAAGCCATGCCTCTAGCCCATCTAGTAACCCCTCTAACAAAGTTGTATTGTGTTCTTTTTCGATTTTTTCAGCATGCTCATTTAGCATACCAAATAATTTCTCGATGTTTTCCATAGATAACTTCCTTTCAAGCAGAAAAGAGCCGTGACAAACACTCGTCACAGCCCCTTTGTCTAGTATTATCTTAGCCTAAAAGCAGGCCATTATGCTAGTGCTTTAACAGCTTCAATAGCCGCTTCATAGTTTGGATGGTCTGTTGCCTCAGGTACATACTCAACATATGTTACTTTATTGTTTGCATCCACAACAAATACTGCACGTGTCAGAAGACGTAATTCTTGAATGTACACGCCATAAGCCTCACCAAATGAAAGGTCGCGGTGATCAGAAACCGTTTGAACGGCATCAATACCTGCTGCCCCACACCAACGTTTTTGAGCGAATGGAAGATCTACAGATACTGTATAAATCACTACATTATCGCCTAAGTTAGCTGCTTCTTCATTGAAACGACGTGTTTGCGCATCACATACACCAGTATCTAATGATGGTACTACACTAAATAAACGAATTTTCCCCTCGGAATCTTTTAATGTTACAGGTGAAAGGTCATTCGCTAATACTGTAAAATCTGGTGCAGAATCGCCCACCTTTACTTCATTACCTACTAGTGTCACTGGACCATTTTTAAATGTTACTTGTGCCATATAAACGCCTCCTAATCTTCATATGTACATAATATTACTAAATGAAGGGAATTAATTGCAACTAAGATAGCTTACTTTATTCTAAGTGTTAGCTAGTAATAGAAAAGACTGTCTCTTCATTTGAGACAGTCTCTTGTTTATTGTTCATTTTTTTCTTCTAGTTTTTCTAGCTCAGGTTTTCCCTCTTGTTCAATAGACACTATAAGCTCTTCCTTTTTCTCTATAGCAAGTGGCGCCAAGTTCTTTTCAATATAGACTTTCTCATGCACCACTGTTGTATCGGCAAAATAGTCATGCAACCCTTGATTGTCTGGCAAAATAACTACCAAAATATAGAGAGGCATCACAATATTATTAATAATACGCCCAATCCATTCACGGAATAACACATCTGACCAAGTAAGGTTATCATGCTTTAATGAAATTACACGTAACCCAAATACCATCTTCCCTAGCGTTTGACCAAAGAATTTCGTCATAAGGACAAAATAACTGTAATAAAGAATCGCCGATATAATGGAGATTGGAGCATACCAAACTGATTCTGATAAGGACCAGTCCATTAAATAAAAGATAGGGTTAATGAGTATGCCAACTACAGCAGATACAATAAATCCATCCAATAAAAATGCCCACAATCTGATCCAAAAGCCTGCCGTTTTTAATGTGTAGTTTTTTTGACTTGTTGAATCTTCCGTGCCATTGTTAAAAAAGCCATTTTCCATTGAGGGTGAACCTTGCATAACAACTTCATTGTTTGTCATTGAACTCCCTCCTTAATATTCACCGTATAAATACATCATTTTCGGTGCATTGTAATCCGTCATAATTTTCATTAGCATTTTTTCCTCTGCAGAAGGACCGAACATAGAGCCAATTTTCATTCCAACATAAGATTGCCATCCGCCCATATCATAGGCATATTCAAATAATGCAGCATCTTCTAGTCCAAAATCTGCGCGTAAGGCTGCAATGGCAGCTTCTTCGTCGCCAATTTCATCAACTAAACCGGCTTCAAGTGCTTTTGTACCGCCAAGGATACGTCCATCCGCCACTTTCTTCACATCAGCTTCTGACATATTACGTCCTTGTTCAACGATATCTACAAATTCTTCGTATGTTTCATTAATCATATCCTGCATCATCGCTCGTTCCTCTGGTGTCACATCACGCATTGGACTTAGCATATCCTTATGCTCGCCAGATTTAAACGTTTCGAATTTGACACCTACTTTTTCAGCCAATGCTTGATAATTAATAGATTGCATGATTACACCAATCGAGCCTGTAATTGTATCCCGATGGGCAAATATTTTATCTGCTGGAGCTGAAATATAATAGCCACCAGATGCTGCCATCGAATCCATCGATACATAAATTGGAATTTGTCGTTCTTCTTTAATTTTTAATAGCTTTTTATAAATTTCAGCAGATTCTTTTACCCCTCCACCCGGAGAGTTAACACTTAAAACAATTCCTTGAATCGTATCATCGTACAAAATATTATCCAATTGATCTAAGAAAAATTGATGATCATATGCAACAGGTTGCCATAGTGAACTTGATCCAATATCTTGGATTGTTCCATCTACCTTTAAATAGGCAATCCTTTTATCATAATTATCTCCTTCAATTACATTTTCATATACATCTAGGTTATTTCCTGCCATTAAACTGTCAAAATTACCTAGGAAATCTGCTTTAAATAGTGCAAAAATGGTATTAATCCCTAATGAAAACAGTAAAAGAACACCAGCCACTATTAATGCAACCCACCTTTTAACATTCATGTCTTTCCGCCTCCTTAACTCGTAATACGTATGACTTGCTCATTTGTTTCATTTTTTTGCAATAATATGCAAAAAGTTTTATTCTATTTATTTCCTCATAATACCTTACCTAAAAATATAAAAAAAATCAAAGTTCATTTCTTTGCATGAACTTTGATTTTCGACATTATTTCCTAGGAAATGATTATTGTACAAGATGTTTTAATTCTTGTTGTCTTAATTCAACACGTCTAATTTTACCAGATGCAGTTTTGGGTAACTCAGTAACAAATTCAATAGCACGTGGGTATTTATAAGGTGCCGTTAATGATTTGACATGATTTTGAAGGCATTGAATAAGCTCTTGATTACAATTAACACCATTATGAAGGATAATGAATGCTTTAACGATGTTCCCGCGAACTTTATCGGGACTTGCAATGACAGCAACCTCTTTCACAGTCGGATGCTTCATCAGCGCATCCTCTACTTCAAAAGGTCCAATTGTGTAACCTGAGGAAATAATAACATCATCTCCGCGGCCTTCAAACCAAAAATAGCCGTCCGCATCTTTATAAGCTCGATCCCCTGTTATATACCAATCACCACGGAATTGTAAATTAGTACGTTCAGGATCATTTAAATATTTTTTAAAAAGTGCAGGTGTTTCTCGATGAACAGCAATATCACCTACTTCTCCTATAGCAACTGGCTCGCCAAAATCGTCTATAATGTCAACCGTATTGCCTGGCGTAGGTTTACCCATCGAACCAACTCTTGCGTCCATACCAACCATAGTCCCTACAAGAAGTGTATTCTCAGTCTGACCATAACCATCTCGCACTTGTAGATGGAAAGTGTCTGAGAATTTTTTAATGACATCACTGTTCAATGGCTCACCTGCTGAAACAGCTTGTCGAATTGAACTGATGTCATACTCCTGTAAATTTTCAAGTGCTGCCATAAAACGATATTCTGTCGGTGTGCAACATAAGACATTCATCTTAAATTTTTCAAGCAACGCTAAATATGTTGCTGCATCAAACTTTCCTTTATAAACAAATGCAGTGGCACCGCTGCCTAAAATCGCGAGAAACGGACTCCAAATCCATTTTTGCCATCCTGGTGCTGAAGTTGCCCATACAATATCATTTTCTTGTACTCCTAGCCAGTGTGGGGCTGTTGTCCGTAAATGTGCATAGCCCCAGCTATGAGTATGCACAGCAGCTTTCGGGTTACCTGTTGTGCCACTTGTGTAAGCTAAAAAGGCATGGTCTGTACTTTTTGTTGGTGTAGAACTTATGTAAGTTGTTGGTTGCTTTCGCATTTTGTCTACTAACGGCTGCCATGGTTCATGTGCATTACCGATAACAAATTGCTGTATATTTTGTAAATTCCCTACTTGATCAAATTGCTCAATATAAGGCTCAAAGGCTACAACAGCTTTAGCATCAGCATGATGAATACGATACTCAATATCTTTTGTTCTTAGCATTTCAGAGCTTGGAATGATTATTAAACCCGCTTTTAATGCAGCAATATAGACAATGTATGCTTCTACTGAGCGTGGTACCATCACTAAAATGACATCACCTTTAGTTAATCCACTTTTTGTAAAGACATGTGCCGCCTGATTCGCTCTTTCAAGTAAATGTGCGTAGGTGATAAATTGTACATCAGAATGCTCATGATAAATAATCAATGCATTTTTAGTTGAATCCTTTGCATATTTTTCAAATTCATCTGTTATGTTATACCATTCTGGTGCTACTAATTCTTGTCTATTCATGGCAAATGCCCCCTTTTGTTAAGACACATTATACTCCTTTTCTAGTATTTTCAATGGTTTACACTTGATTTAAGTAAAGTCATGACAACTATCATGCTTAGCTATATGGCATCAGTCACGTTTTGTCGATAGGAAAACTTGCTATTGAATACATATGAAAAGTATGGTACATTTTGGTCAACTATAAGCAAGATTGCAGGGGGACTCATAAAGAGTTGAGAAGGTAAAACCTGACCCTTTGAACCTGTTAGTTAATACTGACGTAGGGAGCAATGAACATCGTTTTTTCAGATGAAAGGCTCTTTTTCGTGCATTTTTACGTAAAAAGGGCCTTTTTTGCATGCTTACGTCCACCAATAAAGGAGGACTAAAATGATTTTTCAAACAATTCGTCAACAACAACCGCTTATTCACTGTATAACTAATTATGTCGTGGCTAATTTCCAAGCCAATGGTCTATTGGCATTAGGTGCCTCTCCTGTCATGGCTGATGATAGCCATGAGGTGGAGGAAATGGTCGCCATTGCAGACGCTCTTTTAATCAATATTGGTACACTAAATGACCGAACAAAAGAATCAATGCTGTTAGCAGGAAAAAAAGCAAATACCCTTGCCATTCCTGTTATATTAGATCCGGTTGGCGCAGGTGCCACAGTTTATCGCAAGGAAACCGTACACCTATTACTTTCAGCTATACAATTTGCAGTCATACGCTGTAACAAGGGTGAGCTTGCGGCATTAGCCAATGTAGAATGGCAACAAAAAGGTGTTGATAGTGGTGAGGGATTTATTGCCATAGAGACTGAGGCTACACTATTGGCTCAACGCTACAACTGTATAGTCATTGTTACAGGCAAACATGATTTTATGACAGACGGTGTGCAGAGCCAATGGATTACAGGTGGAAATTCACAAATGACTGAAGTAACGGGTACAGGCTGTTTACTTAGCGCTATATGTGGAGCAGCCTTCTCTTCAGGAGATGATCCGTATAGCCAATTAGCGGAAACACTGACATACTATAAAAAAGCAGCTGAGTTAGCATCCGCATTTACAGAGGATATCGGGGATATTCAAATTGCTTTGCTTAATGCCTTACATCGTCTTTCAAAGGAGGGTGAGGCATCATGCATATTGTAACGACAATTGCAGGCTCGGATAGTGGCGGTGGCGCTGGCATTCAGGCTGATTTAAAAACATTTCAGGAATTAGGGGTTTTTGGCACCTCCGTTATTACAGCATTAACTGCTCAAAACACAATTGGTGTAACAGGGGTTTTCCCAATTGACGTTGACTTTGTTGAAAAACAATTTCATGCATTACTTGAAGATTTTTCGATTGCTGCGATTAAAACAGGGATGCTTTATTCCTCGGAAATTATTCAAGGTATTGCACACATTATTGACGATTTAAAAATCCCACTAATTGTTGATCCCGTTATGATTGCAAAAGGTGGAGAAAGCTTACTGCAGCAAGAGGCTATCGAGGCCATGCGCATGTCTTTACTTCCTCTTGCTACAATTGTGACACCAAATATACCAGAAGCAGAGGCACTTACGGGAAGAAAAATAAATCATTTCTCGGATATGGAGGAAATTGCTCAATGCTTTTTCCAACTAGGTGTTCAATGTGTCATCATTAAAGGTGGGCATCTACCCAATTCGTTATATGCAATTGATTATGTATTTATAAAAAATGACAAATCATTTTCCATGCAGTCTCCTCGTATTTCGACGGAAAACACACATGGTACAGGTTGTACATTTTCAGCAGCTATCACGGCTTTCCTTGGTCAAGGTTTGTCCATTGAAAAAGCTATTATCGAAGCTAAAAAATTTATACAATTAGCCATTATGCACGATTTAGACATTGGTAATGGTCATGGGCCCACAAATCATTTTGCTTATCAGTTGCATAAAGGTGCCTGCGAGGTGAAATTACTTGAAACGTGAAGATTTACAGCTTTATTTTATTATGGGTACAAGCAATGTTTCCCAACAGGAACCTTTAGCTGTACTCGAACAAGCGCTGCGGGCTGGCATTACTATGTTTCAATTACGTGAAAAGGGTCCTAATGCATTAACAGGATTAGCTTATGAGCAATTTGCCCGCCAATGCCAAAAACGATGTCAACATTACCGTGTGCCGTTTATCATTAACGATGATGTGGATCTAGCAGTTCGACTTGGTGCAGATGGTGTTCATATTGGCCAAGATGATGAACAGATTGCCATTGCACGTAAAAAAATGGCAAACCGGCTCCTTGGCGTTTCTGTACATTCACAGGAAGAGCTACAAACGGCTATTGACCATCATGCGGACTATGTAGGAATTGGACCTATTTTTGCCACAACATCTAAAAGTGATGCACAACCACCATGTGGCACAATTTTTTTACAGCAAGCTTCCAAATTGCAGCCTAACTTTCCCATTGTAGCCATAGGTGGAATAAATTGGACAAACGCTAATGTTGTTTTGCAAGCTGGTGCTGACGGAGTTGCTGTTATTTCTGCTATCTGTGACAGTAAGGATATTGAACAAACAGTATCCATGTTTAAGTCTTTATCTCGCATAAAAAAATGATTGATAAACAAACTAAAACCAGTGCCTTTTACGGTCACTGGTTTTGAGTTTATAAATGCTTAGTTAGCATTTATTAGTTGTTGTTGTTTGGCATACCTTTTAATTGAGATTCTGCCATTTGTACAAGACGTTTAGTGATTTCACCACCAACGGAACCGTTAGCACGAGCTGAAGCGTCAGCCCCTAATTGAACACCAAATTCTTGTGCAATTTCGTATTTCATTTGATCAAGTGCTTGTTGTACACCAGGTACTGCAAGCTGGTTTGAACTGCGGTTGTTGTTTGAAGCCATGTTTCTCACCTCCTTGTGAATATAGAATGTGCGTTATTAGATTTTTAATACAAAAAAAATAAAGGTAAAATGTACCTCTATTGGCATTCGGCGAACTATACAAAAAAGCCGTCTCAAATAAGCTATTTGAGACGGCTTTTGAAATTTTGATTTATAAAAGATCAGCAAACTTATCTTGCTTTTGCTCTTCTTCTTTCTTAGGGAAAATATAGACCTCACGATTTTTGACCGCGCGTGCTATCAGTTCATCAAAATCAGAAAAGCTTTCGTAATGCTCAACCTTTTCGAGCTTAGGCTTTGTTTTAGGACTAGCAGGCGTAAAGATTGTACAGCAGTCCTCAAAAGGCTGAATAGATGTTTCATATGTGCCGATTTGTTCAGCTAACTCAATGATTTCTAATTTATCTGATGAAATTAACGGTCGTAAAATAGGTGTATTCGTTACTGCATTTATTGCTGTTAAGCTTTCAAGTGTTTGACTTGCTACTTGTCCAAGACTTTCTCCTGTGACAATCGCAAGAGCACCGATTTCTTCTCGCACTTGATCTGCAACTTTTAACATCATACGCCGAGTTGTTGTCATTGATACATTAGAAGGTACTTTTTCTTTAATCAGAACTTGTATTTCAGTAAAAGGAATAACATGTAATCGTATATTAGCTCCAAATTTCGTTAACTCATTTGCAAGCACTTTTACTTTTTCCAATGAATTTTCGCTTGTATAGGGCGGACTAAAAAAGTGAATGGCTTCTAAACGGACTCCGCGTTTCATCATTAAATAACCTGCAACTGGACTATCAATACCACCTGAAAGCATTAACAATGACTTCCCGTTTGATCCTACAGGCATTCCGCCTGCACCTGGAATGACTTGTGCCATCATATAGGTTGCATCATGGCGGACTTCTACACGTAACTCAATATCAGGTCGCTTCACTTTAACAGATAAATTATTAAATTGAGGTAAAACATATCCACCAATCTCCCGTTGAATCGCGTGTGATTCTAATGGGAAGGTTTTATCGGTACGTTTCACTTCCACTTTAAATGTATATGGCTTTTCTTTAAATGTCTCCATTATCGTAATCGCCAGTTTTTTCATACTTTCCATATCTTTTTCACATGCTGCAACCGGACTAAATGATTGAATACCAAAAATTTTAGGCAAACCTGTTACTAGTGTTTGCATTTGTTCTTCATTCTCTATCGCAATAAACATTCGATCACGTTCTGTACGAATATGGAGATGTCCTAAATCAGCAAATGCATGACGGATATTTTCACGTAAACGGCGGATAAAATCCATCTTGTTGCGACCTTTTGTAGAAAGTTCGCCATATCTAATTAAAATTTCTTTCCAAATCATTACTTTATTTCTCCTTTAAGCTCTAGCATTACTTCTGCTAATACTTGTTTAAACTTTTCAATATCTTCGACCGTGTTATGTGCACCAAAACTAATACGGATAACACCTTTTTTATAATGCTCATCTAGATGCAATGCTTCAACAACATGACTTGTTTTAGTTTGCTTCGAAGAACAAGCACTGGATGTAGATACAATAACGCCTCGTTTTTGCATCGCATTAATGATGACTTCTCCTTTTAAATCGCGAACACTGAAAGATATAATATGTGACGCTCCCTGCGGAGTCGATAAAATATGAATAGCTTCTCCATATTCGTGTAACTGTGCAAGTATTTCATCATGCCATTGACGATAATTTTTTGCATGGTCATTCATGGTTTCAACCGCCATCCGAGCTGCCTTAGATAAAGCGACAGCTTGTGGAACAGCAACAGTCCCACTACGCAATCCAAATTCTTGGCCGCCACCAAGTGCATATGGCTGCCATCTTATCGCTTTACGGAATGCTAATACACCAGAGCCTTTAAAGCCATGAATTTTATGACCTGAGATTGAAATACAATCCGGTCCCTCTTCACCCTTAAAGGATACAGCCAATTTTCCAAAGCTTTGTACAGCATCCACATGTAAGGCTGCCCGACTCATTTCATGGATTAATTTAGCAGCTTCCTCTATCGGTTGAATCGCACCCATTTCATTGTTTACATGCATCATACTTACTAAAATTGTATCTTTTCGTATTTTTGCACGAAGTTCATCCAACGAAATAACACCACGCTGATCAACATTTAAATATTCCACTTCAAAGCCCTCTTTTGAGAGCTGTTTAACAGTCTCTAAAACTGAAGGATGTTCTATTTCAGTCGTTAAAATATGCTTTCCTATATGTGTATTGCTACGTGCTATTCCAAAAATCGCCGCATTATTCGATTCCGTACCACCTGAAGTAAATAGCACATTTTTTGCTTCTGTTTGCAAAATATCTGCTACTTGCTCACGTGCACGCATTAATAAATCATTTGCTTCAACACCCATCGCATGGATAGATGCAGGATTGGCATAATACTGCTCATTCACAACCATAAACGCCTGTAGAACTTCTTTTAATGGTTTTGTTGTGGCACTATTATCCAAATAAATTGTCTCGTTCATTATATTTTCACACACTTTCAAAACGTTGATGTAACGGTTTTTATCATAACGCAATCTGTGGAGATTGACCACTAACTTTAACGATAATTCATATTTTAATCATTAGAAAGGATCGCTCTTACAATTTTTTTAACATCGTAATAAATTCCGTTGGCGTACTAAATTCAAGCTCTTTCACAAATCCTAATTTTTCATAAAGGAATATCGCTCGCTTATTGAATTGGGCAACTGTTAAACGAAGTGGCGTAGCGTATTCTTGCTGGATATTCTTGATGATGAATGAAAAGAATTTTGTACCAAAACCTTTTCCTGTTAGCGTTGGCTTCATGCCAATACCAATATCTATATACTCTTCTGAATAAGCGTTAAAATCATGTCCTTTTGGCACTTGGGCAGCTGACCCCGTGCAATAAAAACCGATTAACTCCTCTTGTTCATTCATAATGGCGAAGTAAGGATTGTCAAGAAATTCCCGCAAGGATTCCTCGGATAATTCATTATTATAAAAATCATAGGGCTCTTCGTATTGCCAACATATAATTTCCTGAGCATACTTTTCGTTCATATTTCGAATTAATAGTTCCACTCGTATCACATCCTTTACAAAATTTAAAAAGAAAGCTGTCTAAAAAGTAATTGCTATACTTTTTAGACAGCACAAATGTAGTTTTAATTTTTTGCCATAGACTGTTCTGCAACCATTTCTTGGATGCGCTTTAATGCACCTGGCTCCATTTCTTCCACTGCTGTCCCTGCTTCCTCTAATGCTTTGGAATAACGGAATTGATGGAATGCTTCCTCAGCCTCTTTTAAACGTGCATTTAATGTCGGATTAGATGCACGATGACGATTGCCATACTGAATAATGCGTTCAATAAGCATTACATTCTCTATTAATTCATGAGCTTTTGCTTTAACATCCTCTACACAAAGTGTCGCAGCATTTAAATTATTATGAACCGTTCCCATATTAAGCGGAACTTCCTGCAGACTTTGCATAACTACATATATATGCTCTGCCGCTTCATCAAGTCGTGCGTCCATCTCCTCTGGGACTCCTGGAATATTCGCCTTATTTAGGAGACGATCTGTATCTTGTAATATTTTCTTTAAGTTTTCGACTTGAGCACGGGCCTTATTTTCATCAATACGAAGTTTCTTCATTGTATTAGACAGATGACCTTGCTCTTCATGGATTCGTTCAAGCTCTTCACTTATTTCTATTAATTCCTCTTGCAAGCTTGAATACGCAGACTTTTCTTCTTTGACACGCATGGATAATAAATCATAACGACGTTGCAGTGCTTCCAATTGCTTTAATGCAGCTTTTGGAATTTCAGCATCCTTTTCGTTTAAGTGATAGCTTTGTTGTACATAGGTTGCCTCATCACTCACTGATTTTGTAGACGTTATAACGTTTGTGATTGAGCTTAATAAACGATCACAATTTTGATCCACATAATTTTTGGCAATAACCTCTTTTTCCAGTAAATCATAAAAATGATCGATTTCTTCATTTATTTCTGTTACACGAGGTTTAACAACCATTAAATTTAGCTCTGCTAGGTCATTTTTTAACGAAGTAAATTCTTTTTCATATTTATTTAATGCTTCCGCTAATTCTAAATGCTGCAGATAGTAAGATTGGTCTTCCATTTCCCGTTGACCATTACGCAATTCCTGAACTGCTCCTGGGAGCTTAACTTGTAATTCCGTCAAAATCGTTGGGACATCATTTATATATTCGAATGTCTGCTGTGATTCCTGATTTAGGCTAATTACAATTTCCCTTGCTTGCAAGTAATTACCTTCATTCGTCAGAACATCAAATTTTTCAAACTTCTCAACAAATTCCTCTAGCTTTTTCTCCAGTGCAGGTAATGCTACACCGAAGGAATGCTGGTGTGCTAGCAATGTTTTTCTCGCAGAACGGTAATATTCCTTTAACTGTTCAATTTCAATTCTATTTTTTTCTTCGCTGCCAATTAATTCATTTAATTCTTCTAAAATTTTATCTTTATCTTGGTCACATTTTTCGATATAGTCTTCGATTTCACGTTCAATTAATGTCGCTTTTTTAAAACGAAGTCGATTAATTTGATCTTCTGCATCAAATAAAAGTGAATCGATTTTAGTCATATGTACATCGATGACTTCATCCCAAATATTGCGCCATCGTTCAAACATTTCTTCCGTTTCACCGTTCATGTTCAAAGATTTTACTTTTGAAATTTCTTCATTTATAGGTTTATGTTGTATTTGTAATTTTTCATTTTCAAGTTTTGCAATAATTGCAACATGTTTTCTTCGCATCATAAATCCTACTATGGCTAAAATTAATAGTAGGATTATCGGAATGATGATATACTCCATCGTAAGCCTCCTATTCTACAATAAACGAATTGGCTAGTTGTATTTATTATATACTATGTTTTCGCCTTTTGTACTAAAATTTAAGTGATTTTCAGAAAACTGTATTTTTGCTATTGTAAAATATTAAAATAGCGGTCTATAGATCTAAAGGAGTGGTACATTTTGAAACGTGATGGGCATATACATAGTCCTTATTGTCCACATGGCAGTTCGGACACGTTCATTCAATATATTGAAAAAGCAATTTCTCATAATTTCACAGATATAACGTTTACAGAACACGCCCCATTACCAGACGGTTTTATTGATCCTACACCACAGCAAGATAGTGGGATGAAAGCCGGGTATCTTATGCCATATATTGAAGAATTACAATGCCTGCAAAAACAATATGCGAAAGATATTCACATTCGTATTGGGTTAGAAGTGGATTATATCAAAGGATTTGAACAAGAAACTCGTCATTTTCTTGATACATATGGACATTTTTTAGATGATGCCATCTTGTCAGTTCATTTTTTACAGTGGCAGGACACCTTTGAATGTATCGACTACTCTCCCGAATGCTTTATTGATTTCTCTAAGAAAGTTGGCTCTGTTGAACAGGTATATCATTTATATTATGATACAGTCCTACAATCTATAAAGGCAGATCTTGGTCCCTATAAACCAAAACGGATTGGACACCCATCACTTATTCATAAATTTCAGCTAGCACATCATGAGAAAATAAATGACGACACTCGAATTCACCAGGTTTTAGACATTATGAAGCAAGATGGCTATGAATTAGATGTAAATAGTGCTGGTTTAAGTAAGCCATTTTGTCAGGAGCCCTATCCACCATTTGCCTTTATCAATTATTGTCATGCTATTGAATTACCTTATGTATTTGGTTCAGATGCCCATAGCGTGGCTGATTTACATCAACATTATAATGTTATATTACCGATCTAAATAACTTTTAAACGAGGTGCATATATGTTTACACTAATTAATTATGAAGGATCTATTGCTGACCAATATCTTACACTATCTAAGCAATTAGATGCACTACTAACTGGCGAAACAGATCAGATTGCAAATTTAAGCAATGCTTCTGCCATTCTTAATCAATTTTTAACAAATATTAACTGGGTTGGCTTCTATCTCTTACAAGATGATGAGCTTGTACTTGGACCATTCCAAGGTCTGCCTGCCTGTGTTAGAATTCCGGTTGGCCGTGGAGTTTGTGGAACTGCAGTGGCAACAAAAGAAACGATTGTTGTCAAAGATGTACACGATTTCCCAGGACATATCGCCTGCGATGCTGCCTCCCAATCTGAAATTGTCATACCCTTAATGAAGCAAGGTGAGATTATTGGTGTACTTGATATCGATAGTCCTACTGTAAATCGCTTCTCTCAGGATGATCAAGATGGCTTAGAGCAATTTGTTCAAACATTACTGCTTCACATATAAGGTGTTAAAAAATTGCCCTGAAATGCATTGTCATTTCAGGGCAATTTATTTTATAGTACCATTTACATTAACGCCATCCATCTTATTGGTTTGTTTGAAAAGAATCACCATGGATGCAAAAACGATTTTTACCACTATTTTTTGCTTCATATAGAGCAGTATCGGCATGTAAGAAAACAGATTGGAATGCCGGTCGGTCTTGATCATTCCATGTAATGAGACCTGCTGAAATCGTTACTTGAGGGTCCGTGGCACTTGGGATTACCTCAACGATGGCTGCTGCTAATTCTAAAGCTTCTTTTTCACTGATATTAGGTACATATACAGACATCTCTTCACCGCCCCACCTTGCACAAATCCCTCGACTGCCTATTGTTTCCCTCAACTGAACGGCAATCTGCATAAGAATTTTATCACCTACTTGGTGACCATACGTGTCATTAATACGTTTAAAATTATCAATATCAATAAGTAAAAACATCCCTGATTGATCATATTCAAGCGACTTTTCTACAAAATGATCTAGGTAACTACGTGCATATAGTTTTGTTAAATGATCCAAATCGACCATTTCCTGAAGCTGTGTTCGTAAAATAGAGTTTGCAATTGCTAAAGATGAGTGGTGGATTAAAGACTGCATTAATTTAAAGCTATCAAACGAAAAGAAATACGGCTCTTTATGTAAGACGATACTAAAGCCATTGATCTTTTCTTCCATTAGAATAGGGATAGCCATTATGGAACGATAATCAATTTGTTTAGAGGTTAATCGACTAAAATCAGCTATAAACAGCGGATCATTAGTTTGAGTAAAATGTTGTTCAACATGCTTAATATACGTTTGACCCTCTTCAGAACTAAATAACGAAGTACTTGCCCCCGTTACTTCAAAGGTGTCATCTTTTTTAAATGCGAAGCAAACTTCCATTGGTTGAAAAGATTTTAGTAACTGCTTTTGTAGGAAAAGTAACATTTCATGAATGTCAATCCTCATATTTAAACGATGTGATGTTTCATTGATAAGTTGTAAGTCACTGACGAGGCGATGCGACTGATGATATAACTTTGCATTTTCTAGTGCATTTCCTGACGCCTGTGCAAGCATCCGTACAAAATCTTTTTCAGTCGTTGAAAAAAGGTAAGTAGTTGGAGCACTTACTTGTAATATGCCATAAATTGCCTGCCTTCCTTTAATAGGTGCATTTAATAATCGGCAATTTAAATCACTCGCAAGTTCAGTTGTTAACTCTCCTGATACAAAAGCCTCAATAGTTGTAGGTCTTTCGGATAAATAATCAAAAAGCTTAATATCGATGGTCGTGTGTCGGTCTTGATCATTCGATAATATAAGCTCTACATTAAATTCAGGGAAGTTATCCCTTATATTTTTCAATACATTTTCTAAAATTAAATCGATATCCATTGTTGAATGAAATAAATCAGTCATGTTATATAGTTTTCTATATTGGTCTTCATTTATTTTTACATCTAAATTATCTCTCATCATTTGAAGAACCTGAGAAAGTATTTCTATACATTTTTCGCCGTAATCTGAGGTCATAAAGTCTGTCCAAGACTCTGTTGCCTCCACAAGTAATACACCAATGGGATTATTGCCCTCTGCTTGGAAAAGCACCATATCTGTCATCATTGAATAGGCCTGTCTTGCCTTTAATATATAAGGAATTTTCACTACTTTTTGTTGATAAAAACTAGCTTCGATCATCAGCCATGACACAGCATTTAGCTTTGTTTCAATTGTTAATGAAGCCATCTCCTCAATAGGTATTAAAGAATTACCTTCAAAACTAAGAAAAGCTGCATTATCAATTTCCAAGTGTTTCTTAAGACACTGTTTTAATGAATAAAAATACCCATTAAAACTAGCTTGTTCTTCATTAGAACTCACCCAAAAGCTCAAAACATCAGATTTTATATATTTTAGCGTTTGTAAATGGTCTGTCATGAAATCACCTTTTCTATATAACGTCCAAATCAATTACTATTAACTTATAATATATTATACATAATTTGTGTCATTTTGACTATGTAATTTCTCCCTTACTTTTACATTTTAGATTTCACAGCGTATCTTTAACTATTTCTGACACATTAGGAATGTACAGTGAGGAATTTTCTACTATACGCCTGTTACAAAATTTTAAATACTAATAATTGACGTACAAGTCCTAAGCAGTTACAATGAGGGTTGTGTAAAATAAACGCAGCAGTGGTATAAGCTTATATTGTATTTTATTCCTCTATTTTCTTCTGTACAACTACTTAGATAGTCAGCTATTAAAAATAGATGGTGTATTGTGTAACCTAACGGCTGCATAGGCGAAAATACATGAAAATAAAATGCGTGTAAGAATGGGTACTACTGGTTTTTGTTTTACAACAAAAAAACCAAATTTAAAGGAGGAGACAACAATATGTCTCGTTATACAGGTCCATCTTGGAAATTATCTCGTCGTCTTGGTATCTCACTAAGCGGTACAGGTAAAGAAATCGAAAAACGTCCTTACGCACCAGGACAACACGGTCCAAACCAACGTAAAAAATTATCAGAATACGGTTTACAACTTCAAGAGAAGCAAAAACTTCGTCACATGTACGGCATGAACGAACGTCAATTCCGTACACTGTTTAACCGCGCTGGTAAAATGAAAGGTGTACACGGTGAAAACTTCATGATCCTTCTTGAAACTCGCCTTGACAACTTAGTTTACCGTTTAGGTTTAGCTCGTACTCGTCGTGGAGCTCGTCAATTAGTTAACCACGGTCACATCTTAGTAGATGGCAAACGCGTTGATATTCCATCATTCAGCGTAAAACCAGGTCAAACGATTTCTCTTCGTGAAAAATCTCAAAACCTTGCTGTTGTAGGTGAAGCAATCGAAGTAAACAACTTCGTACCTGACTACTTAACATTTGACGCTGACAAAAAAGAAGGTACATTCACTCGCCTTCCAGAGCGTTCTGAGTTATCAGCAGAAATCAACGAATCATTCATCGTAGAGTACTACTCTCGTTAATTTTTTAACGATAGAAATCTTCGGATTCTTAAACCCCGTAACCTTGGTATACCAAGTGTTTACGGGGTTTTTGTTTTGTATTTCACTTTCGATATTTAGTATTTCTTACTGGGGGTTTAGGGGAGCGACTGGAGGAGCGTTTTTTGCTTACTTAGTTTTTAAAAAACAAACAACGGACAGGTGTACTTTATTTTTATTTTAAGCCCTAGGTATTTCGACTATTCAAAGTTAAGCCTAATCAGAACCACCAGTCTAACTGGTGGTTTGCTCTACGCGTGAAACGCTGGGGTACTGGCCCATGTCTAAAGACACACTGAAAGGTCCGCCAACCGCACTCCGTTTTCACGCTACCACTAAAGTGGTTTTATCATTTTCCTTTTTTTGCTTTTATTTCTTCTCCTGTAAATGGATCAATGAATTCTTTCATGGTCATTTGATCCTCAAGAATATCCTCTTGTAATTGATTTTTTATATATTCCTGAATGATTTTTCTGTTTCTTCCTACTGTATCTACATAATATCCGCGACACCAAAACTTCCTGTTTCCATATTTGTATTTTAGGTTCGCATGTCGATCGAATATCATTAAACTACTTTTCCCTTTCAAATAACCCACAAACGATGAAACACTTAATTTGGGTGGGATACTTACCAACATATGAATATGATCAGGACATGCTGTTGCTTCAATAATTTCTACTCCTTTTCTTTCACATAACTGGCGAAGAATTCTACCTACATCTACTTTAATTTGTCCATAAATAATCTGCCTTCTATATTTTGGCGCAAAGACGATGTGATACTTACAATTCCATGTTGTGTATGCTAAACTTTTATTATCCATTTGGATCCCCTTTCGTACGAAGTCGGTTGACCAGACCTGAATTCATTGTACGGCTGGGGTTTTTTTCTTGTCCATAGCTAGAAGCTCTTTAGAACCCCTCGCATAGCAAGGGGTTTTCAAAAGATACAATAATAGTCACTCATTTTTCAAATGAGCGACTTAAATAATAACTAATAATTACTTTAAGCTTTTTACACAATGTAAATATGGCTTATTTGTTCTGTATTTTAAATAAGAGAATCATTTAATCTTACAATGTTTATTAACATATACTCTTTTATTTATTTCTTTATCATTACTTCTCCCGATAAATGATCCTTCTGCCCACTCAGCACGAATATATTCATTCCATTCCTTATAACTAATTAGGGGCACAAAGACTTTTTTAATTTTAAGTTGTTCGACTTTCTGATAATCCATCTGTAGTGACTTTACTGCTAGTTCTATTAATAAGTATTTGTGTAAAAGCTGGCGTTGCTCTGGATTAATCATCAGCGTCTACCAATGACGCCTTTCGGATCATATCAAAGGTAATATGCTTAATTGATAAATCTGTTTCTAATAGTAATTGCTTTTTATAAACATCGGTGCCAGTTATTAACCCTACCTGGCCTAGAAGTTTATTCTGGTGCCATAGCATTAATTTAACTAATTTTTGCAATTTAAACGCTCGCTGTATGGTTTGTTCTATTTCCTCTAACTCCCACTGAGTTAGGTCACGTTTTTTATCATATTTGATTAACCATCATAGATACTGCATTCTGCATCGCACGCATCGGTTGACTTAAACGATCTTCAATCTGAATTGCTGTTTGGATGGTTGCCATGTCATCACATCCTTTTTTGGCATAATAAAAAGCCACTCAAAGGTGGCTTTATTAATTAATTTAATTTTATAATTCCTGTTTCTGTACCCCAAAAACCTGTTTGTACTTGTAAGTCTAGACCTGTTAATCCAGTTGGAACTTCGAATAGTACGTTACCTGTAAGTGCTAATCCAGGATTAATTCCTTCAAAAGTAAAATATTTATCATCCGCTACGATAATAGTTGATGGTGAATATGATGCTCCATTAGCAGCTTTTAATTTAAAGAAACTCGAATCTGTTTGAATCATTTCTGTTCCACTATTTTTTACAGTCACATTTACATTCAAAAATACTGCACCTTCTGCATCAGGTTTATATTTCATGTATCCATTAGCAGCACTAATCTCATTAACTTCGTTTATTGAATTAACTTTAAAAATAACTTTTCCAACTGATAATTCTTCACCTATACTAACCTTTTTGTCCTTCCCAGCATCTGGTTTATCATTTTTTGAATCAGTGTTAGTTGATGCCGTAACTGGTTCTTTCTCTTTATCTGTTGTTTCTTTATTATCATCGCCAACAAACATCCCGATAATTATTAACAAGATAAATAAAGCAATAAAACCACCACAACCTATTTTTAAAAATTTTTTCATTAAAATATCCCTCCTTATACACAAATATACATGGATAATCGAGGTAAATCTATTACTTTTTTCATATTTCTACATTTTTCATCACTCTTTTCATTGAAAAAACACCCTCAAATGAGAGTGCTTAATAGTTGTCTTTTTTCGATTTGCTTTATTAATAACTGGTTCATTCGCTTAAGATTTGGCTGATTGCTTTTAGAAAAGAAACCAAAATTTTTAAGATTCAATAACTGAGGTCGCTCATTTTTTCTACTGACTCCTGCCACCAATACCCTATGTTATTACACCCTTATTGAAGGATTACAAACCTTCAATATTTCGACTATTTCATCGTGTTTAAAGTTACAGTTAATGTGGCTGTTGATGCGGAATTAATCCCTCGTAATCGTTTTACTAAAGTAGTTATTAACGACGAAGAACGAGAAGAACCTAATGTACTGAATATCCAGCAGCTTAATCGATTACTTGAAATTGCAGAATTAGCTGAACCTTTAACCTCTTATGCCATTAGAGTGTGGAGTTCTGGAATTCTATTAGAAGATGGTGAACAACTTAAAGAAAGTGGTGATGTATTTATTTCTTCACATACTAAAGAGCCGTATGCAGATAACTGTCTATTTTATGCATTCAAACGTTTATCAGAAAAGATGGGTATTTAGTTTTTATTTTAGGGGATTTTTAAGGGGGCAGACAGGAGTATAATTATCTTCTTATTTATCCTCGCGTACTTCAGCCTTTCATATTATAACTACGCGTTCTTACTTCAACAAAATTATTTACTACTACAAGTATAAGTGAATAAAGAGTAAATCTGTTTGCAGTCCAGTCACTTATCGATAAAAGAAAAACCAGAATGGATTTCTCCATTCCGGTTAAAGTCATACTTTTTGGTTTCCCATAAAATAAATAGCTTGATTATAAACTTATCTTACCATTCGTTAATTATAATCGCTCTAAATCTTGGTACTCTTTCATATAAGGGCCATCCTCTGCAACAAATGAATGATACATGGCCTTTACTGCAAAATTTTTCTCTAATCCCATTTCAGATTTTAGCTTTTTTAATTCATCATGCAGTACTCGATGTTCATTGATAAGCTTTAGCATAACTGTTTTATTATATTTCATTACATCCGTCCTTTTGTTTAACTACAACTTTAAAAATTAAATTCTGTTCTGTGGTTCTGCATTTAATCGATTTTTTCCTTCTAAATACGCATTAATGCACCATTAGGTTTTGGTAATTCTTGAGCTGATATTTGATTCATTTTACAAAAATGTTGAAAAAATTGTTGTGCCTGCTCTCGTTCATTTGGGTCACTTTTCAATGACATAATATCAAGTAAAATTTGAGCCATCCATAAATTTTCAAAATATCGGTATTTACCTGTATTCCATGTCATTTTTTCAGGAGATTTTTCATTTAAATAATATTTCCAGAAAAGCAACTGATCCGACTCCTGTTCTGTAAGCTGCAATCTGTATATGGAATGAGCAGGAATATATCCATCTTCACAAATTTTGCCGACAAAATCTTCTTTCACCATATAGACGCCTAAGATACGTCTTTCTTTTTCTAGCTTGCTCGAATCTACTGCTGTTAATAACACAGCGCTATTTGGATGCAAGCGACTCGGCTTGTTTGGTTTTCCTTTGTTATTGCCACTTTTTAAGACTCCTGAAAAAACTTTCCACTCTGAAAAAGAAGTAGTCTGTTCTTCAGTGTCACACCAAAAAACCATTTGTGATGAGGGATGAAGTTTATGGTTTTTCATAAGCTTTTCATGCTCCAAGCGAAGCGCCAGCTTTTTTCGTTGTAAAACTTTTTCCTCTTCCTTCTTCAATTCCTCCTCTTTTCGTTCATTTTCCTTTTTTTGTATAATTTCTTCAAGTGACCTAGCATCACTTTTATCATGTAGCTTTAGATGCGTTCCAAATACATCAGGGAAAACAAACTTCTTATTTTCAGATGCGAAATGTATTTCAATACTAGAATCATTATGCTTAACGATACTACCTACGCCAAAACGCTTATGCGTAACTTTCTTATTGATTAGATTCATTATTCTAGTCCTCCTTAGGGAATAAAAAAATTCGGTTACTATTAGATAATAAATTAATAATTATTCAACTAACGTCCTTAAAAGCTCACATAAACTGTTTTGATTTTTTTCTTTAGCTTAAAAAAGATTTAAAAAAGTCCCAAATTCAATCTGTAAAAATAGACATCGGATTTCGAAATACGATTTCAAAAAAATGATTATAAGACTATTATAACATTTTTTTAAAATTTCACAAATTTATTATTGACAACATATTTTATCATAAGGTAAAATTATAATTTATTCTCTGAATTACTTTAAAATAAAGGCCTCCAACAAACTTCTGGCAAATGCCAGTATCTTGTGATCAGTACCCCTCTGTAAAAGAAAACGAATAGTCTAAGGGAATGATTCCACAATCATGCACCAAAAAAGACCCCAATTTTGCAAAAGGTTATTGCAAAAATTAGGGCCAGAATTTGTTTAAACCAAGCCTATCTCTCTAGATACCAGCTCAATTAATTATTGACGGTCTGTCTACGTTCCTGTGAATTTCTTTTTGTAAATATCCTCTCCTATTATGTACATCCATTTTTGAAACTTCCTCTGTTTGTAGGTTTTCCCATTTGTAAATGTAAAAAATTTAGTCTGTATTTGTCTATCAAGGTTCAGGGCTTTTTTCACCATTTAATCGTAATTTATGAACAATCAATTTGAACCTACGTTTTTTCCACTTTTAATCAATAGCGCAGAAACTAATCCAATACTAAGTGTTGTAGCAAGAAGAAGGAAGGCTACAGTAAAGCTACCAGTTTGAATTAAATAAACAGATATGAATGGTGCAATACTTGTTCCAGCAAATAAAATGACTGTATACATAGAGACCGCAATCCCTCCCATATTCCAGCCTAACTGACTAACAAGTGTTACTAATGAAGGAACCGCCAGTGCAATCCCACCGACAAATAAAATACTAATAATCGTTAAACCAGCTATAGTTGAAATAAGGCTCATCACGGTTAGTGAGATAATCGAAAGACATAAGGCCATTTTTAATACAAATAGTACATTAAAACGCTTCGCTAATTTACCTGCAAATGGTGACATCACCATTCCTACTATCCCAAAGGCACGAATGTAAATGAGGTTTTGACTATTCATACCGAAGGAATCACTCGTTAAATATGCACCTAAAATAATGTACATACTGACAAATGACATTAATAATACAAACGAAATGATATAACTAAATATCAAATTTCTATTGGTAAAAATAATACCGATTCTCTTCAGAGGAACCCATATATTTTTAGATTCGTTCTGAAGTACTCCCTTCGGTAAGATCCACACGACTAACAAAGCAGTTATAAGATACACTGCAGCAAGCACATAAAAAATGACGTGCCAATGACTATGTTCACTTACATATCCACTAAACACTTGCCCAGCTATACCCGCAACAAGAAATCCCGTACTGATAAAACCAATTGCCCCAACCTTTCGATCATTGGGAAAAACCTCAAGAGTATAAGCAAGTGCTACTGGTGAAAATGTTGCTGCCGCAAGCCCTTGTATTCCTCTCAATAAAAGAATAATAGAAAAATCATTAACTAATCCTAGAAGTAACGTGATCATGCTTAGTGAAAAAAGCCCAAATACAATGACATTTTTTCGACCATATTTTTCTGATATCGCACCATAGAAAAAACAACCTAGTGCAAATCCAAGTGAAAAAACACTTGATGTAAAGCCTGCCTGAACCAATGAAATATTAAAATAATCACTGAATAAACTAATCAGAGGTATTGTTAAATAGAGACTAGACATCACTACCATACCTGTCCAGGATAAAATAGTTGTCATTAAAGCATAATTTTCTCGATTACCTGAAATTACAATATTCATTAAATAAATCACCCTTTTTAGTTTGATTAACTTATAGTTAGATAATCTAATTAAATGACTAAAAATTAAACTGTACCAACATAGCTACAGTTTAACGCTCCACATTTAGTTTTCTTTGTATTGATGTTAATAATTTACTCACTAGCTTCTCAAATACTTTTCGTTCATCAGGCTCCAAATCGATTAAATTAGAAGCACACGACGACCAATATGTCGGTAAAACTTCAGCTATAAAAGTACGACCTTCATCCGTTAAACTTACATATATCTTCCTCCGATCTTCCTTACTATGATTCCTTACAACAAGATTTCTTTTTTCTAACCAATCGAGCATTGACGTTGCAGATGCTCTCGTAATTCCCAGTCGTTTGGCTAAAGCAGACGGAGTCGCACGTCTTTCTCCATGTAATGTCAGTAATAGCAATAAGTCCAATTTACTTTCTGTAATACCAAATGGAGCTAACTCATTGTCTGTTACATCTAAAACATAATCGCTTAACCATAACAACATTAAACCCAATTTCGCATCTTCATGATTTGTTTCATTTGATGAAGACATCTGAATCAGTTCCACATACGGCTCTATCCCTAAGGCTGGTAAATCATCTTCATTCATGTACGTTTTCTTAAGTTTTGTCATTGAATCACCTTTTAATTAGATTATCTAACTATCAAATATTCTAACTATAAATTTAGTTGAAGGCAAGCACTTTTATTTCCACAAATTTCTTCAAAATAAAAGCTACTCCTTTTTTAGCGCAAACACAATGCCTCTCAACGATCATAAACCCTTCTCATTTTGTGACAATTTTATGTACTTTAAAATAGTAATTACATAGTTTCAAAATAATATATCCACTACCTTAATATTAAAAACAAAATATCAGTTATTTACTATTCCTAGACCACTTCAAATAGAACCTTTTCTCAAAAAATATATTTTATTTTTATAGTAAAACATTTTCTAAACATTATTATAATCAACATTCTTATACAATTCTTGTTTTCAAAGAATCATTTAATAAGCTAACTTTTTTGTAAAATAATAACAAGAATAAAATGAACAATTTTAATAAAAATACGAGTTGAACTTTAACAAAAAATAGAATACGATGAATTCCGAAAGGTGGTTCACCATCATTCAAGCAATAATAATTTTTAAAAAGGGGTTGGAAGTATGTCAGACGTTCTAAAGCAATTTGTTATGCCGAAAACAAACTTATTTGGACCTGGAGCAATTCAAGAAGTTGGTAAACACTTAAATGATTTAGAAGTGAAAAAGACATTAATCGTAACAGATGAGGGCTTACACAAATTAGGTCTCTCTGAACAAATTGCAAACATCATTACAGCTGCTGGAATTGATGTAGCAATTTTCCCTAAAGCAGAACCAAATCCAACAGATCAAAATATTGAAGATGGCATTGCAGCTTACCATGCTGAAGGCTGTGATTCAATCGTTTCTCTTGGAGGAGGGAGCGCTCATGATGCAGCAAAAGGTATCGGACTTATTGCTTCGAATGGTGGACGCATTCACGATTATGAAGGCGTTGATAAATCACAAAATCCACTTGTGCCATTAATTGCTATTAACACAACGGCTGGTACTGCTAGTGAAATGACTCGTTTCACCATTATTACAGATACAGCACGTAAAGTGAAGATGGCCATTGTTGACAAACATGTGACTCCGTTAGTTTCGATTAACGATCCAGAACTGATGATTGGATTACCTCCTGCTCTAACAGCAGCTACTGGTGTAGATGCATTGACACATGCTATTGAATCATTTGTTTCGACAAATGCTACACCAATTACGGATGCTTGTGCTGAGAAGGTACTTCAACTAGTTCCTGAATTCCTACCACGTGCCTATGCAAATGGAGCTGATTTAGAAGCACGTGAACAAATGGTATATGCACAATTTTTAGCAGGTATGGCCTTTAATAATGCTTCACTTGGCTATGTCCATGCAATTGCTCATCAGTTAGGTGGCTACTATAACCTACCTCATGGCGTATGTAATGCTATTTTATTGCCACATGTTTGCCGCTACAACGTAACAGCACGTACTGAGCGCTTTGCTCGCATTGCTGAATTATTAGGTGAAAATGTGGAAGGATTAAGTAAACGAGATGCTGCTGAAAAAGCTATTTCAGCGATTGAAAAGCTATCAAAAGATTTGAATATTCCTAGCGGCTTCCGCGAACTAGGTGCAAAAGACGAGGATATTGAAATTTTAGCAAAAAATGCGATGTTAGATGTATGTGCTGAGACAAATCCTCGTAAGGCAACACTAGAGGATATTAAACAAATTATTACAAATGCAATGGGCCCTATCGTGAAAAAAGAGGCATCGCTTGAAGCTGTTGCTCTTTCATAATTAATTTTAAAAACAAAAGGTGGAGATAAACAAAGCGTTTTCTCCACCTTTTTCCTATGCACTAAGATAAAAAAAACGTACACACATTGTTTAGATTGTTTAGAATGCAAACTCTCGCTATACTTTTCTTAAAAAAGAATAGGAGATAACAATATGCGTTTAATCTCGATATGCCCTAGCAATACGGAGCTTGTAGCCTATTTAGGACTGACAGACCAGCTTGTTGGAGTAGATGATTTCTCCGATTGGCCATCCAGCGTTAAAGATTTGCCACAGCTCGGCCCAGATTTATCTATTAATATGGACGATTTAGAGGATTTACAGCCCGATCTTGTTCTTGCTTCATTAAGTGTGCCTGGAATGGAGAAAAACATCGAGGAATTGCAAAGAAGAAATATCCCACATATTGTTTTTAATGCTAACTCGTTAGAGGAAATTGCTCAAGATCTCCTTTCACTCGGGAGAGCTTGTCATGTAGAAGAACGTGCTAAAATAATTGCGGAAGAATATTTGCAATCGATTGACAAAATGCGTACAGTTGCAAACTCCCTCATGAAGAAACCTACCCTTTATTGGGAATGGTGGCCGAACCCTATTTTTACACCAGGAAAAATAAATTGGCTAACAGAAATTAGTGCTATTGCAGGTGGAGTCAATTTATTTCAGGATGTCGAACTAGCCAGTGTTCAAACAGATTGGGCAGATGTTGTTAAACGAAAGCCTGACTACATCATGATGGCTTGGGTAGGCGTAGCTTTTGAGCGTATACAGCCATCCAACTTATTAAAGCGCCCTCATGCTAGTGAGCTACATGCCGTGAAAATGAAACAGCTCCATGTGATGGAGGAATGGCTTTATTGTCGCCCTTCTCCCCGCCTTATTGAAGGGGCTATAAAGCTAGCTAAAATATTGCACCCTCAACAATATGAACATATAAAATTGCCAAGTTTTTTATCATAAAAAAAAACATCCCCTTTTGGGTCGGGGGATGTTGTTTCAATCATTACACAAACTTCACCATATGATATTTTTTCTTACCGCGACGAACAATGCTAAATGCATCCTCTAGACGATCCTTTGCACCGAATACATATTCTAAATCCGTCACTTTTTCTCCATTGACACTAATTGCACCATTTGAAACGTCCTCACGCGCCTGACGTTTCGATGATGAGATGCCAGCTTCCACTAGAAGGTCTACAATATTTTTATCTTCCTTAGCCATTTCAATAGAAGGAACGTCTTTAAAAGCATCCTTCATTTCTTCAGCAGAAAGTGCTTTTAAATCGCCTGAAAATAATGCTGCTGTAATACGGATAGCTTGCTCTAATGCCTCTTGACCATGAATTAATCGTGTCATTTCCTCAGCAAGTGCTTTTTGAGCCTTACGTAAATGTGGCTCTTCCTCTACAGAAATAGCTAATGCTTCAATCTCTTCACGAGTAAGGAATGTGAATATTTTTAAGTATTTGATCACATCTGCATCCGCAGCATTGATCCAGAATTGGTAAAACTCATATGGAGATGTTTTCTTCCCATCTAACCAAACAGCACCACCAGCTGTTTTACCAAATTTCGTACCATCAGCTTTCGTCACTAATGGAATCGTAATCCCAAAGGCTTTAGTTTCTTCTTCATGAGTTTTACGAATAACCTCTAAACCTGTTGTAATATTACCCCATTGGTCAGAACCGCCTACTTGAATACGACAATTGTAGTGGTTGTATAGATGATTGTAATCAATCCCTTGAATTAATGTATAAGCAAACTCTGTGAAAGATATCCCCGTATCAAGTCGAGAAGCAATTGTATCTTTTGCCAACATGTAGTTAACATTAATTAATTTCCCATAATCACGTAAAAATTCAATCGTATTTATATTGCCGATCCAGTCACGATTGTTCACAAGCTGAGCGCCATTACCAGCTTCAGCAAAATCAAAAATACGTTCTAGTTGACCGCGGATACCTTGAACATTTTTATCGATTTGCTCCACAGTTTGTAATTGACGCTCTTCTGAACGACCTGAAGGATCTCCTATCATGCCTGTAGCCCCACCCACAAGTAAAATTGGACGGTGTCCCGCTTTTTGGAAGCGACGTAAAGTTAAAAGCGGAACAATATGTCCAATATGCATAGAATCTGCTGTTGGATCAACACCACAGTATAAAGAGACAGATTGTTCTTCTAATAATTTTGCCATACCATCAGCATCTGTTTGTTGATATAGCAGTCCACGCCATTCTAAATCTTGTAATAATTCGTTTGTCATGATGATTCCTCCTAATTGATTGAAATTCGCTACGTGCATGGACAAATTCATGAGATAAAAAAAATCCCTACACGCAAAATAATTGCATGCAGGGACGTTAAATTGTAAATTAACGCGGTACCACCCGGCTTGAAGATGTCATCCACCTTCCACTTCATTCAACCGCCTTTATCGCAGGCGCGCACGTCTAAGCTCCAAGCACGTAATTCATCTCTACATTATGACCAGTTTTCACCAACCACTGGCTCTCTAAACAGGGAATATAGAAACTACTCCAAACTCTTCATCACTAGAAAACTATAACCATTATTCTATACGAATCTATTTCAATGTCAATAACTATGTTCTAGCTAAAACAATATGTGCTATAATAAACAAGATTTTAGGAGGTCGATACATTGAAAGATTGGATTGAAAAAATCAATGCAAAGATCGATACATTAATTGAACAAAAATGGATGAAGAAATTACGTATTTCAGGTAGCGTTACCTGGAACTTATTTTTACTATTTTTAGTTTTTGCATTGGTTGGCACTGTATTTGTCGGTTCAGTAGGAGCTGGTTATTTCGCTTCTCTTGTAAAAGAAGAACCCTTACGCTCAAAGGAAGAATTGCGAGATCAAATTTTTAGCTATGAAGAAACAAGTGAGATTTATTTTGCCAACGATATTTATATCGGAAAATTACGGACAGATTTAGATCGCCGTGAAACTTCACTTAAAAATGTTGCACCAGATGTTCTTAATGCTGTACTAGCAACAGAAGATGAATATTTCCGTGAACATAACGGAATTGTACCAAAAGCGGTTATACGAGGCTTATTACAAGATGTTACGAATTCTGCTACACAGACAGGTGGCTCTACCCTTACGCAACAACTTATAAAAAACCAAGTATTAACCAATGAAGTTTCCTATGAACGTAAAGCAAAAGAAATTTTACTTGCTATGCGTTTAGAGCATTTTATGACAAAGGAAGAAATATTAGAGGCTTATTTAAATATTATTCCATACGGTCGTAACTCTTCAGGGCGCAATATTGCAGGTGTAGAAACAGCCGCGGAAGGGATCTTTGGTGTGAAAGCTAAAGATTTATCACTAGCGCAAGCAGCTTACATAGCTGGTATTCCTCAGGCGCCATTTGCTTACACACCGTTTACAAATACGGGTGAACTGAAAAGTGAGGAAGCTTTAAAACCAGGTATTGATCGTATGAAAACAGTTCTTTATCGTATGAAAGAAGCTGGTTATATTGACGATGCGCAATATAAAGAAACACTTAATTATGATATTGCTGCTGACTTCCGTGGTCCAGAAATGCGAGCGGAGGATCGTTATCCATGGCTTACATATGAGCTTGAGAGTCGTGCAAAAGATATTATTGCAGAAAAACTCGCAGAAGATGACGGTATTGACCCAGAGCGATTAAAAACAGAAAAGAAATTAAAAGATAAATATAAAATCTTAGCTGATCGTGATGTTCGCTCAAAAGGTTATCGTATTTATTCAACCATTAACAAAGATATGTATGATGCCATGCAAAAAGCTGCTAAGGACTTCCAATATTATGGCCATACGTATACTGGTAAAGGGAAAGACCCTGTAACTGGTGAGGAAATTGATATCGAAATGCCCGTACAAGTGGGTAGTATTTTAATGGAAAATACGACGGGTCGAATTTTAAGTTTTGTAGGTGGTCGAGACTTTAATACAACTCAAGTTAACCACGCAACACAAGCTTATCGTTCAAATGGTTCTACGATGAAACCATTACTTGTTTACGCTCCTGCTATTGAGTACGGCGTAATTGGCGCAGGTAGCCCACTCGTTGACGTAAAATTCTCAATCGGTTCATGGAGCCCAAGTAACTATATTACTAGTGATGAACGAGGACTTATTCCCGCACGTGAGGCTTTAGCAGATTCTCAAAACATATCAGCGTTACGTTTATACAATGATATTATTAACAAACGTCCTGCTGATCTATTAGTAAAAATGGGATTCACAAAATTACACCCCGATGATTTCACTAACCTAGCAACTGGTATCGGTGCTTTAAGTGAGGGGACTACTGTAGAAGAGAATACGAATGCCTTTGCTACTTTTGCAAATGGTGGTCAATTCGTTGATGCTTATATGATTGATCGAATTGAAGATCAAGAAGGAAATATTATTTACAAACACGAAGTAGAACCCGTCCAAGTATTCAGTCCAGAAACGTCCTATATTGTGACGGATATGCTACGTGACGTATTAACAAAAGGAACAGGAACTCTTGCACGTAATACATTAAAATTCTCTTCAGATTTTGCTGCAAAAACAGGGACTTCTCAAGAGTATAAAGATGTTTGGTTAGTTGGTTATAATCCAAATGTATCTCTAGGTGTTTGGATGGGTTACGACCAACCTCGTACATTGTACGCATTTAATAATACGTACCAACAGCCAAGCGTTCGTGTCAATAAACTATGGGGTACTTTAATGAATTCCGTTTACGATGTGGCTCCTGAGTTTATTGATCCACCAACAAGCTTTAAGGCACCTAAAAATGTGGTGACCGCTTCGTTCTGTGGTATTTCTGGGATGGCACCTTCTGCAGCCTGTGCAAACGCAGGTTTAGTCCGTTCAGACTTATTTAATGCGAAAGTATTTTTACCTACACAACCAGATGATAGTTTAGCTGCTTCAAGTGTTGTAACGATTAAAGGAAAAACTTATAACGCATTACCAAGTACACCAGCTGAATTTGTTAAATCAGGTGGCGCAGGTATTAATCAAGCGTTCATTAAACGCATGTTAGGCCGTCTTGGCGGTAATCCAGCAAGTTTACTACCAAAGAATTCAACTTTATCAAATTCATCTGTTTCAGCAGTTGATTTCCCTGCAGATGGAAGTGCACCTGCAGCGGTAACGGCATCCGTAAATGGCTCAACTTTATCTTGGACAGAGTCATCAAACGATGTAGTTGGTTATCGAATTTATAATGTTACAAATGGTGGCAACACATTAGTAACGTCCGTTCTTGAATCTACACAAAGCATTACGGTTGCTAGTGGACAAGCCTATGTTGTAGTGGCTGTAGATATTACAGGCTTAGCATCACCACATTCTAATGTAGCCTCTACTGGTGGTAATGATGATGAACCTGACCCAGAGGATAATGGTCAAGAGACAATTCCACCGACAACACCGCCTACAAATGGCAATGGGTCTGGTAATAATGGCAATGGTTCAGGAAACGGCAATGGATCTGGTGGCAATGGCAACGGCTCTAACAACGGCAATGGATCTGGTGGCAATGGCAACGGCTCTAACAACGGCAATGGTAACGGTGGTAACGGCAACGGCTCCAACAATGGCAACGGATCTGGTGGTAACGAATCAGGCCAACCGGAAGATGGCTCAAACGGCGGAGACAACAGCAATACAACTCCCCCAGAAACGTCAAGCCGATAATCAATTTCGTTTCAGTATCAAACAGACTTACTACATTTCACTTTTGATTTGTAGTAAGTCTGTTTTTTTGTCATTATTAAGAAGACTACTATTTTGAAGGAGAGGGAAAATATGAACATATTAGTTTTAGGTGGCACACGTTTTTTTGGAAAAAAATTAGTGGAACTTTGCATTGAGAATGGACATGATGTAACGATTTTAACACGCGGGCAAAGCGGCAATCCTTTTGGGACAGCTGTTAAACAATTAATAGTTGATCGGGATGACCATGACGCATTAGAAAATGCTCTCGCCCATACAACGTGGGATATTGTTTATGATAATATTTGCTACTCTCCTAACGAGGCACATACCATTTGTGAGCTTTTAAAAGGGAAAACGAAAAAACTTGTCTTTACGTCTACTCTTTCAACCTATGAGGTAGATGGAAAGATGAAAAAGGAAGAAGATTTCGATCCTTACCATTATCAAATTCTTATGGGGGATCGAGAAGAATTTTCCTATGGAGAAGGAAAACGACAGGCTGAGGCTGTGTTGTTTAAAGAAGCTTCATTCCCAGTTGTTGCCGTACGTTTCCCCATTGTTATGGGCGAACATGATTACACACGTCGCTTGCACTTTCATGTTGAACGTATTTTACACGATCAGCCAATCTCATTACCAAATATCGATGCACAGATGAGCTATATTACAGATGAGGAGGCTGCTGAATTTTTATATTTTGTAGGCGTTACTCCTATAGAAGGACCGTACAATGCTACTGCTTCTGGTGCCATTTCATTGAAAGAACTTCTTGCATTGATTGAAGAAGAGAGTGGAAAGCGCGCAAAAATTTCGCTTGTTGGTGGCGATGAAGAATCACAATCACCATATGGTGTACAAGCTGATTGGTATATGACGAATGCGAAAGCAGAGAAAGCAGGATTTACATTTAGTCAGCTTCGTGATTGGTTGCCAAATTTAGTTAAAACTTTAGTAAAACAACTTCAATAAAAAAAGAAAGACAAAGAGTCCGCTAAATACGCAGCAGATTCTTTGTCTTTATATTAATATAATATAGTCTTTAAAATAGCTACGGCTTCATCAATCTCTCCCTTCGTTACCGTTAATGGTGGCAATAAACGAATAACATTTGGACCTGCCCCCACTAACAAGAGACCCTTTTCCTCTGCCGCTGCGATATAAGCCGCTACTTCTGTTTCACCACAGCCAATTCCAAGCATTAAGCCTTGACCCTGAATGGTATAGTTAGAAGGTAAATGCGCTTTTAATTGTGCTACAATATACGCTGACTGATCTTGTACTTGCTGTAAAAATGCCGGCTCAAAAACATGGCTTAAGACAGCTTGAGCTACACTCATCGCAAGAGGGTTGCCACCAAATGTAGTGCCATGTGCACCTGGACTAAAGGTTGCATAAAGCTCGGCAGTTCCTAGCATTGCCCCTACTGGGAAGCCACCACCTAAGCCTTTCGCTAATGTCACAATATGGGGCTTTAACACAGTTTGCTCAAAGGCATAGCGTGTTCCTGTTCTTCCTATTCCTGTTTGTACTTCATCAATAATGAGTAATATCCCCTTGTCATCACATGCTTTCGCAATTGTGGTAGCGAATTCTAACGATACACAATTAACGCCACCTTCTCCTTGAATCATCTCCAGCATAATGGCTGCCACAGAGTCATCAATAGTAGCTTCTAGTGCGGCAGCATCATTGAATGGCAATATCGTAAATTTTTCAACGAGTGGTCCAAAGCCGTTATGTATTTTGCCTTGACCTGTTGCAGACATTGCTCCAAATGTGCGACCATGGAATGATTTTTCGAAAGTAATAATATGATTTTTCCCTGTATGTTTACGCGCTAACTTAATGGCTGCTTCATTTGCCTCCGCTCCACTATTACAGAAAAAAGCATGTGCAAGATGCGTATGAGCGATTAATTTTTGAGCCACCGTTTCCTGACCAGGGATATCAAAAAGATTCGATATATGCCACAGCTTTTCACTTTGCTCTTGCAGTGCCTGCACAATGGCAGGATGGGCATGCCCCAGACTTGCTACTGCAATGCCACTAGTAAAATCTAAATATTGTTTTCCTGTAGAATCCTCTACAACGGTGCCCTGCCCTTTGACAATTTGTGCACGACGTTTACCGTAGTTCCCGAATAAAGCACTCATATTATCATCTCCGCTATTATTTGAAATGGTCTTCTTTCAACATCTATACTTTTAATACGATCTTATTAGAACACTAGGTAGCATGAAGTTTGTCGGAAGTGACAATCGTAGTGCCAATCAATGTCTCTCCAACAATTTGCACAGAAGGTATACCTGCATATAAACAATCGATAGCTCCTTGTACTTTTGGAATCATCCCCCCATAAAGATGCCCTTGTTCTATCCATTGATGAATGAGAGAGGGCGTTGCCATTGTTTGATATTCATCGTAAACTCGAATACCACTTACATCTGTAACAAGTAATAAGCTATCTGCCCCTAAGGCTAATGCCATTTCACTTGCGACTGTATCACCATTAATGTTTAAAGCCAGACCTGCTTCACTTGCTCCAACACAAGCAATAACGGGTATAATTCCCACTGTCAATAAAGTTTCAAGTAAGGCTGTATTAATGGCTTTTACTGCTCCAACAAAACCATACACGTCTTTATCCAAATAATCCGCCACCATTAATTGACCATCAAAACCGTTTAGCCCAATGGCCTCAATGCCAGCACTTGTTAATTCATGAACTAAAGCAGGGTTAACCTGCCCGATCAAAGTTGATTGGACAACATTCATAGCTGCCTCATTTGTCACACGTATACCATTTAATGTATGCGATTCTATGCCTCGAGCAGCTAATTCACGATTAATAGCTGGGCCACCGCCATGAGTAATAATAAGCTCCACACCGCTATCTTGAAGCTTTTTAAAATTTATAAAAAAGTCTTTATTTAAGCCCTCTAGTGTACTACCTCCGAGCTTGATTACCATTCGTTTACGAGCGGTATGATGCGTTGATTTGGACGTAGTCATAGGTTAAGTCACATCCCCAAGCATGCCCCTTACCTTCACCCATACCAAGGGACACATATATTTTCACTTCATGCATTTTTAAAATTTGTATTAATTCATCCTCCGAGAAAGGGATTGGTTCGCCGTTTTCTACCATTGTAGCGCCACCAATTTGAATCGTAATTTTATCTGGATTTACAGCGGCACCACTATACCCTACCGCTGCAATAATTCGTCCCCAGTTCGCATCACAGCCAAAAACAGCAGTCTTTACAAGTGGTGAACCTACGACGGTCTTCGCAATCTTTCGTGCCTCTTCATCTGAAATTGCGCCAACAACTTCCACTTCAATAAGCTTGGTTGCCCCTTCCCCATCCTTAGCAATCATTTTTGCTAAATCTTCTGCTACTGTTTTCAATGTGTAATAGAAATTTAACCAATCTGGATGCTCAGGTGTTAACGTCTGATTTCCAGCGAAACCGTTCGCCAATACAACAACAGTGTCGTTTGTAGATGTATCCCCATCGACTGTAATGGCATTAAACGTGAGGTTGGTAATATCGGATAATGCACTTTGTAGTACATCAGATTCTATTTGGGCATCTGTCGTAATAAAGCCCAACATTGTTGCCATATTTGGTTCAATCATGCCTGAACCCTTCGCAACACCAGCGATAATGACTTCCTTGCCATCTACCGTTGTACTATAGCTTGTGTTTTTCATAACTGTATCTGTCGTTAAAATCGCCTGTGCAAAGTCAATGGCACTTTCTAAATTGTCCTTCGGTTCTAGCTGTTGAAGACCGTTTATTACTGGCTCCAACTTCATCATTTCGCCAATGACACCCGTTGAACAAACTCCCACTAATTCAGGAGCAATTCCTAGTTTTTCAGCCGCTTGCGCCTGCATGGTTTGGGCATCCTTCACGCCCTGCTTCCCTGTACAAGCATTCGCATTACCCGAATTCACGATTATCGCCTGCATTTTTTTTGTTGTGTAAACAACTTCCTTTGTTACTTTTAATGGGGCTGCCTGCACAGCATTTGTTGTAAAAACACCAGCAACACTAGCTGGTACCTCGCTTACTAAAATCGCTAAATCTTTCTTCTTATGTTTTAAACCACAATGTAACCCAGCTGCCTTAAACCCTTTTGGTGAAACGATATTTTTACTTGATAACTTTTTCATTACATTTATTGAAGTAGTAACTGTCATCCATAATTCCTCCTTATTTTTTCATCAAATTGGATGTGTTAAATAAAGAACGGTACGACATCCAGACCAGTCGTTTGGGGTAAGTCAAATTGTACATTCATATTTTGAATCGCTTGCCCTGCAGCCCCTTTGACTAGATTGTCAATCACACTAACTATCGTGGCACGGTTTGTACGAGCATCTACTTTCACCAAAATATCGCAATAATTGGATCCCTTAACACGATTAGTCCCTAAGCTAGTTGCACCTGTAACAATTCGAACAAAAGGATGCTTATCATAAGTCTCCTGCAGGCAAGCAACCAACTGAGCCTCTGTAACGCCTGCCGTTACAGGCGCATAGGATGTTGCTAAAATCCCTCGTGTCATAGGTACTAAGTGAGTATTGAAAGTAATACTTGTTTCTACATGAGCAAACATAGATAAGGCTTGTTCTATTTCTGGTATATGTTGATGTGTATTTACTTTATAGATAGAGAAGTTCTCATTCGTCTCGCTAAAATGAGTTGTTTGTGACGGCTTATTGCCAGCTCCTGAGATGCCACTTTTCGCATCAATCACTAAAAAGCTCGGATCAATTAAGCGTTCTTTCACTAGTGGTAGTAATGGTAACAACACCGCTGTTGGGTAACAACCAGGGTTAGCAATAAGAGTAGCTTGCCGTATATGCTCTGAATTCCATTCCGTTAAACCATAAACACTTTGCTGCACCGCATTAAATGGCGCTGCTTTTTTGCCATACCATGCTTCATAGCTTGCAAGGTTTTTCAACCGGAAATCACCAGATAAATCTATTAATTTCGGACCTGTGTTCACCAATGATGGTAATAACTTACTTGTTACGCCAGATGGTGTACTTGTAAAAACTACATCAAATTCCGCTAAAGTATCTTCCTCTATTTTTTGTAAAGGCCTATCAACAATCGTCATAAGATGACCAAATTTTGAAGAAAAAAGAACTCCCTCCTCGGAAGAAGTAAATAATGCTAGCTGCTCTACAGCCGGATGATTATGTAAAAACCGAATAAGCTCTAGCCCACCATAACCTGTTGCTCCAACAATTCCTACGTTCAATGCACTCACCTCTAAAATAAGTTAAAAATAGTATACGTCTGCATAAATATTAAGTCAACTGAATTTTTATTTATTTCTATATTTTTTTCGTACAACATGACGTCTCTTTAAAACACGTCTTCAGTATTGTAAATGCAGAAAAAAGAAGGCAAGAATCCTTTCAACGATTGAATGAACCCTTGCCTTCTTTTTATGCATATAATGTATAAATATCAATTGATGTCTTTTACTTTATCAATCTTCCATCGTCGATAAGTCACCCGTAGGTAAATTTAACTCCCACGCCTTCAGCACACGACGCATAATCTTACCACTGCGTGTTTTTGGTAGTTTTTCCTTAAATTCAATTTCACGTGGTGCAGCATGAGCCGATAAGCCTTTTTTAACAAAATCTTTTATATCCTCAATTAATTGATCTGAAGGTTCAACACCCTCTCGTATGGATACAAAGGCTTTTATGATTTCCCCTCGTACTGGATCTGGTTTTCCAATGACTCCTGCTTCAACAATATCTGGATGCTCCAATAGCTTGCTTTCCACTTCGAATGGTCCCACACGCTCTCCGGCCGTCATAATGACATCATCCACTCGACCTTGGAACCAGAAGTATCCGTCATCATCCATATAGGCAGAATCTCCAGATACATACCATTGCCCTTTTAAGAAATAAGATTCATAGCGCTCTGGATTGCCCCAAATTTGACGCATCATAGCTGGCCAACCCCGTTGAATAGCTAAATTCCCCATTGTAAACGGCGGTACTTCGTTACCAGCATCATCTACAATCGTCGCATGAATACCTGGAAGTGGTTTTCCCATTGATCCTGGCTTAATATCCATCGAAGGGTAATTACAAATCATATGTGCTCCTGTTTCTGTCATCCACCATGTATCATGGATTCGATGACCTAATTCTTCTACTCCCCAACGAATCACTTCCGGGTTCAATGGTTCACCGACAGATAGCACATGACGTAAAGATGATAGGTCATAGCTTTCAAGCAAGCCGCTCCCTGCCCCCATCAGCATCCTGAATGCAGTTGGTGCACTATACCATACCGTAACACCATAATCTTCAATGGCTTGATACCATGCTTGCGGTGAGAATCTTCCTCCAACAATCACCATTGTCACCCCATTTAGCCAAGGACCAAAAATACCATAGGCTGTTCCTGTCACCCATCCTGGATCAGCAGTACACCAATAAATATCATCCTCACGTAAATCAAGAACCCATTGCGTAGATTGGTATTGTTGAAGCATTGCATTATGAACATGTAGCACTCCTTTTGGAGCACCAGTTGATCCAGAGGTATAGTGAAGAATCATCCCATCTTCTCGATCTACCCATTCCATATCAAACTGAGCTGAAGCTTCTTTCAATCGTTGATTAAAGTCTAGAATTTGGGATGTTTCTTCAATATTTTCCCCTATTAAAAAGATATGCTCGAGATGCGGTAATTTAGCGATAGGTACACGTTCAAGTAATGCCGGTGTAGTAACTAATACTTTCGCCTCACTATCTGCTAACCGATCATACACAGCGGCTTCCATAAATGCTTCAAATAATGGTCCAACAATAACCCCCATTTTCAACGCACCTAATAATGAAAAATAAAGCTCAGGAGATCGTGGCATAAAAATAAATAAACGATCACCTTTTTGTAGACTAGTAGCTGTTTTAAGAACGTTGGCAGCCTTGTTCGTTAACCTTTTCATTTCATTAAATGAATACGCCTCTTTACGTTTTCCATCATTAAAATAAAGGGCAACTTTATTTTTACGATGTGTATCTGTATGGCGATCAATTGCCTCATACGCCATATTCACTAAACCTGTTTCGTACCAGCTAAATGCTTTTTCCGTATCAGCCCAATTATGAGACTTTGCCACTTCTTCATAATTCATTAAATGGTGCTGACCAGCAAAAGCCGTTAACTTCTCCTTCATTTTCATCCCCATGAAACTACCCCTTTCTTTGCTTTCACTTGAAACTGTTCATTTGCTATTTTCAACAATCCCCTCTGCTGAAATAATAAATTTACGTTCTAAGTAAAATATAGATGAGCTTTTGTTATATAACAGTTTATTACATTACAAATGATAGAATTCTTAATTACACTACTTTTATCTGTTAAATAACAGAAGCAATATATTATATTTTACACGAATTTAAAGAGATTGTCTTAATATTTTCACTTTTCAAAAAATACAGGTATATTTTGCAAAAATAAGCGTTTTTACGCATGAAATCAGCTATAATGGAATTATTAAACTCAGGTGGTGGCATTATGGAACATAAAAAAACTTTTTTTTCTGTCAAAAGGGAAACTAAGCATGGTACTGTGTATGTGGAAGGACCTGTTCCTCCAGAAAAATTAGCTACATATTCTTTCCATGAGGGCTTGGTTGCCTTTAGACCTCCAAAACAGCAACAACAAGCTATTATTGAAATTGCGGGGCTTCCTGAAGGGCGTATTGTTATTATTCGAAACGAAGATATCGTTGTAGGCTATGTGACCTATCTTTATCCTGATCCACTTGAACGGTGGGCAGAGGACCGAATTGATGACATGATTGAATTAGGTGCCATTGAAGTGATTCCCGACTATCGGGGAACCGGTTCAGGAAAGGCATTACTAGCCGTTTCATTTATGGGTGATGAAATGGAGGATTATCTGGTGATAACTACCGAATATTATTGGCATTGGGATTTAAAGGGGACTGGCTTAAATGTTTGGGACTATCGTAAAATGATGGAGAAGATGATGAGCTCTGTCGGATTCGAATATTTTGCTACGGATGATCCAGAAATTACATCACACCCAGCAAATTGTTTAATGGCGCGTGAAGGTAAACGCGTGCCTCCTGAAACAATTGAAAGATTCGATAGGCTTCGTTTTAGAAATCGTTTCATGTATTAAAACCAATACAAAGGGGATATGTATATGATCGTAGAAGAAATTATGAATGAGGAACCTTACACATTAGCTCCTACCAATACCGTGTTGGAAGCACTAAAGCTAATGCGTGACAAAAAAGTTCGCCATTTACCAGTTATAGATGAGGAACGTCACGTTCTAGGAGTGATAACAGAACGGGACATTAAAGAAGTTTTGCCATCATCTTTACAAGATGAACCCAATTCTCCTGTTTTTCAAGCAAAAGTAGAAGAAATAATGGTTAAGGATCCGCTTGTTGGTCATCCACTTGATTTTGTTGAAGAGGTCGCTCTTACCTTCTATGAATCTAAAGTAGGTTGTTTACCTATAGTCTCTGGAGAAAAATTAGTAGGAATAGTTACTACAACGGATTTACTCTATACATATATAGAGCTAACCGGTGCTACGGAACCTGGCTCAAAAATTGAAATTCGAGTAGCTGACACGCCAGGTGTTTTATTTGAAATAACAAAGATATTTCATCATCATCATGCCAATGTTCAAAGCGTCTTAGTGTATCCTGATTCTGAAAATACGCAAAATAAAATTTTAAGTGTCCGAGTAAAAACACTGAATCCTTTAGCTATGATTAAAGACCTTCGCAAAGAAGGCTTTGATGTACTATGGCCCAATTTACCAGGTGTTTCATTATAATGAAAAAGGCAGTATTCGTTTACTCGCCAGAACAACTCGGATATAAATTTTCAGATACACATCCATTTAATCATAAACGCTTGACGCTAACGATGGATTTACTAAAAAATATAGATGCTCTCAATGATGTAGATATTATTCCAGCACGTGTTGCAACAGAAGAGGAGCTACTGCTTGCCCATGACCCTAAGTATATTGATATCGTGAAGAGGGCAGGACATGGTGAATTATCGGTAGCCCAATGTGAAAGCTATGGTATCGGCACAGAAGACACACCGATTTTTGAAAATATGCATGAAGCAAGTGCCCAATTAGTCGGCGGAACATTAACGGCCGTTGATTATGTAATGGAAGGTAAGGCTGAGCATGCCCTCAATCTTGGAGGAGGGCTACACCACGGTTTTCGTGGTCGCGCATCAGGATTTTGTATTTACAATGATAGTACGGTTGCCATTCGGTACTTACAGGAAAAATATAACGCCCGTGTACTATATGTCGATACAGACGCACATCATGGAGACGGTGTACAATGGAGCTTTTATGAGGACCCGAATGTTTGTACATTGTCTATTCACGAAACAGGGCGCTACCTATTTCCTGGAACAGGCAATATTACTGAGCGAGGCAACGGACAAGGGTATGGTACCTCCTTTAATTTCCCTATGGATGCTTTTACAGAGGATGAAAGTTTCCTAGAAATCTATGAACGATCTATGAGAGAGGTTTTCGAATATTTCAAGCCAGATGTTGTGCTCACACAAAATGGAGCAGATGCCCATTATTTTGATCCTTTGACACATCTTCATGGCACTATGAATATATATCGGGAAATTCCAAAGCTCGCACACCAATTAGCCCATGAATATTGCGATGGTAAGTGGATTGCGGTGGGTGGAGGTGGCTATGATATATGGCGAGTTGTTCCACGTGCTTGGTCCATGCTCTGGTTAGAAATGACTGATCAAGCGTTACCAACGGGACCTCTTCCACAGGCATGGCTTGACCGCTGGCAACCTGAAGCTCCCGTTCCTTTTATTCCAACTTGGGAGGACCCAAATCCTTTATATGAACCCATTCCACGTAAGACAGAAATAGAAGAAAAAAATGCTCAAATGTTAGCAAAAGCACTACACCTTATTCGCAATGAAAAACGAGATTAACACCTTTCCTCACGATTTTTCGTGGGGTTTTTTTCATTGGTTTAAAGCCACATTCCCTGCACTCCATTTTAAATAAAAAACACGCAAATCCTCGATAAGATTTACGTGTTCCTGAATATTATTTACTTTTGACTGATTGTCGATGTTCAATACGATGGGGTAAAATTACCGCCTCATCCTCGACTGGCTCCTTACTCATCAATTTAGTAAGTAAGCGCATAGCAACAGCACCAATGTCGTACAGCGGTAATGCAACACTTGTTAGTTGCGGACGAACCATTCGTGCTAGCTTAGAGTTCTCAAAGCTAATCACTTCGATATCCTCTGGAACATTTTTACCGGCGTCTTGTGCACCATGAATTAAACCAATTGCCAATTCATCACTGCCCGCAAAATAGGCTGTAGGTGGCTGTTCAAGCGCTGATAAAATCTCCCAAGCTTCTAAGCCCATGTCATAGCTAGATTCCTCAGCAGCAATTAATGCTTCATCTATTGGCAAGCCAGCATCCTGTAATGCTTTCTTATAGGCTGCTAGCTTGAATTTTCCGTTAATTGTATACGAAAGTGGGCCCGTTACGAAACCAATGCGTGTATGTCCATTTTGAATCAGTAAAGATATCGCTTCATAAGCCGCTTGGAAATAGTCAATATTGACAGTAGCTATTGTTTGCGATTCATCTACAGAGCCTGCTAATACAATTGGGACCGGTGAATGATCCATTGTTTGTTGCATCTTTTCTGTTACTTCATCACTCATCATCACAATACCATCTACTTGTTTGCCAAGCATAGTATCAAGTAACTGTAACTCTTTATCTTCATGTTGATCTGAGTTGGCTAAAATAATATTATAACGGTACATTGTGGCTATATCCTCTACACCACGAGCCAGCTCTGCATAAACATTGTTTGCAATATCTGGGATAATCACGCCAACTGTTGTTGTTTTCTTACTTGCTAATCCACGCGCTACTGCGTTTGGACGGTATTCTAATCGTTCAATTACTTCTAGTACTTTTTTTCGTGTTGCTGGTTTTACGTTTTGATTACCATTGACTACACGAGAGACCGTTGCCATAGAAACATTTGCTTCTCTTGCAACATCATAAATTGTAACAGTCATCGTACGTGCCTCCCTTTTTTCCTATTATAGCCTTATCATACGATAATTTTCATATTATTTTCAAGAAGAACTACGTAAAAACCAAGTACTAATAGTCCTATTCTAGACATTATTTTGTCACGATATAACAAACACCGCCTGCCAAAGTAAGCAAGCGGTGTTAGCTGTTAACAATTAAGCATGGATTTCATGATTTTTCATGAATTTTTGTAGTGTTTCATAGAATGCGTCGAATGTTGGGATGTCCATTTGTTGTTGTGAATCAGAAAGTGCTACAGATGGATCTGGATGCACTTCTGCCATAACACCATCAGCACCGATTGCAATGGCTGCTTTGGCACATGGTAACAATAAGTCACGACGTCCTGTTGAGTGTGTAACATCTACAAATACTGGTAAATGCGTTTCTTGTTTTAACACTGGTACGGCAGAAATATCTAATGTATTACGAGTTGCTTTTTCATAAGTACGAATACCACGCTCACAAAGGATAATATTTTCATTTCCTTTAGACATAATGTATTCCGCTGCATGGATGAACTCATCAATCGTTGCAGCTAAGCCTCGTTTTAGTAGGACAGGTTTATTAGTTGCACCTGCTGCTTTTAATAATTCAAAGTTTTGCATATTTCGTGCACCGATTTGAATCACATCAATATAATCTAATGCTTCCTCTAAATGACCTGGCGTCACAATTTCAGTAATAACACCTAAACCATATTCCTCAGACACACGTTTTAAGATTTTTAAACCTTCTAATCCAAGACCTTGGAAGTCGTATGGAGAAGTACGTGGCTTATAAGCACCACCACGGATTAGCTTTTCACCTTTTGCCTTAATAGAAGCAGCTACTGCAGCTACTTGCTCATAAGATTCAACGGCACAAGGACCAAATACGAAAGATGGCTTCCCTTGTCCAATTAATTCACCATTAATATTAATGACTGTATCTTCGGATTTTTTCTTACGAGATACAAGTAATTCTTTCTTCTTATCAGCTTCAAGTTGTTTTAAAGCTGTTTTAAAGATTTGTTTAAATATATAATCTACCGTCATTTGGTTTAATGGACCTTGGTTGTTTTCTTTAATAAGATCAAGCATGTGTCTTTCACGCAGTGGGTCATAGCGATTTACACCTTGTTTTTCTTTAATTTTACCGATTTCATCAACTACAGCTGCACGTTCGTTAATAAGACGAAGAATTTCTAAGTTTAATCCGTCGATTTGACTACGTAAGCTTTCTAAATCTTTTTGGCTCATGCTTTCTTGCTCCTCTCCTCATGACAGACACTTTCAGAACTCTGAAATGTATGTTACATTTTTAGATAATAGCAATATTATAATCAATGTTGTTCAGAATGTCACGCATTTTTAATTTAGCGCTTCAACTCGCTAAATTGAAATTGAGATATAACGCGAAAGGAAGCGATTACATTGAGTTCTAAATTATTTGCACTTGATATTGGTACACGCTCAGTGGTCGGCATTATTCTTCAAGAAGAAAATGACCATTATCATGTAGAAGATATTGTAGTGAAAGAGCATAAAGAACGTGCCATGGTGGATGGTCAAATACATAATGTCATGTATGTGGCAGAATTAATTAATACAATAAAATATGAACTTGAAGAGAAACACGGTCCTCTGACGAAAGTAAGTGTTGCAGCAGCGGGCCGATCCTTGAAAACTGAACAAGCTAGCGTGACGATCAATATACGTAATCGTCCTATTTTTACAGAAGAAGATATAAGTCGCTTAGAGCTCCAAGCAGTTCAACAAGCCCAACAGCAACTTTTACAACATAAAGAAGATGCCAAAATAAGCCATTATTACTGCGTAGGCTACTCAGTCCTCTACTATCGCTTGGATGGTGAAGAAATTGGCAGCCTCTTGGATCAACAAGGAGACGAGGCACAAATCGAAGTCATTGCTACGTTCCTACCTCGTGTTGTAGTCGAATCACTAATTGCCGCTTTAAAACGAGCTGATTTAGAAATGGAAGCATTGACATTAGAACCTATTGCAGCTATTAATGTCCTTATCCCTTCAACGATGCGTCGTTTAAATGTGGCTCTTGTCGATATAGGCGCGGGTACTTCTGATATTGCCATAACCGATAAAAGTACTGTTGTAGCCTATGGTATGGTTCCAACAGCAGGCGATGAAATAACAGAGGCTTTAAGTGACCATTATTTACTAGACTTTCCTGTTGCCGAAATAGCAAAGCGTCAGCTTCAAACGGCAGAAGAAATATTAATTCAAGACATTCTTGGTTTTGATCAGTATTACCCAAAAGCTGAAGTTTTATTAGCAATTGAACCTGCTGTCAAGCAGCTTGCAAAGTCCATTGGAGAAGAAATTTTACGACTCAATAACCGTGTGGCTCCAAAGGCTGTTATGCTAGTTGGCGGAGGTAGCTTAACACCTAACTTAACAACAGAACTTGGACTAGTCCTTGATTTACCAGCAAACCGTATAGCTGTTCGAGGCATTGATGCTATTCAAAACCTTACTAAGGAAGAGCATATCAAAGCATCGCCAGAGTTAGTTACACCAATCGGTATTGCCATAGCAGCGAAAAAAATGCCTATCCAATATATGAGTTTAACGGTAAATAATCAGGTGGTTCGTCTTTTTGAGCTAAAAGAAATGACGGTTGCAGATGCTTTTTTAGCGGCTAATATCCGTGCTAAACAATTGTATGGAAAACCTGGCCACGGCTTATCTATTAGTGTTAACGGACAAGATATATTCATTCCAGGTGGTCATGGACAGCCAGCTGAAATAATAGTCAACGGACAACAAGCATCAACGAAAACACTAATTAAAACAGGCGATGAAATTCAGCTAGTGGAGGGACAAGATGGACAGCCAGCCACAGTAACGGTGAGAGATCTTATTGATGATGCTGCAATCAAAACCATTACTATCCAAAATACAAAATATGTCATTGAGCCGAAAATTTCAGTCAATCACTCCCCCGCATCGCTGGATACAGTTTTGAATGATCGGGATAGTGTCGTTTTTGAGATAGCTGAAACCATTGAGGAAATTTTTAAAGTCACAAACAACTGGCATTTATTGAAGCAATTTGAGTCTTATACAATACATGTCGATGGACAGCCATTATTTTTACCTGAGTTTTCTTCCCAATTAACGATTAATGGGAAAACTACTAAATTGAGCTATGCTGTGCAAGATGGTGACATGATTAACTTTCAGCAGCAATCATTGCCAACTGTTCAGCGCATTGCAGACCAAATGAATCTTTTGCTGGAAGATAAAATCATCATTCATTTCCAAAATGAAGTAGTGGAGCTTTCCAAAACAGTACATGAAGCACTGGTCAATCAAATGATTGTAGCTCCTCTTTCAACTGTGCCCAATGGAGCCACTGTATTATTTACAGAGAAGGATCGCAGTCGTTGGATTTATCAAGATGTATTTCGCTTTTCTAATTGGCAGCTCCCAAGCACATTCAAAGGAAATTTCACGATTTTAAGAAACGGCCAACCTGCAAGTTTTGATATGGAAATTTTCGGTGGCGATCGACTTGAAATATTATTAGCTGAAACCCCTATCGCATAAAAAAAGGGATACGTTACACGATGATCATGTAACGTATCCCTTTTCGTTATGCATTATGCACGTACTTCTTCATTGGAGCCTTTTGTTTCGTCTTTTTTCTCTTCTGCTTTTACTTCTTCGTTAGGAATAAAATCCTCAAGTGGTTCTTCACCCTCAAAGGAAACCGTCCCATCATCAAAAACTTTAGGAGCCTTTGCTGTTTTTAAAGTTTTTACTTTCTCCACTAATTGTGTAGATTGTTCTTGAATTTGTTTAGAAAGTTGAACCGTTTTATCTTTTGCAGTTGTCGAGAAGTCTGCACTCTTATCTTTTAAATGAACAGCTTGTACAGCCACATCACTACGTAAATCTTTTCCTGATTTTGGAGCCAACAGTAGACCTGCTGCAGCACCTACAATTCCACCTACTAATGCGCCAATCACAAAATCTTTCATGTTTACACGCTCCTCTTCATAAATCGAATCTTGCGAATGATAAAGCTGAGGCAATGAACTTTCAAGCTGTTTTTCCTTTACTTCATTAAAATTTGGCTTTTGAGTTGTCATGCAACAATTCCTCCCCATCATATTATCAAATTTGTCTAGACAGGTTGTCCATCTACTTTTTACAGATGCATGTTCAACTTATGTCCAAGACTTTATATTTATTCAGACCGTACCATGTACTTACTGAATAATTTTTACTATTTACGACCCCATTTTCTTTTCGGCTTTTCTACTTGAACTGTTTCAAAGCCATACACATCCTCAGATACAGTTTCTTGCTCTATGATTTTGCGCTTTTTCCATTTATCAGCAATGCCCATTGCAACATTGCTCCACTGTACTACTTGCGCAATTTTTTCCTCATTTTGTTCTACACTTTTAGAAACAGAAGAAGTAATTTGCTGTACAGAATTATTTAAACCATTGACAGAATCTCCAATACCTTTAACAGCTTGAACCACTGAATTTAACTGTTCAGATTTATGTTGAATATCCTCTGCTAAGCTATTTGTTTTGGATAATAAAGAAGTTGTTTCTCGTGTGACCCCTTCCATTTGTCCCTCAATACCTGATAAAGTGCCAGATAAACTGCTTAAGATGGACTTGAGCGAGAATAATGTCATTCCTACACTCACGCATAAAATTAAAAACCCGATTGCAGCGATAATGGCTGCAATATACAAAATCACTTCCATAAGTTGACCTCCTGCTAGTAAATTCTCTTTACTATTACTTTCCCTATCTTCGACAAAAAAAACGGAATTCCTGCTCAAATTTTAAAAAAACAGCTTAACCCCTACGGACTAAGCTGTTTCATCGTTTTTAAGCACGGCTTCAAAAGCATCTTGGAATTTAGGAACATCTCCAGCACCCATAAATAAGAATACTGCGCCTTGATGTTTTGTTAGTATATCAATTCCTTCAGTGGTAATCACTGCACTGCCCTCGATTAATGACGCCAAATCTTGAATAGAAAGTGCGCCTTGCGTTTCTCTTGCAGAGCCAAAAATATCACATAAATAGGCTGTATCTGCAAGGCTTAGACTATCTGCGAAATCTTGTAAAAAAGCTTGTGTACGTGTAAATGTATGTGGTTGGAATATAGCAACTAGCTCACGATCTGGGAACTTTTGGCGCGCTGATTGAATGGTAGCACGAATTTCCGTTGGATGGTGGGCATAGTCATCTATTAATACATTATCCCCTATATCTGTTTCAGTAAAACGTCTTTTTACACCTTTATACGTGTGCAAACGATCCTGAATAATATCAGGTGAAATTCCTTCATATTCGCATAGAGTAATGACCGCTAATGTATTCAAAATGGCATGATCCCCAAATAATGGAATGAAGAAAGTGCTATAAAATTCATTACGAACAAAAACATCGAATTTTGTACCTTCTGTCGTTTTTTCAACATTACGAGCTTCAAAATCATTCTCAGATCCAAATCCATAATAAACAACCGGAACCTTTGCTTGGATACGTTGAAGCTGTTCATCATCACCACATGCAATAATAGCTTTCTTTACTTGTAAAGCTAATGATTGAAAAGCAGAATAGACATCATCTATATTTGCAAAGTAGTCTGGGTGATCAAAATCAATATTTGTCATCACCGCATAGTCAGGATTATATGCTAAAAAGTGTCGGCGGTATTCACACGCTTCCATCACAAAGAAGTCAGCATTTGCATGACCAGCACCAGTACCATCACCAATTAAATAGGATGTTGGTTTATAACCACCTACCACATGTGCCATTAAACCTGTAGTTGAAGTTTTACCATGTGCACCTGTTATGGCAATGGATATATAGTTACCAATATATTCTCCTAAAAATTTATGGTAACGAATAATCTCTACGCCGATTTCTCGGGCACGAATTAATTCTGGATGATCATCAGGAAAAGCATTACCTGCAATTACAGTCATGCCTTCTTTAATATTATCTGCATTAAATGTAAAAATTGGAATATTACGTTCACGTAACGGCTGCTCCGTGAAGAAATATTTATCGACATCTGAGCCCTGTACTTGTTCACCAGCATCAAATAAGATTTGAGCAAGTGAACTCATGCCAGAACCTTTAATGCCTGTGAAATGAAAAACTGTCATTAATTAAACCCCCCGGGAATTTCAATATCCCATCTATCATCTATTAGGTGTAACGTATTATTTCACGATTGATTAGGTATTAATACCTTCACAAGTATTAAAAAATACGTACTATTCAACACATCTTGTCTATTATAGCACTTTTTATGCATAAGGATAGATGTGTAACTTTTCTAAAAAAACTAATTTCGACGTAAATTAGATAATGTAGACGAAAACAAGGCAATTCTTATTCAAACATAGTAATTAAATCTTCTTCCGTAATGAAACTTTCACGCGGCTTACTACCTCTTGCCTCTGAGATAAAGCCATGTGATTCCAACATATCAATTAAACGAGCAGCACGATTATAGCCAATATGATATTTTCGTTGAATCAAGGACGTAGAAGCTCCACCTTGTTCAAAAACAAAACGGCAAACATCTTCAAACAAATCATCCTGTTCTGCGGATACCTCTGTTTTCTTCAATAGCTCCTCTTGATCAAAAATATAATCAGGCTCTCCTTGTTCACGAACATGCTCGATGATCGCTTCAATTTCATCATCTGTAACAAATGTACCTTGGAGACGTACTGGCGCTGACATACCGTTACCTAAATATAGCATATCGCCTCTTCCAAGTAACCTTTCTGCTCCCTGCCCATCCAAAATTGTACGAGAATCAATTTGTGAAGATACTGCAAAGGCAATACGTGTAGGAATATTGGATTTAATTAATCCTGTTATAACGTCTACAGATGGTCTTTGTGTTGCAACAATTAAATGGATTCCACATGCACGTGCCTTTTGAGCAATACGGCAAATTGCCTCCTCTACATCTGCTGGAGACATCATCATTAAATCGGCTAACTCATCAATAACAATTAAAATATATGGCAATTTCAAACTATGTTCATTATTTTTATCTGCTATTGCATTATAGCGCGTAATATCCCTTGCCCCTGCATGCGCAAACAGTTGATATCGACGTTCCATTTCCTCCACTGCCCATTTAAGAGCTGCAGTTGCAGCCTTCACATCTGTGATCACAGGGCTAACTAAGTGTGGGATATGGTTAAATGGTGCCAGTTCCACCATTTTAGGGTCAATCAACATTAGTTTTAACTCATGTGGTGCAGCTTTATATAATAAACTAACCAAAATAGAATTGATACAAACGGATTTACCTGAACCTGTCGCACCAGCAATTAAACCATGAGGCATTTTTCGTAAATCCAGTGTCACAGGCTTACCTGTTAAATCAAGACCTAATGCTGCCTCTAATGGCGAATCTGATTCAAGGAATGATGCACTATTCGTCACTTCTGATAATCGTACAGCTCTTGATACGCGGTTTGGAATCTCAATACCAATCGAGCTTTTCCCAGGGATCGGTGCTTGAATACGAATATCCTTTGCTGCTAAAGCAAGCTTTAAATCATCTGCTAAATTTCTGATTTTGCTTACCTTCGTACCATGACTCACAGTAATTTCGAATTGAGTAACTGCAGGTCCCTGCATAATCGATTCGATTTGGGCAGAAACCTGGAAATAAGAAAGTGCTTCCACCAATGTATCCCCTTGTTGCTCCATCCAATCTGTATCCTGTGTTTTTTCCTCTGGTAGCTCTAAATATTCGTCAGTTGGCTTCTGATAAACGTGCACAGGTATTGCTTTTTCCTCAACTGCTAGCTCCTGTTCAGCTTCTAAAACCTGTTCTAGATTTTCCACAGGTTTTACTGGAGAATCCTCTACAATTTCAGGATAAACTTCAGTTACTGAAATGATCTCTGATTCTAGCTCTGTTGTTGCAGCAACTTCATCAGCACTAATTCTTGCAATCTCTGCTTCTTCATTCGAGGATACACGAGTCATAGTTGTAACAGGAGCCATTGTAATAACCTCTACTGGATTTTCTGATTGGGCTTCTGTAATGAGATCTTGTCTTTCATTTTCGTGCCGATTGTACTCAACATCTCCTTGAATTTGACTGAATAAAGTAGATTGTGAATCACTTTCTTCCTCTAGCTGTGGTTCAACTAGCTGTATAGCATCTGTATCTATGCTCACCGAAGGCAGGGATTGTTCCACTTCTTTAGCTTCCGTCACATCCATCAGCACATCTTCTACTGCTTCCGGATTACTTTCCACACGAATAGGCTGCGCCATTTTGATTTGTTGTTGAATCCGCCATTTTTCTTTATCCGTTTTTAACATGAGGACATTGAATGGAATACGACTTTTTTCTTCCTTTGGCATAGCATCAGATGATTGTTCATCCATACCCATCTGATAGTCCTCTTCATTACTCGAAGGCTGTACGACAGTTACCTCTCCAATATGAATGGTAGAATTTTCAATTTGAACTTGTTCCACAATCAATTCTTTCACATGAATCTCAGACTGATCTGCAGAAAGCTGCTGTAAGGTTTGATCTTGCATAGCAGCTTCCTTCACTTGATCTTCAAATGCCCTGGCAAAAGGTGTGGTTGGTGGCACCACGATATCTGTTGGCGCACTGTCAGGTACACCCTTTTCTTCATCCAACACATCAGCATCAAATGTAATAGGTTTGACAGTAGGTTCATGGAATTCTTGTTCAATTTCAACATGATGACCTGTACTAGGCGGTTCTTTTTCTTCTAGTATATTTTCATTAGCCTCATTTGTTGTCGCTTCTTTTAATGGCTGATGAATTGTCCATACATCAGAGGTTGTCCTAGCCGTTTCTTGTAGCTCATGTTCTTCTTTTCTTTTATCCAATAATTCATTGATAGGACTTGGTTTTGCAAATCCATAAACGGGTGAAGGTACATCCGTTGGGATAAAGCGTTTCCGATTTTCAAGAAAATCGCTATCTACTTTTTGAGCTTTTTGTTCTTGCCACTGTGGTTTATCTTTTGGTGCAGATGTTGTCTTAGGTATAATTGACTCTTCACGATCTTGTGCATCTCGAAAAACTAAACTCGCTCTTGAACGGTGTTCCTGTTCGACCGGCTGACTTTTCACAGTTGTTTTTCTACCAGTGCGTTTTGAACGACTCGCTAATAAATCTCGAATCCCTGATACATCTACATCATAAACGCTTGAATCAACAATATGATGATTTAAATGCTTGGGTAAGGATAAATCCTCGATTTGCCCATAATAATCATCATTCTCTACCTGATTGAACATTTCTTTTGGGGGCGCTTGTGATACAACGCCTTCCTCATCATCGTCAATCAATGGGAAACGGAACGTTTTTTGCTTAGTCATTGGCGCATCTTGCTGAGTATGTAACTGTTCTGCTTGTTCCTCTCCGTAGTCCTCATAAAATTCTTCATACTCGTATTCATATTCATCTTTATTTAAAATTTTATTTATTTGTTTTTTAAACCAGTTCACTTCGTTTCACTCATTTCTCTTACACTTCATTTATAGCATTGTCTAGTATTGCTCAAATCAATAGCTCAATGTCTATATCAAAAGCATACCATAAAAACGCTCGCGAAACTTGCATTTAGAGGCTCATTCTACACAAAAAAATCGTTATGTTACTAGCATATTAGTAACATAACGATTTAGGGAATTTCACCTTGATACATTGGATAATATCATGATAAAATTTTTGAATTTTAATAATTTTATTATGAAAAAACGAGTTTATTATTTACTCGGTGATTCAAATGCACTACCTACGATAGCATCTTCAGGCAAAACTAAAATTCCTTTTTCAGATGGAGCATTAGGAACAGCTAGCTCACGTGCTGAACAAAGCATGCCAAATGAATCTACACCTCTTAAATTTCCTTCTTTTATAAGCATTCCTGAAGGCATAACCGCACCAATCTTTGCAACTACTACCTTTTGCCCTGCTTCTACATTAGGTGCGCCACAAACAATTTGTAAAGTCTCATCTCCAACGTTTACTGAACAGATACTTAATTTATCAGCATTTGGATGCTTTTCTTTCGTTGCTACAAAACCTACGACAAATTTCGGAGAGAAATCAACATCTAGACTAATGTTAGCACCGTTCTTTTCGATTGCTGCTGCTAATTGTTCAACTAACTCTGGAGTAACCTCAACTAATCCTCTTGCATCTGTTTGTACATATTGGCTCGCATTAAATAAATTAAATGCTTTAATTTCACCCGTTTGAGCTTCTTTTAATATAGCAATATCCCCAGCACGCTCTACTACTGTGTTAACGATAGACTCCGTTGCTAGTTGAACTAGTAATACATCTCCTACATGCTCTTTGTTGTAAAATACGTTCATTGTTTTTCTTGCTCCTTTTTCACTCTGTTTTTTGCTAAAATAAAGATCGGTTCTAATTCCCCGTCTTCATAGATAAAAGATAATGACGTGATCGGTACTGTACCGACTGCAAAGAAATGCATCGTCATCTGTGCTAATACATCATACCCTGTTTCATTCCGAATATCACCTATAATTAGCACATCTTGATGGGGCACAGATAATGTCATATCCCCCTCCACTTGCGTACGCATTTCTTTTAAAAAGCTCTCATTTAAAATTCGGCTTGCATCATAACCATCATTCATATTAACAAAATAAAAGAAGTTATTGGCGACCTCATCCTTTTTAAAAGAGGTTGGTAATTGTTTAACTGAAAAACGTGCCATTTCACGAATTTGCTCTACACTTAATTGTAAAGCTTCCAGCATAGATTCATCGATAAAACGATAGGTTTTGCCTAAATCAAGCGCATAAAAGATGCGTGTTTCCGCTGTATGGTCTGTTGTAATAAACGCATGTCCCTCTTTTGATGCTTGAGGATAGGATGTCGCACGAATAACAGGATAAATTTGTGTAGCCGTTTGGAAACCCTTTTCTTTTTCTTGTTCCATCGCATTAAAAGTTTGCGTAATCGTATACACAACCTCATCAATAGCTGCTTCTTGCTTATCATTGTATTTTGCTAAAATCCCAGGTAACGAAAGCTCCATACCTTTTTCAATCGTCTTATGATTCAATCTTAATTTATCGTGCTTTTTATCGAAATGAAAATCGTATTTCTCTTCGTTTAATCGTTTTCTTAATAGCTCTACAAGCTGCTCTGATTTCAATTGCTTCATATTTTCTCACATCCTATCTTCAAAATGAAACGGCTCACATGTTTGTGAACCGTCTTGTTCAATCTTGTTTATTTACTTCATCTTAACCGAATGAACGATTTTCGTCATCTCACGCAAATTATCTTCTATATGTTTGGCCGGAGAAATCGTGGTCATTTTCACACCACCACTACTCACAATGAGCTCCATTTCATTCTCATCATCTGTTTTTAGTACGGCTGTAAAGCCAAAGCGACCATCTTTATCATAAGTAGTCTCCTCAATGATTTTATCAGCTTCATTGTCTTTTAAAAGATGATAATAAAGTTTACTATTTTGTGCTTCTTTATCGTTAATGAAGAGGATATAGCTTTCTTTTCCTTTTGAAATAACAATATTGTAAGCATCTGAACTATCTTCAACTTTAAAATTTGAAGGTAAGTATAAATTAATATTCCCAATTTCCTCGGTATGTTCTTCAGGCTCTTCTGCAAAAACCGTTTCTGTGATTTGAAGTCCGTTGGCAATTTGCTCATCGATCGATTGATTGCAGCCAGAAAGCATCAGAAGTAACAGCGTCAGGCCAATAACTTGTAGCCATTTATATGACATGTCTCTCTTCCTTTCTCTTGCACTACTAACTAACTTTTTTTCTATTTTAAAAAAATTATTAGGAAGATGCAACCTCTCCGCATGCGCATTACTAATTCCATTTAACTATTTTTCGGAAAATGTGAACAAATATTGACCAACCAATAGTGATACAATATGCTCAAACATCATTTGTCTGCTTACTAAACCTTGTGTAAAAATCCCTACTGCTCCAGTGCCCTGACGAATATCCCTGCGCTGTGTATATTGCTCCATGAGTGGACCAAGCTCTCCGCCAGATCTGATTTCCTGGGCAATTTCTTTTGGTAAAATAATTTGTGCACCTGCCGCTGTAAATATTGTCCCATCGGATGCTGTTAATGCACCCCAATTACACACATACATTTCGCCTTCTATTTCAGTTACACCACCTTCTAAACCAAAGGATAGTGATGCATCGGTTTTTATCATGGCATTTTTCGCACGGTTCATCGCACCTAATCTCGTTTCTTCATTCGACATAGGCTGATCTGATACTTTTGAAGCAGCTTTCACATAGGTAAAGGTTGTATCCTCAAAATATTTTTGAGCTACAGCTTCAACTGCTTCAGTTTTCGCTTTATTAGTTGTTCCAATTGCTATTTTCATCAAACCCCTACTTTCTTTCCATAGAAAAAGATGCCTTTTTACAGGCATCTTTCCAACTTCTTATACATTAGCGCGAATAGACTCTAAAGTCGAACGATCTGCTTTTTTCACTAATTCAACAATTAATGCTTTAGCAGCAGCGTAATCATCAATGTGAATGATAGACGCAGATGTGTGAATATAACGTGAGCAAACACCAATTACTGCACTTGGTACACCGTCGTTAGCTGTATGTACTCGTCCAGCGTCAGTTCCACCCTGTGATACAAAGTATTGGTAAGGAATATGGTTGGATTCAGCTGTATCTAAAATGAATTCTCGCATACCACGATGTGTCACCATTGTACGGTCAAGAATACGAAGTAATGTTCCTTTACCAAGCTGTCCAAATTGATCTTTTTTACCTGATGTATCATTTGCTGGTGAAGCATCTAATGCAAAGAATAAATCCGGTTTAATCATGTTTGCTGACACTTGAGCACCACGTAAACCAACCTCTTCCATTACATTTGCCCCTGAATATAAATGAGAACCAAGCTTATCATTTTTGACTTCTTTCATTAATTCAATTGCTAAACCACAGCCATAGCGGTTATCCCAAGCCTTGGCCATAATTTTTTTCGGATTGGCCATTGGTGTAAATGGACAAACAGGAATGATGGATTGTCCTGGACGAACTCCCAATGCTACCGCATCCTCCTTGCTGTCAGCGCCAATATCGATTAACATATTTTTTATATCCATAGGCTTAGAGCGTTCTGCATCCGTTAATAAATGCGGTGGGATAGATGCGATAACACCAGGAATTGCCCCATTTTTCGTATAGACTTCTACACGTTGTGCAAGCATAACCTGGTTCCACCAGCCACCTAACGTCTGAAAACGGATCATGCCATTATCAGTAATAGAAGTAACCATAAATGCTACTTCATCCATATGACCTGCAACTAAAATTTTTGGTGCATCCGCAACATCACTATGCTTTACACCAAAAATCCCCCCCAAATTGTCTTGAACGATTTCATCTGAATACTTTTCCAACTCAGATCGCATGAACGCGCGAACAGCGTGCTCATTACCAGGAGCACCTGGTAACTCTGTTAATGTTTTAAATAATTGCAACGTTTCCTCATTCATGTTGACTCTCTCCCCACGAAGTAGAATATTCTTCCTCGCCTATTGTAACATATTTATTTCCGAATTCGAAATATTGATACATTTCCTAAAACTGTTATCATGTGAACGTGCATTCACTCTATAGGCTATGCTAAAATATAGGTACAGAAAAAGGAGGAAGATGTATGAAATTACGTGATTTTTTAATTGGTGTTGCAACTGGCTTAGCTGCCGCAGTCATTATTAAAGAAGCTAGTGAAAAAGTTTCTCCGTTCGTACCTGCAGGACAAGTACTTGAAAACATAAAAAAAGAATTTAAAAAGGATGCACCGATTGACGGTTCCTGGATTTTTATGAAAACAGAAGATTATACAAATGGTATCATTACTATTCCTGTCTATCGTGGAGGCATTTCACGCATGCATGAGGGTGACATGCAAACATTTGAATTTGCAGCTGATGCACGCTCGGGCGTTGTAGTGGAATTAACAGAGGTTTAGCCCTAAAAAAGAAGCAAAAGAAGCCCTCTCATTTTTTTAATTGAGATGGCTTCTCTTTATTATTCTGATAAACCTTTATTATTAAAGTATTTTTTATATTTGCGATAATAATTTAAGTTATTGAGTGTTAGCTTCACCCAACGCTTTGTATTCATATCTTCATTATAGTAAAGGGAGTTTGTGTATTTACCTTCACTAATTAATTTTTTCGCCTCTAATTTCAGCTTTTCGTTCGATGCATATTTGAATAATACACCTTTTGGAATAACCATCCACAGATGTTTATCCTCCACATAAGTAACTTCTTGCTCGATGTTTAACATATGATCATCAGCAACGTACTTCATTAAATTATGGCCACTTGCCGTAACATAATAGCTAGAACGTCCATTACGTAAATTAATTTCAAACAGCTTGTACTGTTTATCACGAATATCGTATTTCATATCGAAATTGGCAAAGCCTGTATAGCCGATGTCCTCTAAGAAGAAACGTACTTGATCCATTAATTCTTTATCATATGTTGTTACGATTGCTGCATAACTTCCGATTCCTTCAGGTGAATGCTCTTCTAGAATAGGATTCCCTAGACACATCAGCTTCACTTTCCCATCTTTGCCCACATAAGCGTTAAGCACACGCATATATGAATCATCACCAGGGATAAATTCTTGAATAATCATTGTATCTTGATAGCTTGAGCTATAAATCGCTTTTAAAATAGCTGTTTTTTCTGCCTCATCATGCGCAACAAAAACTTTTTTCTTCCCTGGGAATTTACATGCCCAGTATTCAACAGAATTTGACGCCTTTAAAATAATTGGATACTCAAATGGAGGTGTAAAATTGTCATAATTGTCTGCTGTTACAGTCGTTGTTCCTGGATATTTAAAATCGTATTTATCACACATTTTATAGAAATTTTCTTTGAGTAAAATTTCATCCATTAGAGACTCATCGATGTAAGGTACTGTGAAATGCTCCTGTAGCGCTGGCTTATTTTTAATAATAAGCTTGGCATAATCGTCACCACACGCTAAGAGCAATAGTTTTTTATCCGCATATTGTTTTGCAACTTGTGCAAGGGCAGGAGCAAATACATCCTGTTCATTTAAACGGTCGATTTCTTGAAATTGTAAGATATGGCTATCTTGTGTAGCTGTTAAATGAGAACGTCCTAAGACAAGTGGTTTTATTCCATATGCTTCGTAAAATGCACGGGCCATCCCATATGCATTCATATCTGATCCTAGTAAAACTGGTAAAAATGGTTGTTCAGTTGCCATGTTTATTTCAACTCTCTTTTATAATTTAGTTTCGTGTTTAGTGTAACATATTTTCCATCATCATCACGAACAAAAAAGCGAGGTATCGACATTTTACATGTCACTACCTCGTCATTGTTAGAATGTAATTACAGCTTGTCTACTACGCTCGAGCTTAGCCTTGATTTCTTTCCCCGTTTCATCCCATTTAATCATACGGTAATAGGCATCATGGTAGAAAATAAAGCCATAGTTATTGGCAAGAGCTTCTTTCATAAGACGCTCTTTGGCAAAAACACTTGTCATTGGATAGTCATCATAAGCTAAAACCCATAATGGATTTTGATGAGCATGAGTAGGCATAATGTCTGCCATATGCAAAAGCACTTCACCTTGTTGAGTAAGTTTAATGACAGCATGTCCTTCACTATGACCACCTGTATGAATCATCTCGATTCCTGGTGCTACTTCCAACATATCTTCATAGGTTTCAACTAAGTGCTGCACAGGCTCCCAATTTTCTTTCCAGTACGTATTTTTCGAGCGAATATTTGGGTTACGCATCTCATCCCATTCAATTTTTGTTACAAAAATTTTAGCATTCGGGAAAGTAGGTACAAGCACATCATCTTGCCACTGAGTTAAGCCACCAGCATGATCAAAATGTAAATGTGTCATTAGCACCGCATCAATATCTGCTGTCGTTAAGCCAAGCTCTTGTAAACTATCCGCTAACGAAGATTCCTCTGTTACCCCAAAGTTTCTTAGCTGTTTTTCATTTAATTTGTTAAAGCCAACACCCGTATCAATAAGATAGTTTTTTCCCTCATATTGAATAAGAATTGGTTCTGTTGGTAATTCAATTTGGTTTTTTTCATTGACTGGATATTTACGTGACCAAAGTGGTTTCGGTACAACTCCAAACATCGCACCACCATCTAGGCACGTAACACCCCCGTTAAGCCATGATAATGACATATTGTGAAACTGTAACTGATCCATCCATATTCCCCCTACAATTTAGTGATAAATTGCGACTCTAAGCGATAAATCGGCTGTCCTTTTGCAGAAAATTTCTGCTCATATTCAGTCATCACATTATCCTCAGGCATATTTGCATGTAAGTCGAGTGATACATACTTTAGTAACATACCATATTCAGATATACTGATTAACGAAAATTCAAACAAACCACGGTTATCCGTTTTAAAATGGATTTCCCCATTATCCACCAAAATCGACTCATATAATTTCAAAAACCCCCCATGCGTCAAACGTCTTTTGGCATGACGTGTTTTTGGCCAAGGATCTGAGAAATTCAAATATACACGTGCTACATCATTTTTGTTAAAGAATTTATTTAAATCCGCGCCATTTACTTTAAGCAAACGTAAATTGGCTGGAGATTTTGCTTCTAGAATTTTCTCTAATGCACAAACAATTACACTATCATAAAGCTCAATGCCAATATAATTAATATCTGGATTTTGTAAAGCCATTCCTGTAACAAATTGTCCCTTTCCAGTACCAACTTCTATATGAATTGGGTTGTCATTTCCGAAAACAGCCTGCCAATTTCCTTTAAAGTCTTCAGGATTCGGAACGATTACCTCTGGATGATTTGTAATCATTTCCTCTGCCCAAGGCTTATTTCTTAATCTCACTGTTGTTCCTCATTTCTTTCTTATAAAATTATTGATTTTTTATAGTATAACGTATTCCTCTTACATTCGCATAAAATTATTGCGCAATGATATTATTTAAGAACTCTTTGTCATAATGTTCCATGCATTCTGTTGCACTGTACAGTGAATGGTAGAACCCTGATGGACACTTCCACTATAATTACCATCCATATGACAATCAACCTGGTGATCATTCACGATAATATCAAAATGTTGTCCTTGTAAAAATGTGATTTCTTTAAATTTCGTATGCTTTTCAAAAAAAACAGTCGCAAAAATAAGTAATAATTTCAGACGGGAAATATCATGGACGATTGTAATATCGACTCGGCCATCATCTGCTTTTGCAGCTGGTGATATTTTCATCCCTCCGCCAAAATAAGGCTGATTGCACATGGCGACAAACCATGCTCGTTGGAATTGCCACTCTTGATGATCAGAACGTATCGTGACGTTAAAACATTCAAAGCTAAATAAGCCTCTAATGACAGCAAAAGCATACGACAGCTTACCCAATCCTATTTTATTGAGGTAAAATTTAAGGCGAGATGTATTAATCGATTTTGTGACATAAGCATCAAAGCCTATGCCAGCATTGTTGACAAAGAGTTCATCCCATCTATTGCTGAGCTGAATACTTCCCGCATCTATTTTTGTATAGGCCGTGGAAGCATTCAATACATAGTCCTCGATTTGCTGAGCATTGTAAAATGTGGGAAACGAACGCGCAAAATCATTACCAGAGCCTGCACGAACCACACCTAGCACTAAAAATTTATTATGTACAACACCACTAAACACCTCATGGATGGTTCCATCTCCACCAACAACTATTAGTAATTTTTGATCCTGCTGTTGTCGAGCCCATTGTTTGGCAAGTTCGCGTCCATGTCCTTCATATTTCGTAAAAGCCACTTCATAATCTATCGTTAGCTGCTTACGAAGTTGAGACCATACTTTCTTCCCTTTTCCATTTCCTGCAGCTTTATTGACAATAAATAGAATTTGCATACTCAATCCTCTGTTGTTTGTGAAGCTTGCTGCCAAATATCTCTATTAAACGAAGTAGTTTGTACAGTATTTAGAATCGCTTGAGACGCACGTATTTGCATATGCTTCATTGGAGAGGAGACCTTTCGCAAATGCTCCATCCATTCTCCGTAATTTCGTCGATCAACAAAACGAATCCCATACGGTGAACCCGGATAATCAAAATAACCATTTCGAGTTAATACCACTTTTCGAATAGGCATATCTATATTTTCTTCTTTAAACAATTGGAATAGTACCGACTCCATACGGGCTAAGTTTATCGTTGGATTCAGAACTTTAGAGTCCTTTGTCCCCACCTTTTTCATCCAAAAGCGATCACTTCCACCAACATATACAGCTTGATTATCTGCTTCCAAAACGGTAATACAAATACACTCGGTCGGAGACATTAACACAACATCAAGCTCAATCGGTGCTTTTCTTATTTGTAGAATAGGATAATAAAACAACAAGAAATTATCTGGTAATGTTTGTAATAAAGTACGTAGTAACGAGTCACGCATGAAGCGAGGATCTACATATGATTTTTCACGTAATGTTGAACTAGCCCATTTCATTTGGAAATGGAAGAATTGATCAATAAACATTCGCTTCAATTCATGGATGGATTGCGGAGCATACACAATCTTAGGTTCAAATGTTAGTGTTGTTTCTTCTTCTGGAATGGTATCCTCACTACTTATGAGTTCGTTTGATATTTCTATATCTTCAACGTCTTCTGCTGCTTCTTTTTGTCGTCCTGTAAATATTTTTTTAATAAAGGAAAATCGCTCTTTCTCCTCGAAAGTATCCGCTTCTGTCTCATTATCAATATGTTGCCACTCGCTTATATCTTCTCCCAATTCCCATTGACGCTTAATGCGATCCCATTGGCTTTTCTTCAAGCGTACAAATTGTGTAGGATATCTTGCTAAGTCAATTTGATAGCGAGAAATATAATCTTGTATTTTCACTAATTGTGCCATGTAAAGGTCACTCCATTCTTCCTTACCATCTCGTTAGTTCTCTCTTTTCTTGATTGCTTAAGATAAAAGAGTCTATGCATTCTTATGTATTCATTACATCGACATTTGTTCTACAAATTTCAATCTGTAAGATTATGCTACTATCCTTTTCATTTTACATGACAAGACCCAACATTACACCATAAATAAAGAGAACTATCCATACAGATAGTTCCCTACAAGGTTCTTTTATTTTGTATTGATTGAAAGTGGTAATTTCGCTTCAAATGTTTGCTGTAATTGACGAGTCCATTCACCTGGAACTCCAGCACCAATTTGGTTGCCGTCCACATCAATGACTGGCGTAACCTCTGAAGATACAGACGACACAATGATTTCATCCATTGTTAGTAAATCCGCTTTCGTCATTGGCTCTTCGATCACTGGCAAATTAATTTCTTCCGCACATTTTAAAATGACTTGACGTGTAATACCATTTAAGATGAAATTATTAGCTGGATGTGTATAAAGTTTACCATCTTTAATGCCATAAACATTTGCTGAAGAGCATTCTGTCACGATATCTCCGCGATGTAAAATCGCTTCATAGCAACCTTTTTCAGCAGCTTCTTGTTTTGCTAAAACTGCCCCAAGCAGGTTTAAAGATTTAATGTCACAACGTAACCAACGAATATCCTCAACAAAAGTGGCTTTAACACCTTTTTCAAAGTTTTCATATGCACGTTCACCCGCTTTTACATTACCAGTTAATACTGCTGGAATACTTGCATCCGGGAAAACGTGATTACGGGAATTAGCTCCACGAGTGATTTGAAAATAAATATGTCCTGTTTCCAAATTATTCTTTTCAATTAACTCATGTAGTAATTTGTGTAAAACGTCTTTTGTATAAGGAATAACAAGGCGAATTTTTTCGGCGCTCGCATAGAAACGATCAATGTGCTCTTGTGCTGTAAACATATTTCCGTTATATACTTTGATTACTTCATAAATACCGTCACCGAACTGATAACCTCTGTCTTCTGGTGAGATTGCAATAGATCCTTCTTCAACAATTTGATCATTCCATAATGAATATGCCATTTTCCGTTCATCCTTTTCGTCTTTATGTTATTTTTTTCCCGCAAGCTCAACAATTGCTTCCGCATAAATAGCCGCTGCTTTTACAAGATTTTCAACCACTACAAACTCATCCGCCCGATGCGCCACATCCTGCTCCCCAGGGAATAACATGCCAAATGCCACGCCCTTTTTCAGCACACGTGCATACGTCCCACCACCTGTAGATAATAGCGGTGTTTCTGTATCACCTGACTGACGTCTATAAATGGACGCTAATGTTTGGATAAATGGGTCATCTTCACTGACATAATGAGGCTTGGAGTCGTCTTGAATATCTAATGAAAATCCTCTTTTTACAACTAAACGTTGAGCCTCTGTAATTTTTTCATCGAATGGATAGGACACAGAATAGCGCATACTAATTACTAAACTGCCACCTTTACTAACATCATAGCTAACAATGCCTGGATTTAACGTTGTATGACCAGACATGGCATCTTCAAATTGTAATTCAAGCTGATGGCCATAATGATCCTGATAAAAAACATCTGCGATAAAGTCGACAAATTGTTTACTTGACTCAGTCGTCAACTCTTGTTGTAAAAACGCAGCAAGATAAACAGCTGCATTGACACCTTTTTCTGGTTCCATTGCATGGGCTGCTTTACCTTTGATAGTTATTATATAGCGAGAGTCCTCCATTAATAAAGAGCCATCTAGCTGATTTTTGCTTAAAAATGTTTGAAAATTCTGTTCGAATTGCGCTGATGCATGCTGAACTGTTGCTTTGGCCAAATCTGGTACCATATTTGGGCGCTTTCCTGCATTAAATAGTAGTAGCTGTTCTTTCGTTGCATCACCCACTTTATTTTGAGAGAACACAAGCTCTGCAATGCCTTTCTCAGCATTAATGAGCGGGAAATCTGCATCGGGTGCAAAACCGATTGATGGCATTTCCTCCTGTTTGAAATAGTGGTCGACACAGCGGAACCCTGTTTCTTCATCCGTACCAACGATCATTCGCACTCTTTTATCTAATTGAATACCTGCATCTTTGACAAGTTTCATGGCCATCCATGCAGCAACTGTAGGGCCTTTATCATCAATTGCACCACGTGCATACAGCTTACCATCAGCTACAGTGCCGCTAAATGGTGGGTATGTCCAATCAGCATCATCTCCAATTGGAACCACATCAACGTGACATAAAATACCTAATAATTCTTCACCTGCACCCATTTCGATATGTCCAGCATAGTTATCAACATTTTTCGTTAGTAGCCCTTCTTTTTGTCCCTTTGCTAGTAACCATTCAAGCGCTTGAAGTGGACCATTACCAAAAGGTATCTCAGTAGTTCTTGTATCCTCATCAAGAATACTATTAATTTGCACAAGCTCCTGTAACTCTTGTACTAATTCATCTTGCCTTTCTTTTGCAGCCTGTAACCAATTCATACCATGTACCTCCTTCAAGTATTAACATTATTCTACACCTTACAACATAAACGACAATCTTCTTTCTGACAACTATTTTCAGCAACTTCTACTGACACTACCACATATAGCATGTTTTTCAGGTATTCCCACAAAATACAGTGAAAATTTTATGTTTCTATTGTAAATTTCTATTGCATTCACTAGAAAATCATGTAGTTTTTCTATATAATGAAGTTATCAGAATAATTCTTCTGACTATAAAAATTAGAAAAGGGGATGTCTAAGGCAGCTACTTAATAGCCTAAGTGCACTCCGCACATATTGTCGTCCGCTAGTCTTTGCCAAGAGAATTAAGATGAAGGAGTGGTTCATTTAATGAAACCAACTACTGATCGAATGCTTAATCGTATTAAAGACGTGTACATGTTTATTTTAGACAAAGGAACCGTGTCTACACAGGATTTAGTCGAAGAGTTTAGTATCACTCCTCGCACCGTTCAAAGAGATTTGAACGTGTTAGCCTTTAACGATTTGGTGACGAGTCCAAGTCGAGGCAGATGGACAACGACGAAGAAAAAAGTAAAATTGACGTCTTAGTTTTACGTAGAATGCGTAAAGCATTGTGTATGGAAAAGAATGACCTTTCGTCGGGGTCATTCTTTTTTTGCTGTTAAAAGATTATTAGATATTGTTGATCTTCTTGGATCAATCGAAGACAATCATTATTTTGCTGTTTCATTGGCAGTAGGAATAAGAAAATAAATGAAAAACTCATCTTGCTCCTTTAAATAAAATGAAGCACGTTCAGTCATTTCTCGTTTAACTTTACTGAAGCGTATCTCTCGAGAGTATTTTGACTATTTACAGTTGCTTAACAATCCGTTAAACTCGAAACATTCTAAATTGTTGAGAGGAGGATTTTATATGAAACTGTCAAATTTGTTTCATCCATTAGTTTGGATTATTTTAGGTGGAACAGTTTTCACACGTATTGCAAGCTTTATGGCAATGCCTTTTTTAGCTATTTATTTACATAATGAAATTGAAGCCTCTCCTTTACAAATTGGATTGACTATTGGGATTGCACCCCTTATATCTACAGTTGGGGGGTTTTTTGGTGGATATTTAACGGATCGTTTCGGAAGGAAAAGTGTCATTTTATTAACGATCATTGTATGGAGCCTCGTATTCTTTGGCTTTGCCACTGTCCATACAGTTTGGTTATTTATTCTATTCAACGCCTTGAACGGTCTTTGTCGCTCATTTTTTGAACCTTCCACTCAGGCATTAATGATTGATTTTACACCTTCTGATAAACGGAAAAGACTTTTTTCACTACGGTACACTGCCATTAATATTGCCGCAGTCATTGGTCCAATAATAGGTGTCTATATCTCGCAGTTAGCAAGCCCAAGTATACCTTTTATGCTAACAGGTATTATGTATATTATTTACGCCATATTTTTATTTTTCGTGTTAAATCGTTATCAAATGCAACAACAAAAAGCTGTTATGCAAACAAAAATTTTGCACACCTTCACAATCCTTTTAACAAATCGTGTGTTGCTTAGCTTTATTTTTGGGGCCATCCTTATCAATATCGGGTACTCTCAATTTGATTCGACATTGCCACAATTCATTGAATTAACTGTTGAAAATGGAACAAAACTGTATTCCCTATTGATTTCACTTAATGCAGCGGTCGTCTTATTATTACAATTACCTATTAGTATTGTGTCTGAACGATTTTCCTCATCCGCCACTTTATTAATCGGTATTCTATTTTTTGCGATCGGCCTATTCATGTTCGGGCTCTCCGACAACTATACGCTCTATATCATCGCCATGATTATTTTTACGATTGGAGAAATCTTTGCCTTCCCTACAATGAATGTCATGATTGATGAAATTGCGCCTGACACTCAAAAAGCGACCTACCTTGGCGCTGCACAGTTTAAAAATTTAGGGGGCTTTATCGGACCCATTATAGGAGGTTGGCTATTAACGCACTATATGGATGCCATGTTTGCAATTATAGCTGTCCTAGTATTGTGTAGTTGTATCTTTTATCGATCTAAAACATCAACACATTAAAAAACGCTCCATATCTATCAAATAGCTTAATTTGCTATTTAATAGTATGGGGCGTTTTTTAAAGTTTGGCATCTTCGACAGCAGCGGCTTCAGCATAGCTAGAGTATTGGTCTTTACCAGCATTTTTCGATTGATATAGTGCTTGGTCCGCTCGCTCAAATAAGCTCATTTCTGAATCTTCGGGATGATGATAAATAGCCCCTCCCATACTCACCGATAGTACCGACCATTTCTCTATGTCTTGACCTTCGAATTTGAGAGTTCTTATTTGCGCCAAGATGGCATCTGCTAGCTGTTGCATATGATGCTCTGTTGTATCATACAAAACAATGGCAAATTCATCTCCACCAAACCTTACGACAAAACCATCTTTTTTCACTACTTTTTTTAAGATTTTGGCCGTTCCAATTAAGATATGATCCCCTTCCGCATGGCCAAACTGATCATTTACTTGTTTAAAATTATCTAAATCGATTAACAATAATCCAGGCCTATTTATTTTTCGTTTCTTTAGTAAGCTATCCATTTTTCGAATATAGGTTGCACGATTATAGACACCTGTTAACGGATCAAAAGTGGCGAGATGGATTGTTTTAGAGAGTATTTTATTAATAACTAACAGCATGACAAAGGCGGTTACTAAAGCAATGACTAGTAAAACCCAAAACTGTTTTGTGTTTTTTTGAAGCGCTTCCATTTTTGTGAAATTAGTATATTTCACATAAACAATTCTTTTGGAAGACTCCCCTCTGACCGTCTCTGCTTCATAAGGTAAAAAAAGATGCGTTTCAATCTGCCCCTGATTAAATGCTTGTTGATACTCGACAGGCTGCATCTTCTTCCTTGCTAGCTCAAAATATTTCTGAAACTGTTCGGATTGTTCTTGTACGGTTATCCGCTTCGATCTTGAATCATTAAAGAAAACCCCACCAGCACTAATCGTTTGCACTTCTACTAAATCAACGTATTTTGCTACCAAATATTCTGAAGTTTTCTCAAAGTTAAAAGTTTGAAAGACTGGATTTTTCAATAAGTCTATACTTAGTTCAAGTAGATATTTCTTATCATGTGTAGCAAGGTAGGCAAATTTTCGGTATTCTCCTGTCGTTGTGGAAATGTCTATCCCGTCTGTGAAAAACTCTCCACTCGCACGTCGTTCATCCAATAATGCAGAAAAACGCTGACAGCACTTAGAAAAATTGAAACCAAGATCTTTATCAAATGTTGTGTATATTACTGTATTAGACTGATCTACTATGTATATATCCATATTATGTTTATTTTTCATTTGTTGTAAATCCCATGTAGCAACATTTGGATTCTCACGATAATAGTTTTTTAAAGCTCTCAGTCCCTGCTCCATTTCGTCTGACATGTTTTCATCAAAATATAAATGAGCATTATCTACTGTTCGCATATCTGTAAGAATATGATTTTCTATTAACACTCTATTCCTGGCAACTTGTTCTTCTATATCATCAACTAATATTTGCCTATTCACACTTGAAATTACAGCAACCAGGATAACTGCAAAAGCTATTAAAGATAGTAATAATTTAATTCGCAGGTTCTTCATTTATTGGCCCTCTACTTATTTTCACCATCATTTTTTGGAAATATTTTAGACAATAATACGCTTCCTCACTATATTAAGATAACTCATTACGTATTATACAGTTACTGTCATAAGGCTGTATATAATAAATCCCCGATGCTAAGTTAGCACCGAGGAACATGTTAAGGGTTATTTTGTAAGCAGTTTAATTCTTCTGCAGTTAGCTCACGATATTCTCCTAACGCCAGGTGATCGTCTAATTTTAGATTCCCCATAGATATACGCTTTAAATAGGTTACACGTTTACCTACAGACTCAAACATTCGCTTCACCTGATGAAATTTGCCCTCCTGAATGGTTAGCTCAATTTCAGATTGTGGCGCAGATTTTAGAATAACAAGCTTGCCAGGCTTTGTCATATACCCATCATCTAGCTCCACGCCTTCTGCAAATTTCTCTACGTCCTCTTCCGTTACAACACCTTCAATATGTGCGTAATAAACCTTTGGCACGTGTTTTTTAGGAGACAATAATTTATGAGCTAATATACCATCATTCGTTAATACCAGTAGGCCTTCTGTATCTTTATCGAGTCGGCCAACCGGAAAAGGTTGAAAATGCTGGTCTAATGGCTCCAATAGGTCAATAACTGTTTCATCTCTTAAATCTTCTGTTGCAGAAATAACACCTGGTGGTTTATTCATCATAAAATAGACAAATTCTGTATAAACGACACGCTCTCCATAGACGGACACATTTTGCTGTTCTGGGTCAACATGCATAGCAGCATCTTTGACAGAAGCACCATCTACTGTGACAGCTTTTTGCTTTAATAGCTGTTTAACTTCCTTGCGAGAGCCATATCCCATATTTGCAAGTAATTTATCTAACCGCATCTTACCACTCCTATTTCATTCCCAGCTTGCTCATAATACGAGTTAATCGTTCACCTAATAGCTTTTGTGCCAAACCTATACGGAGTGACAAGAAGCCATAGACAGCTACGCCAACAACTGCACAAATAACAGAGAACAGTAATGCTGAGAATTTACTATCAACTGGACCCATTAGTAATTCCAGTAGCTTATGGACAATCAACACACTGACCGCCATTGCCATAGTCAATAATGCAATTAACATGACACGTCGAACGACCATCTCTGATCGATAATTTAATGTTTTACGTAACACAAGAATATTAATAATAATGGATACACTATAACCGATTGCAGTTGCTACAATAGCGCCATCTGCCTCCAATAAACGAATTAATGGGATATTTAGCGCTAGTTTAACGAAAATTCCTGATAATAAGCTGAAGACAATCCATTTTTGAAAATCAATTCCTTGTAATAGGGCAGCTGTCACTTGGAATAACGCAAATAAAATGGCAACAGGTGCATAATGGGCTAAAATCATCGAACCCATTTCACTTTCAGAATACAGCATAAAGTAAATTTCATTTGCTAATAGAGAAATACCAACTACGGCTGGCAATGTAATGAAAATTAAAATTTGATAGGTTTTATCCATCGCATGACGTAGCGATAAATATTCCCCCTGTGTGTAATATTTTGTAATCGTCGGGACAAGCGCCATCGAAAAACCTGTTGCTAGCATGACAGGAATGATGACAACCTTATGTGTCATAAAGTTAATCATCGATAGATAGGTATCTGTCACCTCAGCTAAGCCAATGGATGTCATAGCCCCATTAAATGTAAGCATATCGACTAATTGGAATAGTGGATTGGCTACACCTACGAACACCATTGGTATGGAGTAGGTAATAACTTCTTTATAAATATTGGACATGGGCAGCTGTGTAGAGGTTACACTTTGACTGCGTAATAAGTTAAATTCAGGCTGATATTTTTTCCAATAATAATAAAGAACACCTAAGCCACCGATCGCTCCGATAAAGGCTGCAAATACTGCAAAGGAAATGGCAGTCTCTGGTTTACCTTTGAACACAACCACCACGATAAAGGAACCGCCTAGTAACACGACAATTCGCACAATTTGCTCGACTAATTGTGAAACAGCGGTAGGCTCCATTTTGTCATAGCCTTGGAAGAAACCTCGCCAAAGACTCATAAAAGGTACAACAATTAAGGCAAAGCTAACCCATCTTATGACCGAAGCAATCTGATCTACTGTAAAAACTTGTTCTTCACTTTTAATCACCAATCCTGCTATAGGTGTAGCAAGGAAAAAGAGGGCAATAAATGCTGCAAAACCAGTCATCATCATAATGAGTATGCCCGATTTCATCAGCTTTCGACCTGATTGATAATCCCCCATTGCATTGTATTTAGAAACAAATTTGGAGACAGCAATGGGCGCACCTGATATGGCGATTGCCAGCATAATAGAGTAAGGGATGTATGCATATTGATAGAGTGCGATATTTTTCTCTCCGACAATTGCATAAAACGGAAAAATATAAATTAATCCGAGCACCTTCGATAAAAACATCCCCAATGTTAATATCGCAGTACCTTTCATTAAATTGGACATCATACCCATCCATTCATTGTAAAATCAATATTATAGTTATACTTCCAAGCATACTTATAAAAATCTTTTCGTTTTTTTATAGTCACAACATGCAAGCGCTGTCACTCGAAAGTTTCATAAGTAAACCAACTGTAATCTTAACATATTTATAGGAAATGAGACGCATAAAATCATCAAAAAGTTCATTTAAAAGTATACTTGATGAAAAAAGACCTGAAAATAATCGGTGAGGATTACAAAAAACCCCACCGATTAAAGCCCATTTCTTTATTACATGTCCACAAAGAACTTTTTATACCACACTAGGAATACATAGGCTGTCCAAATATAACGACCTCGGTTTGCTTTTCCTTCATAGTGTTCATCTAAATAGCCAACTAATTGTTTTGTATCAAAAAATTCATTGGCAAAGTCAGTAGTAAACATTTCTTTTACCATGTTGTAATACTTTTCTTCACGTAACCAGTGACGAATTGGTACTGGGAAGCCTAACTTCGGACGTTTAGCCCATTCTTCTGGTAATTCTTGATGTGCAGCTTGGCGCAGAACATATTTTGTATCAATGTCGTTGACGCGATATTGAGAAGGAATATTTTTAGCTAATTCCATTACTTCTTTATCTAAGAATGGTACACGTAATTCAATCGAATGCGCCATACTCATCTTGTCAGCTTTTAATAAAATATCGCCTGGCATCCAAAGATTTAAATCTAAATACTGCATTTTCGTCACATCATCTTCGCCTGGTACTTCGTCATAAATACGTTTTGTAATAGATTTTACAGATGGTGCATTTTTATAGTCAGGTTTTAGAACATTAATTGCATCTACTTCATCCCAAACTACTGCTTCCCCTATAAAGCGTTCCTCTACCGTTTGACCACCTTTTATAAGGAAGTTCGTATATTGGCTTTTAGGTAGAGCTTCCGCGATTCCACGTAACGTTTTACGAACACCCAATGGAAGTTTTTCATATTTTTGCATTCTTCCTGAGTTTTGATACCAAGAGTAGCCACCGAAAATTTCATCCGCACCTTCACCTGATAGTACAACTGTTACATCTTTAGAGGCTAGCTCTGAAAGGAAGTACAGAGGTACAGAAGAAGGATTCGATTGTGGCTCATCCATATGCCATTGGATTTTTGGAAGAGCTTCAAAACACTCATCTGCCGTAATATATTTACGTTCATTTTGAATATTTAACGTATCAGATAAATCTTTAGCTAGGTTCGTTTCATTAAACATATCTTCATAATCAGCAAACCCAACTGAGAATGATTTATCTGGACGTAATAAGGACGTAATATAACTTGAGTCAATACCACCTGATAAGAATGAACCAACTTTTACATCACTGATTTTATGAGCTTCTACTGATTCTTTAACAGTTGAACGAATTTCTTCAATGTATTTTTCAATGGATGCTTCTTTAGCATGGAATTTTTTATCCCAATATTGCACAATTTGCTTTTTGCCATTTTGAATGAGCATATAGTGTGCTGGTGGTAATTTAAAGACCCCTTTAAAGAATGTCTCATCCATCGAAGAATATTGGAATGTTAAATAAGGACGTAATGCCTTTTTATTTAATTCTTTAATAAATGAAGGATGTGGTAAAAATGATTTAATTTCAGAGCCAAAAATAAACGTACCATCTGTTGTATGTTCAGAGTAATACAATGGTTTAATACCAAAACCATCACGAGCAATGAATTGTAAATCATTCTTTTTATCCCAAATACAGAAAGCAAACATACCACGTAGCTTTTTCACAAAGTCTACACCATACTCTACATAGCCATAAATAATAACTTCACTATCTGATTGCGTTTTAAAAGTATGTCCTTTTTCAATAAGATCTGCACGCAGCTCTTGGAAGTTAAAAATCTCTCCATTGAATACAAGCACAATATTGCCGTCTTCACTATATAATGGCTGATTCGCTACATCTGATAAATCAATAATACTTAATCGTCTAAATCCTAACGTTACTGTATCGTCACTGTGAATACCACCACTATCTGGCCCGCGGTGAATAATTGTATTCATCATATTTTCAATTGTTTGATGATGATCAATCACATTTGTTCCATTAATATAACCTATAAATCCGCACATTCTATTTTTCACCTCATAATTTAGTGCATAACCTTTACCATAATAGCATGAAAAGACATTCATTTCATGCTGACTATGCTAATAAAGGAAACTTTCATCGATATAATTGTATAACAAAATTTATTGTGTTTCATTCTACTATAAAATACCCTTCAATACGAAGGAAGGGATAAAGAATTATAAAACACTTTGCTATTATTTTCAATGTCAAAGAAGCCCCTACTCTATATAGACTTCATGTATAATAGGAAAGATTCCTAAATTGAAAAGAAAGTGAGTTTCTAACTATGTATGATGTAATCGTGATCGGTGGTGGCCCATCTGGTTTAATGGCGGCGATTGCTGCTGGAGAGCGGAAAAAGAAAGTTTTATTGTTAGAAAAAGGTGCAAAACTTGGAAAAAAATTAGCCATTTCTGGTGGCGGGCGCTGTAATGTGACCAATCGTTTGCCTGTTGAAGAAATCGTGAAGCATATACCTGGTAATGGTCGTTTTCTTTATAGTCCTTTTACCGTTTATAATAATGAAGATATTATCGCATTTTTTGAAGGGCTTGGTGTTGCTCTAAAAGAAGAGGATCATGGTAGAATGTTTCCTGTATCTAACCGTGCACAAGATGTTGTCGATGCGCTAATTCGTCAGCTTCAACGTTTACATGTTGAAGTTCGTTTACACACAGCCGTTAACAAGCTTGTCATGGATGAAGAAAAAATTCTCGGTGTCCGTCTTACAGATGGCTCCGAAATTCGTAGCCAAGCCGTCATTGTAGCCGTTGGTGGCAAGGCTGTCCCACAAACGGGATCGACAGGCGATGGCTATCCATGGGCAGAGCGAGCTGGCCATACAATTACAACTTTATTCCCAACAGAAGTCCCTGTTATCTCGAAAGAGGACTTCATTCAAGCACGTGAACTACAGGGTCTAGCCTTACGTGATGTTGCTGTCTCTGTGCTAAACAAAAAAGGTAAGGTACTCGTTACCCATCAAATGGACATGCTCTTTACACACTTTGGCTTAAGCGGTCCTGCCGTTTTACGCTGTAGCCAATTCGTTGTGAAAGAATTAATGAAAACAGGCTATGAGCCCGTAACAATGCGTATACAAACTTTAACTAATTATAATGAAGAAACATGTCTACAATATTTAAATAAGTTGATCAAAGAGGATCCGAAAAAAGCTGTGAAAAATATTTGGAAAGGCATCGCCCCAGAACGTTGGCTATTATTTTTATGTGAACAGGCAAATATCGATGTACAAGTAACGGGTGCCGAATTATCCCAAGATAAAATTCGTCAGCTAGCTCGTTTACTCGTTAACTTCACTTTGACAGTAAGTGGCACACAATCACTTGATAAAGCATTCGTTACAGGTGGTGGTGTCTCCGTAAAAGAAATTGAGCCAAAAACAATGGCTTCCAAGAGAAAAGAAGGCCTATTCTTCTGTGGTGAAATCCTAGATATTCACGGCTATACAGGAGGTTATAATATTACCTCTGCCCTTGTAACGGGACGTATTGCAGGAATGAATGCGGCATTATAATAATAGAAGAAAAAGCGTGTCCGGACAAAGCGGACACGCTTTTTTAGCTTTCACTAGACATATATACTTCTTCAAATGGCTGGATAATGACAAAGCCCTCACCCGAAAACGCCATCTGGATTGATTCGCCACTTCCACGACCAATAAATGTACGGAAGCTAATATCTGTTTTAAACTCAGGTGTTAAATTCCCTGACCACGCGACAGTGGCATGTGGGTCAGTATAAACCGTTTCACCTGGTTTTACTAATAATGTTAATGGTTCGAAGTGTGTTGTAATCGCTACTTTCCCTGTCCCTTGTAACGTTACATTAAATAAACCACCTGACATGATGCCAGCCATTTTTCGCATTAACCGTATATCCCAGTTGATGCTAGGCTCAAAAGCAAGTAGATCATTACCATTTACACAAAGACTGTCGTTTTTCAAATCAAAGACGGTTACTTTCTTACCTTGATCGGCTAAATAAAGTCTGCCCTTTCCACTTGCTTTCATCAATTGTGTACCTTCACCTGTTAAAGCCTTTTTAAACATCTTACCAAGTCCGTGCTCCAACACGCGCTCACGTTCAAATTTAATGTCTCCTGTATAGGAAATCATTGCGCCCATTTTGGACCATACTTCACCGTTTAAATTAACCTCTAATACACGCTCAGTTTCCAATTCAAAATAATCATTTTCTTGATCATCCTGCTGTGTTTTATGAACAAATTCATCTAAAGAAAATTTCCCCATAGTAGATCCCTCCCTAATTACTTTATATACGATTACTTTTGAGAAAAGATTCAAATTTTAGCGCTTTATCCCTTACCCCATCTTTCGTTACAAATTTTCTCTTTTAATAACGAAATTTTTTCATTTCCAGTAATGGTATTGACATCAGGTATGCACTGTTATACATTAAACGAGGAACCGATAATTGTTATATAACAATCAATGCAAAAAAATAACTATATAAGTGCCATGTGCGAAATGACACCTATACAGTTATCGCAAAAATAGATTATTGAGTAGCGGAAACGTCTCCAACATTTTGTGCCGCTTTTAAAGCAGTTTGTTTACGTACATCAGCACGTAATGTGATTGAAATGATTAATGAAGCAGCGATTAACCCTGCAAATACATAGAATACAGGAATATAGCTTCCATAAGCATTTTTGATAGTGCTTACTAACAACGGTCCGAAAATACCACCCAATGACCAAGTTGTTAATAAATAACCATGGATCACACCAAGTTGTTTCGTTCCAAATAAATCACTTGCAAAAGCAGGTAAATTTGAGAATCCTCCACCATAGCAACTAACGACTAAGAAAATAAGTGCTTGGAAAATAATCACGTTCGTTGTATGTGGTAAAACGATAAATGTAATTAGCTGTGCTGTAAAGAAAATAACAAATACATTTGAACGTCCAATATAATCAGATACAGCGGCCCAAATTAAACGACCACCACCATTAAATAACCCCATGATTCCTACCATCGCTGCAGCTCCTGCAACTGATAGCCCGACAATTTCCTGCGCCATAGGTGAGGCAACAGAAATCATCATAATTCCTGCAGTAACATTCACTAAATGCATAGACCATAGCATCCAGAAATGCTTTGTTTTGACAGCCTCACGTGCTGACATAACTGCTAAATCTTTCTTTACTACTTCTTTGCCGTTATCGGCTGCTGCCTTCATATTAGCTGGCATATAACCAGGCTTAGGCGGCGCTATATATGAAGCCCCTAAAATCATTAACGTGAAATAACTTGCCCCTAAAATAAAGTATGTTGTAGAGATGCCAACTGCCTCCATTAAGTTGGCTGCGACTGGCGCTGTAATTAGTGCACCAGATCCAAAACCAAGTACGGCCATCCCTGTTGCTAGACCTCGTCGATCTGGGAACCATTTTACAAGCGTTGATACTGGCGCAATATAACCAATCCCCATACCTAATCCACTAAGTACGCCATATGTTAACCAGTACAACACGACCGAATCCATTGAAATTGCAACTCCTGCACCAGCTTGTCCTGCTCCAAATAAGACCGCTGCTACCATCGCCGATTTACGTGGTCCCATCTTCTCTACTAAACTACCAAATAATGCAGCTGAAAACCCAGCAAGCCCCATCATAATGGTAAAGGCAACCGTTACCTTTGTTTCACTCCATCCCATTTCTGTGACAATCGGTATCTTGTATACACTGTATGCATAGGCTCCACCGATTGAAAGGTGAATAGCGATTGCAGATAATGCAATTAACCATCTATTTTTATTCATAAATTCTCATTTCTCCCCTCTTTTGCTACCTGTGAAAATTCTATGAACGTCCATGTTAAACAATTTACCACTTAGAATTATTCAAATGCAAGATGTTTTTCTAAAAAATATTATTTCTCCAAAAAGTATTTTGTTTTTCCATTAATATTTTTCATTAAATAAACCCTACATTTTCTAAGCAAAACAGCGTTTATACTACAAAAAGCATAACACCTTTTAGCTATTATTACTTTTCTACTCTATTTTACAAATAACCATTAATTATATCAAAATAATTATTTTTGTGCATAATTTCACATTCAACAGATACATACGTCTCTTTTTACCATTTTTAACAGGAGGCAACAACACTTGAAATACAGCAAATGCATTACACATAATATAGAAATTTTTAGAATAAGAGAGAATTTCACAATAGAAAAAGACAAATTTTTTATTTTTAAAAATATCCTTAAAAATGGTATAACACCTCTTTTTTTACTTTAAATTGTAAAATAATATTTTTATAACAATACAGTGAATGTATAATTTTTAAACCACTTTCAATTTTCCTTCATTTTTATTATTCAAATATATATTTTTTTCAACTAAAATTGAACGTTTAACACTCTGAGTCACAATGAATTGCTTCTATCAGGTTATAAATATGCTAGAACAAGTCCATTTTTCGTGAAATATTATTTTTGTAAAAAAACAAAACATATACAAAAAAAACAGCATGCTAGAAATATTTCCAACATACTGTACAAAATAATAGATTTTTTAAGTTGTTTTTCTTTTCATAAAAAGCAAAGTTCTTATTTCCTTATAGTAAATACATAGCAGAATTCCTAGTAAAATCAATAAGGAGCCATATACTTGGACACTTGTAGGAAATTGCTTTAAAAAAATCGCACTTAATAGCATAGCGATAGCTGGCTCAAAATTCAATAATAGCGAAGCATTCGTTGAGCCAATCTCCTTCATTTTTTGATTCCAAAGTAAATTACTAATCCCATGAATAATAACCGCTGATAAAATGAGCAGCATCCAATAAGAGTATGTTACTTGCCAATTTATTCGTGTCCACATCGTAAACGAAAATGGGACAAGCACCAGCAAACCGATTAGATTTGTATAAAAGGTGATGGACTGGGCTGATAATTTCAGACTGAGATGATTCACAATAATAAGAAATAAGGCAAAGCTTAGCATCGTAATTAAACTTAGCACCTCTCCCTTTCCAATAGAAATGGTGATGAGGGCTCCTTTAGTAATGATGAGGCCAACTCCTATAAATGAAATGATTGCCCCTAACCAAAATATACCGTTTCGTGATTCATGATAAATCATTTTATTTAGTAAAGATGTGACAATCGGTGCGCAGGCTAAAATTAATGCCGCGGTAATAGGAGAGGTATGCTGGAGACTTGCATAGAAGCTATAGTGATTGACGGAAACACCTAGTATTCCTGCAATGATCAGCAACAGTAGGTCATTGCGTGTAAACGTTGTACGAATAATTGCCTTCCAACTAATGCAGCCTAAAAATAGAACAATGACCATTAATCTAAAAATAGCAACCATGATCGGAGACCAATGTTCAATTAAAATAGAGCCAATAATAAAGTTACTGGCCCAAAAAAATACACAGCTAAATAAAATCATATAGATCGTTAGTTGCTTCATATTTATCGCACCTGTATATAAGAGACTTCTACATAGTTCATGATCAACTCTTTTAAAAATCTACTTCCCTTTCTTGTATTTCTTCCTATCTATTAAAACATAAGTATAGCAAACTAGAAAATTTCTAGTTTGCTATAGTATCTAAATAAGGGGGATTTAGATTGATACTTAATGGATAAACTTGCCTTTTGACATTACCACCCGTTTTGATGGCTTACGTGCAATGACTTCAGCGCTAGAAACGGCGTCAAAGAAAACAAAGCTTGCTTCATCTTGCACGCTTGGCCAAACCTTTTGACCATTGGCATCCAATGGTGTGACACCATTTGTAATGTATTTTAATGTTTGTCGAATAGAACGCTCATCTAGCTTACGGGTATTGTCCGCAAAAGTCGTTGCTTTTTCTAAAATATCTCCAGAGCCATATGGACTCCATGAATCATAAAAACCATCACAACCAAAGTGAACATCTACTCCATGCTCTGTTAGTAAATCAATGGGTGGGATTAATCGTCTTAAATCAAATGGCACCGTTGACATAATTTTTACTTGCTGCTGCGCTAGACGATCTGCAATTTTATGCTGTTCCAAAGCTGTTACATCCCCAAGAGAAAAGGCATGACTAATAGCCGTTCTCCCTTGATAGTTTGCATCCTCTACAATATCGATCCATTTATCGATTGTATAATAGCCAACATGACCACCATCATGTAGGTGAATATCAACATCTACGTTAAATTCTTGTGCGATATTCATGACTTCATAAAGAGAAGGCTCTATTGAATTATCAATACCAGCAGGATCTAGCCCACCAATCATCGTTGCCCCATTGCGCAAGGCTTCACGTAATAATTTAGGCACATCGTCTTTTAGTAAGCCATGCTGTGGAAAGGCAATGACTTCTGATGTCACAACATCTTTATAATCTTCCAATGCTTCTAGCACACCCTCTAAGTTTTTTAAGCCAATGTACGGATCGATATTGACATGTGTACGGATATGATTGGCACCATTATGGAGGATTTTCTCAATCATGGCTGCAGCTCGTTGTTTCCCAGTCGTTGCAAGGACCGATAATTCTTGTGCTTCACGACCCAAGCGTTCTTTCAAGTTTTTTACAGGCACACATGCTTTCCACGGTAAAGATAAGTATGTCTTATCTAAGTGATTATGCATTTCTTTAAAGGCTGGTAATAGCAGCTTCCCTTTCATATCTGTTACTTCATCTAGAGAGTCAATTGTTTGTGTTGCTGGTACAATTTGAGAAATAAAGCCATCCGTAATTTCAAGGTGAAAAAGCTCCACCTTTGTACCGATAGTATCATTTTCTTTTAGATATTCTCCTGTTTCAAGTAGAACATTTGTAAGCCAGTGCTTCATCTGTATTCTCCTTTCAACTCTCCAACTTCCTGTTGGTGAATAATATGTCCTTGTGAAATAACTGTAGAAATAGGGCATCTTCTTGCTACAACATGCGCAGTACTAATTCCATCTACTAAAAGCATATTGGCTTTATCACCAACCCGTGGCCAAACACGTTCTCCTGCATCATTCAATGGAGTAATGCCACCCGAAGCATATTTCCAAGCGCGACTTAATGAATATTCATCAATAAAACGGAATCTCTCCGCCATTACATTTAACTTCATAATGGTGTTTCCTGTACCATAAGGAGACCAATGATCTGTTAAACTATCATGTCCAACAGAAACTTTTACACCATTGTTATAAAGGTATGGAATAGGTATCGTCGAGCGATTAATATCCGTTGGTACCGTTGTTGTAACATCCATTTGAACAGCAGCCATCGCCTGAACTAAGTTTTCTAATCTTGATTGTTCTAAATCCGCAAGCGCCATTGCATGACTAATTGTAACTTGTCCTTCTTTTTTCGCCTGTTTGGTTAATTCGATTAGTTTATAAAATTCAAATTCACCTAAAGTATTAGCTGTATGAATATGAATATCAATCCCAGCCTGATAGTCTTGAGCAATAGCCATCGTTGTTTGCAATGACTTCTCAATATTTCTATCTACAATGGATGGGTCAACTCCTCCAACAAGCGTTGCCCCCATTGCCATCGCCTCACGGATCAGTCCTTCCACATTAGAGCGCAGTAAACCATGCTGTGGGAAAGCCACAATATCATAAGTAATTTGATCTTGATATGTTTCTAATACTTGCTTTGTAATTTCAATATGCTTGGTCCCAATTTGTGGGTCCACATTACAATGCGACCGTATATGTGTATGTCCTTGTGAAATTAACCACTTAACCATTTCCTCAGCCCGATAAGCCGCGGTCGGTAATTGTTTAGGAAGCAACGTTTGTTCTTCCTCGATGCGCGTTAATATCCCTTTTGTAATAGGTCTTGGCGCCTGCCACTCTCCACCAAAATAAGTTTTATCTATATGAATATGCATTTCTCGGAAAGATGGTACTAATAATTGCTTCTGAGCATCTACTATCTCTACATCGCCATCGACTACTATATTCTTATCTATTTGTTGAACATATCCATCTACAATTAGAACATCATAAATAGCAGTACGCGTTGCAACAATGCGTTCATTTTCATGCTCAAATGCCTCTTCTAATCTCACATTTTTCAGCAGTAATTTATTCATAGTTTCCTCCTCATTGGTATTTGTAGGTTTCACCAAGTTTGATTATTCTACAATTTCAACGCCACTGATCATCGTATAGTTAGATGCATCTAACCAGAACCCTTTAACAGCATTACTGTAAACAGCTAAATGCTCGTAGTTACGAACTGGAATATACACAGCATCATCTAACTCCATTTGCATTGCTTTTTTGTAGATTTCATTACGTGCCTCTTGATTTGATTCAGAACGTCCTTGCTCAATTAGCTTGTCTATTTCTGGATTTGAATAGTAGAAATGGTTTCCTGGAGGTCCCATAGAAGCCGTATGGAATAGATTAAATTGGTTATAATCAGCATCTCCAGTTGCATTACCCCAGCCACTAATAAATATTTGGTGTTGTTCTTTCGTAATTTCAGAAATAAATGCGCCGTATTCCATTACTTGAATATCAACGTCTAGACCAATGCCCTTCAATTGAGATTGAATAACCTCTGCCATATTAATACGCTCTTTACGGTCGCTCGTTAGTAATTTAACTTTTGTTCCTTCTTTAACACCCGCTTCTTTTAGTAGTTCTTTTGCTTTTACTACATCATAATCATATGGCTTTGTTTCACTAGAATAACCGATAATTTTTGGACTCATTGCGGAATTGGCAAGTGTGCCTACATTATCATAAATACCGCTAATAATTGCTTCACGGTCCACTGCATAACTAATTGCTTGACGCACTTTAACATCTGATAACAGTTCATCCTTCACATTGAAACCAATGAATTCTACTGCCAATCCTTCTGCACGGAATAGATTCATAGTTGACGAATTTTCAATACGATCAATTTCAGTTACTGGTACTTGCTCAGCGATATGCGCTTCTCCGCTTTCAATCATCGCTAAACGTGTAGAATCCTCGGGTACTACTTTAAATGTTACTTTATCTACTTTTGGTACCGTACCCCAATAGTATTTGTTTGAATTTAATGTAATTTCTTGACCCGATTTCCAAGCATCAAATACAAATGGACCTGTCCCTACTGGATGTGTTGCTAATTCATCTGCCGCTTCTGCAATAGCTTTCGGGCTAATCATACTACCTTCCTGACTTGCTAAAATTGATAAAAGTGGTGCATATGGCTCCTTTAATTTCATCGTGACAACATACGTATCATCGACTACTACTTCACTAATCATTGATAATTTATCACGCTGTGGTGAACCAGTCTCTGGATCTAAAATGCGATCGAATGTAGCTTTTACAGCTTCCGCATTAAAATCAGCTCCATCATGGAATTTAATGCCTTCATTTAAATTAAACGTCCATGTGACATCATCTTTTTGTTCCCACTCTTTTGCAAGTAATGGAGCAATTTTACGATCTCTATCAAAAGCAACAAGTGTTTCATATACTTTGCCATGAATTATATTCGCTGAAGGGATATCAGTAATAAAGTGAGGATCCAGGCTTGTTGCATCTGATGCTCTTAAAACAACTAATTCCCCTCCTACACTTTTCGATCCCTCATTGGAACCTTCAGCACTCTTATTACTAGCAGTTGAGCATGCCTGCAAAACTAGAACAGTAATTAGTGTCATCAATAAAAAAACCTTCATTCTCTTCATAAACATTTCCTCCTTTTATGTTTTCGTCCTTACATTTCGAATTATAAAGAAATAAAATTCACTTGTTTTTTAAAATCTTTACTTGTTTTTTAAATTTTCTGACTAATACCTTCTAAAATATTTACATTCTTTACGCTTTTCACTAAATTGAAATCAAATCAAATAGAAAAGGAGTTTCATTATGGATAAAGTAACTACTACTATAGACCATGCTGTTTTAGTGAATGCACGTAAAGCTTCTAGAAAAAAGAATCTTGTCTCGTTCCTAAACAAAATCAAAAAAAATAAGGCCGCTGTCGCAGGGGGTATCATCATTCTTCTCTATATATTGATGTTTCTTATCGGGCCAATTATAGCTCCTTATGATCCATTCGATGTTCAGTTAGATCAAAAATTACAAGGACCCAGTTTAGATCATTTAATGGGGACAGATGACAAAGGACGAGATATTTTAAGTCGAATATTATATGGCTCCCGTTTATCTCTTGGTGTTGGTATTTCAGCCGTGTTATTTGGTGGAACAATTGGGACAATCCTCGGCCTTATCTCTGGCTACTATGGAAGATGGATTGATTCGATTATTAGTCGTATTTTAGATATCATGCTTGCCTTTCCAGGTATATTACTAGCTTTAGCGATTGTCAGCGCATTAGGACCAAGTCTTATTAATGTAACTATTGCTGTTGGATTCTTTTCCATCCCTATGTTTGCCCGTATTGTACGTGGATCGACAATGGAAGTAAAAAAATTAGAATATATCGATGCTGTTAAAACACTCGGTGCGAATGATATGACCATATTAATCAAGCATATCTTCCCGAATATTTTATCACCTATTATTGTCCAAGCATCTATGCGTTTAGCAACAGCCATTTTATCTGCTGCAGGTCTGTCATTCTTAGGATTAGGTGCACAACCGCCATCTCCTGAATGGGGTGCCATGCTATCCAATGGGAGGGATTTTCTTTTTACGGCCCCATATATGGCCCTTTTCCCAGGTATTATGATTTCCATCCTTGTTCTAGGATTTAACCTATTCGGAGATGGTTTACGAGATGCTTTAGATCCAAGAATGAAAAATTAAAGGAGAGAAGTTATATGACATTATTTATCCTAAAACGACTTGCTCAAATTATCCCCGTGACGCTCGGTGTAACGCTTGTTGTTTTTCTAATTATGCAAATGATTCCAGGCGATCCGGCCATCATTTTAGCTGGTGAAGGAGCTTCACAAGAAACCGTTAATGAATTGCGTGAAAATTTAGGACTGAATAAGCCTTTAGCTATTCAATATACAGATTACATTAAAAATCTTTTACAAGGTGACATGGGTCATTCTTTAAAAAATAATCAACCTGTATTTGAAGAAATTACGGCTCGTTTACCAATTACAATTGAGCTGGCCTTTTATAGTATTTTAATTACTATTGTTCTCGGGCTGATTGCCGGCATCATCTCAGCAATCCGCCCTTATTCCTTCATGGATGTTGGTTTAATGATTGTGGCATTATTAGGAATCTCGCTCCCTAGTTTCTGGTTAGGTATTTTATTAATGTACGTTTTCTCCGTTCAGTTACATTGGCTACCTGTTGCAGGCTGGGACAGTGCTAAACATATTATTCTACCTGCGGTTACACTCGGCGCAGGTGGTGCTGCCATCGTTGCACGTATGACACGTTCAAGTATGTTAGAAGTCGTCAATCAAGATTATATTCGAACGGCTAAAGCTAAAGGCTTAAAAGGTTATATTATCATTTTAAAGCATGCATTAAGGAATGCTTTAATTCCAGTTATTACAGTAGTAGGCTTACAGTTTGGTAGTTTACTTGGCGGCACAGTATTAGTAGAATCTGTTTTCGCCGTGAACGGATTAGGTCGAATGATTGTCGATGCAATTCGTACACGAGATATACCAATCGTTCAAGGAGGCGTGCTAGTCGCTTCATTAATATTCGTATTCATTAATCTTTTCGTCGATATTTTGTATCGAATCTTTAATAAACGGATGGATTTAAACTAGGGAGGGAAAAAACAGATGAAACAAGATACAGTGTTAGAAGTTAAGAATTTACAAACTTTTTTTTATTCGAGTGAGGGAGTCGCTAAAGCTGTGGACGGTGTTTCCTTTACACTTCAAAAAGGAGAAACACTGGGCATTGTCGGAGAATCTGGTTGTGGGAAATCCATGACTTCCCTATCACTACTTCGATTAGTCCCTTCACCCCCTGGCAAAATTGTTAATGGTGAAATTCTTTTAAACAATACAGACATCTTGAAATTATCAGATGAAGAATTACGTAAAATTCGAGGCAATAAAATATCAATGATTTTCCAAGAGCCTATGACAAGCTTAAATCCTGTGCTATCCGTTGGTGAACAAATCGCTGAATCCATTCGTTTACACCAAGGTTTATCACGTAAAGAAGCATGGCAAAAAGCGGTGGATATGATTCGCCTAGTTGGCATTCCAGCCCCTGAAAAAAGAGCGAAACAAGAGCCGTATCAGCTAAGTGGCGGGATGCGTCAACGTATTATGATAGCGATGGCACTTGCTTGTACGCCAGATGTTTTAATTGCTGACGAACCGACGACTGCCTTAGATGTAACCATTCAAGCTCAAATTATTGATATTATTCAAAATTTGCAAAAGCAGTTAGGAATGAGCATTATCTTCATTACCCATGATCTTGGTGTTGTAGCTGAGATTTGCGATAAAATCGCCGTTATGTATGCAGGGCAGGTTGTAGAGGAAGGCACAACTGATAGCCTTTTTGAAAAACCATTACATCCTTATACTAATGGTTTAATTCAATCCTTGCCAAAACTATATGAGGATCAAGAGGAATTATCTACTATTCATGGAACCGTTCCAAGTCCATATCATTATCCAATTGGCTGCCGCTATGCAGAACGCTGTCCATTTGCTACAGACTTATGCCTTGAAAAACAGCCTGAACTTCTTACGATTGAGCCAGGGAAAAAGGTAAGATGCTGGATGTACAGTAAGGAATGGCAGGGAGCAACACTTATGGAGGAGATGACCTTATGATAAAAGAGCAGCAAGCACAGCCACTATTACAAGTAAATAATTTAAAACAACATTTTTCCTTAAAAAAAGAAAAACTCTTCGGTCCACAGCAGGTGGTTAAAGCGGTGGACGGTGTTTCCTTTGAGATTATGCCTGGTGAAACACTTAGTATTGTTGGAGAATCTGGCTGCGGTAAATCAACGACAGGTCGCTCTATTTTAAGATTAGATGAGCCTACATCTGGAGAAGTGTTATTATTCGGCAAAAATTTAGTAACGATGAATAAAAAAGAGCTGCGAGTAGCACGCAAGGACATTCAAATAATTTTCCAAGATCCTTATGCATCTCTGAACCCAAGACGCACCATTCGCAAAATGTTAACAGAGGCCATGTCTATTCAAAAAATAGTTCCTCCAGAGCAGCAAGAGGCACGCATGATTGAATTAATGTCACTTGTTGGACTGCGACCAGAATATTTAGAGCGTTATCCACATGAATTTTCTGGTGGGCAACGTCAACGTATTGGGATCGCAAGAGCACTTGCGGTCAATCCCAAAATTATTATTTGTGATGAATCAGTTTCTGCCCTGGACGTATCTATCCAAGCACAAATTTTAAATTTACTGAAACAGCTACAAAAAGATTTAGATTTAACCTTTTTATTTATCTCACATGATTTAAGTGTGGTGCGCCATATATCAGACCGGATAATGGTTATGTATCTTGGAAAAGTCGTAGAAATTGCTGATAAGCAATCCCTTTTCACCCAGCCGCATCACCCTTATACAAAAGCACTGTTTTCGTCGATTCCAGTCATTGATAAGGAGCATCGTAAGGAGCGTATTATTTTAAAGGGAGATCTACCATCACCGTTAAATCCCCCCACAGGCTGTAGCTTCCATACACGTTGTCCGTTCGCTACAGATAAATGTAAAGCAGAGGTGCCCGCTTTACGGGAAATTACGGCAACCCATAAGGTAGCTTGCCATTTTGCAGAAAATTTAGTTTAATGTAACTTACACTTATAAATTCAATGGAGAGGTCATTATGTTACAACTAGAAACCTTCAACATATATATTCTCCTATGTGTAATCGCTCCAATTATTGGAGCTTTTCTGCTTACTTTTATATTTATTTTCGAAAAACAAATTGATAGCCTAGAGGAAGAAAAAAGAAATTTAGAGCTAAAGCAAGATTTACAAAGAGCCAATATTCTTCAGCTAAATCAGCAAATACAGCCCCATTTCTTTTTTAACGCATTAAATTCATTACTGAGCCTAGCCCGTATCAATCGAAAGGAAGATTTGGTAGCGGGCATTGAGGCCTTAGCAACGTTTTTTAAATTTAAATATAATAATCATGAGGTGTTAATTGCTTTAAAAAACGAGGTGCTATTTGTCGATAGCTATTTAAATATTCAACAGCTACGCTTTGGACATCGTTTGACGGTCCATAAGTATGTTGATGATGCAGCATTATCTGTACAAATACCACCATTTATTCTCCAGACCATTATTGAAAATGCATATAAACATGGCTTTGAAAAGCATATAGGACCTGCTGAACTTTTCATTTATATAAAGAAAATGGACAAGTTTTTATTAATAGAAATAAAAAATACACAACCATCAGAAAAGATAGAATCGGCTATTGAGCAAGTAGAAGATGAATTGCAGCAAGGTTATGGTCTTGAAAATATTAAAAAACGTCTCGAGCTTATTTATGGACTCGAAAGTATTTTATTTTCAATTCAAAACGATCAACATTTTTACACTGTAACGATCCATGTTCCCGCTTAGGCTTTCTACTAATTTGAATATGAAAGGAGAACCTCAACATGAATATATTAATCGCAGATGATGAGCCTTTAGAGCTTGAGCAAATGATTTATTTATTAAAGCCACATTTCCCTAATTGGACATTCCATACTGCTCAGGACGCTTCACAAGCTCTGCAATTAGCTAAAAAGCACCGTATGACTATCGCCTTTTTGGATATTCAAATGCCTGGGAAAGATGGAATCACTTTAAGTAAAGAGTTAAAAGAACTTTATGATGTAGACATTATAATGGTAACAGCCTATCAAACCTTTGAATATGCGCAGCAAGCGTTACGTATTGGAGTAAAGGACTATCTAACAAAGCCTGTTATTGCTAGTGAATTAAATGCTATTGTGGAGAAATATAAAGTATGGAGCTCTAACCATGATGCGATCCAAAGCGCCCTTTCCTATATTCATGAAAACTATCATGAAAAACTGAGTTTAAATATTATTGCTGAAAAAATCCATTTAAACCCTAGTTATTTAAGTCGTAAGTTTTTGGAGGAGCAATCCATCGGCATTAATGAATATATTAATAATTATCGCCTAGAGATGGCCGTGAAGAAAATAAGTGAAAATCTAGATGCTAGTATGTCAGCAATTGCGGAGAGCTGTGGTTTTAATAGCCAACACTATTTTAGTGTAGCTTTTAAGAAAAAATATAATCAATCACCTCGTCAATATAAATCGTCTAAAACGAGTAAAGGTAATTGAAGATATGCTAAAGAAATTTTCATTGCTCGTACCATTTGCAAGTTTAAGCACAGCAGCAGGTGTCATCATACTTTTAGCGAGATGGATTAATGGTAATTTACTATTGTCCTCTCCTTCTGCCCTTATTTCGTATGGCTTTATGGCGGGCATTTGTTATACATTAGCGACAGCCATTTCATTTGTCATACTGGGCTCATTATTAAAAAAGAGTGATTACACACAAAACCAGCATACACAAAGCTTTTTACTCTTTACGATACAGAAAAAATTGAGTGGTATGAATTTAAAAGTCATACGATTTTTTTACCTTTTAACAGGCATTGAACTTTGGTTAATACAATTAATAAGCATTAGTGTGTTATCTGAAATTATGTTAACCATACCAGTCCCCGTCACAATTTTGTTATTTTTGGTGGGCATGCTCCTCCTGGATCGCATGATGTCTGTGAAAAGTATATTGTGGCTAGAAATATTATTTATCATCGCTTTATTTTCTTTACTTATTTTTATCCCTATTTATTATTTTGTACAAAATGGTGCTAGCACCGTTTATGAAGGTATTCGCTTGTATCACCCTTATTTATTTTATTTTAAAAATAGTGAAATCCTGCTGTTCTATGTCATTATTCAACTAGCCGTTTTAGGACAAGTTCTCTTTGATAAATCAACATGGTATTTAATCGCCTTTATTAAGCCAAAAAAAGTAGGTCGCAGCCTGTTTTCTTCAGGTGTGATTTTAGCTTTATTAACGCTATCCTTTACAGCTATTTTAATGATTGCTTTATATAGTGGCTCATTTGGTCAGTTTCAAATTCTAATTTTTACGTTTTTATATGAAGTACAGCCTGGGTTTCTGACATTTGCTTTCCTTGTCATTGTACTGTTGGCCATTATCACAACCTTACTTGTGGATTTGCGGGCAACCAAACGATTTTTTGTGAAGAAAAGGCCCTATTACTTTTATCTAATTGGTCTACTCATCCTTTTATTTACCTTTTTCTTATCTATCGATTTAACGATTTTAGGAGTTATTTATTCTTTCGCATTTCTTCACATTACCATGCTACCGTTTATGTTTATTCTTTTATTTACGAATCGTCATATTCATAAACATAACTGGCTTGTCATACTGTTTTCCATCATCATAGGGATCGGTGTTGGTTTAAGCTTCAATGCTCTTTACGGATTAGCAGCTAGCTTTATGATATCTAGTATTTATCAATTAATGCTACAGACTGAAACGGAAGATAAAAACGCCTGAATTCGCAAAATAGCGGGTTCAGGCGTTTGTCTTCTGTAAAAAACGTTTTTTAAAGAATATCTTTGTTCGAAGCGATCCGGTTGACGATAATAGGCAAAAAATACATCTTGAACAATTTCCTCAGCTATCGTCCAGTCCTTTACATATAAATACGCCACTCGCACTCGTAAACAATATTCTCCATGCTCCTCCATGACCGCCTCTAAATGCTCACTCACCGTAACACCTCCAATGTATATTCACTTTATAGTCGTAATGATGGGTCATTTGGTTTCCAAAAAAAGAAATAATCTTTTCAAAAACTATGTTTCATTTAAACGATGGACATAATATTTCAAAAACATCACACAATAAAATATGTTTCCACATTTGAAGGTGATGTTATTTTGAATGGATGTGAACAACTTTATGCAAGAAGTAGTTTTGAGTTCCCCCATTCAGGGAAATCATCCTGTAAGTATGTCATATAAAGAAATGATTTAGTTGTTTTGATACTGGATTCGTCCTTTTCGTATGCCAAGTCGCATACTTTTTTTCTTTTAACTCTTGAATAGCTAGTTAAAAAACTGTTATAGTGAGATTGTTTGTCTGACGTCTGACAAATTAAGTTCTTTGGTTGTTCTGCAAATTTTTAGATGGAACATTTTGAGCAAAAGAATATTTGTTGTCTTGGATTCAAACGCCCTAAATTATACTTATGGAGGAATTTATGAAATACTTAATATCCCTTTGTGGATTGCTACTTGTTTTTGGTTTAGCTCTGTTAATGAGTAAAAACAAAAAAGAAATAAAATATAAATATATATTGATTATGTTAATCATTCAATTTATATTAGCGGCTTTACTTCTAAATACAACGATTGGTTATGTTCTAATCAAAGGAATAACAAATGTATTTGATCATTTATTATCCTACGCAAATACAGGTATATCATTTGTTTTTGGTGGTATAGCGAATGAAGGAGAATCTCCATTCTTCTTAGGTGTCTTATTACCAATTGTCTTTATATCTGTGTTAATCGGGATTTTACAGCATTTCAAAATCCTTCCTTTCCTCATGAGATGGATCGGTTATTTTTTAAGTAAAGTAAGTGGCATGGGAAAATTGGAGTCCTATAATGCTGTTGCTTCAGCAATGGTAGGTCAATCTGAGGTATTCATTACAGTCAAAAAACAATTAGACAAGGTCACTCCTCAGCGTATGTATACATTATGTGCATCCGCGATGTCGACCGTCTCTATGTCAGTTGTTGGCGCGTACATGACGATGATTGAACCAAAATATGTCGTAACGGCGATTGTTTTAAACTTATTTGGTGGTTTTATAATTGTTTCCATCATTAATCCGTATACCGTAAAAGAAGAGGAAGATATCTTAACCATTGAAGATGAGCAGAAGCAAGCTTTCTTCCAAATGCTTGGTGAATATATTATGGATGGCTTTAAGGTAGCCATCATTGTTGGAGCCATGCTGATTGGCTTCGTAGCATTAATGGATTTAATCAATTCATTGTTTGATATGATTATCGGTGTTTCTTTCCAAGAAATATTAGGCTATATCTTTGCACCAATTGCTTTCCTAATGGGTATCCCATGGGCAGATGCTGTTTCAGCTGGAGGAATAATGGCCACTAAATTAGTAACGAATGAATTTGTTGCTATGATCAACCTTGGAGAAATTGAGAACACAATGAGCGAACGTACGCTAGGTATTATTTCTGTATTCCTAGTATCCTTTGCTAACTTTTCATCCATTGGTATTATTTCTGGGGCAGTCAAAGGGTTAAATGAAAGACAAGGAAATGTTGTTGCACGTTTCGGCTTAAAGTTGCTTTATGGAGCGACACTTGTAAGTATTTTAACGGCAATAATTGTTGGCTTGATTATTTAAATTGAATATGGGACTATTTTTTAAACTGCACTCGATGGTTGGGTGCAGTTTTTCTGTATTGTAACTTCCTATCATCTCACTTTGGCAAGACAAAATAGATATGTGGACACGAGTATGCATTTCATTGTAATTTTATGACAAAGGAAATTTACTTGTAGTATAAGTAAAGGTGTGGGCACACGTGAACTGGAATAGCATAAAAAAGAACACTCATTTGTTTTAACTCTTAAACAAATGAGTGTTCTTTCAGCTTTTCAACGTTCTGAATAATAGTTTAAAGAGGTTCTGCTCTTGAATGGGATCTATCCATTCCTTCACTTCAAATACTAATTTAAAAAGGACAAAACATATTAGTGATATAAAATATGTTTTGTCCTTTGATTTATTTATCTTTTTTTAATTTAGGTTTTGATAACTAAGTTTTAGTAATGCACATTTGAAATTATGTCTCTTTATTTAACGACAATATTTACAAGTTTGCCTGGAATAACGATAACTTTTACTAAGCTCTTTCCTGCCATATATTCTTGTACTTTTTCATCTGCAAGCGCTATTTTTTCAATGTCTTCTTTTGAAGCATCTTTAGCTACGACAATTTTGGCACGAACTTTACCAGCAACTTGCACCGCTACTTCCACTTCATCATCTACAAGTTTTAACTCATCGTATGTTGGCCATTGCTCATAAGAAAGTGTTCCTTCATGACCTAATAGCTTCCAAAGCTCTTCTGCGATATGAGGAGCCATTGGTGCCAACATTTTAACAAAGCCTTCCGCATAAGCTGTTGGGATTACTTCAGCTTTATAGCAATCGTTGATAAATACCATCATTTGTGAAATAGCAGTATTAAAGCGGATACCTTCATAATCCTCTGTCACTTTTTTCACTGTTTGGTGGTATGATTTTTCTAATGTTGCATCATTAGACACTTGAATTTTCGCTGAAATCGTTCCATCCTCTTCATTGACAAGTAGACGCCAAATACGATCTAAGAAGCGACGTGCCCCATCTAAACCATTTGTAGACCAAGCTACAGAAGCCTCAAGTGGCCCCATGAACATTTCATAAAGACGCAATGTATCTGCACCATGTGACTCAATGATTTCGTCTGGGTTCACAACATTCCCTTTAGATTTAGACATTTTTTCATTACCTTCACCAAGAATCATACCTTGGTTAAATAATTTCTGGAATGGCTCTTTCGTATGAACAACGCCTAAATCATATAACACTTTATGCCAGAAGCGTGCGTATAGTAAATGCAATACAGCATGCTCTGCTCCACCAATATAAATATCAACTGGTAACCAGCGTTTTAGTAATTCTGGGTCTGCAATTGCTTCTGTATTGGTAGGATCGATATAGCGTAAGAAGTACCAGCTAGATCCTGCCCATTGCGGCATTGTATTTGTTTCACGGCGTCCCTTTTTACCTGTCTCTGGATCTACAACATTGACCCATTCTGCAATGTTAGCTAATGGTGATTCACCAGTTCCTGAAGGACGGATATTATCTGTTTTCGGTAGCATTAACGGTAATTCCGATTCTGGAACTGCTGTTATCGTACCATCTTCCCAATGGATCATTGGAATAGGCTCTCCCCAGTAACGCTGACGAGAGAATAGCCAGTCGCGCAGACGATAAGATATCTTCTTCTCTCCAACGCCTTTTTGCTCTAACCATTCAATTGCTTTAGCAATACCCTCTACTTTATTTAAGCCATTTAGGAAATCAGAGTTAATATGTTGCCCATCACCTGTAAATGCTTCTTTACTAATGTCCCCACCTTCAAGAACAGGAACAATGTCTAAATTGAATGCTGATGCAAATTCATAGTCACGCTCATCATGTGCAGGAACCGCCATAATAGCACCTGTTCCATAAGACACTAATACATAGTCTGCAATCCAAATTGGCACTTTTTTACCGTTAATCGGATTTACTGCATAGGCACCTGTAAATACGCCAGTTTTTTCTTTTGCTAAATCTGTACGCTCTAAATCAGACTTCATTTTAACTTTTTCTAAATAAGTTTCAACCGCTTGACGTTGATCAGCTGTCGTTATTTGTTCCACTAATTTATGCTCAGGTGCAAGCACACAATATGTAGCGCCAAATAGTGTATCAGGGCGAGTTGTGAACACGGTAAAGTTCTCATCAGTCCCATCGATACCAAATGTTACCTCTGCTCCTTCTGAACGTCCAATCCAGTTACGCTGCATATCTTTAATAGACTCTGGCCAATCAACTTCCTCTAAGTCATCAATTAAACGATCTGCATAGGCAGTAATTTTAAGCATCCATTGCTTCATTGGTCGACGTTCTACTGGATGTCCACCACGCTCTGATTTGCCATCAATTACTTCTTCATTCGCCAATACCGTACCAAGTGCTGGACACCAGTTAACAGCTACTTCATCCACATAAGCTAAACCTTTGTTATAAAGCTGGATAAAAATCCATTGTGTCCATTTATAATACTCTGGATCAGTCGTGTTAATTTCACGATCCCAATCATAGCTGAAACCTAGCTCTTGAATTTGACGTTTGAATGTCGCAATATTTTTCGCTGTAAATTCTGCCGGATCATTCCCCGTATCAAGTGCATATTGCTCCGCTGGTAAACCAAACGCATCCCAGCCCATTGGATGTAATACATTATAGCCTTGCATACGTTTAAAGCGTGATAGAATATCTGTCGCCGTATATCCTTCTGGATGTCCTACGTGTAGTCCAGCGCCAGATGGATATGGGAACATATCTAATGCAAAGAATTTAGGCTTTTCTGTTTCATTTTCAGTTTTGAATGTTTTGTTATCAGCCCAATATTGCTGCCACTTTTTTTCAATTTGTTGATGATTAAAACTCATTTTTTTTCCTCCTTCAATGAATCTTGCTGCTCTTCATTAGAATTGACAAAATATTTAAAAAATAAAAAAACTCGCCCCTTCCTTATAGAAGGGACGAGAGAATTTGCACTCCCGCGGTACCACCCAAATTAGTGATTACACTCGGCTCAAGCTTCCTTAACGCGGAAGAAACGACACACGCTATTTCACGCGGGCAGACTCAGTAGGCGAGTTCGATTTGCTTTCCTACTAGCTTTCACCAGCCGCTAGCTCTCTAAAAAGAACCACAAATCTACTATTCCTCATCACAGTCTTTACATGATATTGCATTTATTCTAATGGAAAGTATTGAAAAGCACAAGCCTTTGTTTACAGCTTACCCATTACTGAACAATTAATTCCTTTTTTTCCTCAGATTTAGAGAATTCTTTGCATTCATGAAAAGCAAAATGCTGACATCCAATACATCGATTTCTGTCCAAATAGCTGAAGGCTCTTGTAATCGCTTCTCCTGTATGCTGATAAAAATGATGGGCTCCAATTTTATCGTAAAGTCCATTTTGCTGAAGGGCTATCTTTAAGTCATCCTGTACCCCTGTTACCAAAATGTTGCCACCCTGTGCTGTAAAATTGTCAATGATATTGCTAAAATATGCTTCACCCGTAGAGTCCATAAAGGGCACTTTCCCCATGCGTAATATCAAAACTCTAGATTGCTGTTGTAAAGTGCTTGCTATCGTTTGTTCAAATCTTTGTGCTGCACCAAAGAACAGTGGACCTTCGATGGTATACAAGCTTATTTGTGGACAATCATGCTGTTGGTGAACGACATGATGCTGCACCTTCTCGCTTTTATTCGAATGGTCTGGTAGTACCTTTGTCACAACAAGCTTTTCACTCATGCGTTTTGCAAACAATAGCACGGCTAACACAAGCCCTACTTCTACCGCTAATGTAAGGCTAGTAAATACGGTTAATAAAAAGGTAATTAATAAAACGAGCGAATCACCAGATTTCAATTTTATAATATGAGCAAAATGCTTACGTTCACTCATATTCCAAGCAACTACCATTAATACGGGTGCCATACTTGCTAAAGGTATATGGGAAGCATATGGTGCTAATAACAATAAGGTGATTAATACAAACACACCATGGATGATACCCGACATTGGGGATACTGCCCCTGTTTTAATGTTAGTTGCAGTACGAGCAATCGCTCCTGTCGCAGGTATTCCTCCAAACATCGGCGTTACGATATTGGCAATTCCTTGACCGATTAGCTCTCGATTACTATTATGCTTGCTATTCGTCATCCCGTCTGCCACGACTGCAGATAACAACGACTCGATACCTCCAAGCATCGCGATGACAAATGCAGGTCCAATAAGCTGCTGTAGGCGCTCGATTGTAATAGTAGGTATTGCGAAATAGGGTAATGTATTAGGTATTTGACCATAGGCTGTGGCAATCGTAGCCACTTGACCTGAAAAAAAGAAAGTCGCCACAAGAGTGGAGACTATAATACCCACTAATGCACCGGGAACCTTTGGAAAGAATTTAGGTGTCATCATTATTGTTATGAAACAAATGACTGCTGTTAAAATACTGAAAATATTAGTAGTTCCAATTTGCTTTCCTATCTCTTGAATATTCGCTATAAAATACTCATGTCTTGTCATATTGGTTAGTCCTAAAAAATTGGCAATTTGACCTGTAAAAATAATTACTGCTATACCTGCTGTAAAACCAATTGTTACAGGACGGGGAATAAATTTTATTAAGGTCCCTAGCTTAAAAATGCCCATTAAGCAAAGCAATACCCCCGCCATTAAACCTGCCAGTAATAAATCCTCATAGCCATACGTTAGGACAATTCCTAAAAGAATCGGCACAAAAGCCCCTGTAGGTCCTCCAATTTGATATTTTGATCCACCAAAAATGGAAATCAAAACACCTGCAATACAAGCCGTATAAATACCATATTCAGGCTTTACACCTGATGCAATAGCAAAGGACATTGCAAGTGGAATAGCAACGATTCCAACAATGATTCCGGACAATAAATCCTTTTTAGCATGATGGACTGAATACCCTTCAAAACGTCCTGTAAACAGTGACTTCATAGATAAATCTTCCCTTCCCAATAATAAGCAAAGCATAACTTTTCCACATTATGGAGGTTACTTATTTTCTTCGTCACTATCATTACTTGTCATTTCCTCTAATCTTGAAATGGTATGAACTAAATGGTTATTAAAAATATCCTTGGCCACACCAAGTAATTCACCAATCATCGGATCGCTTAAAGAATAGTAAACTTTCTTGCCTTCTTTCACTCCATAAACGATATTTTTAGCGCGTAATACACTTAGCTGCTGAGAAACGGCGGATCCCTCTTTCTCTAAGCAATCTTGAATCTCATTGACACTCTTCTGACCTTCTACAAGAAGTTCCAGTATTCTAATACGTAATGGATGTGCTAACGCTTTAAAAAAATCTGCCTTAAACTGCTGCAATCCTTCTTCCATAAAATAAATCCCCCCATACAACTACATATTCAAATATTTGAATATGTATGATTGTAAGCCTATATTGATAATTTTTCAATATCCACTATGAAAAAAAGAGCAAACCAAGTGTGTAACACTCGATTTGCTCTTTGCATTTATTCACTATGAATCTACTACTATGTTGTTCTTCTTGAGAGGATAATCATAAATAAGACATGGTATAATCGCGAACAGCACAATGACTACTAAAGTTAAAACGAGAGGAATCATGCCATATTGATCCACCATAATTCCACCAAACAAAGGACCGATCATACGTCCACCAGTCGCAGCACTGTTAATAATACCCTGATAGAAGCCTTGTCGACCTTTTGGGGCAAGTTGATTTGCAATAGTTGGTAATGCTGGTGTATAAAACATTTCTCCGAAAGTTAAGACAAGCATGGCTACACCAAACATTTTAAAATCACTCGCAAACGCGATAATACCAAAGGATATAGCGATTAAGATGACACCAAAAACCAATTGACGTTTTAACTGATGCTCCCAACGTTTGATAAGCGGTGCAATGAGCGGCTGCCCTATCACAATTAGCAGACCATTAATCGTCCATAGTAAACTATACTGCTTTAATCCTAAACCTAAATCTTGCGTATAGGATGAAATTGTTGCACTCCATTGCGAATAGGCTAGCCAACATAAAACGGAGGATGAACTAATGATTAATAAGGCATAGAATGGTGCCTTGTTAATGATTCGCTTACTTTCACCAACCACATTCTTTGGTGCAATACTCCCTACCTCTAAACGTTTAAATGTCAGCAAAGCAATAATAAAGAATAAAATATACATCCCTAAATTGACCTTAAACACATAGTCAAATTGATAATCGGCCACCACACCTGCAAGTGCAGGACCTACAGCTACACCCACATTTTGAGCCAAATAGATGGCATTAAAGGCCTTTCGCCCACCCTCTGGCCAGGCTGCTCCAGCCAATGCGAACATACTAGGAAAAACAATACCCCCACTAAAGCCTAATATCGTTAAAAACCATACATAATGCGGCCACCCGTGCCAAAGCGTTAAGCCTATTAATGAAGCAATTGTTAAAAGGATTCCAAGCATGATGGCTTTATAACCACCTATTCTATCAAATAGGTAACCACCTAATAGATTGCCTAAAACACCCGCAGCAGAATTTAGCATCAGGACAAAGCCAGCCATCGCCAGCGTTTTCCCTAAATAATCATGCATATATATGGCATTTAAAGGCCATAAAAATGAGTTGCCTGTTGTGTTCACAAGCATTCCGATAATTAAAAACCAAACACGTTTTGGCATTTGATGTCCTCCATTATTTCGCGTCTCTAAATAGCTAGTTTATGCTGAAATACTTAAAAGTACAAGGAAAATAATTTTACCTTTTTTACAATTTATTAAAGGCTATGAATAGCTATAATTCACTAGATCCAAGCGAAAATTGGAGCAACATCTTTCATGATATATCCTTACCCCATGACGGAACGAGATGCTCATGATAAAATAAGGCGTTAGAGGAGTGAAATAGATGACAGAAATTAATTTTCCTTTTCCTTCTGAAGGGAAAAGATACTATACATGGAATCGCTATTTACGCGATCAATTTGGTCACAAAGTATTTAAAGTAGCATTAGATGCTGGCTTTGATTGTCCAAACCGTGATGGTACGGTTGCCTTTGGCGGCTGTACATTTTGCAGCGCTGCAGGCTCAGGTGATTTTGCAGGCAACAAGGTTGATCCGATTGAAGTTCAATTCGCTGAAATTCGAGACAAAATGCACCAAAAATGGAAAGACGGCAAATATATGGCTTATTTTCAGGCCTATACGAATACACATGCCCCGCTCCCAGTGTTAAAGGAAAAATTCGAAGCTGCTTTGGCGCAGGAAGGTGTTATAGGTCTTTCTATTGCTACTCGACCTGATTGTTTACCAGATGATGTTGTAGAATATTTAGCAGAATTAAACAAGCGTACGTATTTATGGATTGAGCTTGGTCTTCAAACCGTTCATGAAAAAACTGCCAATCTTATTAATCGTGCACATGATTATGCAACCTATGTGGAGGGCGTTGAAAAACTTCGAAAGCATGGTATTCGTGTTTGCTCACATATTATAAATGGTCTACCGCTTGAAGATTATGACATGATGATGGAAACTGCACGAGCAGTGGCGAAGCTAGATGTCCAAGGTATTAAAATCCACTTACTTCATTTATTAAAAGGGACACCAATGGTGAAGCAATATGAAAAAGGGATGCTCGAGTTTTTAGATCAGGATGTTTATACAAAACTAGTCGCTGATCAGCTAGAAATTTTACCACCCGATATGGTCATTCATCGCATTACAGGTGATGGACCTATAGATTTAATGATTGGTCCAATGTGGAGCGTTAATAAATGGGAAGTATTGAATGGCATCGATGCCGAATTGGAGCGCCGTGGTAGTTGGCAGGGGAAATTTTATAAGACTGAGGTTGTTAAATGAAACTACAACGAGTTTTACAATATGCTCAACAGCTACTAAAAGATAGTGTGGAAGAAGGAGATACAGTTGTTGACGCCACTGCCGGAAATGGCCATGATACGCTGTTTTTAGCACAGCTAGTCGGGGATGAAGGACAAGTTTATGCTTTTGATGTCCAAAAAGAAGCAGTCGACGCAACACTACATCGTCTACTAGACCATGGTTTAGAACATCGCGCCCTTGTTTTAAATAAAGGGCATGAAGAAGTAGCCAATTTCGTACACAAGAAAGTAGCCGCAGCCATTTTTAATCTCGGCTATTTGCCGGGTGGCAATCATGATATTATTACCAAGCCTAGTACAACGATTCAGGCTATTGAAGACTTGCTTAAGCTTTTAAAGGTTGGCGGTTTAATCATCCTTGTTATTTATCATGGTCACCCTGGTGGCAAAGAAGAACGAGATACTGTAATAGACTTTGTCAGCCAACTTCCACAAAAATATGTCCATGTCTTAAAATACGAATTTCTCAATCAGCAAAATGACCCTCCATTCGTCATTGCGTTAGAAAAGATGAAGGATTATCCTAATTTATAGACAATTTAAAAGGCTAACTAATAGTATAGTGGGAACTATTAGTTAGCCTTTCTCTTTACCTATTTATTTTTACGTTTTTCATTATAGTCTACCCAGAAATCTGCGCCTTTAATGCCTAGTTTACGAGGATCAAAGACAGGGTCTTTTCCTTCTTTTTTCTGTTTCTCGTAATCTTTTAAAGCAACGATAGCCGGTTTCATAATAATTAAAATGGCTAAAACGTTAATCCATACCATCAGACCAAGACCTACATCCCCCATTGCCCAAGCGAGTCCAGACGTACGGATTGTGCCATAGAATGCTGCAATTAAAATCGCTATTTTCGCAATCCAGATGAAGACCTTTTCGGTACTACCTCTAAATAAATAAGCCACATTTGTTTCAGCGATATAGTAATACGCCATAATCGTTGTAAAGGCAAAGAAGAATAGTGCGATAGCTACAAATGGTGCACCAAGTCCAGGTAAGGATGATTCAACTGCATATTGCGTATACGCAGCACCTTCCTGAATACTCTTAGCAAATGTCATTTGCTCATCACCCGTTAAGCCGCCTTTATTGAATTCCCCAACATGGATAAATGGATCTGTTCCTTCGGCTGCCTTTTCATCTTGTACATTATACATACCCGTAAATAAAATCATAAAGGCTGTAGCTGAACAAATTAATAAGGTATCAATGTATACAGACGCTGCTTGGACAATCCCTTGTTTAGCAGGGTGGGATACTTCTGCTGCGGCAGCTGGGTGCGCCCCAGTCCCTTGACCAGCCTCATTTGAATAGATTCCTCGTTTCACACCCCAAGCAATTGCGGAGCCAATAATACCTCCAAATATTTCTTGTGCTCCAAATGCACTTGAGAAAATTAAAGCAAAGACGGATGGTACCTCTGAAATATTCATAGCGATTATAATAATTGCCATAATAATATAGGCTATTGCCATGAACGGTACAATTACCTGTGCAGCGTTGGCAATCGATTTAACGCCCCCAATAATGATAGCACCAAGTAAAACGACAATAATTAGTCCTGTAATCCAAGTTTCAATACCGAAAGCGTTTTCAACAGCTCCTGCAATGGCATTCGATTGCACACCTGGCATAAGTATTAACATAGCAATCAAAGCAGCTACAGCGAAAATCACTGCAAACCATTTTTGACCCATTCCTTTTTCTATGTAATAGGCCGGTCCACCACGATATTCAGTATCTTTCTCTTCTTTATAGATTTGCGCTAATGTTGATTCTACATATGCGGTTGCCGCACCAATAAAAGCAATTGCCCACATCCAAAAGACAGCACCAGGTCCACCCATCCCAATAGCTGTTGCAGTACCGGCAATATTCCCTGTACCTACACGACCCGATAGTGCGATAGACATTGCTTGGAAGGAGGAAATCCCCTTTTCTGATTTCTCCCCCTTAAACATTAACACAAACATATCTTTAATAAGTCTTACTTGCAGGAATCTTGTAATGACTGAGAAAAAAAGCCCAATCAACAAGATACCATAAATAAACCAAGGTCCCCATAATATGTCATTCAATTTGCCAACAACTACATCCATCTTACCCCTCCAATTTGAATTACCTTACTTTAAGTCACTATATTATTACACTTTTCAGAAAATTACAATATTATATTTAAGTAACAATATTTAAGTAAGGATCCTATTATTTGGAAGGTGTCGAAACTATTTTATTATATATCCAATCCGTCTAAGAGCATTATTGATAAAATCTCGAATATACATAAAAATCTCTTCACGCTCTACTTCATGAAATAAATTATGATAACAATTTGCCCATTCTTTAAATTGAAACTCGGTTAGCTCTTGCTGATGAAGCCAATTGCGCATTTGTCGAGTTTCCGTAATTTTATCTTTTTCAGCTGTCATAATTAACATAGGCATATTAGGAAATTCATGCTTAGGTAGCATAACTAAATTTTTCATCATCTGTTGAAGCTCACGATACCATTTCACTGAAACAACAGACATAAATGGAATATCATCCTTCATTTCCTCTCTACCCTCAACACTGCGCGTTAATGTTTCAAATGTCAGGTCATGCGTCAATTTAACATTTGCTGTTAATGCACTCAAACTCGTTAAAGCATTTGATAATTTACCTGGTAAAAGCTTCAAATGCAGCCAGGGTGATGTCAAAATAATACCTGCACACTCATACTTTTTCTTTTGCATGGTATGAAGAACTAAAGTAGCGCCTAATCCATGCCCTATTACAAAGGTTGGCAAATTATATGAAAAGGCATTCTCAATGAGATTTCTTGTATATTTATTGTACAATTTGAAGTCCTCATCATGGACACGCGCAAATCTTGCATTGATGCCATGATTCGGTAGATCCCCCATGACTATGTGGAAGCCTTCCATTCTTAATTTTTCTATAAGCCATGCATACCAACGGTGGTTTTCATAAGCACCATGAAGAATAGCAATCACAGCCTTTGCTTGTCCATCAGCTTCCCATTTCCACATTCACATAGTCCTCCTAAAAAATAATTACAATTTGATTATATCGAAATAACAGCACATTTTAATTTTATATTTCCTTAAAGTTGCGTATTTGATACGATAATACTATATCTACAGAAAGAAAAGAGGCGATTCTCATGATTTATCCATTTAAAGATAAAACACCAAAGATCGATCCATCTGTTTTTATTGCCGATTATGCAACTGTTACCGGAGACGTAACAATTGGAGCTGAAACAACTATTTGGTTTAATACCGTAATTCGTGGCGATGTTTCACCAACAATTATTGGTGAACGGGTAAGTATCCAAGATCTTTGCTGCTTACATCAAAGTCCTAGGTTTCCACTCATCATTGAAGATGAGGTCACAGTAGGACACCAAGTGACTTTACATAGCTGTACCATTCGAAAAAATGCCTTAATCGGTATGGGCTCCATTATTTTAGACGGAGCAGAGATTGGAGAGGGTGCATTTATTGGAGCCGGAAGTCTTGTGCCTCCTGGTAAAGTCATACCTCCAAATAGCTTAGCATTAGGTCGTCCAGCGAAAGTTGTCCGAGAATTAAACGCTGAGGATAAAGAGGATATGGAGCGTATCGTACGTGAATACGTAGAAAAAGGTCAGTATTATAAATCTCTACAAAAATAAAAGCTTATAAAGAATACATTCATTATAAAAAATCCCTCGCTTTCCATGACCATTGTTCAAGGAATAAAGGCGGGGCATTTTTGCAAAAAAACAAAAGGGGCAGAAAAGCCCCTTTTGTTCATCATACATTAGAATAATTTTCTAACGACTTCAGCACTTTAGCACAATAGTTTACAGACGTGCTTTTACACGTAATGCGTCAGCTTTATCAGTTTGTTCCCATGGTACATTTAAATCTGTACGACCGAAGTGACCATAGGCTGCAGTTTGTTTATAAATTGGACGACGAAGATCAAGCATTTTAATAATTCCTGCTGGGCGTAAATCAAATAGCTCACGAACCCATTCTACGATTTCGCTTTCCTTCACTTTTCCTGTACCAAATGTATCAACAGCAATGGAAACAGGCTGTGCCACGCCAATTGCATACGCCAACTGGACTTCAGCGCGTTCTGCTAAACCAGCTGCTACAATATTTTTAGCTACATAACGTGCCGCATAGGCAGCTGAACGGTCAACTTTTGTTGCATCCTTACCTGAGAATGCACCGCCACCGTGTCGTGCATAGCCACCGTATGTATCAACAATTATCTTACGGCCCGTTAAACCAGCATCTCCTTTTGGCCCACCAATGACGAAACGGCCAGTCGGATTGATAAAGTATTTTGTTTTTGTATCTAATAATTCGCTTGGCACAACAGGAGCAATCACAAGTTGTTTTAGATCAGCCTGAATTTGTTCAAGTGTTGCTTCTTCATCATGCTGTGTTGAAATAACAATTGTATCGACACGTACAGGTACGTTATTGTCATCGTATTCAATTGTTACTTGTGTTTTACCATCGGGGCGTAAATAAGCTAGCTCACCAGATTTACGAACTTCAGTTAAACGACGTGCTAACTTATGAGCTAAGCTAATTGGTAACGGCATTAGCTCAGGTGTTTCATTACATGCATAGCCAAACATTAAGCCTTGGTCCCCTGCACCAATTGCTTCAATATCTGCATCTGTCATAGAACCCTCACGAGCCTCTAAAGCTTGGTCAACACCTTGAGCAATATCTGGAGATTGCTCACCAATTGCTACAAGTACCGCTAAATTTTCAGCATCAAAGCCATATTTCCCACGTGTATATCCGATTTCTGCCACAGTATCACGTACAATACCTTTGATATCTACATAAGTAGAAGTAGTAATTTCTCCCGCTACTAATACTAATCCTGTTGTTACAGTTGTCTCACACGCTACACGTGCATTTGGATCTTCTGCTAAAATAGCATCTAATATGGCATCCGAAATCTGGTCACAAATTTTATCTGGATGCCCTTCTGTTACACTTTCTGATGTAAACAGTCGACGTTTTGTCATTTAGTTTTCCTCCTATTACTCTTACAAAAAGTATTTGAATACGGTACTCATTACCCATGTCAAGTCCGCTCCTAAGGATTGAACTCTCAAGCCGCTGTTGTTGTCATTTCACTTTACGTGAAAAAATAACTGCTACTTTTAACACGAGGATTTCGAAAGATCCGTCATTATAATAAGGAAAGAACTACATATACTTACCTTTACATTGATTTTTAACAATAAAAAAATCCTTTACTCACGTTACTATACATGAGGAAAGGAATAATGACTTCGTTACCTTTCACTCTTATCGTTCAAGGGATTTTCCCTTGCATCAGGTTGGCACCAACGCATGTCGTGAAATAATTCATGCAGGTTGCCGGGTTTCACAGGGCCTGACCCTCCACCAGCTCGGGATAAGAGTATCCGTTCAATTTTCATGTTACTGAAAAGGTAGAACGTTGTCAAATATTTTCTTATGTATTACTGTATAGTAAGGAAGGAACAAATAATCACCATAAAAATTTTCATTCTTGGGTGATGATGTAAACAGAAGAAAATTAATCCCTACAACATACCTAGCATCTTGTGGTAACATATGTGTGGCTCAAATTTTAGACAATTTACTGTAGCATTGAATGTTTTCTACTCGAAAAACATTATTTTTTGTCAGTTTATTGAAAAGTAATAAAAACTCTAAAATAATTTCTTAATTAGTATAGATTATTTAACCAATTGTGTTATACTATTTTTGAAATTAAGAAAAAATCCCTCTAAATCAAGGGAATACTATAAAAAAGGATGGTATTTAATCGATGAATTCAGTAGAAATTGCAAACGAACTGAAGGAATTATTAAGCGGCGGTAACATTAACGTTCAACTTTCAGTACCACAATTAGCAGAAAAAGCTACTTCTCGTGGTGAGGCAATGTTAACAGTAGATGGCGCAGTTCGTGCAGAAACTGGCAAATACACTGGTCGTTCACCTAAAGATAAATATACAGTAGAAGAAGAAAGCACAAAAGATCAAATTGACTGGGGTAAAGTCAATCAACCAATTTCCTCTGAAGTGTTCGATAACCTGTATGTAAAAGTAATAAAATATTTAAAAGAACAAGATGAATTATTTGTATTCAAAGGCTTTGCTGGTGCTGACAAAGATTCACAATTAAGCATCCAAGTTATTAATGAATACGCTTGGCACAACCTTTTCGCTCATCAATTATTTATCCGTCCAACTAAAGACGAATTAGCTTCGCATGTTGCAGACTTCACTGTCATCTCAGCTCCTAACTTTAAAGCAGATCCTGCGGTTGACGGTACTGCTTCTGAAACATTCATCATTGTATCACTTGAAAAGAAAATTATCTTAATTGGTGGTACTGAATATGCTGGTGAAATGAAAAAATCTATTTTCGGTATTATGAACTACTTATTACCACAACAAGGTATCCTTTCTATGCACTGTTCAGCAAACGTTGGTGAAGCTGGCGATGTAGCATTATTCTTCGGTCTATCTGGTACTGGTAAAACAACATTATCCGCTGATCCAGACCGTAAGCTTATCGGTGACGATGAACACGGCTGGTCTGATAATGGTGTATTCAATATTGAGGGTGGTTGCTATGCAAAAACGATCAACCTTTCTGCTGAGAAAGAACCAGAAATCTACAATGCAATCCGCTTCGGCTCTGTTTTAGAAAACGTAGCTGTTGATCCAGAAACTCGTATTTGTGATTATGATGATGGATCATTAACAGAAAATACACGTGTAGCTTATCCGATTCAATACATCGAAAACATTGTTGATCCTTCTGTAGCAGGTCATCCAAAAACAATCATCTTCCTAACAGCTGATGCGTTTGGCGTTTTACCTCCTATCAGTAAATTAACAAAAGAGCAAGCTATGTATCACTTCTTAAGTGGTTTCACTTCAAAACTTGCTGGAACTGAACGTGGTGTAACAGAGCCAGAACCAGTATTCTCTACTTGCTTCGGTTCTCCATTCCTTCCACTTCCTGCAACAGTTTATGCAGAAATGTTAGGTCAAAAAATTGACGAACATGGCGCACAGGTATTCCTAGTGAACACTGGTTGGACTGGTGGAGAATATGGTACTGGTAGCCGTATGAAGCTTTCTTATACACGTACAATGGTGCGCGCAGCTATCGATGGTAAATTAACAAATGTTGAAACGACACAAGATGCTGTATTTGGTTTACACATCCCAACAGCAGTTGAAGGTGTACCTTCACAAGTGTTAAATCCTCGTGAAGCATGGGCAGATAAAGCTGCATACGATGCAAAAGCTGCTGAACTTGCAGGTTTATTCAACGAAAACTTCCAGAAATTTGCAAACGTTTCTGAAGCCATCACTACACTTGGTGGCCCATTAAAATAACAACTAGAACAAGAAAAGGGAACGAGATAATTCGTTCTCTTTTTCTTTCCCATAAAACATAGATGAAGCTAATATAGGGAGATACATATGAAAAGAAAATACAAATTACTAGTAGCAATCATTACTATATTATTGGCATTATTTATTGGTGCTGGTTTTTTTGCAGGCAACTACTTTTATAATCTGGCATTAAATCCGGATACTGATAAAACAGCTGTTCTAGATGCCCCCCATAATTTAATTGATAGCAATTCAAATGAGGCTCAAGAGAAAGAGGACCGTGAGCAATGGTTTAACAAGCATTATGAGGAGAAGGCTATTCAATCCTATGATTCTCTTAATCTGCATGCTTACGCTATCCAAAACAGCCAGCCCACGGACAAATGGGCAATTATTTTCCATGGCTATTCAAGTGATGGTACACAAATGACTAAGTATGCTAAACAATTTTATGATATGGGCTATCATGTGCTAATTCCCGATGCAAGAGGACATGGTCAAAGTGAAGGTGATTATATCGGCATGGGGTGGCATGATCGTTTTGATGTTGTTTCATGGATTGACGACATTGTAAACGGGAATAAAGATGCTGAAATTGTGCTATTTGGAGTTTCAATGGGAGGCGCCACTGTGATGATGGCTTCAGGCGAGGATTTGCCGTCAAATGTAAAGGCAATCATTGAGGATTGCGGTTATTCTTCCGTATGGGATGAATTTTCCTATCAATTACAAGCAATCTTTCACTTGCCTTCATTCCCAATTATGCAATTCTCTTCAGTCGTAACTAAATTAAAAGCAGGCTATACTCTGGGAGAAGCTAGTGCTGTTGATCAAGTGGCAAAATCGAAAACCCCTATGCTGTTTATTCATGGAGACAACGATACTTTTGTCCCTTCGACCATGTTGAATGACGTATATGAGGCAGCAAATGTACCGAAGCAAAAATTACTTGTCGAAGGTGCTGGTCATGGCGAGGCGGAAAGCGTAGCTGGCGAGCTCTATTGGGAAACGATTCAGTATTTCTTAGAAACTTATATGAAATAATAAAGTGCCCCTTCTTTTAGAATACCTATTCATCTCCAGATGATAGCTATTTAAGAAGGGGCCTTAATAATTTCATTTTCTAGTGTTGCTTCATCCATTCACAAAGAGCACGTACGGTTTCACGATTTTTAGCTGGCGGGTATTGGTGTGCATAATGAAGGTCATACCATGTTTCGTATGTTTTATTAGCATCGTCTAAGAAAAATGCCAGTTGTCTAGCATGCTCTATATCCACATTCTCATCCTGATAGCCATGAATAATTAACACTGGAGCTGTTATATGCTCTACTTCAAACAAAGGTGTACGAGCATCATAGGCTTCCGGTACACGGTTTGGTGTTCCTCCGATAACGCGTTTCATCATCCGTCGCATATCTGTACGTTCCCAGTAAGTGGCCGTTGCATCAGAAACTCCAGCCCATGTCACAACGGAAGTAATATCCCTTCGTAAAATTGCTGTCCATAGAGCCATGATGCCTCCACGCGAAAAGCCAAAAACATGAATATTATCATTGCAAAATTGCTTCAGTACATCAACAGCAAAAACAGCATCATAACGATCCGCCCCTGCAAACTCATCTTTGCCCTCGCCACCTCTATTTCCACGATAATACGGTGCAAAGACGATAAAGCCTTGAGCGGCAAATTGGGCAATACGTGAGGGTCTTACCATACCTATGCTTTGCATACCCCCTCTTAAATATAAAAAGCCATCATATGTACCCTCAGTTTTCGGCTCTGCTAGAAGTCCTTTTATTCGCAAGCCCTGTGACATATAAGTAATTTCAGTTAAACGTATTGCTGGATTGGGTGAAGGATAGGCGCGCTTTTCAACGATATCACCATTTTTTGTCACGTCGTTTCAACTCCTCCAGCATTTTCTTCATTCCTTCATCCTTCATATGAAAGCTCAAGTTTGGATGATGGGTAAATTCCTCATCAGATAACCACAGCATACCGGATGTTTCTAAATCAAATTCAATGTCCTCCTGCCCAGCAAATTGTGCAGTAAAAACCGTTTTACAAAATAATATGTCATCATGAACCGCATATTCTGCAAACCATTGAAGATTTTTCACACGGACACCGGTTTCTTCAAATACTTCCCTTATAGCTGCATCCTCTAGCGTTTCGCCTTTCTCCAATTTGCCACCTGGCACCTCGACACCACGTCGTTTATGTATAGTACATAGCCACTTATTTTGATGCTTTAATAAAACAAGGACGTGTTTGGGTTCTACGGTAGACTCCCCTCTCGTAAAACTCAATTCTACGCGCAGGCCATGTAAATCTGTAAATGTTAACATATCTTCAACCTCACGTTCTTTCATGCTGAATAACAGAAGTCATTTTTCATTGCCTTCACTTACAGGCATCGTGAATTCCTAATTTCTGTTTTGTTGGGATTGCATTTCCACTAAGTGCAAATCATTTAAATCCCTCTAGTTTATCTAAGTTAACTATAGAGTAATCATACAGAAACAAGCAACTTTAAATATAGTGTAAGCAAGCAAAAAAGCGTGCTTCAAATGAAGACACGCTTTACATTAAATGACTCGTTCACCATCGAAATAAACAACCGGATTTTTCACTACACAATCAATATGGACATCCGCTGTATTTGCTCCACCGAATGGTACATTGCTACCGAATGCGATATGGATTGTCCCATAGACCTTCTCATCTTCTAATACATTACCACATAACATAGCACTTTTATTAGCTCCAATGCCGAACTCTGCGATGATCCGACCATTCTCTTCGCCAAGTAACTCTAGCAATCGAGGACCATCCGGACCAATTGCTTCTACTAATCGTCCATTAGAAATTTTTAATAATAATGGTTCCTTTAAGACTCCAATATTAGCAATAGAACCATCCACTAAAATTTCACCATTTGCAGATGTCTCTATTGGCGCAATATAGGATTCACCGGAGGGAATATTACCATGCTCTCCTGCTTGGCGAATAACGCCAGTCGAACGAATGCCTAAGCGGTTTTCTACACTAAATGTTAGCTCATGACCATCCTTAACAATTCGAATTCCTGCCGCCTTATCGAGAAGCTGGACATATTTTTCTACCATTTCCTCAATCTCTTGCGCATCTGCATGAAGCGCACCTTGTTCCAGCATCTCCCACGTAATACCTGGCATAGTCGCTACACGACCACCTTTTTCACAGGCATTTTTACGGGCTGCTGTATGTGTCAAGGAGTGAGTAGTCAAACAAAGTGAGACATCAGCATTTGCCAAAAGCGATGAAACTGCATGAATAGGCTCCTGTCCTGATTTCTCCAATAACGGCATAACCATAAGCATTGTATTAGCCGTTATTGTTAGCCCAGCCTCATAAAAGATTGTTGCTAAGTCTTGCTTTTGAACATCTGTCAAAATTAAAAGCGTTTCTGACGATTGAACATTTAAATGATCTTTTAATACCTTCAGTGCAATATCATGTAAATGCTGCATAGTAGCACTCCTTAATTAAAATTCAAATGATATCTACGAATGATTCCTTCTATTTCATTTCTAGCATCTGTTAAAGGACCCAAAAATTCAGGTACTCGTTGTTCCGTAAATCGGTAGATAGGGCCAGAAACAGTGATAGAGGCTACGACCTTTTCATCACTATTAAATATAGGCATAGCAAGTGCCAATACATCGACGGAATATTCACTGTTACTGAGTGCATAACCACAGCTACGTATTTTTTCAAGCTCTAACCGTATGTCATTTGCATTCGTCATCGTATTGGTCGTATAAGCGGTTAGCGGTTCATCAATAACCTTAGAAATTTGCTCATCACTTAGGAAAGCAAGCATAGAACGATAGGAAGCACCTACATAAAGCGGAGATCTACTTCCTCTTGAAACAGTAAACTTCACCTTATTCACAGGCTCCGCTTTTAATAAAGTTAACGCTTCCAATCCATTTAAAACTGTAAATATGGCGGTTTCACCAGTAACATCCTTTAAGTTATCAAGAACAGGCATACATAGCTGATCTATGTTTAATGAATCATACATATTCATACCAATTTCCCATAATGCAATACCCAAGGAGTACTTTTTGGTTACTGGATCCTTTGTAATAAACCCATTATTCTCAAATGTTTCGAGAATGCGATATAAATTTGTATGATTCATGTTCATCGCCATCGCTAACTCTCGACCACCCCATACAGGCTTTTCCTTTGTAAACATCTTTAAAACCGCAATTGATAAATTTAACGTCTTTAGCATATCTCTCATCCTTTTGATCTATTTATCTGTACAAACGGCTGCAAATCCCTCTCTTAAGGGGGATTAATTGAAAGATTTAACAGCCGTCAGCACCTGATATCACTTTATCAAAAGTAAGAGAGTAGCTAATCTCTTACTTTTGATAGAGGAAATCAATAGCAGCAGTAATATATACTTTTGCACAGCGTACGATATCCTCAACACGCACTTTTTCATTATACCCGTGAATGCTTGGTAAATAGGCCGGGCCGTATTGCAAAACCGGAATATCATACTGTCTGAAATGTCGAGCATCACTGCTTGCCCATTGCATAACACCATAAGCTTCTAATCCTGTTACAAATGAAATATTATCCACAATCGATTGGCAAACGGGATTTTCAGCTGGGGTATAATTGGCTACACTTTTGAAACCAAAACGTCTGATCGAATACTCAATGTCTAAGGCATCTAATTTATTCTTCAAGATTTCCGTTACTTCCTCCTGTGTAATACCGAATGGTAACCGACAATCGACCTGTACCTTACAATAATCTGGGATAACATTGGACTTCGTACCTCCCTCAATTGTACCAATATTTACAGTAATTTTCTCTAGTACTTCTTGATATTTCAGGCGGTCTTTCTCCACTTCACGCATATATTTTTTCGATACTTCTATTAGTGGCTGTACTTCTTCAGGAATGACAATATTCATGTCCCATAATGTGCGAATTTCTTGAATAGCTCGGATTGCATCATTAATTGCATTACGACCCGCTAAAGGTGATAAGCTACCATGTCCAGGTTCCCCATGCACTTCTAATTCAAACCAGTAGGAGCCTTTTTGCCCAATTGTCGGATTTAATGGAGATGAAGGCTCTGCAATTAAACATCCATCACCCTTAACTAAACCTCGCTCCAACAACCAAGGAACACCAAATTCCCCACCAGTTTCTTCGTCAGGTACAATGGCTAATGTTAATTTTCCTGGCAATTCAATATTCAATTTCTTGAGTAGTTTTGTAGCAAAAATAATACCTGCTAAACCTGCTTTCATATCGCTTGCACCACGCCCAAGCATCCAACCATCCTTCACTTCTCCAGAGAAAGGATCAAAATCCCATTTAGATAAGTCTCCAACAGGCACAACATCTGTATGCCCACAATAAACAAGTTCTTTGCCTTCACCATTTCCAATAGAAGCTACTAAATTAAACATTTTATCCGCAGCCTCATATTTTTGGTAAGCAATGCCTACATCATTTAGATAGTGCTCGATAAAGGCAGTTATTTCAGTCGTATCTCCTGGAGGATTCACACTTGGAATTTGAATGAGTTTCGAACAAAAATCAATTAACTCTTCTTGATGATTTTCCACTTCATCTACTAGTTGCAATTTTAGTGCTTGTAAGTCATTCATGTGCTTGTACCTCATTTCCTTTAGTTTGCAAATGCTTCATGCTACCGTATAAATTTTTCATATGTGTAAACTGCTTTTCATCAAAGAAAGAGCATTTATGTGCACCGTACGTTTTCGCCACTTCTAAGACAAATCGAACAACATTCTCTACATCTGTAACATGTGTTGCACCTGTTGCACAGCCTGCCACGATAGATTCGGTTGTAATTGCTACCCCTACAACAGGACTTGATGTCGCCACAGCGGGTTGTAAAATACTATTGATATGGAATAAACCATTCCCATATGGGGTAATGTCTTGCATTGTTAGCGGCAGTACAACTGGTGCAATACCTGCTGATTGCGTGTAAATTTGAAGCAAATCATCACTAATTTTTAATATGTAACCTTCTTTAACTGTTGGTGTAATGGCAAATCCTTTATGGTTACATACTTGGTTACCTTTTGTTGTATCAATTGAAAGAATAGCATCCATTGTTTCTTCCACTTCATTCTCGTTCATGACGCTAATATCGACTGGAGAATTCATAAATGGCACTGGCTCATGTGGTAAAGTGGGTGCAGTTGGACAAATATGAGTGGAGAAAATTACATCCCCCTCTAACTGGTCACCTTTTAAAGCCATATCAATCGCTTTTGCAGCGGAGGCCATACAGGCTAGTGCACCATCTCCATCCGATACAAAGCCCGTCATTTCAGGGCGTGCCCCAATACCGCCTAAGCGACCGATGATTCCTAATGTAGGCGCATAGCCACCTGAGGATTTACCATTCTTACCTTTCACTAGAACGCGGACAAAATCGGTTGAGCCATTTTCACCTTTAATTGTTTTAACTACTACATCTGCTGCTGGATTAATATTGTGTAAATACTCTTTCATAACTTCACCATTTACATACATACTATCCATTACCTCGTATAACTCCATAACATGCTTCAATGACATAATTAGTCCGCTCCTTTTTCTATCAAAAAATTTTATTCATTATGATTTATAAGCTTATATTGTAGATGCTTCTTGCTGAATAGCTTCCCATAAATGACATGATACTTGATGGGTTGCTGTCACCGTATCGAGTGTTGGTTGCTCTTCTGCACATTTGTCTGTGGCAAAACGACAACGTTTATGGAAGGCACAGCCACTCGGAGGATTCACGGGACTTGGAACATCCCCTGTTAAAATAATTCGTTCCTTTGTATCAAAAGGATTTTCCTTAGGGATAGCTGATAACAAAGCCTGTGTATAGGGGTGTTGAGGGTGATCATAAATTTCTTTATATGTGCCCATTTCAACAATTTTGCCTAAATACATCACTGCAATGCGATCACACATATAATTCACTACATTGAGATCATGTGAAATAAAAATATAGGTTAAACCAAAATCTTTCTGTAAATCTTTTAATAGATTGATTACTTGTGCCTGTACAGATACATCTAAGGCGGATACAGGTTCGTCACAAACAACTATATCTGGTTGAAGTGCAAGCGCCCGTGCAATATTAATGCGCTGCCTTTGTCCTCCTGAAAACTCATGGGGGTAGCGCTTTGCATGATAAGCACTCAACCCTACTGTTTCTAGTAGCTCCATGACACGCTTTTTACGTGATGATTCATCACCTATCCCATGTATCACTAATGGTTCAGCAATTAAATATTCAATCGTTTTACGAGGATCTAGGGATGCATAGGGATTTTGGAAAACCATTTGTATCGATTTTCGTGCAGAGCGAATATCCTTCGTATTTAAGCTTGCTAAATTGGTTCCCTTAAACTCAACGATACCCTCGGTTGGTGCTATTAACTGGTTGATTAAACGAGCAACCGTCGATTTCCCACAGCCCGATTCACCCACAATCCCAAGTGTTTCTCCTTTAAATAATTCAAAGCTTACTCCATCTACTGCTTTCACAAATTGTGTGGACTTTTTAAAAGGAATTGAGCTCTTAATAGGAAAATGCTTTTTTAAATTATTTACCTTTAAGATCAATTCATTGGGCTGTTGCATGAAAAACCCCCACCTTTCTAGCGACAATTTGATCTTTTGATTGCAAATGGCAGGCTACAAAATGATTGTCCTGGACTTCCACTAAATCGGGTATTGTACTACGGCATAGATCCGTTGCTAACGGGCAGCGAGCTGCAAAATGACAACCGCTTTGTGGCATGGTTAGATCGGGTGGACTTCCTGGGATGGCTGGCAACCTTTGCTGTCCTTGTGTCCCCATCGTAATCTGCGACTCTAATAATCCCCAAGTATAAGGGTGTAATGGTTTTTCATAGAGCTGCCTTGTTGTAGTCGACTCCACTGTACGGCCTGCATACATGACATTCACTTTGTCACAAAGCTCCCAAACTACACCTAAATCATGCGTAATCATAATAATGGCCGTATCATGTTCTTGCTGTAATTTTTTCATCAAATCAAGAATTTGAGCCTGTACAGTTACATCCAATGCTGTAGTGGGCTCATCAGCAATAAGTAGCTTTGGATTACAAGCAAGCGCAATAGCAATCATGACACGTTGACGCATTCCACCTGAAAATTCATGAGGATACATTTTCAAACGCTTTTCTGGCTCCGGAATCCCTACCATTTTCAGCATATCCACAGCTTTTATTGCTGCATCCTTCTTGGATATATGCTCATGAGCTTGGATCACTTCAAAAATTTGATTGCCCACTGTTAAAACGGGATTTAGACTCGTAATAGGGTCTTGAAAAATCATCGACATTTCATTACCTCTGACATTCCGCATTTCCTTTTCTGAAATCCCTATTAAATCACGCCCATTAAAACGAATTACTCCGTTCGTTATTTTTCCTGGCGGAGATGGAATTAAACGCATGAGAGCAGTGGCAGTAACACTTTTTCCCGATCCAGACTCACCAACAATTCCTAGTGTTTCCTTCTTATTTAATTGTAAATTAACTCCATTAACAGCTTTCATTGTAGAGCCACCACTCTTAAATTCTACTGTCAAGTTTTCTACATCTAGTAAACGTTCAGTCATGACGCCATCCCCTTTCATTAAACTTTCATTTTCGGATCTAATGCATCACGTAATCCATCTCCTAACAGGTTTATACCAAGGACTGTTAATAAAATACAGATACCTGAAAATGTCGCCATTTGAGGATTTAATACTAAAAAGTCTTTACCATCCTTTAAAATGCTACCCCATGAGGCTGTTGGAGGCTGTACCCCTAACCCTAAAAAGCTAAGTGCAGCCTCCGAAATAATAGCGCCTGCTGTACTCATCGTTCCATAGACAATCAATGGAGCTAAACAGTTGGGTAGTATATGACTAAAAATGATACGTGAATGTGTAGCCCCTAAAGAATGCGTCACCTCAATAAACTCTTCTTCTTTAACACTTAAAACCTGACCACGAACAAGCCTAGCAAACCCTGGTATATTGGCTATACCAATGGCGACTATAACGTTTACAAGCCCTTGTCCTAATACCGTCATTAACGTAATAGCTAATAAAATAAATGGAAAGGCGAAAAGGCCATCCATCGTGCGCATGATAATGGAATCACTACGGCCTCCAAAATATCCCGCAACAAGACCGAGTAATGTCCCAAACACAGCACCAAATAACACTGCTGCAATTCCAACAATCATAGATATTCGGGTTCCATAAACTAAACGACTAAACAAATCTCGACCATAGTTATCGGTTCCAAGCAAATGTCCATCGGTATTCATGGGTAAAAATGATTTACCAACAGTCATTTCATTTGGTGGGTGGGTTGCAATTAATGGAGCGAAGATAGCAACAATGGCCATCAAGGATACAATCACTAACCCAATTGTTGCTAATTTATTTTTAAGCAACTTTCGTAACAATGTATTTCTTTTTCTAGTTTCATTGACAACTGCTTGAGTCATTGTTATTTCTTCCCTCCATTCGATTCTAGATTGACCTTTGGATTCACAACCTTATACAACACATCAACGATTAAGTTAATAAGGACAAAGATAAAGGCAATGAAAATAACTGTACCTTGTACAACGACAAAGTCACGTTTATCTATCGCATCTACAATCAGTCGACCCATCCCAGGCCAGCTAAAAATCGTTTCTGTTAAAACGGCACCACCTAGTAAATTAGAAATTTGCATACCTAGTACCGTTAAGATTGGCGTTAAAGCATTTTTAAACGCATGCTTCCCAATAACCAAATATTCTTTTATGCCCTTAGAACGTGCTGTTTTAATATAATCTTGTGAAATGACCTCTAACATACTCGAACGTGTAATACGTGCGAATGTCGCCATTGGAATTGTTGCTAAAGCAAAGGCTGGCAAAATTAAATGCTTTAAATATGACCAAAAACCTTCACTCATATTCCCCATTCCAGTCGCAGGGAACCAGCCAAGATTGACACTAAAGAATAAGACAAGCATGATTCCCAACCAAAAAATTGGCATGGATACTCCTACTAGTGACACAAGCATGACCACATAATCAATGATCGTATTTTGTTTTCTAGCTGCCAATATACCTGCGGGGATTCCAATTACGACAGCTATTAATAAGGCTGCTAGTGCAAGTACAACTGTATTTGGGAATCTTTCGATAATAAGCCCCAACACAGACTCACTATAAGAATAGGAATAACCCAAATTTAACTGCGCTAAGTCACCTACATATGAAATAAATTGTGAAGGCATTGACTTATTTAATCCCAGCTCTTCTCTTAAATTCTCTACATCTTCCACACTAGCCTGGGGACCAAGCATGACAGAAGCCGGATCACCGGGAATCATTCGCGTGATAATAAATACGATGATACCAACTACTAACAGTGTTGGAATAAGGTTTACTAACCTTCTTAAAATAAATGAGCCCATCTTATTAAGACCTCCTTTTCATTATTAGAATCATTGGTTCATATTGTGAATAACTAAATACTACACCTAGCGATAATTATTTGTAAATATATTTTTCTGAATTTTTTTAATTTTATATTTACTTCTTGTTTACAAATGTGCTACTTTTATTTCGAACCTACCATTTTTGAATCAACGGTTCATATTGTGAAACATAATAAAGGAGGCTAGCACGGATGAAGAAAATAAACGTAAAAAAATCTTTTCTACTTTTCTTTTTAACTTTAATGATTGCTGTTTTAGCTGCTTGTGGTGGGAATACAGAAAAAAATAACTCATCAGATGAACAAGATGGAGAAGTTACTTCTGGAGGATCATTAAATGTTGGTCTTTCAGCGAATGCCAAAACGTTTGACCCGATCAAATATACAGGGGTTTATGAATCACAGGTAATGCGTCAAATGGGTGATACTTTAGTTGTTTATAACAAAGATCTGTCGGATATCATTCCCTCATTAGCAACGGAATGGAAAGTATCAGATGATATGTTAGTTTATACGTTCCAATTACGTGAGGGTGTAAAATTCCAAAAGGGACAATACCAAGATGGTCGTGAGATGACAGCTGAAGATGTGAAATATTCATTAGAACGTTCTGCTAAAGAATCGGCTATGAATCGTCTTAGTGGCGTGACAGAGGTTAAGGTACTATCTGATTATGAAGTAGAGATTCACTTAGCTACTCCTAATGCTGCCCTACTTGCTATGCTAACTGATGCTGGGAATATCATTATTCCAAAAGAAGAGATTGAAGGATGGGGCGATAAATTTTCTGAGCATTTCATTGGCACCGGTCCATTCCAGTTAACAGAATGGAAAAAAGACCAAGAAGTAAAACTGGCACGCCATGAAAATTATTGGGGAGACAAGCCAAATCTCGACCATTTAGCAATGAAATTTATCTCCGACCAAAATATGATGACCAATGCATTACGTTCAGGTGATATTGATATCGCGATGGACGTAAAAGGCCAAAATCGAGAAATTATCAATCAAGATAGTAATCTTGAGCTGTTAACAAATCCGGGCTTATCCATTGTTTACCTGGATCTCAACAATAAAGTAGGCCCAACTGCTGATAAGCGTGTACGTGAAGCCATTTATATGGCAACAAATGTTGAGGAAATCATTTCTGGTGTTAATCAATGGGGTGGCGGTGATGTTTCCTATTTACCTTTACCTCCAGGTTCTTGGGGTTATGATAAATCCTTAGTCGATATGGTACCGAAATATAATCCTGAAGAAGCTAAAAAATTATTAGCGGATGCCGGCTATGCTGACGGCTTCAAAACAGAGATTTACGTATCAGAGGCACGTGTTCCTTACGCAACGATTTTCCAAAGTCAATTGAAGAAAAATTTAAATATAGATGTTGAAATTAAAGTCCTTGAATGGGGTACTTACAGTGATACAGTAGCAAAGGGCAATGCTCCAATGAATATTGGTGGTTGGACTTGGTATCCAGATCCATATTTCTTCCTCTATCAATTATTCCACACAAATCAAATCGGAGCGTTAGGTAATGGTAAAGGCTACAGCAATCCAGAAGTTGATAAATTATTGGAGCGTGCTGTATCCGAAACAGTCGTACAAGAAGAACGAGCAAAACTATACCAAGAGGCATTAAAACTTATACTAGCGGATGTTCCACGTATCGAATTAGAAGCAACGCAAACTGTTGCAGGCGTAAATAAACATGTACAGGGCTTTGAAGTTTCAGCTGATAACTCTGTTCAAATTGTTCATCCAAATGGTACGAACGTATCCCTATCAAAATAACTCAACTAGAAAAGTGGAGATTCTTGTCTCCGCTTTTCTCTTCATAAGGAGAGATCTGATCCGATGACTCGATATATAAATGGGCTTGTCTTTAACTCTGACACTCGTAGCTTTGATAAACAGTCATTCCAAGTGCAAGGAGAATATTTCGAACAAGCTACACATACTGCCGAGAATGAAATAAATTTAGATGGTTATTATATTACTCCTGGCCTTATCGATAGTTGTTCACAAATTGGTTTAGCTGAAATTGGCATTCGTTGGGAAGGTGATGATAGCTATGAATTTGAATCGCACTTACAATATTCAGTTATTGATGGTATTTACCCCTTTGATGGTGCCTTTCAAAAGTCTGTCTCACATGGGGTTACAGCATCGCATATTGTTCCTTCTCCCAAAAGCTTAATTGGTGCCAAAACGGCTATCATTCATCATACACATACAACTGTAGATGAAATGATGATTGCAAAAGATGTTGCATATTCTTTTTCTATTGGGCACCAGGCAAAAAGTACATTTTTTGCTGAAAAGAAAAAGCCATTGACTCGTATGGGCATCGCTAAAATCTTAAGGGACACACTCCAACAAATTCAACAACAGGAACCTTCCATCCATAAGATTGTTGTACGGGCCCATAAAGCTGTCGATATTGAATTAATTCATCGACTACAACAAGAATTTAATAATGCTTTTGACTTTCATATTATTCATGGCACGGAAATTCCTCTTGTTGAAGAAACAGCTTTCCATACTGTTATTGCTGGGCCGACATTCCGTTATATTGAGCATAATGAGATGATGGAGCTGTCACCAAAGCTGTATCATCAGCTATTCACTCAAACAATTCCATTTGTTTTTTGTACAGATCACCCTGTTAGTAGCACATCCCATCTGACATTAGAAGGTTGTTTAGCTGTTAGAGAAGGTATGTCACGCTCCGATGTTCTCTATACTTTGACAACAGGTGCTGCTAATTTCCTAGGCATTGCCCATAAAACAGGTGCTATTCGTGATGGCCTTTATGCTGATTTTGTGATTTGGGATAAGCACCCATTAAATTTAGATGCACAGGTTATCGCTACTTTTATTAAAGGGGAAAAAGTTTATGCAACGGAAGAAGGTATGTCAAAATGATAATTTATCATCATGCAACGTTTCTCACAGTCAATGAACAAAATGATTTTTTTGAACAGCTATGGGTTGAAGATGGACGCATTGTTTATGTAGGGCCAGCAAAAGAAATACCCCCTTATGCGCACTTAATCGATCTACAGGGAGCATATGTCACACCAGGATTAATTGATATCCATGCACATGTAGGAACATGGGCAGAAGTAACTGAAGATATTAATGATGCTAATGAATATAGCGAACCATTTACGCCGCTTATGCATGCTTTAGACAGTGTTGATATTCGCCATTTCTCCTTTCAGCATGCCCTCGAAGGTGGCGTGACAACTGTACAAACTGGTCCGGGTAGTGCCAATGTTATTGGTGGTATTTGGAGTATCCTGAAAACAGCAGGTCCCACTCTCGCTTCTCGCGTCCTAGTAGAACGAAGTGGATTAAAAGGAGCATTAGGGGAAAATCCAAAGAACGTCTTTGGTAATCAATATAAACGAAAGCCAATGACCCGTATGGCGATTGCTCAACTGCTACGGGATGGCTTCCAACGGGCTAGCCTGCTGAATGAACAGGAGCAAGCTGAAGAGGTATTCCGAAATTCGGAATTACGACCATTTATTGAGGTACTCCGTGGTGAAATGCCCCTTCGTCTTCATTGCCATAGAGCAGATGATATTATGACCGCTATACGAATTGCCAAAGAATTTAATGTGAAGCTCCATTTAGAGCATTGTACAGAAGGCTATCTCATTGTTGATGCAGTAAAAAATAGTGGATTCCATGCAACGCTTGGTCCCTATATGTTAACCCCATCTAAATATGAAACCCGGCATTCTACACCAGCTATTGCTGCGATATTTAAAGAGCATAGTATTCCTTTTGCTATCATGACGGATCATCCCTTTGTACCCATTCAGTACTTAAAGTATTGCGCCTCTGAAGCAATTCGTTATGGGTTAGATGAACAAACAGCCTTAAAAAGCATTACGATACATGCCGCTAAGCTTGTACAGCTTGATCATCGAATTGGTAGTCTTGAGGAAGGTAAAGATGCTGATTTTGTTGTGTGGTCTCACCCTATTTTTGAAACGGAAGCGAAAGTACTACAAACCTATGTAAACGGAGAAAAATATTTTGAAGCGGAGGAAGCACAATGGAACACTCAAAAATTGCCATTGTAACTATTGGTCAAGCTCCTCGTAAAGATATGGCGGAGGATATTCAGCATTTAAAACAAGATGGCCTCCATGTTCATGAATTTGGTGTCCTTGATTCCCTATCTCCATCTGAAATTTCAGCGCTATCTCCCTCACAGGAAGACACTGATGTTTTAGTGACTCTCCTGACAAATGGTCAGCAGGTAAGGTTAAGTAAAGCAAAGCTCATGCCTTATATTCAGCAATGCCTTCATGATCTCCATGGCTTTACTTGGATTTTACTAATGTGTACAGGCGATTTTGCCAATAAACTATCCATTAAAAATCTATTACTCCCGGATCGTATGATGACTAATTTAGTGAAAGGCCTTCATACGGAATTAGCCATAGGTTTAATAGGCCCTGAGCCTGATCAACAAATAACGGTTGCAGAAAAATGGCAAAAAGCTCATTTTGAAGTGAATTTCTCTGCAAGTTCACCTTATCACTTTAATGCACACGATTTATTAGCAAAGGCACAGCAATTAGAATACGATGGTGCTGATTTGCTCATTCTTGATTGTATGGGCTATTCCACACCGATGAAAAATATGATTAAACATCAACTGAATATACCTATCATCGTTCCACGTGAAGCTGTTTTTACTATATTAAAGGCAATATGTTAATATCCTCTACTGAGGTGATTGATTTTCACTGAGAGTGGCGACACTCAAAGTGAAAATCAACCCCCATTAGACTCGCTTATTAAAATAAGGTAGCTGCTCCACAAATGACTTCGTTTCCTCATCTCCATACTCATGAACTAATGCATAAATTTTCATCAATCTTAAATCAATTTCATCATTTTCTCTATCTAAGTGATATTGGATATACGGTAACTGTGCACGCCATGCATTGGAAATTTCTAACAACTGCATTTGCTGAAAAATTTTCTCAAAAACATCTAATGCTTGTCGATCCACATTCAGTTCAAAATTCCAAGGCCCTGCATATGGATTCGTATAATAGGTTCTATTGGCAAGTGAAAAATATACACGCTGACGATCCATCATTACGATTCACTCCTTTTCCCATAGTATGGAGAGAATGATGTTGTTTTATTCTTTGGAATGTCAAACTTCCTTCACAATTAAAATGTCCATATCACTTATAATAAGTATGATGAACAAAGAACGGAGTGAGTATGATGAGTTTAACTACGCTCTTAATCGTCGCAATCATCATCGTTATTATTATCACTATTGCGACAGTTATCAGTGTCAACCGTGCCTATGCTTTTAAACATACCGTTGATGAAAAACCTAAACAAAGCTATCATCAAGAGGAGAACTAGCAAGTCATTCATTACTTATAAATTTTATTAATTGAATTTGGAGTGAAAGCAATGGGTGTACCATTACCAATTATTATTATGATTGCTATGATGATGTTAATGTTCGGTCTTTCTGTCATTTTCATTATCAAGAAAAAAAATAATATCTTTACGCAAACAATTGACGCAAAGCCAGAACAATTTCCATCGCAACAAGAGGAAGAACAACGATGAAATATCCCTTTATTTGGCTCATTAAGTTTTATAGAAAATACATCTCGCCAATGACGCCACCTACTTGTCGTTTCCATCCCACATGTTCTTCTTATGGCCTCGAAGCTTTTCAAAAGCATGGGGCGCTAAAAGGTTTTATTCTAACTATTACACGTATATCCAAATGCCATCCTTTTCATCCTGGTGGCTTTGATCCAGTGCCAGAAAAATGGCCTTCGAAAAAGAATTAATTTTCGGAGGTCATTTTTTCTTGTACTTTTTGAAGTTGTGCGTTATTATAATAACTGTTCTAAAAAATAAATCGTAATGGTTACTATTTAAGAAAGGGATTATATTATATGAAAAAAGTTTATGTATTATTGCTAGTCACAGTTCTTGCCCTGTTTACCGCTGCTTGTGGAGATCAATCATCTACTTCCCCAAAATCTTCTAATGAGACGGATAAATTAACAATTTATACTACTGTTTATCCTTTAAGCTATTTTGCACAGCGTATTGGCGGTGATTTTGTTGATGTCTCTTCTATTTATCCGGCTGGTGCCAATGAACACACATTTGAACCAACTCAAAAAGATATGATGAAATTAGCAGATGCCGATATCTTTTTCTATATTGGCTTAGGACTAGAGGGCTTTGTTGAAAATGCTAAAAAAACATTAGCGAATGAAGATGTCACAATGGTGGCAACTGCCGATGAAGTTTCAGATGAAAAATTAGCTACAAGTACAGGTCATGTTCATCCAGAAGAAGATCACCATGATCACGCTACAACTGAGGAAGAACACGATCATGCGGAAGAAGAACATGGACACGATGATCATGAGCATGGCGATATAGACCCTCATGTTTGGCTGTCTCCAACAATTAGTCAGGATTTAGCACTTGCTATTAAAAACACGTTGGTGGAAAAAATGCCTGCTCAAGAATCTACTTTTAATCAAAATTACGAGGCATTGGTAAAAGAATTACAAGATTTAGATGGTGAATTTAAAGCAATGGCTGATCAAGCACAAAATAAAACATTTTTTGTATCTCATGCAGCATTCGGCTATATTGCAGGTCAATACGGTCTAACACAAGTACCTATTGCTGGCTTAAATTCTCAAAATGAACCATCACAAAAAGAACTAACATCGATTGTTGATAAAGCTAATGAATTGCATATTCACTATATTTTATTTGAACAAAATGTCTCTTCTAAATTAGCAGAGGTCATTCAAAAAGAAGTTGGTGCAGAATCACTTGTATTGCATAATTTAAGTGTATTAACGGCCGACGATGAAAAAAATAAGGAAACTTACTTCACATTGATGAAGAAAAACATTCAAACATTAGATAAAGCTTTAAGCAGTCAATAATTGATTGAAAGAAGGAGGTGCCCCGAAATTGGATGGGACACCTCCTTTATTATGACGTATTTTTCTTGCGGTATTCGTTTTTCTGTTCGCTCAATCGATAGAAACCGCTTCGTTGTTTGGGACACTTGAATATCTTTTGAATGAGGCACTAGGAAAGCCACCATACTTTCTACTAAAATCGTTGCCCATTCATTAACATCAAAAGAGTCTATAGTGTTTAAATCGTTCTGGTTTTGTGAAACAAGTTTTGTAGGCTTTTCTATGAATGGTTTGTTGGCTAGCCTATTTTCGTCCATTATAGATATACCCTTATTTGGATTAAAACCTTCATGCAAAGGCGTTGTTACACTTTGTCTTTTTGTTACTTCCTGCATTTCAGAATATTTCTCACTTGTTGCAGCCGGGAAGCTTGCATAATCCCATGTATGATCCTGTGATAATTGGCGATCCGACACTAGAAAGTATTGATAACGTACTTCCCCCTTCCGGTCAGGTAATGGATCATCCCACGTCACATCGATATGATACCAATTATGATCAAGTTTCACTAATACCCAGGCATGGAGCTGTTCGCCCACTTTTCCAGGTACATATTGCACCTCAAAGCCCAGCATTTCTAGCATTCGATAAAGCACTAATGCATATGCCTGACAGACTCCCTTATTTTCTGTCAGTAGCGTGTAAGGGGAATATTGACTTCCTTCTGTTTCTTTTGAATATTCCGCAGTTAGAACAATAAAATCATGTGCAGCCTGTAATTTTTGTATGTCGCTTAATCCTTGCATAGGTGCAATAATATCCGTCAATGATTGTTCGACAATTGCTTCCTCTGTTTGTGAATGATGATAGGTAAATGTAAAAGCAATAGCTATATTTTTGTTATAACCATCATACTTCCATTTAAAGCTAGAAATATTAGTATAAATATAAGAGTTTTGAATCGCACCTTTCGTAATGTCTGTTAGTTCATCTTTAATATCAGATATGTCACCAGTATAGTAAATAGAGAATTCCGTTGATAGCTGCGTAACTTCTTTATTAATGAGAGATTGTAGTGTTTTAATTGAATCAGCAGTTGCTACATCATCTTTTTCATAGTTTGCAAAAACTTGCACATGACTCATTTGTAGAACAAATAATATAATGACAGCATTATATATATATTTCCTCATATGAGTCATTCTCCTTTACTAAATAGTTTATGCCTCTCCTTTTTTATTATGTTAATGAATGACTAATTTCATGCTAAAAGTTCAAATATTTACAAAATAAAAAGAAGCCTAGTGTACAAAAGGCTTCTTTTTTACATGTATTTTATTGTAGTAATTTTCGTCTAAGCAGCTTATCTGCTCCGTTTCGTGGGAGACTGTTTGTTATAATAATTTCCTTTGGCAACTTATATTTAGCCAGCCTCTGTTGACAGAAAGCTTGTAATTGTTCGACTGATACTTGTTCATTCAACACAACAAAAGCAACCGGTACTTGTCCCCATTGCTTATCATCGGCACCACATACACCCGCTTCCTTAACAGCTGGATGCATGAGCAGCACATTCTCTATTTCTGCAGGATATATATTTTCTCCACCAGAAATTATCAAATCTGCTCTGCGATCTATGACAAATAAATAACCATCTTCATCTAGATAGCCAATATCTCCCGTATGCAACCAGCCATCTCGCGTGGCGCTTTTTTGTGCAAAACGGCCGATATAGCCAGGTGTAACATGGGGTCCTCTAATACAAATTTCTCCTTCGCCTTGCGCGTTGGGTTCTACAATTTTGATTTGATTAAAAAATAAAGGCTTTCCGGCAGAGCCAATTTTCCAAATCGCATCCTCACTTGCTAATGTAGCTGTTTGCGAGGAGGTTTCCGTCATACCATACGTTTGAGCTACAGCTAAGTTTAACGTATGTGCTCTCGATAAGTAATCAGCTGGCACTGGTCCTCCACCAGCAAGCATTAATTTAAAACGGGAGGAAGCTTTAGCTTTATGTTGCTCCAACGTATGTAAAATTCTTTCCAACGTCACAGCTACAACTGACATATGCGTTACTTCACCATTCATAATATGATGCGTAATAGCTTCTACATCAAAATGATCATATAAATAGACTTGATTGCCATATAACAGTGAACGCACTAATATTGAAAATCCACTAATATGGAATAATGGAACAGCACATAGCCAAACATCATCAGCCTGTAGGCCAATATTTAAAACCGAGGCCGTTGCACTAGCCTGATGGTTACCTACCGTTTGACGGACCCCCTTTGGAAAGCCTGTTGTCCCAGAGGTATACATAATCGTTGTTGTTTGGTCCAAAGGCCATTCCTTTCCGATATCGAATGCACCTTCTTCTCCCTCTTCAATCGTTGAAAATAAATAATGAGCCGTATTTGCAGGCAACTTATTTACATCTTCATCCGCAATCAATACGGCAACTGCCTCAGAATCCGCCAACTGGTAACCAAGTTCATCCTGTGACAATCTACGATTTAGCATAACCATCTCACATTGTAGATGCAAGCAAGCATACATGGTGATTACAAGCTCTGGTTTACTTGGCCCCATGATGGCAATTCGATCACCCCGCTTTATACCCAGTCCCACTAATTGGCGAGCACGCTTACTAGATAAATCATTCAACTCTAAAAAAGTCCAACTTTGTTCTTTATAAGTTAATGCCTTACGTAACGGTGTTAAATAGGCACGCTGTATAATCCAATTCGGATACATATTTGTCACTCCAATCACCCTACATCTTAACGCTTTACCCTAGCGCTTGTCTATTCGTGATGCATTTGCTTTTAAAACGCTATAATTTTGTTTTATCCATCATTTTTGTGTTTTTATCCGTCACTTTGCTTGTTCTATCCGTCACTTTTGTGTTTTTATTCGTCACTTTCCTCGCTCTATCCGTTTTTGCTGCTATCCGCCACATTGCTTCTACGCCACTCCTAATTTCCCAGGCATACAAAAAAGCTCGTATCTCTAATAGATACGAGCTTTACAAGCACCCTAGCTAATAAATCAAGGGAATCTTGGGAATTGGCCAAAGTCTGGTTGACGTTTTTCTTTGAAAGCGTCGCGACCTTCTTTTGCTTCATCTGTTGTGTAGTAAAGAAGTGTAGCGTCACCAGCCATTTGTTGAAGACCTGCTAAGCCGTCTGTATCTGCATTCATCGCTGCTTTTAAGAAGCGCAATGCAGTTGGTGACATTTGTAGCATTTCTTCACACCATTGAACAGTTTCATCTTCTAATTGGTCATAAGGAACCACTGTATTAACTAGGCCCATATCAAGCGCTTGTTGTGCATCGTATTGACGGCAAAGGTACCAAATTTCACGGGCCTTTTTATGTCCAATAATACGAGCAAGATAGCCTGAACCGTAACCAGCATCAAATGACCCTACTTTTGGACCTGTTTGTCCAAAGCGAGCGTTGTCCGCAGCAATTGTTAAATCACAAACAACATGTAATACGTGTCCTCCACCAATTGCATAGCCTGCAACCATTGCCACTACAGGTTTTGGAATTACACGGATTAAACGTTGTAAATCAAGAACGTTTAGACGTGGGATTTCATCGTCTCCTACGTAGCCACCATGACCACGAACTTTTTGATCTCCGCCTGAGCAGAAGGCATGTTCACCTTCACCTGTTAAAATAATTACACCGATATTTTTATCATCGCGTGCACGTGAAAATGCATCAATCATTTCCATAACCGTTTTTGGGCGGAATGCATTACGCACTTCTGGACGATTAATCGTAATTTTTGCGATTCCGTTATAGAACTCATACTTAATATCTTCATAAGTATGTAATGAAGTCCATTGACGTGTCATTGAATTGCCTCCTATATTCTAAATTCGTCTCGTTATTATCGAGGCGCTAACGTAACAAGTATAATATTACGTTATATACTCCTCTACTATTGTAGCAAATTCAGCGGGATTTTCCACATGAATTGCATGTCCAGCATCAATTACTGTCATATGCCTAACAGTTTTTAATAGCGCTTTCATTTCTAGTGCAATTTTACAAAATTTCTCATCTAATGAACCCGTAATCAGGAGTACAGATATTTCTAGTCGGTCCAAGAGGTGCCAATTCGAAGGCTGGGTTCCTGTTCCAACCCCTCTTAAGCTACCAGCCAATCCTTCTTCCCTCTGTGAAAGTCTTTCTGCACGAATAGCCTTTCGCACAGTGTCAGGAAGATGACGCTGTGATCCAAAAAGCGGTATATTCTCCCATGAATTCACAAAAGAGACTAACCCATTAGTGATGATTTTTTGTGCTAAAATGTCATCTCTCTCACTACGTTCACGTCGTTCTTCTACTGTTCGTAAACCGGGAGATGCACTTTCTAAAATAAGCTTTTGAATACGATCAGGAAACGCAATGGCATAAGATAATGCAATTCTGCCTCCCATTGAATAGCCCAACAATGTAAACTTCTCCATATGGAGCTGACAAAACAATTCCTCTAAGTCCTGTAATTGTTCCTCCATTGAAAAACGCTTAATTTGCTCTGGAGTAGCTGTTTGCCCATGCCCAATTAAATCAATCGCAATAACACGGACATCCGGCAAGGATTGCGCCAAATTGTACCAGGTAGCAGTGCTTCCCGTAAATCCATGTAAAGCAACTAATGTATAGCTACCGGTTTCATTCCATATGTCCACATGGGTTTTAAGTCCTCGGATTAATAAGCTCGTCATGCTTTAAACTCCGCATTAATACGATTCCATAACGCTCGATGAGCCTGAACGTTCTCTGCTCTATCTGTAAATATTTCAATTAAGCGTAAAGACCATTTTTTGTCTGATGAAAACTTCTCTGATAATTCAGAGATAGTATCTACTCGTATATAATCCATATTATACATATGGGCAATATCATGAAATTCAAGTGCCGTCGGTGTGCCAAAAAGATCCTCGTAATGGGCTTCTACTGTTGATTGAGGTAAATAAGAAAAAATACCTCCACCATCATTATTCATCACAATAATGGTTAAGTTACATTCTTGGTATCTAGAAGCAATCAGTCCATTCACATCATGTAGAAAGGCTAAATCACCAATTAATAAATAGGTTTCTCGGTCATTTCCTTCACTAAAGCCCAATGCTGTAGATACTACTCCATCAATCCCATTCGTCCCACGATTCGCAAAGAAACGTATATCCTTCGGTGTTGCTAATAAAAATGTATCAATATCACGCACTGGCATACTACTGCTAACGAATATATCGCTACCATCAGGAATCATTTTCAGTAAACGACTGACCATCGCACCTTCATCTTTTTCTATCTCTGAATACTGTTCAATATAAGTAGCAGCCAACTGATTGGCTTTTTGCCATTCGGCTAAGTATGCTTCCTCAAATGCAGTGTTAGTAATGGCTAATTGTGTTAACCATTGATCGATATTTGCATGAATAAAATGTGTAGATACGCCAGTAGCATCTCTAAACATAGGATCTTCATCAATAATGACATAAGCATTTGGCTCTGTTTTTGTAATAAATTGCATGATAAATTTTGAAACAGGCTGTGCCCCAATACGTAAAACTGTATCCGGCTGAACAAGTGCCTTAAAATCCTCACTCTTCATAATGGCATCGTAGGTTGTCACGAGATATGGTAAGCAATCCTCTGGTACAGCTGCACGCATATTTGACAAGCTTTCTACTAGGACTGGCCATTTCAACTGACGTACAAATTCCCAGACAAACGCTAGGTCCGTCCCAAGTGCTAATTCTCCAACAATAATAAAGCCTCTTTTAGTCGACTTTAAAATAGAGGAAAGTTCCTGCATAGCAGCGCTTGTTGGGATTAATTGTCCCATGCTGCTATGTTTAAATGTCATAGTTGGCAATTCATCCTGTAAATCAATTAATAAAGGCTCTCGGAAAGGAACATTCATATGCACTGGTCCAAAAGGCGCACTGGTAGCAATTGCTACTGCTCGTGCAATATGACGTTCGATAAAAGGCAATGTAGGAGCAGCACCATCTGCTAATGGAAAATCTACACTCCATTTCACATGTGAACCATATAAATGAGGCTGATTAATTGCCTGCGGTGCACCTACCTCTCGTAGTTCATGTGGTCGATCAGCTGTGATGACAATTAGCGGCACACGAGCATAGTTTGCCTCAACAATTGCAGGAAAGTAGTTTGCTGCTGCTGTACCGGATGTACATAAGAGAACAACAGGCTTAGCAGTAGCTTTCGCAAGCCCTAAAGCAAAGAAAGCAGCTGAGCGCTCATCTACTTGACGATACATTTTTATTTGTTTTGTAGAAGCGACCGCGTAGGCAAGAGGTGTTGAACGTGAGCCTGGACTAACGACAACAGTTTCTACCCCAACTTGTACTAACGACGCGACCATTTTATAAACATAATCTGTTAAAATTTTTCGTTCACTCATGTAATTGTCCTCCTAGCGCACGAAGCATTGGACGGAATTTTACTAATGTTTCATCATATTCAGATTGTGGTTCTGAATCTGCTACAATACCTCCACCGGCATATAAATAAGCCTTATCATGAAGCAATGCCGCTGACCGTATCGCGACTGCAAATTCTCCATTTCCCTCTGCATCTAACCAGCCAATTGGTGCAGCATACAAGCCTCTATTCATCGGTTCATACTTACGAATAGCTGCCAAAGCCTCCATACGTGGTACTCCTCCTAATGCTGGAGTAGGATGTAAAGTTTTTGTGAGCTGTAATATCGTAGCATCCTTATTGAGCTGACCTTCGACAGGTGTATATAAATGTTGAATATCTCTTATTTTTAATAGACGTGGACTTTCAGGAAGCGTGATATCCACACAATTTTTACGGAATGTGTCAGCAATCATATCGACAACATATTGGTGTTCCCCTCCGTTTTTTGGATCCTGTAACAAGCTTTGTCCATAAGCCTCGTCTTCTTCTGCTGTTTTTCCTCGCTTAATTGAACCAGCAACACATGAAGAAAATGCTCGACCATCCTCCACTTTTACAAGGCGCTCAGGTGATGCTCCGAAGAACAATAGATTTTCATGCTCTAAGCCGAATAAATAACTTTCTGGTTGTTCATGGATAATTTGCGACAGCACTTGTGGAGCAGTTACTTCCTCTTTAAATTGCAGTGCAAGTGATCGTGCAATAACAACCTTATCCGCTTTCTTTTGCTTAATTAAAGCTGTCACTTGGTCAATAGAAGCTAAATAAGGATCTTTATAAGGCTCAAAGTAGCTTGATATTTCAGGCTTTGAATACGTTTTCACTTCCTTAACCTGTGCGGCATGAACTAAATGATCTCGCTCTTTTCTCAATGCCTCAAACTGAGCCTCACCATGCCGATCCTGTGTCAGAAGATGAATGCTCACATATGCCTTATCATCTCGTATGACAAGCTGAAAAGTCGCTAATGCAAAATAAGCCTCTGGAAAACCCGTCCATTCCCCAGCAACATTATTTTGTGGATCAAATGTAAAGCCCCCAAACAAAATAGGTTGGAGCTCGCTTTGTCCTTTCAGACAGTTCTTTGTTAAACTCTTCCATTCAGCTTCTACAGCATCAAAACGATCATTTTTTTTATTATTTTGAATGGTATGGGCATGTCCTAGCCCAACTAATGTCATTGTTTTTTCTCTATTTTGCCAATAAAATCGTTCACCTTTATAGCACTCTTCACCTGCTGCATAAAATGCTAATGCAGATAGGTGACTCACTTCCATTGTTTCCATATAAAAATGAAGGCTTTGGCCCAAAGAGTCCACTTCTACTTCTGTGGCTTGGTACCACTTCTGTTGCATGAAAATTACCTCCGTTGTTGCAGTGTACATAATAAATGATGGCGAAAATACATCATTTTATGGGCTGGCAACCGTGTCATTCGTACTGTTGCTATCCACCCTATTTTTATTTTCAGTTCATAAATGCATGTTCTATTGTATCACTTTTTTTCATTTTACAGTATGTAATAAGCTGTGAACCTACCCATTTTCTCAATCTTCGTTTAAAATAAGAAGAGTCGACAACATTTGAAGGAGAGAAAGACCTTATGACCAAAGTCATTGAAGCTGATAGGGGTTTTAAAGTTTGGTGGCATTTAACACGTCCACATACTTTAACCGCTTCATTTGTTCCAGTATTCCTAGGAACAGCAATTGCATTAGCAATTGAAAAAGAAACAATTGATTTTGGACTATTTTTTGCTATGCTCATTGCAAGTATGCTTATTCAAGCAGCAACGAATATGTTCAATGAATATTATGATTACAAATTAGGATTAGATAACGAGGATTCTGTCGGAATTGGCGGAACGATTGTCCGTCATGGTGTACAACCAAAAACGATTATGATGATTGCGCTAAGCTTTTATGCTATTGCCATGCTACTTGGCATTTACATATGTGCCTCCACATCTTGGTGGTTAGCTGCTGTCGGACTAGTTTGTATGCTGATTGGTTTCTTATATACAGGTGGGCCATATCCAATCGCCTATTCACCTTTTGGAGAAATTGTTTCTGGGGCAGTAATGGGAATGGGAATCGTTTTGATTGCTTTCTATATTCAAACGCTTACAGTAACACTGGATGCCGTCTTACTTTCCGTTCCAAGTATGATTTTAGTTGGCGCTATTATGCTATCCAATAATATTCGTGATATTGTTGGCGATACAGAAGGTGGACGCAAAACATTGGCTATTTTGGTAGGACGTGATAATGCAATCTCCGTGCTATCAGGATTTTTTATCGTTTCATACTTATGGGTGATCGCCCTTGTTGCAATTGATGGCATTACTTTTTGGGCTTTGATTATTTTCTTAAGTATCCCTAAACCATTGCGTGCCATTCAAATATTCAGAGATAAAAAAGAAGCCAAAGAAGTGATGCCTGCGATGAAATATACAGCGCAAACGAATACATTCTTCGGCTTCCTATTAGGAATTGGTTTATTAATTGATTATTTCTTTTAAAAAGTGCGGCAGCCTTATCGGGTTGCTGCTTTTTTTACATACCGTATGAAATTTTGACTAGCGATGCCATGTACCTCTTCCTCTGAAAAGCGAGTTCGTAATGCCTCTAATAAATTTTGAGCCTCTCCCGCATGAGCTAATCCTTTTACGGTCACATCTATGCCATCAAAATCTGAGCCCAACCCTATATGCTCGACACCTACTAAATTGGCGAAATGCTCCACATGATTTACCAATTGTTCTAGCGTTGCATCTTGACCACCAATAAAGAGTGGATAATAAACAACATGGATATGCCCTCCATATTTTACAAGGGCCTTCGCTTGTGCATCTGTTAAATTACGGGGATGATCACATAATGCTCGTGCATTACTATGACTAGCAATAATATGCTTTGCTAACGGTAACACATCCCAAAAGCTTTGTTCGTTTAGATGGGAGACATCAATAATAATATCACGGTCATTTAATAGTTGAATGACTTCTTTACCAAATGGCTTCAATCCAAGACTTGCATCTTGTTCCGCTCCATGGGCAACAGCATTTTCCTCATTCCACGTTAAACCGACTAATTTGACACCTGCATCAAGTACAGCAATTAGCTTTGTTAAATCATCGCCAATTGCGCTGCAACCTTCTAAGCTTAAGATAGCTCCTATTTCATGGGGAGCCAATTGCTCTAACTGTGCCCAATCTGTAATATGCACCATGCCCTCTGTTTGTAAAACATGGGTATGAAATGCTTCCATTTGGCGAATGACTTCAAGAAATTGTTGGTTTTGAGGGATCGCTGGGTCAATAAAGATGGCGAATACTTGAGCTTTTATTTGCCCTAACTGCAGTCTTTTTTGATTGACGTGTATACGCACATCCTCTGCAAAACTAGCCGCTTCAAGCGTTGTTAATTTCAAAAGTGCATCACAATGTAAATCAATAATGTTCATCTTCTCACCTCTACAGCTATTATACTGCTTTAGTAAGGAAAATACTTACTGATTTTTATCCTGTGGTGTATCAGAAGAACCAAATTCTTCAAGCTCTATAAAATCATCCGATCTTGGTGTTGAAGAAAGCACCTCCTCCTCCACTGGTCGTAAATTATCCTCTTTCTTTTCCGCATGCTCGACACATGTCATAGCTTGTGGCATAGCCTCTAAACGTCCAATTGGAATCTCTTTACCACAGACAGTACATTCGCCATATGTTCCGTCAGCTATTGCTTGAAGAGCTTCTTTTATTTCCTCTGCATTGTCGCCACGATGCTCATCAATAGCCATTTCTGTAAGCTGATCCGTTAAATCACTGGCATTATCAGCTGGATGATTATCATAATTAGATAGCTCTGTCGCTTGGGGACGCTCTGATTCATCTATTCGCTTTTCGATTTCTTGTAATTCTTGCTCCAATTGTCTTTTTAATTTTTGCATAACTTGTTGATCCAAAAAAATCTCCTCCTTATGCTTTCATTTTTTCCTAATTTATTGTTTCTAAAACATCAGCATAAGGAAGGTTTATTTATTTACTCGTATAAGCTACGATTGCATCGTGTAAAAACTGTGCAGCTCCCACTACACTACGCTCGTCGTAATAAGCGGTGAAACGTTCATCTGCTATATACATTTGAGCGAGTCCTACATGTGCCTCTTTAGAATATTCTTTCCATGAAAAGCTCAACCATCGTTTATGGAGCTCTGCGACTTCCATTGCAATATCACTTGTTGCGTCTCCCAACCCCATTGCCTCTGTTAAACGTTCAAACATTTGCTGCTCCAATTGCTGCATTGCCTGAAATTGTTCCTCTGTCATATTCATAAGCTTAGCATTGGAAGCATCTACCGTTTTATCTCCATATTTGGCACGAATTTCTTGACCATATTTATTTTCATTATCCTCGATTAGCTTTTCTTTAAATCCATTAAATTTTTCTTCATTTGACATAGGTCTTTCCCCCTCAATTGATAATATCGTTTTTTCTACCGTCTGTAAGATCGTCTCAAGCTGTTCTTTTCGTTTAAGCAGAGCAGCTTTATGTGACTTTAGCGCCTCGGAATGTTGAAAATGAGGAGCTTGAATAATATCCTGAATAGTTGCTAGCTTCATATCCAATGCTCGGTAAAATAAAATCTGCTGCAGCAAATCGACTTCCGATTGACCGTAAAATCGATAGCTCGCCTCATTGGTTCTAGCTGGTTTCAGTAGCCCAATTTCATCATAATAACGCAGAGTTCTCGTGCTTACACCAGACAATTGGGCAAGTTCTTGAATTGTATATTCCATGTTTTCACCTCCATTACTGCTACTGTAAACTTTGACGCAACGTTAAGGTCAATAGGAAAAATAAATTTTTCCTCTTCCTATAATCATCCTCTCCGTTCATATAATTCCATAACTACCTATAAAACTATATTTTCCAACCGATATAAATAGTAAATATTTCACAGGAGGGTAATAGGATGAAATGTCCAAATTGTCAGCATGAGAATCTAAATGACAGTAAATTTTGCTCGGGTTGTGGTACTAAATTGACAAATACACCCTCAAAACAGGGTATCCCAACATGGGCCATTATCGTATTGTCCGTCTGTTTCATTGCAATTGGTGGGCTGGGCTATGCCTATTGGGATTTCTTCTCCAATAAAAAAAGTAATTCAGCCACTTACTCGGAAATAAATGACAATCAGAATTTAGAGACAAAGCAAGTTTCCTCTGAGGAACTGACGAAAAAGCAAGAAGCTCATGCACAGCAGGTTGATCGTGTCACTCTTATAAAGGAGATTCAGCAAAAGGTATTCACCATTCTAACTAACAATGCGCAAGGTTCCGGCTTCCTCTATAAAAAAGGGGGGTATGTTATTACTAATGCGCATGTTGTCCAAGGTGAAGTCGAAGTAATGGTTCGAAATTCTATGGGTCAAGAATCACCTGGTACAGTAGTCGGTATATCTGATCGTTATGATATAGCTTTAATACATGTTCCTAGCTATCAAGAGACAGCACCATTAGATATTGAAACATCAGAATCACCTATTGGCTTAGAAGTCATTGCCTTTGGAAGTCCACAAGGCTTTGAAAATTCAGCCTCCATTGGCTATATAACAGGCAATAAACGGGATATGAAGCTTGAAAATTTTATATACAAACAAATATATCAGGTCGATGCACAAATTGATAAAGGTAGTAGTGGCGGTCCTTTGGTGGATGTTAATACAGGAAATGTAATTGGGATTAACTCCCTACTTTACACAACCGAAACAAGCACACACTTCGCCTTCTCTATCCCTCTTTACAGTATGGTAGACCAATTTGATGGATGGATTGCTCAGCCTCTTTCTGCAAATGAGGTTCGTTCTGTTGCTAATCTATACGATAGCAGTCAACAACCTGCTAGTCATACAGAAACTACTACTGAAGCAGAAAATTTGTTAGCAGGGCAATTCGTGCAGGCATTCCGCCTATACTATGAAATGGCCCTTAATGAGGGTGATTTTTATTGGATTGCCGATATGCTTGCACCTAGTAGTTCTGCTTATAAAGAACTAGAAAAATATATAAATGAAATTGCGTATCAGGGCAATTACTTCTATTTTACAAACAATGAAGTGCTTGATGTACAATATTCGAGTGGCCAATACTATGTTGATATGAATGAAACCTTTGATTTCTATGATGCCCAAGGTAATTATCAATTTTACGATCGGTATAAGACGTATACTGTAATCACAGATGAATATGGTGCTTATAAAATTGCCGCTATTAAAATTCACTAATAACGTCTGAAAGCCATCGAGAGTAACTTCTCGATGGCTTTCGTCTAAATTGCTATTGATATTTTCCATGCCACACTATTTGTCGATAATTTTCTTTATCCGTGTCACCCTCTGTATTAATTAATAATACTCTCGCATCTCTATTTAACTGTAACGTATCTTTTAATTGTCTGTAACGATCATTTGTTATGATTTCATAAAAACAACCAAATGGAGCTGCTCCCGATTCTCCTGCTACAATGCGTGTATCAGTGTTCAATGGATTACCAAGGATACGCATTCCTGTTGCTGCTACTTCTTCCCCACAGCTAATGCTTATTTTCGTATAGGCTTTTAACAGTTTCCACGCCTGAGGATTCGGTTCACCACACGCAAGCCCTGCCATTATCGTTTGCATGTCGCCGCCAACAGTTACAAATTCATTGGTACCCGCTTTAAAGCTTTTATAATAACAATTAGCTACATGTGGCTCCACTAAAACAATAGTCATTTCCTGCTCATAGTATTGTCTTAAAAAGGCAACTACTGCTGCTGCAAAAGACCCTACTCCAGCCTGTAAAAACACATGAGTCGGTGCTTGTTCTATCTCTTCAACAACCTCTTGTATTAGAGTTGTATAGCCCTGCATAATCCATAATGGGATTTTCTCATAGCCATCCCACATTGTATCCTGAATTAAAACCCAACCATGTTCTTCAGCTAGCTGAGAAGTATAGCGAACAGTATCATCATAATTCATTGCGGTGATTTCAGCATAGGCTCCCTCATTGATAATGTTTTGTAATCGTTCCTTAGCGCTACCAGCAGGCATATAGATTCGTGCTTGAAAACCTAGCTCTCGAGCTGCCCAAGCTACCCCTCGACCATGGTTCCCATCAGTTGTTGAAATAAACGTTAACTCACCCAACTGATCTTTTAGTTCTGATGACTTTAATTGTTCATAGGAAAGATCTTCAATATCTTTATTGAGCATATTGGCAACATATTGTGCGATAGCATAAACGCCTCCTAGTACTTTAAAGGCATTCAAACCAAATCGAAACGATTCATCTTTTATCCAGATTTTTTCTACATCCATATAGGAAGCCAATGATGCTAAATGATGGAGTGGTGTCTTTTCAAACTTCTCATATGTACGTTGGAATTGACTAACTTTCTTTACTTGTTCTAGAGTAAAATTCGAAAGTAAGGCTGTTATTTGTTCGTCATTATCTTGCCCTACATAATGTTGATTAGGAACCCATTTTAATTTTTCACTCAAATCTATCCCCCCTCTCCCACATCTTAGTCTATCTCGCTAAAAAATACAAAATGCTCTTACGGAAATAAAAAAACTATACACTCATCTTATTTCGATGAATGTATAGCTTATCCATTAATTATTTCGTAAAGATTTCTTCTACTTGATCTAGCATAATATCAGCAGCTAGAATTCCTCCAGCTGTATTCCAAATGACATCATCTACTTTATGTGCATTGCCTTTTTGAACAGCAGAAAGGTTTTTCCAAAGAGGATCTTGTGTCCACTCTTGTTCAGTTGCTAATGCTGAATCATCACCAGTTGGCATGTATGTGAAGTAGAAAATAACATCCCCATCCATTTGAGGAATTACTTCTTTCCCTACCTCTACAGCTAAGTTTCCTAGCTTTGCATTATCTTTAAATAAATCTGCTTGCGCTGGAACACGTTTAAATCCTAACGCATCAAAAATAATACCTGAGAATGAATCTGTGTAATAGATACGAGATTTATCTGCCATAAAGCGGACAAATGAAACTTCTTGGTTTGTTTGATCACCAAGTTTTTCTTTTAACGCTTGTAGCTTATCATCGTAAGCTGTTAACACTTCTTTACCTTTTGTTTCTTGATTTACTGCTTTTGCGTATAACTGAAAGTTCTCTTTCCAATCACCACGTAATGTTTCAGAGAACACGGTTGGCGCAATTTTGCTAAGTTTCGCATAATCTTTTTCTTGTCGTAATTTATTACCAATGATTAAATCTGGTTTTAATGAAGCAATTTTTTCTAAATTAATTTCATGTTCAATGCCGACTACTTCGACACCTTCCATCTGATCCTTAATATGATCATACCACGGATCACCTGTCCATGATTGTACCGCACCAACTGGCTTAATGCCTAACGCTAAAAGTGCCTCTGTTCCTTCATTTGTTAAAACAACAATGCGTTTTGGTGTGTCTTTTACTTCAGTTGTTCCCATAGCATGTTCTACACTGTAAGCATTGCTTTCTTTTGAACTTTCTTCTTTCTTATCATCGTTAGAATTACCGCATGCTGCCAAAACAAAAATAGCAACAATAGCTAGCAAAACTAAGAGTTTTTGAAATCCTTTTTGCACCTTTTCTTCCCCCATTGTATATGATAAAATGTTTAAGCATAATTGACGAGAATGAAAATCAGTTTCATTTGTCTCTTAGAACGTTACTAATCTTATTGTATGAGCTTATCAGTGTCAATACATATTTTAATAATTATGAAAGAAAAGAGTATAGTTTAAACATGATTTTAAAAAATAATTATTCTAAAACGTTCGCTTTAATCGTAGGGGTTTTGCTACTACTTCTTTGCATGGGCATTAGTATTGTCTATGGCTATGCAAATACTTCTATCCAAACTACCCTTGAATCTTTTTTTCATTTTAACCATTCAAATGAGCATATCATTATTCAAAATGTTCGTATTCCAAGAGCACTTATAGCCAGTTGTGTTGGAGCATCGTTAGCGATTACGGGTGTGCTTATGCAAACTTTAACGAAAAATCCTTTAGCTTCTCCTGGAATATTAGGGATAAATGCTGGAGCAGGATTTGCCGTTGTCTTTGCCATGATTTTTTTCCATATTTCAGGTTTACAATCATTTGCATGGATCGCCTTTCTAGGTGCTGCCATCGCGGCACTAGCTGTTTATGCAATCAGTTTCTCCGGAAGAGATGCCGTAACACCCGTAAAAATTACTTTAGCAGGCGCTGCCATAAGTGCACTTTTTGCATCATTTACACAAGGGTTACTCGCTACAAATGAAGCAGAACTTGAGCAAGTATTGTTTTGGCTAGCTGGCTCTGTCCAAGGGCGTAAACTCGAAATTCTGATCTCAGTTCTCCCATATTTAATCATCGGGTGGATAGCTGCTCTAATCATTTCCCCTAAAATGAATACTCTTGCGCTAGGAGATGATGTGGCAAGAGGACTAGGATTACGTATAGGGTTAATGAAAATAATTGTAGGTTTGATTGTTATTTTTTTAGCAGGGGGTGCTGTTGCTATCGCTGGCCCCATCGGTTTTATTGGCATTGTAGTTCCCCATTTTGCGCGTAAGTTTGTCGGCACAGATCATCGATGGCTTATTCCGATGGCTGCCTTACTTGGAGGCATTTTATTATTGTTAGCGGATGTCGCAGCCCGATATATCATCATGCCACAAGAAGTACCAGTCGGAGTCATGACCGCAATGATTGGCGCGCCATTCTTTATTTACCTTGCGCGAAAAGGTGGAAAAAAATAATGAAAAACATACGAACAGTCCGTTTATTTCAGAAAAAAATATCATTTTTATTAGATGTACAAGCTATGAAAAAATTACTGGTGATTAGCTTTCTAACACTAGCGGTTTTCTTTCTTAGCGCATCATTCGGTGATTCTTTTATTAGTCCTATTAAAGTTGTACAAACTCTCTTCGGCCAAGGCTCTGATTTTGATCAGTTGATCATTATTGATTTTCGAATGCCCCGAATTTTTATGGCTATGTTTACTGGTATGGCGCTAGCTGTAGCAGGTGCTGTTTTACAAGGAATCATTAAAAATCCACTGGCCTCTCCTGATATTATTGGAATATCTGCTGGGGGCGGTGCAGCTGTTGTTGGTTTCTTAGCCATTTTCAGTGATTCTAATCACTCTTTAACAGTCAGTATAGAATGGATGCCATTAGCAGGTTTTATTGGTGCTACTGTAGTTGGGTGTTTGGTTTACCTATTTGCATGGAAAGATGGTGTTACGCCAAATCGTCTTGTTTTAATCGGTATTAGTGTATCCGCATTGATGCAAGCCATTACGACCATGCTAATGATTATTGGTCCTATCTATCAAGCAAGTGAAGCAAATAAGTGGATTACTGGGAGCGTCAAAAGCGCAGACTGGGATCAAGTTCAAATCGTTGTGCCCTTAATACTAGTACTCCTACTTGTCACGTTCTTTACTACACGTCAGTTAAATGTACAAGAATTAGGTGATGATACAGCGGCAGGATTAGGACAATCCGTTCAAAAAACTCGTCTATATTTAATTCTGTTATGTTGCTGCTTAGTAGCAAGTGCCATTTCCTTTGCGGGGGCAATTGGATTTGTAGGGTTGATGGCCCCTCATATCGCACGTCGTATCGTTGGTTCATCATTCGGAGTACTTGTGCCAACATCCGCAGCCATTGGAGCATTGCTCGTAATGGTTGCGGATATTATCGGTCGTACTGCGTTTAGCCCTTTAGAAGTGCCAGCTGGTGTCTTTACTGCTGCCATCGGTGCTCCTTATTTTATCTATTTATTATTTAGAAATCCTAATAAATAAAGGAGTTCATACATCATGACTGAATCCTTATTAACTAAATCCCTAACATTAAGTTATGGTGATTCCAATATTATCGAAGATCTCAATTTATCTATCCCTTTGAATGAAATTACTGTCTTAATTGGAGCGAACGGCTGTGGCAAATCTACACTTTTACGCTCTATTGCTCGATTATTAAAGCCCAAAAAGGGATCTGTGTTATTAGATGGCGAAGATATTTTTAAACTATCTACAAAGCAAGTAGCTAAAAACCTTTCTATACTTCCTCAATCACCAGTAGCACCAGAAGGCTTAACGGTTCTACAGCTCGTTAAACAAGGACGATTTCCTTATCAAAGTTGGCGCCAGCAATGGACGGAGAAGGACGAGGAAATTGTGATGAATGCCTTAAAAGCAACAGGTACGGAGCAATTACGAGATAGACCAGTGGATGAGCTATCAGGTGGGCAACGTCAACGTGCATGGATTGCTATGACACTTGCTCAAGATACAGATATTATTCTTTTAGATGAGCCTACAACCTATTTAGATCTAACTCATCAAATAGAAGTGTTAGATTTATTATTTGAATTAAATCAACAGCAAAAGCGAACAATTATTATGGTCTTACATGATATAAACCTCGCTTGTCGTTATGCCGATCATATCATTACTGTACGTGATCGAGGAGTTTATCGCCAAGGTAAGCCTGAAGAGATCATGACGACAGAATTAGTTAGCCATGTATTTGATCTTGAATGTCAAATGACATCAGATCCAATCTTTGGAACACCTTTATGTATTCCTTATGGTAAAGGACGAAATATTACGTAAGTCTTCAAAAAACAACAAGCCTTCGCCGATTGATTATCTGGCGAAGGCTTTCTTGTTACCTGTTCTTTTCCGTTCATAAAAAAAGTGCAGTAGATGTAAATTCATCTACTGCACTTAGTATGACCCGTACGGGATTCGAACCCGTGTTACCGCCGTGAAAGGGCGGTGTCTTAACCACTTGACCAACGGGCCAATGGCGGAGAAGGAGGGATTTGAACCCTCGCGCCGGTTACCCGACCTACACCCTTAGCAGGGGCGCCTCTTCAGCCTCTTGAGTACTTCCCCACACAAAAAAATGGCTCCGAAGGCAGGACTCGAACCTGCGACAACCTGATTAACAGTCAGGTGCTACTACCAACTGAGCT
>NZ_JBXAHN010000005.1:0-283814 GCF_058795135.1 Lysinibacillus sp. GW823-FHT06C08
AGATTTTTTTGTGAAATGAACAAAAAACCCCGAATAGGGTCACTTTTTAAAGTGTCCACTATTCGGGGTTCAGTTCAGCTATACAGTTACTAGGCTTTTTATTCCCAAAAATTAGTATGTGATATTATCAATGAAAATTGAAACATTTTTCCTTGTCATCCGTACTGATATATAAGGAGTTGATATGAATGGAATGGAAGCAATTACAAAAAGAGCAGGAAAAGATTCATACACAACTAAGAAAAGCGGCAAGGCTAAACGAGCAGGGACAGTTAATTGACAAGCAGATTGAGCATACACAACAGGAAATAGACAAACATTTTAGTACACTCAATCAAATTCGGTCCAAACTACATAAATTAGAGGGTTTCTCATTTATGAATATGATTCGTACTTGGACGGGGCAACAAGATGAATTACGGGCTGAAAAAATTGATAAAGCAGCCGTGCTTGAATTAAAAATTAAAGAAGTGAAGAAAATACAGACGGATTTAAGCGAAGATAAAGTTCAAATAACTCAGAAATTAGCTCATATCAATACAATAGCCTTACAAGATGAGCTTCGAGAAATTCACGCAAAACAGAAGGTCTATTTACAAATCCATAATCCTGCACAGGCAGAGAGATTGGAGCATTTAGCTCAGGAAAAAATGCACACGAAGCAACTCATTACTGAAATTCAAGAAGCAGAAGGAGCAGGGGAGGTAGCTCTGACAAAGTTGGGGCAAGCAGCTGCGTCACTTCATTCGGCCAACGAATATTCGACTTGGGATACTTTCTTTGGTGGTGGAGTAATCGCTACACACTTAAAGCATGGTGCACTTGATCAATCAGAAAATTACATACATAGTGCCCAAATTGCGTTGCAACGTTTTTACAATGAGTTATTAGATGTTCATGAGATGTCTACAAAGACACTACAAGTCGAAACAGATGGTTTTGTTAAATTTGCGGACTACTTCTTCGATGATCTTTTTTCAGCTTGGTCGGTCCATTCCAAAATTTCAACCGCAAGAGAACAGGTTTCACGTGTCCAAGATGATGTACATAATACAATTTGGCGCTTACAGGATAAACATAATAAAGCAGCGAACTATTTACAAACAATCGAACAAGAACAAGGGGCCATTTTCAATGCGTAAGTTCAGTCTGAGATTAATTTCTCAGACTTTTTATATGGGTAGTATTGTTGAATGATTTCAACTCTTCTGACGTTGTGCTAAAATAATACTTATACTATAACGTGGAAAATCACGTAAACTAAGGGAGTTTTACAACATGACAAGTCGTTTAGTGGAAGAGTTTTTTGAGCTCGTTCAAATTGATTCAGAAACAAAATATGAACAAGAAATCGCACCAATTTTAGTCGATAAGTTATCAGCACTTGGATTTACAGTAGTCCAAGATGACGCCCATACACGTAACGGACATGGTGCAGGCAATATTATTGCCACATTAAAAGGCACATTAGATGTAGAGCCGATCTATTTTACTTCTCATATGGATACAGTTGTTCCTGGTAAAGGCATAAAGCCATCATTACGCGAAGACGGTTATATTGTATCGGATGGCACAACGATTTTAGGTGCGGACGATAAGGCTGGACTTGCAGCACTACTAGAAATGGTAAAACGCTTAAAAGAGCAAAATATTGCTCACGGAGATATTGAGTTTATTATTACTGCTGGTGAAGAAAGCGGTCTTGTTGGTGCCAAAGAATTGGACCCTTCTATTATTAAAGCAAAATATGGCTTTGCTGTGGATAGTGATGGCAAAGTTGGAGGCATTGTGACAGCAGCACCGTTCCAAGCGAAAATTTTCGCGAAGATTATCGGCAAAACTGCGCATGCTGGAGTTGCGCCTGAAAAAGGAATTTCAGCTATTACAGTTGCATCAAAATGTATTGCACAGATGAAGCTAGGTCGATTAGATGAAGAAACAACAGCCAATATTGGTCGCTTTGAGGGTGGACAGGCGACAAATATTGTTTGCGACGAAGTTACTATTCTAGCTGAAGCGCGTTCGATTGATAAAACAAAATTAGATGCTCAAACAAAGCATATGCAAGAGACATTTGAACAAGTAGCTGCTTCATTAGGGGCACGAGCTGAAGTTGAAGTGAAGCTTATGTATCCAGGTTTCCGTGTAACCGAATCAGACAAAGTCGTTCAAGTGGCAATGGCAGCGGCACGCCAAATTGATCGTACACCTACATTAGGTATTTCAGGTGGTGGGTCCGATGCAAATGTGATTGCAGGCTTTGGTATCCCAACAGTTAATTTATCAGTTGGGTATGAGGATATTCATACGACGAATGAAAAAATACCCGTTGAAGAATTAGAAAAATTAGCAGATTTACTAGTTGAGATCGTCAAAGAATCTGCGAAAAAATAATAGTCGAATTTGAAGGGTGTGACCATATGGAAAGTGTAAAAGCAGTAGTTTTTGCTTGTGGTACAGAGGAATATGCAGTGCCTGTAGAGCAAGCGATTTCAATTGAAAAATTAGAGCAGGTAACACCTATTCCTCATTTACCTAACTATCTTTTAGGTTTTACAAGAATTCGTGGGGAACTTGTGCCTGTTCTAGATTTTGAACGAATATTATATAATCGCACTTCCAATACAGCAACTGCTCGGGTGATTGTATTGAATACAGATGTTGTTAACTATGGGTTGCTTGTTACGGAAGCTCGTGAAATTCTTGATTTAGATGAGTCTATACTTCAACAGCTAGGACTTGTGAATTATAGTAAAACTCGCTATTTTACAGCTGTGGCTAATCTTGAAAACCGAATGATTACGTATGTTGACCCAAAAATACTCGTCAATTCATTAGAGGGTATTCGTGAAATTATCAATTATTTACACAAAATGCTTGAAAATGAAAAAGAAAACGTAGAGGCTTAGGCTTCTACGTTTTTCTTATGTTCAAATAGTATGTAATGTTGGGACAAGGCGAAGGCGACGTATGAACAGATTCCAAGACTACACAGCTATAAAAAGAAGCCCTTCCTGCAAAAACGGAAGGGCTTTGTCGCCTTCTTAAGAAAGACGACCACTGTAGTCTTCAAATTTAAATTCACGAATAATTTTAATACCTTCTTCATCATTGTAAGAAACGATAGAAGGCAGGTTAACACCGTTAAACATATGGTTTTTTACCATTGAATAATGGGCCATATCCGTAAATACAAGACGATCTCCTGGTTTTAATGGCTGTTCAAATGAATAATCACCAATAACATCACCAGCAAGACATGTTAATCCACCTAAGCGATATGTGTGGGCAAATTCATTAGCTTGACCAGAACCAATAATCATTGGACGGTAGGGCATTTCAAGTACATCAGGCATATGACATGTTGCCGACGTATCTAAAATTGCAAGATCCATCCCATTTTCTTGAATATCAAGCACAGTAGCTACTAAATAACCAGTATTAAGTGCTACTGCTTCACCTGGCTCTAAATACACAAGCAGGTTATATTTTTCTTGCACATAATTAATGATGTTCACAAGCTTCTCTACATCATAATCTTCACGTGTAATATGGTGACCACCACCGAAATTCAACCATTTCATTTGATGTAATACATCACCAAATTTTTCTTCCACTACTTCAATAATACGCTCTAGCGTATCCGAGTTTTGTTCACACATTGCATGGAAGTGTAAGCCATCAATGCCGTCAAGTTGGGATTTATCGAAGTTAGCCAAAGTCGTTCCAAGACGGGAATTCGTATAGCAAGGATCGTAAAGAGCTGTTTCAATTTCAGAGTACTCAGGATTCACACGAATACCACATTCAATTGTTTTACCAGTAGATTTTACTTTATCCTTGAACTGAGCCCATTGGTTAAATGAGTTAAATACGACGTGATCCACATAGCCTAGAAGCTCGTCCATTTCATGCTCAATATAAGCAGGTGCATAAACGTGTACTTCTTTGCCCATTTTTTCATAGCCAAGACGTGCCTCATGCAGGGAGCTGGCTGTAATGCCTGCTAAATATTCCCCTACTAGAGGGAAAGTTGAATGCATAGAGAACCCTTTAAGGGCTAGTAAAATGCGGCAGCCTGTACGATCTTGAATTGATTTTAAAAGCTCAAGATTTTTTGTTAATAATCGCTCATCCACTACATAAGAAGGGGATGGAACTTTTGAAAAATCAATTGGTTTCATCGGCTTAATTCCTTTGCATCTAAATCAAGGTCTAGTAACTCTGGGTTATGGCTTTCTTGCCATGGTAGACCCCATTTATTTAATGCATCCATGAATGGATCTGGATTGAAATCTTCTACATTCCAAACACCTGGTTTACGCCATTCGCCGTTCATCACAAGCATTGCACCAATCATAGCTGGCACGCCAGTTGTGTAAGAAATTGCTTGTGAGCCCACTTCGTTATAGCATTCTTCGTGGTCACATACGTTGTACACATAATACGTTTTTTCTTTGCCATCTTTTAGACCGCGAATGATACAACCGATATTTGTTTTACCTTTTGTACGTGGTCCTAGAGAAGCTGGATCTGGTAATACCGCTGTCAGGAAGTGGATTGGTTGAATCATTTTACCTTCAAATTCGATCGGCTCGATTGATGTCATACCAACGTTTTCTAATACTTTTAAGTGTGTTAAGTATTTTTCAGAGAACGTCATCCAGAAGCGGATTTGTTTTAAACCTTTAATATTTTTCGCTAGTGATTCAAGTTCTTCATGGTATAGAAGGTAAATATCTTTTGGTCCAATTTCTGGTAAGTTATACACTTCTTTTTTCTCAAGTGGTGCCGTTTCAACCCACTCGCCTTCTTTCCAGTAACGACCATTCGCAGTAATTTCACGAATGTTAATTTCTGGGTTGAAGTTTGTTGCGAAATGATAACCATGATCTCCTGCGTTTGCATCCACGATATCGATATAGTGGATTTCATCAAATTCATGTTTTTGCGCATGAGCAGTGAAAACGCCTGTTACACCTGGGTCAAAACCGCTACCAAGTAATGCAGTTAAGCCAGCTTTTTCAAACTTCTCTTTATAAGCCCATTGCCATTTATATTCAAATTTTGCCGTTTCAGGTGGCTCGTAGTTTGCAGTATCCACATAGTGCACACCTGTCGCTAAGCAAGCATCCATAATCGTTAAGTCCTGATAAGGTAGGGCAACGTTAATCACTACATCTGGTCCGAAAGCTTTAATAAGCTCAATAACCTCTTCTGTATTATCTGCGTCTACCTGTGCAGTATGAATTTTTGTTTTTCCGCCGTCTAGTTTTTCTTTTAGAGCGTCACATTTTGAAACAGTTCTACTTGCGATACAAATTTCCTCAAATACGTCCGAATTTTGAACACACTTGTGTACCACAACACTGGCAACTCCGCCAGCTCCGATAATCAATGCTTTACCCAATTGTCTACCCCCAAGTTCATAAAAGTATTGTCAAACAAGCTGATTATACAGAAATTTGATATAGTACTCAATCATTGTTTTAAAATTTTCTACAAAAAATTTAATTTTTCTACATCAATTAGACGTAATCAGAAGAAAATAGCTTGGAAAACATGAAAAAATCCCTTTTCTACAAAGGTAGCAAGGGACATCATTGCTTGAAACATTAGAACATCATTTCACTCTTTTTATTTTAAAAATCGACTGGATATTTGTTGCTTTTCATCTCCCCATACATAAAAGAAAATCACAAGTAATGTACTTAAAAATCCCATCACTAGTGCATACGTACTGAGGGCTACATGTACTTGGCTTTGCACGGCATAAATGAATATAGCTCCTATTGTTAGCAAATTTCCAGTAATAAGCGATACAAAATGAAAACGTTTATTTATTGTAAGCCCCCCTTTGTAGATGAATGATTGAATGCCTCAAAATAAAGTTAGTCCACTTCAATTATCGCATAATTCAGAACTTTTATCCAATACTTTTATTTATAGGAAAAATTAAAGATGCTTTTTTAATACATCTTTTTATAGTATGATGAGAAAATAAAGGGAAAATTCATAGATTATTACAAGAAAGGGGGAGAAGATGAATCGTGAAATTACGAAATTCATTAACTTTTCAACTTGGAACGATTATCGCTGGTATTTTAGTAGTCATGTTAGGGATTACATCGTTCGCTACATACATAACTGCTTACAATAAACTTTATGATGCTGCTGGTGTGGAGGCATATGGGTGTGCCAATATTACAACTGGTTTAATTGCTCCTGAACTAATGGACAAGGCCATGCGTGGCGACCAGGCAGCTCAGGAACGGATTGGGAATGACTTAAACTGGACAACCGGACACAAAGATATTTTTCAAACTCAATATATTCTGTCCCTTGACGGTACATTGTTAGCGCTGGACGACCATTTAGCCGAGAAAGGATTTGCCCCTGGGGATTCTTTCTATTTGGATCAAGAGGCGATTGATAGGTTGTTACAAGATAAGCATCCAACTTACTCTCAGCCCTATACGTATGCTGACATGGATCGCTTATCGGGCTATGCGCCCATTTTCAAAGACCACGATTCAAGTAAAGAAATCATTGCCATCAGTGTGATCGATTTTGACGCCAATATTGTCAAAGAGCGTACATGGGATGTTGTGCGAAGTGGGATATTAATTAGTATTTTCCCTATGCTGATTGCTTCAATTATTACAGGGTTTTTAATCCGTCGAAAAGTGAAGCCAATTAGTGTTCTCATTCAACAGGCCAAAGAAATTGCGAATGGCAATTTAGCAGTAGCTGAAACAAAAGTAAATAGCAAAGATGAGGTGGAGGATTTAGCGAAGACATTAAATCGTATGACCGCTAGCCTGCAAAGTATGATCATGACCATGCGTTCTACTTCTAATACACTTGCTAATAATGCAGATGAAACCGCTTGCACCTTAAACGAAATGACAAATACCATTCAAGAGGTCGCTCATAATATCGAAGAGGTAACAAGCACTGTGACGGCAGGCATGCATCATGCTGAAAATGCTACCGAAGTGCTTACCTCCTTAGCAGATGACTTGCAGGTAATCCAGTACAATGCTACGGATAGTGCTAATAATGCACGAGAAACAATGAAACTAGCAACAGAGGGAGAAAGGCTAGCCAAAGACATAAATAATGATATGGCATCGATTCAAAGTGGATCAGATGAAGTGAAGCATACTGTTGAAAACTTAGTTACGTCTGCTGCTAAAATACAGGCAATTACAACATCTATTGCTGGTATTGCATCACAAACAAATTTATTAGCACTGAATGCTTCTATCGAAGCGGCTAGAGCAGGAGAGCAAGGAAAAGGCTTTGCGATTGTTGCTGAGGAAGTGCGAAAGCTAGCAGAGCAGTCCAATGCAGAAGTATTACAAGTTGAACAGCTTATTAAGGATATGATGAAACATGTTCAACAAGTAATGTCGTCAACGAATGATAATACGCAATATATTGAAAAAGGAACAGAGACTGTCGGTTTAACAGCACAATCGTTGGGAAATATTTCAAACGCTGTAGCGAAGACCGTTGAGGAAATTATAAGTATTTCTCATGCAGTGACTGCTGAAAATGAAAAGTCAGCTCGAATTGTCCAGATGATACAACAATTAACTGAATCCATTAGAGACATCGAAGGAGCCATGAATAGAATTACTTTAGCAGCTCAGCAAACAACAGCAAGTATTGATGAGGTTGCACAAGGTTCGAATGAAACGACCCATATGGCACATACACTAGAGCAACACGTAAAAGCATTTAAATTAAAAGAATTGTAGAAAAATTAGAATAAGTTAGCTTTTGCTTGCGTGTCTAAGATGGTACACTATCAATAAGATTTTTCTTTTGGTGAAGGTGAGGATTTAGTGGTGGTAAAACAAATGGATGAGCAAGTACAGCAAATGAATGACTTATTTTTAAGTGGTCAAGTAAAAGAGAGTTATCGGCTAGCAAAGGAGATACTTGCCAACCAGACAAATTTAGAAGGTGAGACCCATCAGCTTATTCAGCAACATGTTGCATTACTCGAGGCAAATGGATATGCCAATATGCCCGAAACGACTGATGAAAAAGTCATACAAAGTGCCGAGCGTACAGATGGCTCGTACCCAGAGCGAGATGTTCTTACAGCCTATATCGGTACTCAAGATGATGAACAGTTTGGGAAGGTAATTGACGAATTATTAGCCGGACCCATTGAAGCACAGGCAAACGCGTATTATACGATGGCTGAATACTACGTTCTTACTAAAGAACAGGACAAAGCAATGGTACAATTTGCGGAGGCAATCAAATTACAGCCTAACAAGGGTCTCTATTGGGGTGCTTTTGCTCAATTTTTAAATCGTCATGAGGGGAGCCCTTATTTAGCACTTAGACTCATTGAGGAAGCCATACAGCTGGATGGTATGAATCCTCGCTGGCACTTTATTCAAGGGAATATTTTTTTACAGCTTGTAGCTGCTACGAAAAATTTAAGCTATTTACCTGCTTTAGAAGAGGCTTGGGAAAGAGCTAAAAAACGCTGTTCTACCAAGCAAATTACCTTGAAAATGGATCTCGTGAAATCAAATGATATGTTAAGACAATGGAAAAAACAAATGCTATAAATCTAGAAAAGAGATGTTCAAACTATTAATAATTATTTACTTTTGAGTATATTTATGCTATTATGAATGTATAAACGGACGTATGAAGCTTATCGATGACATGAAAGAAGTGTTTTTTTGAGTTTATATGTAGCGTATGTATTAGTGGGACTTGCCATTGCCATGCCTGTAGGTGCAATTACAGTCGAAATGACAAAGCAAGGACTCAAAAATGGTTTTCTGCACGGCTGGGCTGTAGGGCTTGGTGGCATGACCATTGACATCGTATTAGTTTTTGCCTTGTATATGGGATTAGCCTCCATTTTGGCTATGCCTATGGTACAGCTTCCGATGTGGATCATTGGAGCGGGCTTTTTATTCTTGTTAGGCTATGACTCTATTAAGAATGCCGATCATGATATTACATTGGCAGGAGAAAAAGTAACCAAGTCCTTTTTTGCCTCTTATTTTAATGGATTATTGGTAGCGATCTCCCCTGGTAACCTTGTTTTTTGGGTCAATGTATTCGGCGTGGTTCTAGCTAAATCTTATGGACAAGGGGAGCAATCAAGCTTTTTAATTATTGCTGCAGGCGTTCTGAGTGGAATTTTACTCCACGATCTTGGTTTACTAACCATTGTCTCAGTTACGCGTAAAGCCATGAATCGTAAAATGATTAAAACATTTACGATTGTCGCAGGATTCTTGTTAATTGGCTTTGCTGGATATTTTATATATGAATTTATACAAGCAATTAAAATTTATATATGAAAAGTGCGATCACTCAGATCGCACTTTTTTTATGATGGTGAAACGACTGTTGACTGCTCTTGGAGACAGGCCAAAATTTCTTCTGCTACTTGATGTGCTAAGGTAAGCTCTGACGTAAAGCCCACACAAGAACAATTCATTTCACCTAATATATAGCAATCTGCTCCAGCTTCATCCGTATCTAACATAAAATCAGCTGTCCAGATTAGTGGTAAGTCATAACCCCCTAATAGGCTCGTTACTTGAGGGAGTTGCGATAAAAAGTTTTCGACCAGCTCTTGCCAATCCTTTGGTGAATCATAGCGATATTGTGCACCTGAGAATAATGTTGCACTAAAGGCATCCTCAGTATTAGCAGGTTTTTTATGTACCACGTGAACAGGGTGATTGCGCAACATCAATAAGCGAACTTCACCTTCTGTAATACGAGGAAGAAAACGCATATCGATCAACATACCATTCAGTCCAGTAATATAGGGCTCACAGAATGTCATAAAGTCTCCAAGCGACCAATATTCAACATGATTATCTTTCGCTTCCGTACATTTAATTTGTGCATCTAGTGGAACTTCAGTCATTCCTTCAGCTAGAGGTTCTACTAATTTTACACGCCAAATACCTTCACCTGTAGAACCACGATTTTGCTTCAGAACACGTTCTGTTAATGCTAGTGAAGTAGGAAATTGCGCTTTAAATGCCTCAATCGTATAATAGGCGAACGTATCATCAGGTACTAAATTAGTAGCAATCAGCTTGGATAATACATCTTTAGAGCCATAGCTAATCATCGCATCGGGATGTGGCATGCCCATTACGCCGACTTGGCAAAGTTCTCGGAGCATCGCAAAATATTCTTCTTCATGTTGTAAATTGCCAGGGTTTATACGTGATACATAGGCAGCACCATGTTCCTTCACGTAGTCAAAAATTTGCTGTTTTTTTGCATTATCAAAAAAAAGCACCTCTGCATCTTGTCCACGTTGCTTTAAAGCTTCCACCATCGGCATTGTATCTGGACGATAGCCATCTGGTCCTTTATCTGTGCCACCCTCAACCTCGAAAAAAATAACTTTTTTATTCATCAATAATACCTCCTTTTTTGTTTGTCATTTATTTTCAGTATAGTAGACAAACAAGGAGAAAAGATATATGAAATATGTAAATTTTATGTATAAATTTATATAAACCAATATTTAATATAGGAGGTATTAACTACATGAAATTAGAAAAATCAGATATTTGGGTGTTTAAGCCTGTTTCTTCTGAAACACTGTGAGATATAGAATCATTAGAAGAATGAGCAAAGTGCCAATAAATTGATAACCTCCAAAGCTTATTTTTAACCACCATACACTTGTGATGACGGCCATTAATGGTTCTAAACTACCTAACAAGCTTGACTCCTTTGGGGATAAATAATGCAAGCTAGCAATATAAAACCAAAAAGCTAGCATGGTGCCGAATATAATAATAAAAAGAAAATAGGCAATCGTAGAAAATGTCCAGTCTGATACATCAATAGCCCATGGTGGATGGAAAAAACTCATAACGATTCCCCCAATGATCATGGACCAACCTACAACAAGTAAGGAATGAAATTGCTGGAGAAGTGGAACTGCATATAGTGTATAAAAGGCAACTGAAAGTCCTGATACTACACCCCAGAAGACCGCCATAAAAGGAACTGACAGTGTTGAAAAGGACCCATTTGTTAATAATAAAAAGGTTCCCACAAGCGTAAGTGTAACAGCAATACTATCCTGTTTTGTCAGCGGGCTTTGCTTAGATAAGAAGTAATACGCCATAATGAACAACGGTGCTAAATATTGTAGAAGCGTGGCTACTGCTGAATTTCCAATAGAAATAGACATCATATACGTATATTGGACAGCAAGCATGCCGAGTAAACTAAATAGAAGTTGTCTCATTGCATTTTGTTTTGTCCGCCACATTACAAATATTGACCCTTGTCGATGGGTTATTTTATATATTCCTATGAGTAATAGACCAGACAAAAGTAGACGACTAGAAACTAGCCATTCTACAGCTATTTGCTCCTGCTGAAACAGTCTTTGGGCTACGGTTCCACCGATTCCCCAAAAACTTGCCCCGAGGATAACTAGTAAAAAACCGAGGGACCGATTTTTTGGGATGATTTGATTCATGGATGAACATCTCCTAAACTATCAATATAAAGTGATTATAAGCGATCCATAAACCAATAAATATCGTGTTAACATGTTAAAAATATCAATATATTGAGGTGATGAGAATGCCTTTAACACATATAAAAGTTGCGAAAGATTTACAAGAGCTAACATTGCATGGATCGAAAGAATTTCCAGTTGCCTTGTATGAAACAAAAATGAGCATGGATAGTATGGATTTTCTACCGCTTCATTGGCATAAAGAAATTCAATTTGTATATCTCAAAAGTGGACGTGCTAAGTATCGGATAGGAGCGAATGTTATAGTTTTAGAGGAGGGGGAAGGGCTATTCATCAACGCCTCACAATTACATGAGGCAAAGCCATTTCAAATGGAGCAGGCTATTGTTTACTGTATAAATGTAGATCCTATAATCATCGGAGGACATGAAGGCAGTATTTTTATAACTAATTATGTTCAACCTTATTTAACGAATCAGCGACTGCCATACGTCAAGCTTACAAAGGAGCTATCACAAAAAGTGGCATGTATGGCTGAGATTTTGCGAGAGCAAGATGCCTTTTATCAACTAAAAGTATGGAGAGAGCTGCTATACATTTGGGAATTGATGTTAACCCAATCTTTGCTAACTGAAGAGATTATGGACCCCTCGATCATCGTGCAACAAGAACGGGCTAAAGTGATGCTGAATTTTTTACATACGCACTATCAGCAAAAAATAACGTTAGAGGATTTAGCGAAGCATGTGTATGTAAGTAGGGCTGAGTGTAGTCGTTATTTTAAGAAAATAATTGGACTGACACCTTTTACTTATTTATTACAATATCGACTGCGCAAAAGTATTGAATTATTGAGGGATGACGAGCAAACCGTCACAATAATAGCTGCCAATACAGGCTTTAGTACAGTCAGCTATTATATTGAGAAGTTTAAAGAATATACAGGCTATTCACCACATGTTTATCGCAAGAAATTCCTGCAAAATATTAAATTGTGAAAAAATCTTGAACGTAAATGGAAAAAATATGATTATTTATGCCTGTAATCTATACATGATTCACCATTTACAATAAAGTGAAATTAATAGTATGTGGGGGGCGTTAGAATGATGGTTTTAAGGAAAAAGCAGCATATATGGCTAGCCTTTTTATTCATCGTGTTAGTCAGCAATTATACGCTTTATAATACGGGGCTTGGTTCTTCCATCTTGCCAATTGAAACAAATGGAGTTGTCCTAGGTTCCCTTATTGATTTAGTAGTCATCATACCTGTATTATGGATGCTTTATAAAGGGAAGTTTTCATTAAAGCAAGCCATTTTATTAGCCGCAATTGGCTGTCTTGCCGCACGTTTTATCATTCCGATAGAGCATCTTCAGCCTTTTGTCGCAGTCACGTGGGCAGGCTTTGCCATTGAAGGCATGGTGATCGTATTGGAAATTTTTCTCATTGCTACCCTTGTACGCTATTTGCCAAGGGTTCTTGCCGATGTACGCGCCAGTTCATTACCAGATTTATTTTCATTTTCAAAAGCTGTGGAAAAACAAATACCGCAGCATCCTGTCATTCAAATGGTTTGTTCCGATTTACTTGTCCTTTATTATGGATTTGCTAACTGGAAGCGACAAGAACGACCCGGTTTCACTTTGCATAAAAATTCAAGCTATATCGCTTTTCAACTGATGATTATCCACGGTATTGTGATTGAAACAATTGGCATTCACTGGTGGCTACATGAGAAGTCTATGATCCTTTCCATTATTTTGCTCATTTTTAATGTGTATTCAGTCATCTTTTTTATCGCAGATATGCAGGCGGTTCGATTAAATCCTGTATACGTAACAGACGAGACAATATATATTTCGCTAGGTTTAATGAAGCGTACAGAAATCGACTTTAATAAAATTGAAGAGATCGTAGAGGATAAGGTACAGTTAGAAGGAAAATTATCAAAGGATACGATAGATTTCGTGGCACGTGATTTTGGTGAAGCTTATCCGCACGTTATTTTAAAAATGAAAGAGCCAGTGGAAGTGACCTTTATGTTAGGCATTAAAAAAAGCTATCATCAAGTAGCGATTAAAGTTGATCAGTCACAAGAATTTAAACAAATGCTTCAACTAAAAATGTCAAAGCATTTTGCCTAAATATATGTATCGCCAACGTTTTGAATAAAAACGTTGGCTTTTTTTATTTAATCAAGGTCTGCGATTGCTTGTAAAATATCATCGCGGATGGCTTCCCAAAATTGCAGTTGAACCGAGTCGCAATACGTATAAAGCTCTTTATGCTGAATGTGATCGTATAGTGCGGCAATGTCTTCTTGATGGAAGGATAGTCGATGGTTTAGATTCGCTCGTTCTTCCTCCAAACAAAATAATTTATAGATATCAGCCAGGCGCTCCAGTTTGGCTAGTTTCTTGGTCATCGCCTCATATTGTTTTTGATGAAAACGTCCTACTGCAGAGGTCATCGAAATTTTTGCACGATGTTCCGACTGAAGACTACGACACTCCTCCTGGCGAATAGCTACACGATACCAAAATTCATAGCGAGTCGGTAATTCTCTTAGTTCATAGGTAAGCAATGATTTTAAAATTGTATGCACTTGTTCATATGTATCAATGCTTTTCTCTGCGTCTTTAAAAATCCCAAACATACAACCACCCCCATATAGTGTAATACTACACAGCTAGATAAAACTCCTTTCATTTAAGAAGTATCTCCTACTTTATTTTATGAAAAAACATATTAAGTTGGTGCATTCCTTGAAAGGTCTAACTTTTCAAGGAGCTATGACAAGATTTTGTTATTTTTGTACAAGTTTCTGAGAAATTAAAGAATAGGCATTTACAAAAAGAAAATAAATGTGTTAACTTTTAAAGTGTCTTAGGTTAACTTAAAAAGAGGGGGAGGTTAACAATGCAACATTTTTGGGTTGTCGGTACTGATACAGATGTTGGTAAGACGATTGTCACCACATTGTTGATGTGTCAATTGCAAAGGCTGGGGTTGAAAATTACACCTTTTAAGCCTGTGCAAACAGGAGAGGTATACGACAATTTGCATAGCTATTATGCTGATACGGCTATGTATGAGAAGTATTCCTTGCAAGCTTTAAATAAAGAGCATATGAATGGCTATTCGTTTAAGGAAGCCGCATCGCCTCATTTTGCTGCTCAACTGGAGGGACAGCAAATTGATGTAGAAAATCTTTTACAGCGTATTCAATGCTTACAAGAATCCTACGATGTCGTTATAGCTGAGGGAGCAGGTGGATTGTTTGTGCCTTTAGATGTTCAACAAAGCATCACACTGCTCGATGTCATTGTGAGTAGCAAATTGCCAGTAGTGCTTGTTACTAGGACATCCCTTGGGACCATCAATCACACCTTGTTAACGATGGAGGCATTGCAATCACGCCAGATTGATGTTCTTGGCATTGTTTTTAATGGTGACACGGGCAGTATGATGGAACAGGACAATATAAAAACGATTTTACAGTATCACCCTTTGCCCTATGCGGTTATTCCACGTCTTCAGGACATTTCACAGCTAGTGAATATCAACATTACACACACAACATTATTTGAAAGGCTTTATGGAAATGATACGAGAAATAACTGACTTACAAGCTAGAGATTTACAGCATATTTGGCATCCGTGCTCGCAAATGAAAGATTACGAAGCATTTCCGCCAATCGTCATAAAAAAAGGACAAGGTGTGTGGCTTTATGATGAGCATGATAAACGCTATTTGGACGCAGTTTCCTCATGGTGGGTAAATTTATTTGGACATGCCAATCCGCGGATCAGTCAAGCCTTAAGTCATCAAGCCTTTACGTTGGAGCATACGATTTTTGCTAATTTTACACATGAACCGGCTATTCGGTTAGCTGAAAAACTAGTCGCTTTAGCACCACCTGGTTTACATAAAGTGTTTCTTGCGGATAACGGCTCTTCTGCCGTTGAAGTGGCATTGAAGATGAGCTTTCAATACCATATGCAAACTGGAAAACAAACAAAGACTAGATTTCTAGCGTTTACAGATGCGTATCATGGTGAAACCATTGGTGCTTTATCTGTAGGAGGGGTAGGACTGTACAATGAAGTATTTGAGCCACTTTTATTGGATACTGTACGTGCCCAGGGGCCGGATTGTTTCCGTTGCCCGTTTCAGAAAGTACCAGAAAGCTGTGACGCACCATGCAGTCAATTCGTAGAAGAACAGCTCAAGGTGCATCATGAGGAAATCGCGGCAGTTATTATAGAACCACTTATTCAGGCAGCAGCAGGGATGAAAATGTATCCACCCATTTATTTAAAACGGCTTCGAGCATTATGCTCACAATACGATGTTCATCTAATTGCTGATGAAATAGCTGTTGGATTCGGTCGTACAGGGACAATGTTTGCCTGTGAGCAGGCGAATATCACACCTGATTTTATGTGTTTATCCAAAGGCATAACAGGCGGCTATTTACCATTATCCGCTGTCCTCACAAGTAATGAAGTGTATAACGCATTTTATGATGAATATGGGACAATGAAAGCATTTTTACATTCTCATAGCTATTCTGGTAATACATTGGCATGTCGTGTGGCGCTGGAAGTATTAACAATATTTGAAGAAGAGCAAATAATGGACATGATTCAACGCAAGGGGCAACAAATGCGAGAGCTAGCAATGGCAGCATTTGATGATATGCCTTATGTGGGTGAGTACAGACAAGTTGGTTTAGTGGGGGCTATAGAACTTGTTGCAGACCGTCAGACGAAGGAGCCATTTGCCAGTGAAGAACGAATTGGTTACCAAATTTATCAACAAGCACTAGTAAAAGGTCTACTCATACGACCTCTTGGCAATATTTTGTATTTTATGCCACCTTATATCATTTCAAATGAAGAAATGACGTTCATGATGAATACAACGAAAGAAACGATTGAACAATTTTTCAAAGATAGGGGGGAGGAGGTTGATTAAACGTTATTCTACATTAGCATTAGTCATGATTGCCATGTTCGCTGCATTAACGGCGATCGGGGCGTTTATTAAAATTCCATTACCGATTGTCCCGTTTACTTTACAAATTGTTTTCGTTTTTTTAGCAGGATGTTTACTAGGTAGTCGCAATGGATTATATAGTCAGCTTGTTTATATCGGTGTTGGCTTAGTAGGGCTACCTGTTTTTACTCAGGGCGGAGGCATTACTTATGTATTACAGCCCACATTTGGCTATCTTATTGGCTTTGCTATTGCCGCCTATGTGATTGGAATGATTGTTGAGAGAATTGAAAAGCCAACGAAAAAGCATTTTATTGGGGCGACAATTTTGGGGCTTTTCATTGTATATGCTATAGCTGTTCCATATTTATATATAGCTTTAAACTTCTGGTTAGATTTGAAAACAAGCTGGTCACATGTTTTTGTTGTTGGCTTTGTAAGCAGTATCATTGCTGATTTTGGCTTAGCTATTTCAGCCGGCTTATTAGCAGAGAAATTGTATAAAGTATTTCATTCAGCTAGAAGAGAAAGTATTTCTCAAGGGGAAGGGGAGACGATGATATGAATTTTTTACAGGTAGCACAGGAAGTAATTGATGGCAAAATCATTAGCAATGAGGAGGCACTTGCTATTTTAAATAGTAAGGATGATGAGCTATTACAATTGATGGATGGTGCCTTTGCTATTCGTCGGCATTATTATGGTAAAAAAGTAAAGCTGAATATGATTATGAATGCTAAAAGCGGCTACTGCCCAGAGGATTGTGGCTATTGTTCTCAATCCTCTAAATCAACAGCACCTATTGAAAAATATCCTTTTATTACGAAAGAGGAAATCTTGGCTGGTGCGAAACGAGCATTTGACAATAAGATTGGAACGTATTGTATTGTGGCAAGTGGTCGTGGGCCGACAAGGAAGGACGTCAATGTCGTAAGCGAGGCAGTTGCTGAAATTAAAGAAAAATATGGCTTGAAGGTTTGTGCCTGTCTTGGCTTGCTAAAAGAAGAACAGGCACAGCAATTAAAGGAGGCGGGGGTGGATCGCTACAACCATAATTTAAATACCTCTGAGCGTCACCATTCCTTCATTACGACTTCACATACGTATGAGGATCGTGTCAATACGGTAGAGATTGTTAAAAAACATGGTATCTCCCCTTGCTCGGGCGCCATTATTGGGATGAAGGAAACTCGGGAGGATGTCGTCAATATTGCGCGTGCCCTCCATCAATTAGATGCAGATTCGATTCCTGTTAACTTTTTAAATGCGATTGACGGCACAAAGCTGGAAGGGACAAGGGACTTAAATCCACGTTATTGTTTAAAGGTCTTGGCATTATTCCGTTACATCAATCCAACAAAGGAAATTCGAATTTCGGGTGGCCGTGAAATCAATCTCGGCTCTCTACAGCCACTGGGCCTTTATGCAGCGAATAGTATATTTGTTGGGGATTATTTAACAACTGCAGGCCAGGAAGCCAATAGTGATTATCGTATGTTGGAGGATTTAGGCTTTGAGATTGAATTAACGCAAAAGCAAGAGGCAGCATTTTGTTAGGGCTTTAGAAATAAAATCTACTAAAGAGAACCGTGCACTCGTACGGTTTTTTGCTTAAGATGGATACAGTTGTAATGATGATGGATAAATAGAAAGAATAAAAGCCGTAATGCAATGGATAGTGAGTGAAAAATGACGGATAAACCTAACATCTCAAACCGGTTTTATACCTAAAAAATAAAGAAATTCACAAATTGTTCAATGAAAGCGGTTTGAAATTGAACAGTTTGTGAAGACCTTCACATAAAGCTTTCTTTTTCATAAATTCAGCGTAAAATAAGAATCAAGTAAGGAATTGTTGTAAAACAGTTGACGAGTAGTGTCACAAATTTTAGTGATTGTTATAGTACAAAAAATAAGAGAAGGGAGCTTTTTACATGTGGGTTATTACAGTATTTGATAAAAAGGATGTTCGAATTTTTGAGTATGCAAACAAAAATGAGGCAACAGAGGCTTTGGCGAAATTCAAAAAAAATGCGGTTTTAACATATACAAAATAAAAGTTCTTTTTTAACTACAGCCCTCGACAGTTGAGGGCTGTTTTTTTAATGAACAACAATTGAAAAGGCACTATATACAAGTAATAAAGCCATGATGATATTAAACAATTGTCGATGCTGCTGCAATACCTTTTGGAAAACAGACCCACATAATGCCCAACTAAATGTACTAATGATCCCAATGAAGCCTAAAAAGAGGGAGAATAGTAGATAGCTTATGTAGGAAGAATTATAAGGAAGGATGTAGGTAGCAACTACGGTAATCCCAAATAGTATTCCTTTTGGATTGATAAATTGTAAGAAGGTTCCTATAAAAAATAAGTTCCGTCTTTCTTCTACGTTGTTGCTTTCCTCCTGTTCTTTGCTTGTCACAATTTTAAAGGCTAAGTATAGCATATAGCCAACACCAAAAATGGTTAAGGGTAATTTAATGGTCGGTAAAATATTTAGCATGACGATGTTGAAAAAGCTGCTCAGAGCAATAATGATAAAAAATCCAATTCCCACACCAAAACAGAAGGGCAACGTTTTTGATAAGCCATGCTGTTTGGCAAATACCATGGCCATAAAGTTGTTAGGGCCAGGAGTGAAGCTTGTAATCGTGATAAAAACTAAAAAGGAAAATATAGGCAAGGACCATCACCACTTTCAATTTGTATGTTATAATGTCCGAAACAGACATTATAACGTTGTTTGTTTTATTATACATAACGTGCGTTATATTGTATATATTTAAAAGGAGATTAAATATGGATGATATTCAACTGATTTTTGCTCGAAATTTAAAGGCTATTCGTGAGAGAGAGAAATTAAGCCTAGAGAAGGTATCGCAACTAAGCGGGGTTAGTAAAGCCATGATTGGACAAATTGAAAGAGGGGAGTCGAGCCCAACATTAACTACCATTTGGAAAATAGCTAATGGGTTAAAAGTTTCTTTCACAGAGCTTATTCATCAACCGCAATCAGAGATAGAGCTCATCTTAGGCAATGACATTCATGCATTAGAGGAAGATAACGGGAAATATATCGTCTACCCTCATTTTCCTTTTCAAAAGGATAGCCGCTTTGAAATTTATAGTATCGAGATAAAGGGGAATGGAACATTACACGCTGAGGCGCATAGAGAAGGAACGGAGGAATATTTAACCGTTTTTGATGGGGAATTAATCATTCGAATACAAAGTAAGGAATATCGATTAGCAAGCGGTGATGCCATCCGTTTTAAAGCTGATCGCCCCCACACATATATCAACCCTGGGAAGACTTTAACACGTCTCAGCATGACCATATACTATCCACATTAATAAACCGTATAAACGCCTTCAAAGCGTTTATACGGTTTCATTTTTTTACAGTATACTTGCTAAACGTTTAATACCCTCGCGGATTACTTCAGGTGTTGCATTTGTATAGTTTAAGCGCATTGTATTCACGTTCGTTTTCGATGTATAGAATGGATCACCCGGCACGAAGGCAACCTTTTGTTCCATCGCTTTATGGAATACATCAAGGGCTGACGTACCATCCTTCATTGTTGCCCAAATGAACATGCCTCCCTCAGGTCGTGTGTACTCAACATGGGCAGGGAAAAACTCTTGCATCGCATCTAGCATCGCTTCTGATTGATTTTTATATAAGCTAATTATTTTATTAACATGCTCCGTGTAATCATTACTTGCTAAATAATCATAGATAACATATTGCGAGAAAATATTCGTATGAAGATCAGAAGCTTGCTTAGCTGTTTCGATATGCTGTAAAAGCTCTTTATTTTTTGTAATGATAAAACCAAGACGCATGCCAGGTGTGACCGTCTTAGAGAAAGAACCTAGTAAAATACTATTTTCTAATTTACCAGCGCCGATATAAGGAAGTGGCTCGCCTTGGAAACGTAGCTCCCCATAAGGATCATCCTCAATTAAAGCAACATCATACTTGGCAACCAATTCGTATATTTGCTCACGCTTTTCTTTCGAGTATGTGAGACCCGTTGGATTTTGGAAGTTTGGAACTGTGTAAATAAATTTTACATTTGGTTGTTGTAGGGCTTGCTCTAATTCTTCCAGATTAAGACCATCGTTTTCTAGTGTTACCCCATGAAAGGTTGGTTCAGCTAATGTAAAGGCTTGAATAGCCCCTAAGTAACCAGGCTCTTCGATAATAATGCCATCGCCCTTATTAATAAGTACTTTACCAATTAATTCAAGTGCTTGCTGTGAACCTGTTGTAATAAAGACGTCGTCAGCATGGATATCAAGCCCGTGGACACGTTGATACTTCGCAGCAATGTACTCACGTAATGGTGCATAACCTTGAGTTGAAGAATATTGAAATAGACGGCTACCATTTTTTGTGATAGCTTGATCTACTGATGCTCTTAATGCATCAATTGGGAAAGAGATTGGGTTTGGAAGCCCACCTGCAAAGGAAATGACATCCTCTGCATCTGTCACTTTCAAAATATTTCGAATAAATGAGGATGGAGTATTTAAGATTCTTTCAGAATATTGCATAATGATCGGTCCTTTTTTTCTGATTTTTTAAAAATTATATCATTGTCATCGGTTGCATACAATATTATCATTGTATGCAAGACAATTAAACTATTGTATGCAAATTAATAGAAAGAAGGCGCTTTGCGAATGCCTATTAATTCATTTGATGCGTATCCTATGAGTTGGAAGCCAGATATTAGTAATAGCACGGCTCCATTATATATAGCCATTGCACAACAGCTAGAGCTAGACATTAAAGAAGGAAGGCTAACGCCAGGAACAAAATTGCCACCGCAACGCGAATTAGCAGATTTTTTAGATGTGAATTTAAGCACGATTACACGTGCATTTAAGCTCTGTGGACAAAAGGGATTAATATATGCCTCGATTGGTAGTGGCACATTTGTTTCAACGGATGCAGCTAGCAATAAAATTTTATTACCATCAAACCGTACGACACCGATCATTGAAATGGGCTCCGTACTACCAGATAACTTTGTCAATGAGGACATTACTCGTTATATGAAAAAAATGGTAGGTGAACCTAGCTTTACTAAACTATTTCAATATGGGCGACCTGAGGGTAACGCTTGGCAAAATGAGGCCGTGCTCAAGCTCTTCGAATTGGTAAATTTTCAAACAGATCAGCCCATTTTGCTTGGAGCTGGTGGACAAAATGCCATTGTTGGAACACTTGCGGCATTATTCCAGCCAGGCGATCGAATTGGGACAGATCCTATTACTTACGCTGGGGTGAAAACTGCTGCCAATATGCTAGGTATTCAGCTTGTCGCTATACAACAATGCCAGGGTGAGATGACAAAAGAAGGACTGCTGTATGCTTGTAAAAATGAACATATTAAAGGCATTTATGTCATCCCTGATTTTCATAATCCAACTACACATACGATGTCGGTAGAAACAAGAAAAATGATCGCAGAAGTAGCAAGACAGAGAAATTTGCTTGTCATTGAGGATGCAATTTATAGCTTTCTTAAGGAAAATCCATATGCTCCGATTGCTTCCTATGCACCAGAAAAAGTGATCTATATTGCTAGTCTGTCGAAAACAATCTCACCAGGGCTGCGACTATCCTTTATCGTCACACCTCCTGCATTTCGTAAAAAAATAATGGAAACTCTCTATAATATCAATATATCAGTCTCTCCAATTATGCTAGAGCTTGCAGCAAGATTGATACATGAAGGAGTTGCTCAAACCATATTGGAAAAACATCGAGCATATGCAAAACAACAAAATGCACTTGTTAATCATTATTTAGCAGAGTATCACATTTTAGGTGACGAGGAATGTATTTTCAGATGGCTCCTATTGCCAGACAAATTCACAGGCGTACAATTTGAATTGCTGGCCTCAAAAGCGGGTGTACAGGTCTATGCTGCAGAACGCTTCGCAGTCGGCAATGCAAAGCCAGTGAATGCTGTGCGTATGGCTATAGCAGCTCCAGAGTATCAGTTGGAGCAAGCATTAATCATCTTAAAGGATATTCTCGAAAGTAATGGTGACTATACATTTGTTGATTAATCGTCTTTAAGTCATACGAAGAGGTATAGAGATATTAATGAAGAGTGCGTGATTCTTAGGTGGGCAAGTCTATTGCAATTGTAGGAAACCTAAAATTTTAAGTGCGCTAGGCATTACATAACTATGACTATCCATGAGGAAAAACATAAAAGTCCGTAGACAAACTCTTAAAATGTTAAGTTTGTCTACAGACTCGTTTATGTATTGACAGTCAAACTTATAAATCTAGCCTATAATAATATTCATGAGTTGTCATGTCCCCTGTAAAAGTGTTTACTTTCCTAGTAAACGTAAACCCATAAGATGTATATAATTTTTTCGATTTGCTCATACATAAAGAAACTTATTAAAACCTCATCATTATAAGGGGACATAGGATGCATATTTGAAGAATACACAGATTCCTTTAAAGATACAGCATTACTACATATAAATTCTTCGTACAATGTAAGTTGCCATTTTTATTACTTGTTAACTCACAAACCTCCATATAATTTTTTTGGTGATTTCACTAATTGAACTTACCATGCTAACTCCTTCTATATTCAAATTTGTTTAGGTGAGACAAAAATATTTTTTGTTCGTATTCATACATATCTCTTTTAATGTTTTAAAAAATAGGAGGAGTAACAGAAAATAATACAACTGCCACTGTATTAGAATTATTTTCCCATTTATGCTTCAAATTTGCTGGTATTTTCACACTATCACCAACTTCTAAAAGATATTCTTCCTCACCCAAATAAATTTTTATGCTTCCTTCTATAATAACTGCTATTTCCTCGCCTCTATGATCCAAAAGTTTCTCTGAAGAAGACGTATAGGGTGGAACGGTCAAAATGGCTGACGCCAAATTACCTGTGAAATCGGGTGATAATAACTCATAGGACAAGTTATCTACAATCATTTTCTTACGTTTATTGGATCTCACTATTAAAGCCTCAGTGTTTGTTTCTTCCATAAAAAAGCTAAATGTTGGAACATCTAAAGTTTTTGCTAAGACTTTTAATGTTTGAATGGATGGATTCGCTAGACCCCGTTCAATTTGGCTTAACATGGAAGGGGTAATGCCAGCTAAAGCTGCTAATTCTCTATTAGTCAAATCCTTCATTTTTCTGTATTTCTCAACTTTCTTCCCAATATCAATATTCTCCATTTTGAAACTCCTATCGTATGAATTAAAAATTATTTAACATTATTAAATTTTATTTAACGGGAACAGCAAATGTGTTAAACTTTATTAAATATTATTTAATTATATTTTATAACTAGAACTACTACAAGAAAAATGGGGGGATCAGCTAGATGATGAAAAAAGATAAACAAATATGGAAAGAACAATATCCAATATTCGATAAGCTTACAGTAATGGAGGAAGTATTTTGGATAAATCCGAATATGGAGATTTTCCAATCAGGAATTAAAAAATCCCCTCTGAACGAAGCGGATGTAAGGGATGCGGAGGAAAGGTTGGTACGCTTCGCCCCATATATAGCGAAGGTTTTTCCTGAAACGGAAGGAACAGCGGGAATGATTGAATCTCCTCTAGTGGATGTTCCTGCCATGAAGCAATCATTACAGAATACTTTTCAGCAGCCAATTTTAGGTGATTTATTACTGAAATGTGATAGTCATCTTCCTATATCTGGATCTATCAAAGCTAGAGGGGGGATTTATGAAATTCTCAAACATGCAGAGAATTTGGCTATTCAACATAATTTGTTAACGGTCGATGATGATTATTCAATTTTGGCTAGTGAGAAGTTCCGATCTTTCTTCTCACACTATTCTATTGCAGTAGGCTCAACTGGGAATCTAGGACTGAGTATTGGTATTATAAGCTCAAAATTAGGCTTTAATGTGACGGTTCACATGTCAGCAGATGCTAAGCAATGGAAAAAGGACTTGCTCAGAAATAGTCATGTCACTGTTATTGAATATGAAGCTGATTATAGTAAAGCAGTAGAAGAAGGTCGAATTCAGGCAGAAAAGGACCCAACATGCTATTTTGTGGATGATGAAAATTCACATGATTTATTTTTAGGCTATGCAGTAGCTGCGTCACGCTTAAAAAAACAATTAGATGATCTGAATATAATGATAGATAAACACCATCCTTTAATGGTTTACCTTCCATGCGGTGTAGGTGGCGGTCCAGGGGGGATAGCTTTTGGCTTGAAGCTATTGTTTGAAGATAATGTTCACTGTTTCTTTGCTGAACCTACTCACTCTCCTTGTATGCTACTCGGTTTAATGACAGGACTGCATGATCAGGTTTCTGTGCAAGAGATTGGCATTGATAATGTAACAGAGGCAGATGGACTTGCTGTAGGAAGACCCTCTGGATTTGTTGGTAAGACTATAGAACCTTTTTTAAGTGGTAATTTTACTGTTAGCGATGAACAATTGTATAGGTTACTTAAGGACCTTGTCGATACTGAAGGCATTCATTTAGAACCATCAGCACTAGCTGGTATGTTAGGACCAATAAAATTATATAAAGAGGGCACTGATTATTTAAGCAAGCTTCATTTAACAGAACAATTAATGAAAAACAGTACACATATTATTTGGGGAACTGGGGGGAGCATGGTTCCGGAAGATATCATGAATCAATATTATCAAAAAGGTTTGAAGTTGGCGCTAGAAAACAAAATTGATGGATCAGACATAGTTTCTCGATAAAAAAAGTGCTGGGCCTTTTCTATATAAATAAGCAATTTTTTGCAACTGAACATGGCGATCGCTATGTCCAGTTGCTTTTTTTAGATTTATTTGGACAAGAGTCGGTAGATTGTTGTCCTGTTTTGATGATAGCGCTGGCTGAACAGGTACTTGTATCTATAAATTCTGAAATTTTAGAAAAAATAAATAACTGTATTGACAACTTTGCCCAAAATCAATATGATTAAAAAAATAAAACATTTACTTTATTTTTGTTTTATTTTAAAGTAAATACTTCAAAAAGGGTGGGTAAAATAATGAAAATCTTGATAGGCGAAATTGCACATGAGACAAACACGTTTGCTAATGAGAAAACAACTGTTGAGTCGTTTAAGGAATGGGAATGGATTCATGGCGACGAGATCCTACAGAATCATCGTAAAGTAAGAGATTACTTAGGTGGAATGATGGAACGTGCTGAAGAAACAGGAGTAGAAATAATTCCTTTATTTTCAGCATTTGCCATGCCTTCTGGAGTTATAACAAAAGAAACCTACAACGTGCTTCTTCAGGAGTTAACGAATTCAATTAAAGCTGTGAAAGAGTATGATGCCATTTGTCTTGCACTTCATGGTGCTGGTGTCGCGGAAGACGTTGATGATCTTGAAGGCGGTATATTATCCGCTATTAGAGAAGTTGTCGGGTATAAAATCCCTGTTGTCGTCACGCTAGACCTACACGGAAATATAACGGATCAGATGGTTCAAGAAGCAGATGTCCTATTGGGCGTTAATTTTTACCCACATGTTGATTGTTTTGAAAGAGGAATCGAGGCAATCGATATTACCCGAAAAATTCTTTCAGGTGAGCTTCAACCAAAAATGAGCCTAAAAAAACTCCCACTTATGATTCCTACATCTACTACAAATTTACCACCAGCAAAAAATATCAATGAACTGTGCTGGGCACATGAAGTAAATGAAAAAATTATTGATTGCACATTCTTTCATGGCTTTCCTTACACGAATATACCTGAAGTTGGAGTTTCGGTGGTGACCGTCACTAATAATGATCAGGAGCTTGCAGATCAAACTGCAGAAGAAATCGCTTTGGAGATTTGGAATACAAAAGAGATGTTTTTTCCAGACATTATTAATCCAGATGAAGGAATTAAAAGAGCACTAAAAATAGAAGGAAAGCCAATTGTCATTAACGAAACTTCAGACAATCCTGGAGGGGGTACGCCAGGTGATGGAACTCATCTACTTTCAGCCATGATAGAGGCAAATCTTGAAAATGCTTGTTTCAGTTTTATTTATGACCCGGAAGTAGTGAATATTGCTCATAATAGTGGAGTAGGAGCAACAATCGATGTATTACTAGGTGGCAAAACAGATGATTTACATGGAAAACCGCTCAAGGTAACTGCTTATGTTAAAACTCTAGCAGATGGCCGATTTATCCAGTCTTCTCAAATGGGAAAAGGTGCAAAAGTAAATTATGGTAAGTCTGCAAGATTAGTAGTTGGCGATATTGATATTGTTGTTTGTTCTAAAAGGTCGCAAACACTGGATGAACAAATCTTTTTATTACACGGGATTGATATTAGGTCATACAAAATTGTCGCTTTAAAATCAAGTCAGCATTTCCGTGCCGGATTTGAACCCTTAGCCCATACAATCATTACCGTTGACTCACCTGGGTTATCAAGTTTTAATCTGTTTTCTTTTGAACATTCAAGACTTGCAAAAGAAGTTTATCCTTTTAAAAAAGATGTTGAATTTTTACAGAAAGATAAAGTTAAGTAAAGGGGAGGATGAAGGTGAAAAAGAAAACCAGCGGAATTAAATTAATCGTTATGGTAATGATCATGGTTATTTTAGCAGGCTGTACCCCAGATTCAAATGAACAAAGTTCTGGAAATGGCGATAGCAAATCAAAGAATACATTAGTCATCTCTTCTGTTCGTGAGCCGGATACAATTGATGTCCATAAAACAACTTGGGTTGATAATTCAACTTCTAATATTTATGACACATTGTTAAAAAGAGACCTGGAGGGAAATATAATACCTGGTCTTGCTGAAAAATATGATATTTCAGATGACGGTAAGATTTGGACTTTTTATTTAGATGAAAATGTCACGTTCCATTCTGGGGAACCGCTTACTGCTGAAGCGGTTAAAAAGTCATTTGAAAGGTTCCTAGAGTATTCTGCCGTCAAGTTTTTAGCTGGACCAGTGGACAAAATGGAAGCTGATGGGCAAAAATTAATGATTTATTTCACAGAGCCTTTTGCACCTTTTGCCAGTGGATTAACTACCGCCTATTTAGCACCGATGGATCCTAAGGCACTTGATGATTACGGTGAGGATTTTGGAAAAAATCCTTCAGCTTCAGGAATATTTAAATTTGAGGAAAGAGTACGTGGATCTTCTATTACTTATATGAAAAATGAGGATTATAATTGGGGCCCACCATTTGTAGACAATAAGGGCGCACCTGGTTTTGATAAATATGAATTCCGATTCATTACGGATGACGATACGAGGGTACTAGAATTTAAAAAAGGTACCACGCAAATTATGACTAATGTGCCCCCGAATTATATTAAAGACCTTGAAACAACAGAGGGTGTGAAAATTGATCGTATGTTCGAACAAGGCATAACTTACTTAGGCTTCAATAATAAAAAACCAATGTTCCAAGACAAACGTGTTAGGCAAGCTATCGCACTTGGTATCAATCGGGATCCACTCGTAGAATTTGCTTTGGAAGGTTATGCAAAACCACTTTTTGGTCCACTGCCTCAAAGCATCCCTGGATATAGTGAGAAAGTTGAAGGAGAGGCAGCACAAAAATACACGCAAAATGTGGAAAAAGCTAAATCGTTACTCGAAGAAGCTGGGTGGAAGGATACAAATGGAGATGGCATTGTAGAGAAGGACGGAAAGCCTTTCTCATTTGAAATATGGTTATCTGATGAACCAGTTATGCAAAGAATTGTTCAAATTCTTCAAGGCCAATTAAAAGAGATTGGTATTGTAGTTAATATTTCTGTTCAAGAGCCAGCATCCATTAGTGCAAACACACCAAAGGGATTACATGATGCCATTCTAAATACGTACGGATGGTCAGATCCAGATATCTTATATATGCTTTTTGGAAAAGGAAGTTCATTAAGAATGCATTACGAACCTGAAGAATTACACAATTTACTCACTAAAGCACGTCAAACGATGGATATGGAAGAGCGGATGAAGATTTATGAGGAAGCACAGCAATTCCTTGTGGAAGAGTCTCCTTGGGTTCCGTTATTTGTACGTGAAAATGTAACCGCTTACCGTGACATTAATGGATTTAAACAAAATCCTTACTCACAATCAATTATTTTCAATGATATCACTTCAAAATAAAAATTAACCTGTAAAGTTAGGGACCGCTCATCGCTAACTGCCTTATTAAAAGGGGGGATTAAAACTTGTCTAAATATATTTTGAATCGAACTCTTTCAATGGTTATTACTCTAATTGGTGTATCAATTTTAGTCTTTTTGATGATGCATCTCATACCGGGTGATCCCGTAACTTATATTCTAGGAGACTTTGCTTCAGAAGAGGCCATAGTGGAAATGAAAAAGACTTTAGGGTTAGATCAACCGCTTTTTATTCAATACATTGATTACATTAAAAATGTGTTGCAAGGGAACTTAGGGACTTCCTATATTACGGGTTTGACAGTGGGTGAAGAGATTGTGGCTCGCTTTCCAATTACAGTACAACTAGCACTTTATAGTTTAATCATTGGAGCCGTCATTGGAATTTTAATGGGTATTTTAGCAGCAGTGAAACAAAACACAATCTTTGACCAACTAGCTATGGTGATTTCCTTAATAGGAATATCTGCACCAGGTTTTTGGATAGCATTATTCTTAATTTGGATGTTTTCCTACCAATTCAATATTTTCCCTATTTCTGGATATCAAGGGTTTTACTCGTTAATTTTGCCATCTATAACACTGGGTTTAGGCTCAGCTGGCAATATAGCAAGAATGACGAGGTCTAGCATGCTTGAAGTTATTAAACAAGATTTTATGAGAACGGCTCAAGCTAAAGGACTTGCCATGATTCCTATGATTTTTAAGCATGCCCTCCAAAATGCGATGATCCCAGTTATTACTTTAATTGGTCTACAGTTTGGTTTTCTATTAGCAGGTGCAGTAGTCATAGAAACGGTATTTGCACTACCGGGGTTAGGGAGTTTTTCTATTGAAGCCATTACTAAAAGGGATTTGCCAACAGTACAAGGGTTAGTTCTATTTATGGCATTTCTTTTTATTATAACTAATATGATCGTGGATCTCGTTTACAGTCTAATAGATCCTCGTATTAAGTATTAGAAAGGGAGGCAAGTATTTTGAGTAGTTCAGCTCCTAAACTTACAGATTCAGAAACTAAATTCAATCCGCCTCACAATAAAGATTCTGAAGCAAAGTCTAAAACTTACTGGTCAGTCGTGGGGAAAAGAATAATAACTAACAAAAGTGCTGTTAGTGGGGCCTTTATCTTATTGTTCTTCGTATCAATTTCCTTACTTGCTCCTTGGATAGCTCCACATCCAGTTGACGTAATGAATTTCGAACAAAGGTTTTTACCTCCAGGAGGACAATATTTTTTAGGGACAGATGATTTTGGGAGGGATATATTTTCAAGAATATTATATGGTGGTCGGGTTTCCTTAATGATGGGGCTTGTTGCAGTGCTAATCGCAGGTGTTATCGGTGTCATTTTAGGAGTGATAGCAGGCTATTATCGTAAATTTGATATTTATATTATGCAGGTTATGGATATTTTACTGGCTTTTCCTTCACTCCTTCTTGCCATCGCTATTATTGCTGTACTTGGGGTCGGATTAACGAACGCGATGATCGCAGTCGCAATTTCGGCAATACCTTCGTATGTAAGGGTAGTTCGAGGATCGGTTTTATCAATAAGAGAAAAAGAATATATAGAGGCAGTTAAGGCCCTTGGAGTTTCAGATTTTAAAATTATTGTAAAGCACGTATTTCCAAACGTCTTATCACCCGTAATTGTTTTATCCAGCTTACAATTTGGAACTAGTATTCTAGTAGCTGCAGCGTTAAGTTTCTTGGGGCTCGGTGCTCAGCCTCCAACTCCTGAATGGGGTTCGATGGCTTACGTCGGGAAAGCTTTTTTAGGGCAGGCTTGGTGGATGTCCCTTTTCCCAGGTATGGCCATTATGTTAATCGTCCTTGGTTTTAATCTGCTAGGTGATGGATTACGTGACGCATTAGATCCAAGGCAAAAATAACTGCTTGGGAGTGAAAAATATGGGAATAAAAGATGAAGCGCTTCTGAGAGTGGAAGACCTTTCTATTAAATTTAAAACGGGGAAGAAAGATTTTGTCAATGCAGTGAGTCAGGTGAACTTTACTATTAATAAAGGTGAAACACTTGCTTTGGTAGGAGAATCTGGATGTGGAAAAAGCGTTACGTCCCTTTCCATCATGAGATTAATAGCAAATGGTGTTGGTGAAATTGAAGGGAAAATTCTTTTTAAAGATATGGATTTTAATCAAATATCTGAAAAGAAAATGCGTTCGATTCGAGGGAAAGACGTTTCAATGATATTTCAGGAGCCTATGACATCCTTAAATCCTGTTCATAGAATTGGCAGGCAAATTAGTGAGGTTCTTAAGCTTCATACAGATGCCTCAGGAGATGAGTTAAAAAAGCAAACGGTAGATATATTAAAAAAGGTTGGAATTCCACGTCCGGAAAAAATTGTTAACGAATATCCCCATCAACTTTCTGGCGGAATGAGACAAAGGATCATGATTGCAATGGCGATGGCGTGTAATCCTAGCCTATTAATTGCTGATGAGCCGACAACAGCATTAGATGTAACTATACAAGCCCAGATTTTAGATTTAATGAATGATCTCAAAACTAACTACGATACAGCCATATTATTAATCACGCATGATTTAGGTGTTGTAGCAGAAATGGCTGATCGGGTTATGGTGATGTATTATGGACAAATTGTTGAAGAAGCCCATGTGAAAACGATCTATAAAAATCCACAACATCCTTATACTATTGGTCTATTAAATTCTATTCCTAGTCTTGAAGATGAACAGGATAAGCTGAAACCAATCGAAGGCAATGTACCTAATATCGGAGAAGTAACGAAAGGATGTCCTTTCTTTTCTCGGTGCACCAAAGCTCATTTAAAATGTTTTGAAAGCAACCCACCTCTCATAAAAACGAATAACGAACACTCCGTTAGATGTTGGCTATATAGTAAGGAGGAGGCATTCGCATGAGTGAAGTATTGCTAGAAGTTCAAAATCTAAAAACCTATTTTCCAATCAATAAACGTTTTTTTTCAAAAAATAAGGACTATGTGAAAGCTGTTGATGGTGTTACTTTCAAGCTATTTAAAGGAGAAACATTAGGAATTGTTGGAGAAAGCGGCTGTGGCAAGTCTACAACTGGAAGAAGTATTCTAAAATTAATTGAACCAACAAGTGGTAACATCCTATTTGAAGGCAAAGATGTTCTAAGCTTGAGCAAACAGGAATTGAGAAAGCTCAGGAAACAAATGCAAATTGTTTTCCAAGATCCATTTGCTTCTTTAAATCCTCGTCTACGAATATCTTCTATTTTAGAAGAAGCACTATTAACACATGGAATAGGGGCGACTAAAAAAGAAAGAAGACAGAAAGTAATAGAGATTTTGCAAATGGTGGGGTTAGGTGCTTTTCATGCAGATCGTTATCCTCATGAATTTAGTGGAGGGCAAAGACAAAGAATTGGTATCGCCCGAGCAATCGCGGTTGGACCGTCACTTATCGTAGCAGATGAGCCAGTTTCTGCCTTAGATGTATCTGTACAGGCACAAATACTTAACCTTTTTCAAAGCCTCCAAAAAGAATTAGGACTAACTTATATTTTTATTGCTCATGATTTAAGTGTTGTAAAACACATTAGTGACAGAATTGGGGTCATGTATCTAGGGAGAATGGTAGAGTTTGCCGATAAAAACCAATTGTTTGCTGAACCGCTTCACCCATATACAAAATCCCTTATGTCTTCTGTTCCAGTCCCAAATCCTGAAAGTGAAAAAAAAGACCGGATCATTTTAACTGGTGATGTTCCAAATCCGGTAAATCCTCCTCTTGGTTGTACTTTCCATCCGCGGTGCTTCGCGTGTATAGAGGTTTGTAGGACAAAAAAACCTCGAAACATAGAAGTTAAACCGGGACATTTTGTAGCTTGTCACTTGTTTGAACCAGAAAGAACGGAAGTAAGAGACCAAAAGTAATTTTATATAAAAAGGAAGGTATTACTAAATGGATATAAATAAAATTTCGTTACAAAGAATTAAATTACCCTTAAAATCTTCGTTTGAAACTAGCTTCGGTAAAGTGACTGAAAAGGATATTATCATCGTTAAGGTTCATGGTGGAGATAAAGTTGGCTTTGCTGAAAGTGTCGCGATGCCTTTTCCTATATACAATGAAGAGACTACAGGTACAGTATGGCACATGCTTGAAACTTACTTGATTCCAAAGCTATTAGAAAATGAAATTAAAGAGCCCAAAGATTTCTCAGAATTGTTTTCCTATATACGTAGAAATAACATGGCAAAGGCAGCACTTGAAATGGCCATTTGGGATTTATATAGTAAGCAAAAAGGGCAAACGCTATCTACTACACTAGGAGGTAAACGATCAGAGATTGAAGTGGGCGTAAGCGTTGGAATTGAAAATAACATAGAAACTCTATTAAACAAGGTGGCAGGCTTTTTAGAGGATGGCTACAAAAAGATTAAAGTGAAAATAAAACCTGGCTGGGACATTAAACCTTTAGAGGCTATTCGGAAAAAGTTTGGAGAACAAATTCCACTAATGGCTGATGCTAATTCTTGCTACAGTTTGAATGATTTACAACTATTACAAGAATTAGATCAGTTTAATTTAATGATGGTGGAACAGCCGTTAGCTCATGACGACATTATAGATCACGCAAAATTACAAAACTTATTAACAACACCTATCTGTCTAGATGAAAGTATTCATTCATTAGAAGATGCAAGAAAGGCAATTGAAATTAATGCATGTAAAATTATTAATATTAAGGTTGGTCGTGTAGGAGGGCTATTCGAAGCAATTCGAATGCATAATCTGTGCGAGGAAAAAAATATCCCAGTTTGGTGTGGTGGAATGCTTGAAGCTGGTATAGGTAGGGCTCATAACATCGCAATCGCTTCATTAAGTAACTTTAGTATTCCGGGTGATACATCTGCTTCAAGTCGTTATTTTGATAAAGATATCATTTTACCAGAAGTAAAGCTTTCAAAGGCTGGCACTATTATTGTTCCAGAACAACCTGGAATTGGTTTTGAGGTTAATCAGGAATTCATTAATCAACTTACAGTGACCCAGAAAGAGTTTATTAGAGATAAAATAAAGTTCTACTAAATGATTTTCAAGTTGATTTTATTTCATGGTGTCTGGAGGGATTTACCAATGGTTTTCACACAGCCAATCATCTATAAAAGTATTATAAGTTTAAAGGAAATACAAGATGTAGTTAGTTTTCAAGAGGATATCTGGGATAAAGATGTAGTAACGCCTCTTCCGCAGCTTGTTGCTGCAACTCACAATGGTGGAAACATCGTTGGAGCGTTTAAAGAAGGTGAATTAATTGGGTTTTCATACGGTTTTTCGGGCTTTAAGAATGGGAAAAAATATTTAATTTCTCATATGACTGGCGTCCATAGTAAGTACCGTAATTATGGGATAGGCTTACAGCTAAAACTTAAGCAAAGGGAGTGGGCAGTGGAATACGGCTATCAAAAAATTGTATGGACTTTTGATCCTTTAGAAGCCAAAAATGCATACTTTAATCTTAATAAGCTAGGAGCTTATTCTCAAACGTACTTTCCTTCTTATTATGGTGAAATGAGCGATAAACTGAATAAAGGTCTACCTTCTGATCGTTTTTTAGTAGAATGGGATATTTGTTCGAGCCGAGTAGCGAATGCACTTACCGGTGTACTCAAAAAGGATACATTGGTTAATCACTATAAGTCTCTGCTGTCATATAGTGATAGTAGAATTATCCCATATCCCAATGAGAGAGAATCGATTAAGAATGAAGACGGATATTTAATACCTGTTCCAGCTAATTTTCAGATTTTGAAACAAGAGGATTTTGAAGCGGCGAAGGCTTGGAGGTATAAGTTGAGAGATGCAGTAAATGATGCTTTCTCAAAAGGTTTTGTAGTAACCGGAATGTTAAAAAAAAATTTAGCTAACATTCATTTTTATGTTATTGAAAATAAATCCATGGAGCCCCTATATGATTGAACAAATCAATAATTGGGTTGATGAGAATAAAGAGCTAATAAAATCAACATATCATCATTTTCATTGTAATGCGGAAATTAGTTGGAAAGAAAAAGAGACAACGGATTACTTATGTAAGCAATTCGAATATTTGAAAATACCTTTTGAGAGGTTTGAGGAGCATACCGGAGTTGTTGGATATTGGGGAAATGAAAAACTTGGTCCAACCATTGGAATTAGAGCAGACATTGATGCGTTATGGCAGCTGGTCGACGGTGAATGGAAAGCCAATCATTCCTGTGGTCATGATGCTCATATGACAATGGTTCTTCATACTATTTCTTGTCTAAAGAAATTAGGTTTTCAACCAAGGGGGCTTATTAAAATTATTTTTCAGCCAGCTGAGGAATCCGGTTTAGGAGCTAAGGCTCTAATTGATAGAGGCGTTATGGATGATGTTGATTGTTTACTAGGGATACATGTACGTCCCATTCAAGAATTAAAATTTGGCCAAGCATCTCCTGCCATCTATCATGGCGCGACAACACTATTGAAAGGGAAGATCCATGGAATTCAAGCTCATGGTTCACGACCAAATCTAGGAATAAATGTTGTTGATTCACTTGGAGCCATTATTCAGGCTGTTAACTCAGTTAAAACAGATCCGACATTATCCTCATCTGTCAAAATAACCATGGTTCAGGCCGGTGGAAACAATATTAATATCATTCCCGATTATGCTGAATTTGGCATTGATGTCCGTGCACAACAGAACTATGTTATGGAAGATTTACTTAAAAAGGTAGAAAATGCGGTTCTTTCTTCGGGCTCAGCAAATGGGGCAATAGTTGAAATAGAGACACTAGCATCGATGATTGCTGCGGAACCTAGTTCACAACTTGAGGAACTAGTGGGAGAAGCTATTATTGAAGCTCTAGGGAATGACGCAATCGCTGCTCCAGTCATTACTCCTGGAGGGGAAGATTTCCATTTTTATAAAAAGTATTTTCCTCATATTAAAGCTACAATGATTGGACTTGGAACCGATTTACAACCTGGACTGCACCATCCTCATATGAATTTTAACTTAGATGCTTTGCAAAATGGTGTAAAAATTCTTGCTATGACTACCATTAAATTATTTAAACCATAGTATTAGTGAAAATTAGTAGAAGAGACTAGATTAGAATATTGCGAAAGTATTTTTCTGAAGAATTGCAATAGTGAAATATCTATTATTAATAAGGAGTGATAAAAGATGTTAAGAACTACAGTGCCAGAAGATATTTATAACTTTGAATGGCCAAGCAATCCTGTCATTTCTCCTGATGGACAACAGGTAGTTTATGAAAGAACCATAGCTGTGAAAGAAAATAATTACGAAACACATTTATATTTAAGCGATGTAGAAGGAAAAACACGAAGAGTTTTAACATCCTCAGGCACAAGGAACGTCAATCCTATCTGGTCACCCGATGGAAAAACCATAGCATTTATCTCGGACCGTGCTTACGGAATGCAGGCATGGCTGTTATCTCTCGATGGTGGAGAGGCCCGGTGTCTGACAAAGTTTCGTCAAGGAATTAGCTCAATAGTATGGGCTCCTAACGGTAAAACGATATATGGATTGGTACCTGTAATTGTACATTCGGAACTAGAAACCTTTCATGAAAATGCAACAATTCATGAAGCAAAGAGTGAGAAGGAACAAGAGGATAAGTTATGGAGAGATGGGGCTAAACGCTATCATCATCTATATTACAAAAATGATGGAACTGGGTTTCATAAACCGTACAAACGTCAAATTGTTGCTATTCATATAGATACTGGAACATTCGTTTTGATAACAAAAGGAATAAATGAAGTTCATCAGCCTGACGTGTCACCAGATGGAGAATATATCGTGTTCAGTTCAAACGCAGAAAATGAAAATTTTCTTTTTGGAGGAAAGGTTTATCGAGTTTCTTCTTCCGGAGGAGATGCGGAGTTGCTATACAGTGATACGGAAGCAAGCTCACCTTCTTACTCACCTGATGGAAAGTGGATAGCGTTTTTTTGCAACCATGCAGAACAGAAGGAATTATTAGTCATACCTTCAGAGGGAGGGGATGTTAGCTCTTTAAGCAAAAAATATCAAGACACCCTCCTTGATATGACTTTTACAGATATGCGTAATCTCAGATATGCACTTCGCCCTCAATGGTCTAATAATAGTAGGTATATTTATGCGCTTAGTACCCATGAAGGAAGAAATGAAATTGTTAGATTCTCGAATGATAAAAATGACGATCATCCGGTAATTATTGCTGGTGGAGACCGTACTATTTTTCATTTTTCATTTGATGGAGAAGAGACGATTAGTATGGCCTATTCGACAGTCAATCATCCTGGGAGGATATCAGCCATTAGAATTGATGAAACGAATACAGCCGACTGTAATTATCGGTATCCAACAGAAGCTTTTCCTCAATTACATGTACCCATTTTCCCTGAAACTGAAGTTCGTCTGGATGACTGCAACGACAAGTTATTATCCGAACTCATCGTAGTTGAACCTGAGGTTTTTTCCTATAAATCTGTTGATAACTGGTATATGCAAGGTTTTATTTTAAAACCCGCTAACTTTGATCCTGAGAAAAAATATCCTGTTCTATTAGATATACATGGAGGACCACATTCTGCTTATGGTTTCACATATTTTCATCAATTGCAATTATTCGCTGCGCGAGGTTATGCAGTTATCTATACGAACCCACGAGGAAGCTCAGGATTCGGTGTAGAATTTACCAATGCTGTACATGGTGATTATGGTGGAAAGGATATGAATGATATTTTGAACGGACTGGACTTTGCCTTACAAAAAAATCGATATCTTGATAAAAATAGGGTAGCCGTTAATGGAATTAGCTATGGTGGATTCATGGTAAATTGGCTCATCTCTCACACCGATAGATTTTTTGCAGCAGTTTCTGAAGGCTGTATTTCGAATTGGATTTCCATGTATGGCACAAGCGATATAGCACCATATTTTATTGATCAGGAGTTTCTTGGAAAGACAGATTTGGAGAATCTTTGGAAATTCTCTCCTCTTGCCTATGTAGATAATGTAAAAACGCCACTTCTACTTCTACACAATGAAGATGATTTACGATGTCCAATAGAGCAGGCAGAACAGTTTTATTCCCATATTAAGCGTCGAGGAGGAGAAGTAGAACTGGTTCGTATTCCACAATCAAGTCATGGGCTCCTCCAATACGGCAAACCCGAATTAAGAATAGCTAGGTTGAATTCAATGCTCGATTTTATAAACAGACATTTACCTGTAGAAAATTTTTCGAACTTGATAACGACTGAGAATCAATAATGTGAGGATAATAGTTAGATCATCGATTCGATCTACATTATTATATACAACTACTCTAAAGGAGGAAAAGAAATGAAAGTAGATGTGAATTTAAAAGCATTTGAAGAGGCTGGTCAAAAGATAACGGAAAAACATAAGATTCCTGGTACTGCTGTTGCAATTGCTGAAGCTGGGGAGATTCTTTACCATAAAGGATTTGGCTTCCGTAATGTAGCCGATGGACTACCTGTAACTGAAAATACAGTTTTTGGTATTGGTTCGATAACAAAATCATTTACTTGTGTGGCTATTATGCAACTGCAGGAAGTCGGTAAATTGAATGTGCATGATCCTGTTAGTAAATACTTGCCTGAATTCAACGTTAAAAATAAAGAGGCTATCAAAGATATCACTATTCATCACTTTATGACTCACACAGCAGGATTGCCTCCAATGTCTTCGTTATTTTATGCAATGAAAAGGTCACTAGATCTTGACCCAACTGTAAAAAATTATCCAGGTTTAAATATTAATGTTGAAGATCACGGACCAATTGACACTTATGAGCAACTTATGCAGTTTATTGATGAACAAGATATTGAATTATTGGGTGCACCTGGTACACATTTTAGTTATTCCAATGAATCATATGCCTTATTAGGAACAATCATCGAACGAATCAGTGGAAAAAGTTATGAACAATATATATATGATCATATCCTCACACCTTGTGGTATGGAAAACAGCTATTTCACAATTGAGGAGTACGCTGATTATGAAAATATCACCACTTGCTATACAGAGGACAAAAGCGATGGAACAAAACACGTTTTGGCTGCACCAATTTGGTGGGAATCTACTTCAATGCGAGCAGCAGGCTTTTTGAAATCTACAGCTAGAGACATGTTATTGTATGCAGAAATTTTCCGTAATGCTGGTGTAGTAGATGGTAAGCAAATATTATCAGAAGAAAGTGTAAAAGAAATGACTAAACCCCATATTCAATTACAACCTGGAAGATTCTATGGGTACGGTTTTATGATTACTCCCGATTATTTTGGCACTACTCTTATTGAACATGGCGGAGGGCTCAAGGGAATTTCAGCTCAATTAAGTATTTTACCTGAAAAAGGGGTTACAGGTGTTGTATTAACTAACTTGGCAGGTGTACCTGCTGCCCGAATTATGCAACTTGCATTTAATGCTTTGAGTGAAAGGGAGGTAGACGCCAATCACCTTACCTTTGAAGAATATGATATTTCAGAAGAACGACTTCAACAGTATCAAGGAGAATATCAATCGAATGAAGGGACGAAAGTATGCATTAAAATCAAGGAAGGAAACCCAGTTCTACTCTCACAAAATGTAGAGATACCAATAACTTTTGTGAGCGATAACATGTTTATAGCATATTTTAATGACTTTACAGAAATAGCTGAGATACTAGTGGATGATAATAGTGAAGCATACGGAATATCATATCATTTTAGACAATTCCCTAAAGTTTCCGTAAATATACCACTTAACTAGTGAGTTCCAAGGTTTTCATATTGAACTCCTTATGTAGAAATTTGAGAGGATGTTGATGATGGGATTACAGGAGAGTTTGGAAAAAATTATACAAGAAGCTACTGGGACATTCGGGGTTTATGTGAAACATCTGGAATCTAGAGAGACTGCTGCAATAAATGAGAATCGTTTATTTCAAGCTGCAAGTGTTTTTAAGATTCCTATTTTGGCCACTTTATATCGTGATGTTCAAATGGGGAAGGTCGAACTAAAAGAACATATTAGGTTGGAAGAAGAGGATTTAGTCAATGGATCAGGTATATTTAAGGAGTTAATTCCTGGAATCGACGTTACGATAAAAAATTTAGCGACTATGATGATAATTGTTAGTGATAATGTGGGAACAGATAAGTTATTGAGTATTTTAGGGAAAGAAAATGTAAATCAATATATGAAAGAAATTGGACTAAGCAATACTTACATTCGTCTCAGCTGCTGGGAGCTTCTTTGCTCTTGTGTGGGATTACCTCCACAAAAATTCTCAATGGACACTTATAATGACATTAACCGTCGATTTAAAAATGGTGAAATTGATCATCATTCAATTGTATTTAAAGAAAGTCATGCAAACAATGTAACAACCGCAGCTGATATGGCACTTTTATTAGAAAAAATGGCAAATAAGCAATTAATCTCTGAAAAAGCTTGTCATGATATGTTTGAAATCCTTGCCAAGCAACAATTTCGAAGTAGAATACCTTATTTATTACCTCAAAATACAGTTGTTGCTCATAAAACTGGCACCATTGCAAGTGTTGTCAATGATTCAGGGATAGTCCAGCTACCTGATAATAAAGGTAATTTTATCATTTCAGTATTTTCTATAGGAAATAATACTGAAGCAGAAGGTGCTAGTATCATATCTAAATTATCGAGAGTTGCTTATAATCATTTTCTTAATAAAGTAACCGTTTAGCTTTTAAACCCAAAGGCTATTAATAATTTATCAAATATAATCGGTTATGAAAAAATATACAACTATAACATAACTCATAGCTAAATGGTATGATGATGTTACAACTAGTAAGTTATATTCTTGTTGAAAATCAATTAATGTTGGGGTATTCACACTAAATATATTTATAGTGAATGCCCTAGAATCTAAGGTTGAAAGGTTACACGGGTTAGGGATATGCTAAAAATATGAAACTGAAATTATACATAAAACTCACAATAAAGGTTCGTGTAATTACCAAATTACCTACGTAATAGATTGAATGTTTGTACTATAGTAATTGTTCATTGGATACATTACACCGACAGATAAAAGTATAAAACTTGGAGCTCATTATCTCTAAGTGATTTAGTGGTTTTTTAAATATAAAAGTGATGCATACTGAATAATAAAATGGGAGTTTTTTTAGTCATCAACCATTTACTGAACCTGTATTAAATAAGTTACATACCTAGATTAACTCATTGGAAGGGCTGGCTGTATGGATAATTATAATGAAAGAATTAGAAAACAATTTAATGAACTAACAAAAAGACAGAAATTAGTTGCAAAATATATTGTTGACTTTCCGAAAGAGGTTGCATTTCAAACATCGAAGCAGCTAGGTATTGCAAGTGAAACAAGCGATACAACGGTGATTAGGTTATCATATGCTCTTGGGTATTCTGGATTTAGCGAATTGCAAAAAGAAATTCAAGCTACTTTATTAGAAGATTCTTCACCCATTTCAGATCCAATTGAAGGGCTTCGATCTACGTCCAAGTCTTTAAAAGATACAAATTTAATTCAACATGTAATCGAGAAAGATACTTCGTATATACGTGCAACGTTAGAACAAATAGATTACACCCAGTATAAAAAAGCTATAGATCTTTTAATTAGTTCTGAAAAGAGAATCGTCATAGGCTTCCGTTCCTCATATGGTCCTGCTAACTGGCTATCGTTTAGTCTCAATGTTGTTGTAGGAAATACGTTTTTATATCGTGGAGAAATAGAGGATTCTAATTATTTATTATCCTTAATCGATGAAAAGACATTATTGGTGGCTATTTCTTTTCCTCGATATTCAAAAGAAACGAATGCATTTGTCAAAGCAGCAAAGAAAAAAGGGGCACAAGTGATAGGCATAACAGACGATGAATTGTCGCCATTAGGGCTTCTTTCGGACATTTTGTTTAAGGTGGTTGCTCCTTCTCCTATTTCTCTAAAAGGTGCTACACCAACCTTTGCACTACTTAATCTACTAATAACAGGAATAGCAGCTTCTGATGAAATAAAGGTTCAAAAGCGGATGGAAGATTACGACCAAACAAGTGATGATTTCTCACCATTTACTAATCAGTAATAAGGGAGCTCATCGGATAGATTCTAATAGGATAGGTAACCAAAATAAAAGGTTTTTTTGATGTCACTTGATTTCCGAGAGTATACATCAAAAGAACCTTTTTATTTTATTGTGAAACCTATAAAAACATGCTTTGCTTAGACGGTAGATTAAGTGTGAAAGGACTCATATATGATAAAATATAGCTAACATTAAAATCAACGTGAGGTGAACGAAATTGCATAAAGGAAGAATCATTTTACATATTGACCTTAATTGCTTTTATGCCTCAGTGGAACAAATTTACGATCCCTCATTAAAGGGAAAACCTATAGCCATTGCAGGTAATCCAAAAGAACGTAGAGGGATTGTTATTACGTGTAGCTATGAAGCTAGAAAAAGTGGTGTATATACAACCATGAATGTCGGTGAGGCCAGAAGAAAATGCCCAGAGTTAATTGTGCTACCTCCAAATTTTGAACGATATAGAGCTGCTTCAAAATCTTTTTTTGGATTACTGAAAGAGTATAGTGAAATACTTCAACCCGTTTCTATAGATGAAGGATATATACAATTGCCTATAATCGAAGGACAAAATGTATTAGAACATGTACATGGTATACAAGATAGAATTTGGAACGAACTACAATTGCCTTGTTCAATCGGCATTGCACCCAATAAGTTTTTAGCAAAAATGGCCAGTGAAATGAGAAAGCCGATGGGCATTACAATATTACGTAAACGTGATGTCCCTTCAGTTTTGTGGCCATTGAATGTTAAAGAGATGCATGGAATCGGGAAAAGCACAGCAGAAAAACTGAAAGAGTTAGGTATACAAACGATTGGAGAATTAGCTGCGGCTGATGAATACACATTAAAACAGAAGTTTGGCATCAATGGACTTCGCTTGAAACAGAAGGCCAATGGCGAGGATGACCGACCTGTTGATCCAGAAGCAATATATGATACGAAGAGTGTAGGGAATTCGACAACATTATCTCATGATACGACTGACCGAGATGAATTATATAAAATAATGACAACTCTTTCTGAAAAGGTAGCAGAAAGATTAAAGGCTAAAAAGCTCGCAGGAGTGACTGTGAGTATTATCATCCGTACAGCTTCTTGGGAAACGTATACACGGAGTAAATCAGTCAATAACGCGATATTTTCAAAAGAGGATATAGTTGAACAGGCGTGGAATCTGTTTAATAAAAACTGGAATGAGGAGCCTGTTCGATTATTGGGTGTGACTATTTCCAATGTAAGTGACATTAAAGAGATGACTCAGCAGCTAACTTTTTTTGATTTTGAAGATCATATTAAAGACGAACCCATTATTAAATTGGTAGATCAAATTGAACAGAAATTTGGAAAAGGTGTCATTTTAAGAGGTTCTGATATTGTAAAACCAGCAGGGAAGCATCAAGCAAACACGAGTTTTAGTAAGGACTTTTGGGATGATCATTTGTAAATGATTCCATTTTGACAGGTTTGAGGCAATTAATTTCCGTATCGAGAAAGACATACGTTAACAATTGCCCAGGAAATACAAAAAACCAGACATTCAATCAATCTCAAACAAGCTTTTGAGAAGCTAAACAGTAAAGAAAGTAGGTGCATGAATCCATTATGCAATATAAAGAGTATGGCCATTTCGACGGTCCAGTGATGATGTTTCTTCATGGGGGTGGTGTTGGGGGATGGATGTGGGAACAACAAATTCAGCACTTCTCCAAGTATCACTGTGTAGTGCCTGAGCTTGTGTCCGATCATTCATTTTCTATTGAGCAATGTGCACAACATCTCGTACAGCTCTTAGAGGAAAAGGCGAATGGCAAGCAGGTAATTGTTATTGGCTTTTCATTAGGTGCTCAAATTGCCATACAAATGTTAAGCATAAAGCCTAGTTTAATCCACTTTTCGATTATTAATAGTGCTCTTGTTATCCCTTCACCTACTACAGCATGGATGATTCGGCCGTTTCTCCGACTATCATTCCCGCTTATCAAAAATAAAACCTTCGCAAAGCTTCAAGCGAAAACCTTATACATCGATGATCGCTATTTTGACCGCTATTATCATGATAGCACTAAGATAACATACGATGCATTAATTCAGGTTTTACAAGAAAATATGACGTTTTCAATCCCACGAAATTTCCACAATGCACAGGGGCATATTTTAATTACTGTTGGCAATCAAGAGAAAAAAATAATGAAAAAATCTGCACAAAAGCTTGTACAAAGCCATCCAAATGCAAAAGGAATCATGTTAAACAACATAGGGCATGGAGTATCATTAGCCCAGCCTGCATTTTTTAATCGTTTTGTAGAGAATTGGATCAAGGAAGGACAATTGCCAGTGGGCACAGTCATTCAATAGAAAAACTCCATTATGAGTAACGTAACAATACTCGTAATAGAGTTGAAGTTTTAAGAAATATAGTGAGGATATAAATCCTTGTGCTGCAAAATCCATTCCTTCATGTCAATTATCATTTCTTCATAGCTAGGGACCGTAAAGGAAAAATCGTTTCTAGTATTAATTAAAGTTTTATTAACATTAATAAGCTGATGTGGAGTAATCTTTATTGTATGGTCCATAAAGTGCTTATTCAATAACTGAAGCAGATCGTATTTGGATATAGGCGATGTATTGACAAGATGATAGAGTCCAGTTAATTCTTCATGTGCTGCTTGCTCCATGGCTTTCGCTAGGGTGAGGGTTGTGACCCCCGTCCAAATAGCACCAGTATAGCCGTGAATCGGACCTTTTTGGTGCATAAACCAATTGAAAAGCCCAATTCCATCCATTTTCAAATCAGGGCCAATAATTGAATTACGGAATGTTAAATGTTTGGTATGATCAATTTCGCCTAAACCCTTTGTACGGTCATAAAAGGTAGTTCCGTCCTTTACACTATTTTCATAATAGGGTGCGTTTTCACCTGAAAATACACAATCGGTACTCATATGAATAAGCTTCGTCTGGCGATTTTCAAGGAGAGATACGATAGCATGTGGTAAATAACTATTCAAGAAAATACTCTTCTCAGGATTTGCCTCACATTCTTTATTTAACATACCGATACAATTAATGACAATATCATACTGATGGTCTTGAAGAAGTGAACGTAAAAAGTTCAAATCTGTAATATCACCAGTAATATTATTTCCATATGCGAAAGCAGTTCTCGTATACGTTGTCACATCATACCCTTGCTCCCGTAAGTAGATGGAAATGGTATGACCCGCCATGCCAGAAGCGCCGAGCACTAAAAATTTCATGGTGTTCCTCCAGTCCAAAGGAGAAGCTCTTCTTGAATGAGAGATAAGGTTAGTAATTTTTCTTTAATAGCCATCACGTTTAACATTTGTGTATTATTGGAATTATATTCATCCGATAAGGTAATTTTAGGAGAGCCTTCATCCAGGTATTTTCCATAATTCAAATCTCGATTATCTGCTGGGATTCGATAAAAATCACCTAAATCTATGGCTTTTGCTGCTTCCTCCTTTGTACATAATACTTCATACCGTTTCTCCCCATGCCGCGTGCCAATAATGTGAATCGCATTGTTCACTTGGAAAATTTCAAGGAGAGCTTGTGCCAAATTCTCGATCGTAGCAGCGGGTGATTTTTGCACCATAATATCGCCATTTTGCGCATGTGAGAATGCATACAACACCAATTCGACTGCTTCCTCAAGGCTCATCATAAAACGAGTCATAGTTGGATCGGTAATAGTTAAAGGTTTACCAGCTTTTATTTGTTCGATGAAAAGTGGTATGACTGAGCCTCTTGAAGCCATTACATTCCCGTATCGTGTGCCGCAAATCAATGTTTGCTTTGGGTCGACCATCCGTGATTTAGCAATAAATGTTTTCTCCATCATCGCCTTGGATATCCCCATCGCATTGACAGGGTATGCCGCTTTATCTGTTGATAGACAAATAATCTTTTTAACGCCAGCTTGAATCGCCGCAGTTAAAACATTATCTGTTCCTAAGATATTTGTTTTAACAGCCTCTAAAGGGAAAAATTCACAAGAGGGAACTTGCTTGAGGGCCGCAGCATGGAACACATAATCTACGTTATACATCGCAGGGTGAAGGCTTTGTAAATCACGTACATCCCCGATATAAAATTTAATTTTAGAGTTTTGATAAAGCTTTCGCATATCATCTTGCTTTTTTTCATCCCTTGAAAAAATCCGTATTTCCTTAATATCGGTATTTAAAAATCGATTTAGTACCGCATTACCAAAAGATCCTGTTCCTCCAGTAATCAGTAAAGTTTTATCTTTAAACATTGTCTGTCTTGTTACACCTCCCACATGCTTAGGTCCGTTCATGATGTTATTTCAATCCTCTTTCATGCAAATCGCATTCTGAGTTTTCTCGTGGATAGTTGTACCAATAAGCGTATTCATGGGTATATTTACTGGTTGGATTTTTGTCCATGAGCGCACAATTAAAATCCCAATCTCCTGCAATATCCTTACGTATAGTAAATTTCGCATCCCCGATAAAGCTTCTTCGTATGATTTTAAATTGTCCCGGCAAGGAATAACGATTTGATTCATCTTTAATAAACGCATAGCCATTCTTAATGATCATGTTGTAATAGTAAATATCAAATTCACCATCCACCTGTGCTAATACATTGCGGATGGCAGGTAAATAGTGGTCATCACTATCGATGATGGCAATATAATCACCTGTTGCTTCAGCGATGCATCGGTTATAGGCAACGCTTGCACCTAGATTCGTTGGATGAACGATGATTTTTAACGCTGTACAGTTTTTTTGATAGTCCTGTAAAATGGCTAACGTCTTGTCGGTGGAGCCGTCATCTACAACGATAATTTCATAGGCATATTCTTTAGGAATACTGTCAAGCATTGTTAGGATCCATTCTTCGCTATTATAAGTAGGTGATAAAAAGCTTATTTTCATTTTATCCCTCCATCCTGATTAAGTAATTTAGTTCTTCATGTTTACTGAACAGATTCTTTATTACAATATGCGTGGATAGAGGGCTATCGTAGGCAATTGCTTGCTATCATAAGTTTTTTAAGAGAGTAATTTTATGGATTGCCTTTATTTTTGCTAGAGAACTATGGGGATGGTTGTGACATTTTACTAAGTTATACACGTTTGACAGGTGTGGTCATAAACTAGGAAAGAGCGCTTTTTAAGAAAGAGGGATTCGATGACAAAAAGGATCGCATTTATTTGTAGCGTGGAATCAGCTAAACTTTCCGATGCACACATTTTCAAAGATCTATGTCTTGTGCCTATTTTACTAGGGGAGTATTTAGGCTATGAAGTTAGTATAGTGACGACAGAGATGAATGAAACCCTTCTGCAACAATCTTTTCCGGCTGTTAAATTTGAGCAGGTTCCAATTGGGATTGATTATGTTGCCAATATGAATGCTTATTTAGTGAAGCATGCCAAGAACATTGATCTTGTATTTGCTATAGGACCATACCCATCCTATCTTTCCATTCTTCAAACATACAAGCAGTTTAATCCTAATGGCAAAGTTTATATGAAGTTAGATGTTAATCGATTTTGGTTAAGTCGATTAAAAACCTATCCATACTTTCTAGAATTGCTACAGCTTTGTGATCTTCTGACCTCCGAATGTGTATCGATTCAAACTGACATTCGAGAGTTTTCACAATTAGATGTTCAACATATCCCAAATGGCTTTTATGAGTATTTTCACACAGAGCCCGTGCAATTTCATGAGAAAGAAAATAGAATTCTATCAGTGGGCCGATTAGATGCACCAGAGAAGCAGACCATTTTTACAATAAAAGCCTTTCTAGCAGCACAGCTGACAGACTGGGAGCTTCGTTTGGTAGGACCTATGTCTGAATCGTTTCAGCAGGAAATAAAACAATTACTGGACAGTCATCCTTATCCTGCGCAAGTCACAATGGTAGGGCCAATCTCAGACAAGATGCAGCTAGAGGAGGAGTATCGCAAGGCAAAAATCTTTTGCTTAACATCCACAGTTGAATGCTTTGCACATGTTTTTGCAGAGGCTGCTAAAAACGGTTGTTATATTGTGACAACCGATGTGGATGGGGCTGCTGATATTACCCAACAACAACGCTTTGGCCGTATTCATCCAACACATGATTGGGAAAGTATTGCTCGGACGTTGCAGCAAGTCGCACATCAGGAAGCATTGTTAGAAAATACTTGTCTTCAGCTACAAGCCGATGCGCGGAAGGAATTAAACTGGCAGCATATCGTGAAAGATGTCGCTGCATACTTAAATGAAAAAAAGTAGAACTTCTCTCGATGGAGAGGAGTATTCTTTTCTTTGTGCCATTTTTTCCTATATAATGAAACTAGCTTTATAATGGTAGAAACAATCATGGGAAGACACAAGGGGAGACAAGAATGGAAATATTGCAAGCATCGATGAACGAACTAGAAGAGTTAACAAAGCTATTTGATGAATATCGTCAGTTTTATGGTATTGAATCGGACGTAAGTAGCGCTAAGGCATTTTTACAATTACGATTGGCCCTCAAAGAGTCGGTTATTTTTATGGCGCAAGTAGACGGCAAGATGGTTGGATTTACACAATTATATCCAACGTTTTCTTCCATAGCGTTACAGCGTGCCTATATTTTGAACGATATTTATGTCACGGAAGATGCTAGGGGCCTAGGGGTGGGCAAGGCATTGATGGAAAAAGTTTTTCAATATTGTGAGCAACAGTATGCTCGTTATGTGACACTGCAAACAGCAGCAGATAATGTGAATGCGCGTAAGCTGTATGAAAAGCTTCATATGAAGCAAGATGAATACTGTAATTATGTCAAATATTTTATGTAATAAGCATTTTAGTTTAGAATAAAGATGCTTAGATGTATAAAAATCCCCTAGATATTCCGTTATCTAGGGGATTTTATTGATATTATTTAATTTCTAACGTATATGGCTGTGTACTTGCTTGGCCATAATATTCACTAACTTCAATATAGTATTTACCTGCATCCAGTTCGATTGTACCTACCTCAGCATCTCCAGCTCCGTAAAGATCTAAAGTTTTGACTGTTTTTCCGTTTGCATCTATCACTCGAATCACACCATCTAGTGCTTTTTCTGTTTGAAGTGAGAAGAAGATATCACGTTTTTGGACGTTGTTAAATTCAAAGTAATCCTTATCACCAAATGGTATACCCGCATTTAAATATTGAGTAGCTATCCATTTGTCGTCTTCTTTCTTAAGGGCTAATGGTTTGGTTGGTACACCATTCACTAATTGGGAATCTGCATCTTCGTCTGTTCGTTTATGGTCGAACATCGTCAATGTGTAGGGCTGAATGGACAGTTGGCCAAGCCCTGTGCTATTGACTTGAATAAAGTAACCACGATCCTTTTTAGCCTTAAAGGATGTATTTACGTCTGTCGTTCCTACCATGCCAAGGAGTATCTCAAGAATATTATCGCTCAATCCAAATGGAATGGCGGTCTCCATTTCTTTCGGGTCAATTTTCATATTGCCATTTGTATCTTCAATAATCGATCCTGCAAATTTCAAGTCCTTCTGTAACTCTTTTGGCAATTGATTTAATTGTTCATTGGTAAATGGAACAGAGGAAATTAATAAACTCATAATTTCATCATTACCGTTTTGCTTATAATAATAGTAATCCTCATCGTCTTGGTAAATTAGATGATCTTTATAAGTTGTACCTGGTTGAATTTTTAGAGCTTTTGCTTCTTCATAATTATCAGGATTATAATCTTTTGGAATATCACCGATTTTACTTGTTTTCAACGTATATGGCTCAATAGAACGTTCCCCAGCATTTACAACGGCTACTACATATGTTTTGTCCTTTTTCAATGCCATCACTTTTGCATCGTTTTCATTACCGGCTGAGCCAAGAAGCAATGAAAGTAAGCCCAAATCATTGGTTAAGGACGAAACAGGAATTAGTTCATTTGCTTTTTCATCGTATTCAAAGACAGTACCAGCAGGCATTTGGCCAGCACCTTTGTTAAAGCTAAAACTATAAAGGGCATCTTCCTTTGTTTTAAATAAGAAGTAGTCCTCATCATATTCTGTTTGGAAATAAGCTTTTTGATCCTCACCAATGTTGAAGCGAATAGCTTGCTTAATAATCGGATCAACATTTTCTAAATTGTCCGTTGTAAAGGAATTCATGAGCATACTCATCATGCCTTCAATTTCATTTCGCTTTTTTGTTGTACTTGGCGTTATTGGTAATTGGTCGAGAGAGATGTTTTCGTCGTACATGGCTTCCTCTAAAGGTAGTCCATCCTCATCGGGTGGAAGTATAACAACCTCACCTTTTAATGTGTATGGAATCATAGACTCACTGACTGTTTCCTCTTTTTCAATGCCACCACTGAAAAACATCTCCATTGAAAACTCGCTATTACTTTCATTAGATACACTTAAAATGTATTCTTGATCTGGAACAGCATCGATAATCATGCTAACGGCTTCACCTTTAGCTGCACCGTAGGAACTTTGAATAGGGAAGGCTTCCTCTTCTTCAATTTCCTCTTTTTTAGCTTGCTTTATCTCTTCTGGTGGAATCGGATTGAAATCCTCTTTTAAGTAAAGATCCATAGTGGCAGTAACACCTGGAATTCCAGATAAATCAAACTTCAATGTTGTTGGTTTTGTTACTGAAAACGTAAAATAATCTTGATCCTTTTGTTGATCTTTGGACAGTAGGGTATAGTTTTTACCTGCCGTATTATATGGGAATTTTTTAATAGGCTGCATTGAAGACTTATTTAAAGCATCAATTGGCAAATTCGAGTTTTTCGCAGTTTGTGCTGTAAAGATATAAGTAGATTTCCCTTTTAAGCTATAACTACCATTATGATCTTTCACACCAATTAACAGCGTTCCTTTTTGGTCTGCTTTAAAAAGGTGACCTTCTTTTTTTCCTACACGAACATCATTAACTTTAATAGGCTCTACTTCACCTTGTTCATTAGTAGGGTAAAAGTATAAATCGAAGGCATAGTCGTATTGATCAGCGCCTTTTAATGTTAGCTGAGCATACTCATTTGCCTCTAGCTCAACCTTGTACCATTTTTTCTCGTCTTGCTGTTCGAAAACACCTTGTTCAATATTTAATGTATTTTTAGCAAGAACTTTGGCATTTTTGATACGCTCTTCTTTAGATTCAGAATAATGTTTAGGTAATTTATTTAAATCGAACTGTAAGGCTTTCACTGGATCGACAAGCCCATGACCATAAGTAAGATCATAACCCTTTTTACCTAAATCTTGTGCAGTTATTTCAAGAATTGCTTCAATTTCATGTGGCTTTAAATTCGGATGCTTTGATTTAAGTAGGGACACGATGCCTGCCACTACGGGAGATGCCATGGAAGTACCACTAAACTTAACAAAAGATGATCCTTTTTTGTCATCGTGTACAGTACTGTAGATGTCTTCGCCAGGAGCCACGACATCGACAGAGGGACCATAATTGGAATAGCTTGATAGCTTATTACGATCATTCGTGGAACCAACACTAATTACACCTTCATAGGAAGCAGGGAAGGAATATTCATCCGTCGACTCATTACCAGCCGCTGCGACAATCGTAATGCCACTATCAATAGCTTTTTGAACAGCATCCTGCATAAGTGGTGATTCACCATAGCCTCCTAAACTCATATTAATGACATCAACACCTTGCTCAATGGCGTACAGAATACCTTGTGCAATGATAAAATCATTTGCTCCTTCTTTTCCGTTAAAGACATCAATAGGTAGTAGCTTCGCTTGTGGATTAATTCCATGTCCACCAATGCCATTGTCTTTAGCTGCGGCAATAATCCCAGCAACATGTGTTCCATGATCACCTGGATAAGATGTATTTGCCGGTGCAGCTGCATTATAAGGTGTGAGTACTTGAGATTTTAGATCGGGATGTTTAAAATCAACACCAGAATCGATGACAGCTACTGTTACGTCATGTTCCCCAGCTAATGCTAGAGCCTGATCCATTTGCAAGAGGCTTAGATGATACATATCTTGTTTCTTTGGGTCAGTTTCTTTGTTGAAAGAATGATAGACATAACTAGGGGATACACTTGAAATCCCTTGCTGCTTTAAATAGTAAGAGACGGCTTTTTCTATGGATACACCTTTGTTAAGTTGAATCACATCATAGCCTAATGAAGGAATGGAGCGGATGACCTTAGATCCGATTTTTTTATGTACGTTTTTATCAAGGCCAGAATGCTTGATAATAATCGTATCCTTACTCATCCATTTGTCTTCATTTGTAAGATTCTTACCTGCATGTTGTGAATTGCTTGCTAATACGTTCTTCGCACTTTGTTGTGGTGTCTCCTCAGCAAAAGCCGAAGCGACAGGAACCATTAATGCAGCGGATGCTGCGACAGCGACTGATTTTTTAAACCAACTTTTCAATTGTATCTCTCCTTGATGTTCTATAATATGTCTCGACTATACTAATACGGTTAAACGTTAGAAAAGTTTCGCAAATGAGGAAAATTTTTCTCTGCGATTTAAAAACGAACTGTCCGTTACTTTTTATGGATGATACCATTACGCCTCTACATATAGCTGTTCAATCAATTGCAATAAGTCATGCTTAGAGCGAGGAATTGAAATATTTTCGTGCCATAATTTCTTTTTTTGTAGAGCCAAAGCCATGTCAAATACCCATGGTCGTTCAAGATGTGCCCGTTTTAGCAATTCTTCTTCATAAAATAAGGCGACAGGGTCACCATTATAAATAATTTTTCCTGCCTCCATGACCATAATTTGATCGGCCCATTCATAGGCAAGGGCAATGTCGTGAGTCGCAAGGATAATCGTTCTTTCATGGTCTTCTACTTTGGCTAAGTATTGAAAAACTTGTGTAGCGTAATAGCTATCAAGACCCGCTGTTGGTTCATCTAATAAAAGGACAGTCGGTTCCATCGCTAATACACCTGCCATGGCCACACGCTTTTTCTGCCCTACGCTTAAAAAGTGGATGGGTTTATCTAGTAGCTCTGTCACTTCAGTTTGTGCAACAGCCCATGCTATTTTTTCTTCAATTTTTTCCGTAGGCCATCCTAGATTCATTGGACCATAGGCTATATCTTGCTTAACAGTTCCTGAAAAAAGCTGATTATCAGCATCTTGAAAGACGATTCCAACCTGTTGGCGAAGAGCCTTTAATCCCTTTCTATTATATTGAAGTTTTTCTCCATCAAATGAAATGGTCCCAGCTGTTGGTTTCAAAATACCATTAAGGTGCTGAAATAAAGTGGATTTTCCTGCTCCATTATGACCGAGTATAGCGATTTTTTTTCCTTTTGGAATGTTTAATGTAATATCTGTCAAAGCCTTCGTACCATCTGCATAGGCATATGACAGGTTGTTTAGTTTAAAATAAAATGCTGTCATGAGAAGTACCCTCCGTATACGATGAGGAATAAAAAAATAGCCGTTATACCAAGCCAGTTTTTTTTGCTATAGGCGCCCGTTTCATGCCAATAAACCGTTTCACCACCACGCGCCAGCATGGCATGATTAAGCTCTCGACTGCGCTGAAACATTTCAATAAACAACGCGGCAATTAGCATAGACACTGAACGTAACCATTGCATGGGTGAGTGGTAGCCAAGCCGGGCTTGCTGGGCCAAATGAATTTTTTGCATGCTTTCTAAAAAAATAAAAATAAAACGATAGGTGAGTTCTACTAGCTCAACTAATAAAGTAGGTAGCCGCCATTGTCGAAGCACATAACAAATTCCTTGTACAGATGTCGTTAAAACTAAAAAATATAAGCAACTTATACTGCCAAGTACAATAAAGAATAGTTGCTGGGCGGTAGCGATACTGGCTCTCCCAATAAAAATTGTCCAGTTTATATACGTAAATGCCCCCATATGGGCTGGTAATGTATGCGCTGCTGGAGCTATCGAAATGATGATTGATAAGAGACTTGTGAATAAGAAAAAACCAGGTAGTAATAATAGCTTCGCATAATAGTTTAGTGGAATTTTCGCGCCCCAAATGATAAAAGCACTCATTACAAAAAATGTAATGAGTGAAAGTCGTTCATCTCTCATAATAAGCGTGAATAAAAGTAGTCCTAATGAAAATATCATTTTTTCTAGCGGATGAACGAACGCTAGCTTATTGAGATACGCATACTTATCAATGAGTAACATAATCCTTAACCTTCTTTATGCTTGCCACGCATATAGCCAATAAAGTAGCCGATAAAACCAGCACCAATAGCTGCTTGTAGCACGAATAATAAGCTTTCAATTTCACCACTAGGTGGTTCCCACAAACTATCAAACCATGGCTCATATTCTGCATTGATCTCCCCAATGGCTGCTTCTGCTTCACCGTCGGCTCCTCCAAATTCTGCTCCTTTTTGGACGAAAAGAGGGATAATCGCCAATAGTACGACGATTGCTAAAAGTAATAAATTTCGTTTCATATTAGTGCGCCTCCTTTGTAGAGAAAACACGTAAAGATTTTAATTCGCTAATATTATATTTTTTCAAGAAGTTCATGACAATAACTGTTAATATTCCTTCACTCACAGCTAATGGGATTTGTGTTAAGGCAAAAATACTTGCGAACTTTGTAAAGGAAGCCATAAAGCCTCCAACTTCAGATGGGAAGGCTAGTGCTAATTGAATGGAAGTCACCACATATGTACCTAAATCCCCAAGCATGGCCGCAAAGAAAACAGCTAATGAAAACGATAACCCCAATTGTTTTGCCCCTTTAAATACAAAGTAGGCGATAAACGGTCCTACAATAGCCATCGAAAATGCATTAGCCCCTAATGTTGTGATCCCACCATGAGCTAAAAGTAAAGATTGAAATAATAAAACAATTGTCCCAATGACACTCATGGCTAACGGTCCAAATAATACTGTTCCGAGACCTACTCCTGTTGGATGTGAGCAGCTCCCTGTAACTGAAGGGATTTTTAAGGCTGATAGGACAAAGGCAAACGCACCGGACAGCCCCAGAATCATTTTTGTTTCAGGGTTTTCATCAATTGTTTTACGAATAGAGCGCAATCCTAAAATAATAAATGGGATGGAGATTACCCACCAAAAAATAGCCCATTCGATTGGTAAAAAACCTTCCATGATATGCATGGCGAAGGCACGCTTTGGCACCATTAAAAAAGCCAATAGAAAATAACTAAGTTTCCACCAAGACAGCTTCAATTTTTTTCCTCCAAACTGTAAATAGATTTTTAGAATGTAGCGTGCGTAATAAAAAAGCACTTTTCCGTTGTTGGAAAAGTGCATAGCTAAAAAAGCAAATAACATTTTCATCTGCTAAGCCGCACACCTATCCTCGTAGGCTGAAACGATCACTTATGTTCGGCAGGTCTCCTGGCTCTAGTTCAACACTTTATAGGTCTTCCCATCCATTGGACAGTGACATTTTCTATAAAGCTCCCTATTACAGTGGCGGGACCGCGCCGGACTTAAACCGGCTTCCCTTTTAAGCAAAATGACGAGCATTTTACACCGAAAAATAGTAAGTTGTGAGATTTCACGACAAAGTGTATCACGAATTTCCATAATTATGCTATACTTTTTTTATAAAAAATTAAAAATAGAATATCAATGTCGAAAATTCTGATAACTAACGTTTTTTAGGATTAAAGAAGGCAAATTCAAATTTTTAATAGCTTTCACCCCTCCTATGAAATTGATAAATTTGTCATGATTTTTTAAAGAAATATTGAAATTTTAAAATAATAAGATATGATTAAGACAGTTTTCTATTATGTATACGATTAAAAATTTCATATAAAACGTCGATAAGTGCTCGAAGAACTCGAGATAATAGGGAAATTGGTGAAAGTCCAATACAGCCCCCGCTACTGTAATAGCTGATGAAATCGCAATGCCACCTGTGCAAACTAGGGAAGGTGCGACAGTAAAATGAAGCTTAAGTCAGGAAACCTGCTTATCAGATTGTGCATGCAAACTTTTCGGAGGGAGAAGTTGAAGCAAAAGCGAGGATCTGTCTTTCAATCTATTCGTTTTTATTTGGCTTCTACAAACCTTTACTCTTCGGCAGAGTAAAGGTTTTTTCTTTTTTCCAAAAGCAAATGAGGGGAGATATAAGATGACAACGTGGAATTTAGAGGGGATGAAAACACATCTCTTTATTTGCAATGGCAGTAGCTGTATGAACAAGGATGGGGAGGAAATTACCCAAGCTATACGAGATGAAATACAGCGTAACGCACTAGATAAAGAAATACATACGACAAGAACGCGCTGTAATGGACGATGCAAGGATGCTTGTGTTGTGATTGCTTACCCTCAGGGGAATTGGTATCGTGTACCGTCAACGGAGCATGCTAGAACACTTGTACAGGATTTGCATCATGAATCCTTATATAACGATCATGTTTTTACACTTCGAGAAGGGACATTACAGCGAACAGCGCAAACAACAGCCATTAAAGGGATTGAAAAGGTGAAAGAGGGGTAAAAACATGGCGCAAAAAGGGAAAATTTTCGTAGTAGGCTTTGGGCCTGGAGACTTTAAGCATATTACGACACGTGCAGTAGAGGCTTTACAACAAAGTGACATGATCATAGGCTATAAAACCTATGTTGAACTGATTCAAGATTTAGTCAGCGCAAAATCCATTGTCAGTACAGGTATGACAGAGGAAGTGTCACGTGCTCAGGAGGCCGTTCGTCAAGCAGAGGCAGGAAGTATTGTTTCGGTCATTTCGAGTGGAGATGCAGGCGTTTATGGTATGGCGGGATTGGTGTATGAAGTATTAATTGAGCTAGGCTGGACAGAGGCAACTGGTATTGAAGTGGAGATTGTCCCAGGTATTTCAGCTATCAATTCATGTGCTAGTTTACTTGGTGCACCCATTATGCATGATGCTTGTACCATTAGTTTGAGTGACCATCTCACTCCGTGGAATTTAATTGCGAAGCGTGTGGAAGCCGCAGCTATGGCCGATTTTGTTATTGCTTTATACAATCCTAAAAGTGGTCGCCGTACAAGACAAATTGTCGAAGCGCAACGAATTCTTTTAGAATATCGTTCTCCTGACACACCAGTAGGGCTTGTAAAAAGTGCCTATCGAGAACGTCAGGAAGTGACGATGACGACATTGGCAGAAATGCTGGAACATGATATTGGTATGCTGACAACAGTTATTATCGGAAACTCATCTACGTTCTTCTATGATAATAAAATGATTACACCGCGAGGCTACCAACGTAAATATACACTTGGTGAGGAAAAACAGCCATTACGTCCTCATCAACGCTTACGGGAAGAAAATGAGCCATGGGCGATGAATCAAGAGACAGGAACAGCACGAAATGACTTTGCGGCAGACCCTAATGCAGGGAGAATGAATAAACCCAGTATAGCCGTTATGCCAAAGCCGAAAAAAACAGCACTTGAAATGGCTACAGCGGCACTTGCAATGGTAAAGGGAACAAGTGCTATCAAGGTTACTCCAAAGCTTGTACAACAAAAAATAGAATCCATTTTTGAATTAGCAGTGAGCCCTGGCGTGGCTAATAAATTTTTCACACCACAGCAAATGATGACGTTAGCAGAGGTAGTAGGAGAAGAAGGATCAATGGAATATACACCAGATCATCAAATCCATTTGAAAATACCTACAACAACGCCTGAACGTATCACTGAGAAATTACAGGAAGTAGGCTTTTTATTAGCACCAATTGGTGATGTGTTATCGTTGAAGGCTTGTGATTTTTGCTACGGTGAAAAAGCAGATTCCATTCCATATGCGGAGGAAATTCAAGAAAAGCTTGGCGGTATGTCATTACCGAAAACATTAAATATTGGCTTCAATGGCTGTGGAATGGCTTGTTATCGAGCCGTGTTTGATGATATTGGGATTGTCTATCGCAAAAGTAAATTTGATGTCTTTATTGGAGCGAAACCAGTCGGGCGTACGGCTCATGCAGCACAGCCTGTTGTAGAAGGTTTGGAGCCTGATCAATTAATCCCTTTAATTACAGATATTATTGAAGAATATAAAGCAAATGCGCATCCAAACGAGCGTCTATTTAAATACTTCAAGCGGGTGAAAAAGATATTGCATTTTACGTATCAAGATATGTCTTCCAAAATAAAAATAGAGCCAGCTCCGTGCGGCGACTAGTGAGGAGAAAAGAGATGAAAGCTATATTATTTGTTGGCCATGGGAGCCGTTTAGCAGCAGGAAATGATGAGGTGCGTACATTTATCGAGCAAATGAAATCTCGCATTGATGAACAATATTTAGTGGAAACATGCTTCCTTGAATTTGCTTCTCCTAACATCGAAGAAGGTATTACAAACTGTGTGAAAAAGGGTGCTTCAGAGGTACATGTCATCCCGATTATTTTACTTCATGCAGGTCATTCTAAGCTACATATTCCGGCAGAAATCGAGCATGCTCGTGAGCATTATCCGAATATCACATTCACATATGGTCAAACAATTGGCATTCATGAAGAAATATTTGCGATATTACAGGATCGTTTAGTTGAAATTGGATTTGATACTGAACAAGAACAGGAAGACACAGCCATTTTATTAATTGCTCGAGGAGGTAGTGATCCTTATGCAAATGGAGATTTCTATAAAATTACACGATTACTATGGGAAAAACTACCTGTTAAATACGTAGAAAGTGCCTTTATGGGCGTAACGGACCCTCGTGTTGAAGAAGGCATTGAACGCTGTGTCAAACTAGGTGCTAAAAAAATTATTATGCTTCCTTACTTTTTATTCACGGGTATTTTAATGGAGCGTATGCATGTTATGTGTGAGAAATACAATGAGCAATTTCCAGCATGTGAGATTCAAATTGCCAACTACTTTGGCTACCATGAACGTTTACAAAATGTTCTATTAGAACGTATTGAGCAAGCGGTGAATGGTACATCAACAGGTATGAAAGATCTTGAAGAATATCGGGCTTACGCTGCTATTCATGGGCATGCACATCATCATCACCATCATGATCACGACCATGATCACGACCATGATCACCACCACGACCACGACCATGATCATGGACACGATCACGATCACCATCATCATCATGAAGAGGAGCCAGTAAAATGATTTTCATGTTAGCAGGGACGAGTGATGCAAGGAATCTAGGCCTTGAACTGCAAAGGACGGGACATGCTGTAACTGCCACCGTTGTGACGGAATCGGCAGCCTCTAGTCTTGCTGACGCTGGCTTACCTCATTTAATAGGGCGACTTACAGCGGAAGAAATGGCGACTATTATATCGGAACAAGGCTTTCAATTGGTGGTAGATGCCTCTCATCCATTTGCAGAAGAGGCATCGAAAAATGCCATGGCAGCAGCTGAAAAAGCGCAAGTTCCTTATATTCGCTATGAACGTGCTCATGAACATTATGAACACCCACTTATAACAGTCGTGAAGGATTATGAGGAAGCAGCTCAGTTAGCAGCAGAAAAGCGTGGTGTTATTATGCTGACAACAGGTAGTAAAACGCTTGCTACATTTACGAAAGTCTTACAAGGCTTAGAAAATACAAGAGTCATTGCTCGTATGCTCCCACGACTTGACAATATGGAAAAATGTGAGGCGCTCGGTGTGGCACAGCGAGATATTGTAGCCATTCAAGGCCCATTTTCAAAGGAATTAAATGAAGCATTATTCCGTCAATATGGAGTGACCTTAATGATTACCAAAGAAAGTGGCAAAGTCGGCTCAGTAGACGAGAAGCTAGAGGCAGCCCTTGCTTGTTCTATAGAAACAATTCTTATTGCAAGACCCAATATTAAATATGGCCAGCAATATTCCACTTTTGAAGAAGTGTTACAGGCTGTACAACATACACTTTAGGAGGCAATAACAATGGATTTTAAAACAGATTTCAAACCATTAACAGTAGACCCAGATAAAATTTACGATTACAGTTTCTCGATTATCGCGGAGGAAATGGGGGAGCATGACTTTTCAGAAGATGAATGGAAGGTTGTGCGCCGTATTATCCATGCATCTGCTGACTTTGAGCTAGGTCGTAGCGTTATTATTACACCAGGAGCACTTGAAGCAGGTGTTAAGTCTATTCTGGCAGGGCGTCATGTAATTGCGGATGTGCAAATGATTGAAAGTGGCTCTGGTAAAAAACGTTTCCAAAAACATGGTGGCGATTTACATTGCTATATTGCGGATGAGGATGTATCTGTAGAAGCGAAAAAGCAAAATACAACGCGTGCCATTATATCGATGCAAAAAGCCTCAAAATTGCATGAGGGCGGTATTTATGCCATTGGTAATGCCCCAACTGCATTACTAGAATTGATTCGTTTAATTAAGGAAGGCTTAGCAAAACCAGATTTAATTATTGGTATGCCTGTAGGTTTCGTGTCTGCGGCTGAATCGAAAGAAGAGCTGCTAAAACTTGAAGGTATTCCGTACATTACAAATGTTGGTCGGAAAGGCGGTAGTACAGTGACGGTTGCCGCATTAAATGCCATTTCACTTTTAGCGGATGAACAGGCGAAAAAATAATGGAGCGGAAGCCAAAAAAGGATCCTAAGGACATGCGTCACGGTTATACAACAGGAGCCTGTGCAACTGCAGTAACAAAGGCCGCTTTACTCGCCCTTATTACAAATGAAGAGCAAGAAACAAGCACGATTCATTTGCCAATAGGTAGGGATGCGACCTTTACCATTGAAAAATGCCTATTTGAAAACAATGCCGTCAGCTGTGAAACGATTAAAGATGCTGGTGATGACCCAGATGCCACACATCAGGCACTCATCGTCGGTACTGTGAGCTGGGCAGAGACACCTGGTATTCATTTAGATGGTGGGGTTGGAGTCGGGCGTGTCACAAAGCCCGGCTTACCAGTGCCTGTTGGAGAGGCAGCCATTAACCCTGTCCCACGGAAAATGATTCACAGCACTGTTCAAGGAGTATTGGACGAATTTCAAATTACACGAGGGGTTAACGTAGTGATTTCCGTCCCTAAGGGTGAGGAGATTGCGAAAAAAACGTTAAATGGTCGTCTTGGTATACTTGGAGGCATCTCGATTTTAGGCACAAGGGGAACCGTCGTGCCTTTTTCAAGTTCTGCGTATATGGCTAGTATTGTACAGGCCATTAGCGTCGCTAAAGAGGCTGGCTGTGAGCATTTAGTAGTGACAACAGGTGGTCGCAGTGAAAAATTTGGGATGAAGCAATATCCCGATTTACCTGAAGAAGCTTTTGTTGAAATGGGTGATTTTGTTGGCTTTACTTTAAAGCATTGTAAGCGACTTGGTATTAAACAAGTGTCCCTTGTCGGGATGATGGGGAAATTTTCAAAGGTGGCACAAGGGGTAATGATGGTGCATTCCAAAAGTGCTCCGATTGATTTTAACTTTTTAGCACAACTTGCAGAAGATGTAGGGGCAGATGCAGACACAATAGCCGAAATACGAGAGGCCAACACAGCGTCGCAAGTAGGTGAAATTATGATGGAAAAGGGATATGAATCATTTTTCCATCGTTTGTGTGAGGCCTGCTGCTATTCCTCCATTCATCATATAAAGGGCGGTTTAACGCTTTCCACATCGATTTATTCGATGCAGGGACAATTATTAGGAAGGGCTGATGACATTGCATCGATCGATGAAATTAATTGGGATCGGGGATAACGGATTAGCAAGCTTATTCCCACAATACCGCCAGTGGATTGAAGACTGTGAGGTACTTGTAGGTGGTGAGCGCGTGCTTGATTTTTTCCCGCATTTTACAGGGGAAAAAATCATGATCAAAGGAGGTCTTTCAGCACTTGTTGAGAGATTGTCAGAGGAAACAAGAAATACGATTATTCTCGCATCAGGAGATCCATTGTTTTACGGCGTTGGGGGCTATTTAGCGAAAAAGCTAGATTTGGAGGTTTATCCATATATGAGCTCCGTACAGCTAGCCTTCGCGAAAATGGGAGAAAGCTGGCAGGATGCTTATGTTACAAGTATTCATGGACGACCTATGAAAGGCTTGGCACAGCGCATCGATGGGAAAAAGAAAATAGCTCTGTTAACAGATGCTGAAAATAGCCCAAATGCGCTCGCACGTTATTTAAAGCATTTTGGTATGACCGAATATCGTGCATTTGTAGCCGAAAATCTACAGGGTGAAGATGAAAAATGTGATTGGTATTCGCTAGATGAAATGGAGAATGCACATTTTTCCCCTTTAAACGTAGTTATTTTACAACAAACTGTTGAACCAAAACGCTACACACTCGGTATTGATGATGAAGAGTTTTCACAACGAAAACCAGATAAAGGACTCATTACTAAGAAAGAAATTCGTGTCTTAAGCTTACAGGCGATGCAACTTCAACAGGATAGTGTTATTTGGGATATTGGTACATGTACAGGATCTATGGCCATTGAAGCGGGGAAGCTTGCACCTGAGGGGGAAGTATACGCCGTTGAAAAAAATGCACCTGATTTAGAGAACTGTCTACACAATCAGCAAAAATTTCGTGTGGATATAACAGCAATTCATAGTAAAGCTCCAGAGGGACTCGATCATTTCCCAGACCCTGATGCCATTTTTATCGGTGGTACTGGTGGTGAAATGGTCGAATTACTACAATTGTGCTGTAATCGCTTAAAACCAAATGGTCGAATTGTTTTAAATGCTGCGACAATTGAAAATTTATATAAAGCAGTGGAAGCGTTTAAGGCTTGTGATTTTGCGGTTGATATTTTACAGGCACAGCTTGCGCGTAGCAAACCGATCTTAGATATGACACGCTTTGTGCCATTAAATCCAATATATATTATTTCGGTTTATCGAAAGGAAGAAAATCATGACTAATTTAGGTGTTTTATATGGCTTGGGCGTAGGTCCTGGCGATCCAGAATTAATTACAGTGAAGGCGTTTCGTGTGATTCAAGAGTCACCTGTTATTGCCTATCCCAAAAAACTTAGAGGCAGTAAGAGCTATGCCCATCGTATTGTAGATGTTTATATTAATCCAGAGGAAAAAGATATGCTTGGTCTTGTATTTCCTATGACGAAGGACGAAGCTGTCCTTGAGCGTGAATGGACAAAGTCAGTCGAGCTTGTATATGAAAAATTACAGGAGGGTAAGGATGTAGCCTTCGTTACAGAAGGTGATCCGTTATTATATAGTACGTTTATCCATATGATGAAGTTAATGCAGGACATGCATCCAGATGTAGAAATTCGTACGGTTCCGGGGATATCCTCATTTAATGGCTCCGCTTCTCGACTTGGTATTGCATTAGCTGATGGTGATGACCGTGTCGCGATCATTCCTGCCTATGATGATTATGAGGCAATGCGTGAAGCTATTGAAAGTCATGATGCTGTGGTCTTTATTAAAGTAGCAAAAGTAATTGATTTAATGCTACAGGTACTACGTGATTTAGATTTACTAGATAAAGCATCTGTTGTGACAAAGGTAACATCTGACGAAGAAGTAATTTGGGATGTACGCGAGTTGGATGGTGTCGACTTAGAATATTTAACATTAATGGTGGTGCGTAAATAATGAAGAAGATCTATATAGTCGGCGCCGGTCCCGGTGATCCAGATTTAATTACAGTTAAAGGCTTACATATGTTACAAACAGCAGATGTTGTTATGTATACAGATTCATTAGTGAGTGAAGATCTCATTGCGAAAGCTCGACCAGATGCGGAAATTATTCGTACCGCTGGTATGCATTTAGAGGAAATGGTCGCTGTGATGGCTGATCGGGTCCATGCTGGGAAAATAGTAGCTCGCATGCATACAGGTGATCCGGCCATGTATGGAGCGATTATGGAACAAGTAGCACTCTTAAAAAAGCAAGGCATTGGCTACGAAGTTATTCCAGGGGTTAGCTCTGTTTTTGCATCAGCAGCGGCAATTGGGGCTGAGCTAACGATTCCTGATTTAACACAAACTTTAATTTTAACTCGTGCTGAAGGGCGCACCCCTGTACCAGAATTTGAAAAATTACGTGATTTAGCAAGCCATCATTGTACAATTGCTCTATTCTTAAGTGCGACGCTCACAAAGAAAATTGTCAAAGAACTACAAAGTGCTGGCTGGGCTGATGACACACCCGTAGCGGTGATTCAACGTGCTTCTTGGCCAGATCAAAAAATTGTTCGTACGACATTAATCGAATTAGATGAAGCGATGCGCGTGAATGGCATTCGTAAGCATGCGATGATTCTAGCAGGCTGGGCGCTAGACCCTGATATTCATGATAAGGATCAATATCGCTCGAAATTATATGATGCAACCTTTACACACGGCTTTAGAAAAGGTGTGAAGACAAGTGATTGAGTTACAAGAGGGGTTATTACCAGAAGTTGATCAGCGCCATGCATATGCGGTTGTAGCGATTACAAAGCATGGTGTTCAAATAGGACGTCGACTCCAACAAACGTTTGCAGCAAGTGATTTGTATTATATGAGTAAATTTGAACAGGGTGATGAGGAGGAAAAGCATATTCAACTGTTTACTGGAACAGTGCGTTTGCTTTTGCCGACTCTATTTAAACAATACAAAGGTTTGATTTTAATTATTTCTTTAGGTGCAGTTGTCCGAATGATCGCACCCATTTTAAAGGATAAAAAGACTGATCCGGGTGTTGTAGTTATTGATGATCGAGGCGAAAACGTAATAAGTGTCTTGTCAGGACATCTTGGCGGTGCCAATGAACTAACACATGAGGTAGCGGCAGCTCTTGGTGCCAACCCTATTATTACAACAGCCTCCGATGTGCAAAAGACTATTCCAGTCGATCTATTTGGTGCACGTTTTGGCTGGGTTTGGGATAGTGCCGATAAATTAACGCCTGTCAGTGCTTCTGTCGTCAACGAGGAACATGTGGCTATTGTACAGGAAACTGGTGAGCGAGATTGGTGGATGCGTGATACACCAATGCCAGAGCAAATTAAAATTTATCCATCTACACGGACGGCCATAGAGGCTAAACCTCATGCAACATTATTAATAACGGACCGTATAATCGAACGAGAAGAAGAGGTTTTGCTTGAAAATGGTGTCATTTATCGACCAAAATCAATTATCTTAGGCATGGGCTGTAATCGTGGTACATCTATTGAGGAGATTGAACAAGTCATTGATGAAACCTTGGCAGAGCTTAAGCTTTCGAAAAAAAGTGTGAAGGCACTTTGTACAATTGATCTGAAGAAAGATGAGCAATGCTTCCTGGATATTACAAAAAAATATGATTGGGAGTTCGTTACCTACTCACCGACAGAATTAAACGAAATTGAATTCCCATCACCTTCAGAAACAGTCTTTAAATATACAGGGGCATATGGTGTCAGTGAACCTGCAGCTATGCGTTATGCTCAAGTCAAATCACTCATCTTAGAAAAGAAAAAATCAGGTAATGCTACGATTTCAGTTGCTAGATACCTATTTTAAGGAGGAAGTCCATGCAAACAAATCGCTTTGTACTAGCTGGGACAGGCAGTGGTGTAGGTAAAACTACTTTTACTATTGGACTGATGAAGGCTCTACAAAATAAAGGGAAAGTCGTGCAGGGCTTTAAATGTGGACCTGATTATATCGATCCAACCTATCATACAGCCGTAACAGGTAGAGTATCACGCAATATTGATAGTTGGATGTTCTCGCATGAAGCAGTATGTGATATTGTAGCTCGCGCCAGTAGGGATGCAGACGTCTCTATTATCGAGGGTGTCATGGGCTTTTACGATGGTAAAAGTCCATTATCAGATGCTGGCTCTGCCGCTGATATTAGTGTAGTAACAGAAAGTCCAGTTATTTTAATCGTGAATTGTGCAAGTATGGCTAGAAGTGTTGCGGCAGTTGTCAAAGGATTTCAATTATTATCAGATAAACCAAATATCGTGGGTGTAATAGCAAATCAAGTTGGTAGTGTTGGCCATTATGAAATTGCCAAGGCTGCTATTGAACAAGAATGTGGGATTCCTGTAATCGGCTACTTAAAGCGCGAGGAAGGGATTGATATTCCAAGTCGTCATTTAGGATTAGTCCCTGCTATTGAAAGAGGAGAGCTTCATTCATTTTTTGACAAGCTAGGAGACCTAATGGCTGAGACGATTGACTTAGAGCAATTACTCCGCATAACAAAGGCACCTGTACTTCAGGAAACAGGCAAATTATTTACAGAGGAGCCTACACAAAATATTTGTCTCGCTGTAGCAAAAGATGCGGCATTTAATTTTTATTATGAAGAAAATTTGGCGTTATTACGGGCGAAAGGTGCGACATTACAATTTTTCTCACCACTCGACAATGAGCCAGTACCAGCAGAGGCGGATGGGTTATATATAGGGGGTGGCTTTCCTGAAGAATTTGCGCAGACACTTGCGGCAAATACGATTGCCAGACAATCTATACGGGAAGCCATCAACAAAGGTCTACCGACATTGGCTGAATGTGGGGGCTTTATGTATTTAACAGAAGCTATTACAGATAGCCATGGGGAGCGTTATGGCATGATAGGTGTAATCCCAGGGGAAGTAGCGATGCAAAAAAAACTAGCAGCGCTTGGCTATCGTGAAATTTTTGGTACGGCAGGTAATTTCTTAATCGGTTCAGAGGAACAGGCGAAGGGACATGAATTCCACTATTCAAAATACAGTGGCTCCCATCACACACCGGCCTACGAAACGATTGGACGCTTTGGCAAAAAGCAAGAAGGCTATCAAGTAGGGAATTTGGTGGCTGGTTATACGCATTTTCATTTTGTATCAAACCCAAAGCTAGTTGACAATTGGTTAACAGCTTGCAAGAAGGTGAAGAATAATGACTAATTATTTTCCTATTCATATGAATCTAGAATATAAAACGGTTGTAATCGTAGGGGGTGGTCACGTAGCTACACAAAAGGTGGCATCCCTTTTACCAGTGAAGGCGAATGTCGTCATTGTTAGTCCGGCCTTACATGAAGATTTACAGCCACTAGCCGAATTGGGGCAAATTACCTGGAAACGAAAAGAGTTTGAACCACGTGATTTGGATGATGCAATCCTTATTATTGCTGCCACAAATGTGACGGCAGTTAACGAAGCCGTGCAAGAGGCGGCACAGCATTGGCAATTAATGAATCGAACAGATAGACAAAGTGAAAGTGATTTTATTACCCCCGCGACAGTTCGTCGTGGTCCTTTCGTGTTAACTGTCTCGACATCAGGAGCAAGTCCCGGGCTAGCTCGTAAAATTAAAGCAGAGTTAGAGGATCAATTTGATGATGCCTATGAGGATTACGTATGCTTTTTGCAGCAAGCTCGTTTAATGGTTGCTGCCAAGTTTGATAAAGGCCCACAAAGACGTGCGGCGTTACAGGCGTTGCTAGAGCCAAACATCCTTGAATGGACACGTCAAGGTGAGATGGATAGACGTGAAGCTTATTTACAACAACTATTGATGGGAGAAAAGCAATGAAGGATGGAATAGTTTATATCGTTGGCGCAGGACCTGGAGATCCAAAGCTCATTACGGTCTATGGTCTGGAATGTATCCAAAAGGCTGATATTATTGCGTATGACCGTCTTGTGAATCCAGCATTGCTAGACTTCGCAAAAAAGGAAGCGGAGCTCGTTTATTGTGGGAAATTACCAGGAAAGCACCACCTCATTCAGGATGAAATTAATGCATTACTTGTGGAGAAGGCGCAGCAAGGAAAAATTGTCACACGTCTTAAAGGTGGCGATCCCTTTGTCTTTGGCCGTGGTGCAGAAGAGGCTGAAATCTTAAAAAATCATGGCATTGCCTATGAAATTGTGCCAGGTATAACAGCAGGGATTGCGGCTCCTGCTTATGCGGGGATTCCTGTGACACATAGAGACTTTGCCACTAGCTTTGCCCTCGTCACGGGGCATGGCCGAGAAGAAAAAGGACAGGATTTTTTGAATTGGCCAGCATTAGCTACTGGAATTGATACTGTCGCTTTTTATATGAGCGTTGGCAATATTGCCTACATAGCTCGAAAACTTATCGACAATGGACGTAAAGCCACAACACCTGTAGCGGTTATTGAATGGGGAACGACTGCTCAACAACGAACTATAACAGGAAAACTAGATGAAATTGCGCACATTATTGAACGGGAAGGATATCATAATCCTTCCATGATTGTAGTTGGTGATGTCGTCAATGTACGTGAAAAAATTCAATGGTTTGAAGAGCAGGGACTTGCTTTCTCATAATCATCACATTGGGAGAGCAGAAGGAGGAAGCAATATGACAATTATCGAAGCACTAAAAAAGCGTCGAGCTATTCGAAATTACACAACGCAGCTAGTAGAAAAAGAGAAAATTGAGCAAATTTTACAAGCAGCTACATTTGCCCCTAATGACAGAATGAGAGAGCCTTGGCATTTCTACGTCATTCAAGGTGAAGCAATGGAGCGTTATGAGGCAATGGCGAGTGCTTATTTACAGGAACGCTTCCCAACAAAGCCGAATTTAGTGGAAAGCTCATTAAAGGTTGTACAAACAACCCCTGTCGCAATAGTTGTGACAGCAGATGTTGTGGAGGGTGATACCGATGCGACAGAGGACAATGTTTTTGCTGTTTGCAGTGCCATTATGTCCATGTGGCTAACAGCCGAGGAGCTAGGTCTTGGCTTTGTTTGGCGTACACGTGGTGTTGGGCTTGTTCATGATCCGCGCATGCATTCGTTTATCGGTGCAAGTGAAGCACAGAAAGTGGTAGGGACGATTTTTATCGGTTACCCAGAAGAACAAGAGCTTAACGACAAGAAGCGTACACCATTTGAAGAAAAAACAACTTGGCTGTAAGGAGGCTAACAGCATGGCAAGAAAAGGCTTGTTTTTAGTATATACAGGTGAAGGAAAGGGCAAGACGACAGCATCTCTAGGTGTTACTTTACGTGCGGTTGGTCGTGGGTTAAATGTGCGCTATATGCAATTTATTAAATCACCTGAGCGTACGTACGGAGAGCAAATTGCCTTGCGTAAGCTAGGAGTGGAAATGGAACAAATGGGCATTGGCTTCACTTGGACCAAAACACCTGAGGAGCATCGTGCAGCCTTAGCAAAGGCATGGAAAAAAACGAAGGCTGCTCTACAGGATGACAGTATTGATTTATTAGTGCTAGATGAGCTAAACAATGCATTAGCTATAAGTAAGTTTCCAATTGATGATGTTCTTCCACTGGCAGAAGTTATCGAAGCAATTCAGCAACGTCCATCGACTATGCATTTAGTGGTGACAGGCAGAAGTGCCAATCCTGCGTTGCTAGCAATGGCTGATTTAGTTTCTACAATTGACGCTACTAAGCATTATTATGATGAAGGTATTCCAGCTGTGAAGGGGCTTGAATTTTAAAGCACCTTCACCTTCAGGGTGGATGAATTACTCTGAGTTAGGTGAGCAACGCATGTTGGATAAGTGTGATTACTACCAGAGCGAAGGCAAATAATCGTGTCTCGTGGAACAGAAATATGACAGCGTGACACCAATAATGACGGAGGAAAAATGATTATGCCAGCAAAATCGATCATGATTCAAGGAACAGCTTCCGATGTTGGAAAAAGTATGATTTGTACGGCGTTGTGTCGTATATTTTCGGATGATGGCTTTAAAGTTGTCCCCTTTAAATCCCAAAATATGGCGCTTAATTCATTTGTAACAAAAGACGGTGGGGAAATTGGTCGTGCACAAGGAGTACAGGCTGAAGCTGCTCGTGTTGTTGCGACAACTGATATGAACCCTATTTTGCTCAAGCCAAAGCAAGATATGATGTCTGAGGTCATCGTCCATGGAAAGCATTTTTTAAATATGGATGCCAAAACATATCGCAATAATTTTGTCCAGGAAGCGATGCCCATTGTCGAAAAATCAGTTCGTACGCTTCAAAATACATATGATGTCATTGTCTTAGAGGGAGCAGGAAGCCCAGCAGAGATTAACTTAAAGGATCGTGATATTGCAAATATGCGAATGGCACATTTAGCAGATGCAGCGGTTGTCCTTGTTGCCGATATTGATCGAGGTGGGGTTTTTGCCTCGATTGTTGGTACTCTGGCATTGCTAGATGATGCGGAGCGGGCACGAGTGAAAGGGCTAATTATTAATAAATTTAGAGGTATGCGTGAGTTATTGGATGATGGTTTGGCATGGGTGGAGCAAGAAACAGGCATTCCAGTGCTAGGTGTTGTCCCTTATTTAGAGGTCAATATTGAAGCGGAAGATTCACTCGCTTTATCATCATTACGCTTTAAAAAGCCAAAACCAGGGGAATTTGCTGTGGATGTGGCGATGATTCGTTTACCACGTATTTCAAACTTCACAGATGTCGATCCATTTTTTGATGAGCCTGAAGTGGGGGTTCGATTAATTGGAAAAGTACATGAACTCGGTACGCCAGATTTGCTCATACTTCCAGGAACGAAAAGCACAATGGATGATTTAGCCTGGTTAAAGGCAAATGGCTTCGATCAAGCTATTGCCCGATTAAGGGAGCATGGCACTAAAATAATTGGAATTTGTGGTGGTTTTCAAATGCTTGGTGAGACGCTATTAGATCCAGATGCAGTGGAGGGCAATGGTGAATCTGCTTATGGTCTTGGTTTATTGCCAATGGAAACTATTTTTGTAGGCAATAAAAAAACGGTACAAATGACTGGCACAAGAGGACAGGATCTATTGACGGGTTATGAAATTCATCTAGGACGAACAAAAATTTTACGTGATGAGGTTACACCTTTTTTACAGCTTGAGGATGGTCGAGAGGATGGCGCTATTAGTCAAGATGAACAGGTGATTGGCACGTATTTCCATGGTTTATTCCATAATCGTACGTATACCCGTCAGCTTATCAATGACATCCGTGTAAAAAAAGGATTAGCTGCCTTACCTCGTGAGGTAAAAAGTGATGCTGAACGAAGAGAAGATGCTTACAATATGTTAGCTAGTCACGTACGAGCAAATCTTGATATGAAAAAAATATATGAATTATTATCAATAGAGGTATCTGTATGACGAGAAAAGGACCATTAGCCATTAATTTCGAAGCATTATGGCAAGAAGGTATGAAAGACTGGCATGGGCATATGCCTGAGCGAATGTTGAATGATCAGCTAGAAGAGCAATTTTGGGCTCAATCTGTTGCTCGAAAAAATATGGGGCAAACGGATCCGTATGCTACACGCATTTTTCGGGAGCTTCAAAAAAGTATTGAACCCCAACATTCTGTATTAGAAATTGGACCTGGTTGGGGAAATTACACCTTTCCTTTAGCAGATAGAGTAAACAAGCTCACATGTGTGGATAGCTCCCAAAGTATGTTGCAGTACTTACAGCAGTGTATGCCTCATCAGGAGCACGTTTCCTATGTCCATGCAAAATGGGAGCGTTTAGAAAAAGATGAGATTGAGCCACATGATATCGTTTTAGGCGTCAATTGTTTTTACCGTATGTATGAAATTAAAGCTGCTTTAGCACATATGAATCGACTCGCGACGAAACGGGCCATTATAGGGATGACGACTGGGCCCATTCAGCCACACTATGAACGATTATATGAAAAGTACGGCTATACGATCAAATTCCCCCGAAGAGATTATATAGAGTTTTTAAATCTACTATACGAAATGGATATTTACGCTGATTGTCAAATCATTCCTTTGGAACGCGTCTATGCTTATGAAAGCTATGAACAGCTAGTGACGACTCAAAGTAAAAAAATATTAAATACAGATATCCAACAAGAACACATTGAGGAATCGCTGCAACCTTTTATTGAAGAAAAAGATGGACGCTATTATTATCGTCATGATTTTCATGCAGCCCTTGTTTCTTGGCAACCAAAATAAACGACAAAACCTTTGGAGAAAGCTTTTACCAAAGGTTTTTCTTATGAGGCCCAATAAGGTACAATAAAATGATAAAACATGAAGTGAGGTGGCATTTGTGCAACTACATTTTTTAGGAACAGGCGCAGGCATGCCTTCCAAAGAACGAAATACGAGTGCCCTGATGGTAAAGCTATTAGACGAAATAAGCGAAATGTGGCTTTTTGATTGTGGAGAGGCGACTCAACATCAAATTTTACACACGTCGTTAAAGCCGCGGAAGGTGTCAAAAATTTTTATTACGCATCTGCATGGTGATCATATTTTCGGATTGCCTGGCTTTTTAAGCTCCCGTTCGTTTCAAGGTGGAGATGAACCATTAACGATCTTCGGTCCAGCAGGCTTACAGCAATGGATTGAACAAACTTTTTCTTTATCAAAGACTCATTTAACATATCCTTTGCACTTTGTAGAAGTTCAAGAAGGGATTGTATATGAGGATGATTGTTTTACGGTATATGCGAAGGAATTGCGCCATGTTGTTCCATGCTACGGATATCGTATTGAACAAAAGGATTTACCTGGAGAATTATTAATCGAGAAAGCCAAGGACTTAGGTGTTCCCAAGGGACCTCTTTTAGGACAATTGAAAAGAGGGCATGATGTCGTGCTTGATAACGGCGATGTCATACAAGCGAAAGATGTTGTTGCACCAGCCAAAAAAGGCTTTACACTGACCATTTTAGGCGACACAAAATATTGTGAGGAAGCTGTTCAGCTATCAATGGGTGCTGACATCATTGTCCATGAAGCTACGTTTGACGGCACAACTACGGATTTAGCAGCCAATTATGGTCATGCAACCAATGTGGAGGCAGCCAAGGTGGCACAGCAAGCAGGGGCCCAATATTTACTACTAAATCATTTAAGTGCTCGCTTTCTTCCACAAGATTTACCGCCATTTTTGGCAGAGGCTCAGGAAACTTTCCCGCAAACGTTTCTAACTTCCGATCAAGCGATTTATAGTTGGCAAAACAATACATTGCTTTAATATTGGAAAACATCTATTAATTGGAATGACAGCTAATAGATGTTTTTTATTTTTTATGCTATACATTTATAGTATCTAAAAGGAAAAATATAGTACGATAAATCACTTATTTCCCGTATAATTGAAAAAAGGGGTGTGGTTAAAATGAATCAGCAAAAGATGCCGCCAGCACTATTAAGACTAATCGTTATCTTCCCAAATGTGCTGAGCTATTTATTACTATTCGGTCTCATCATGTTTGTCATAACAAATTATGAAACTTTGAAAGCAACAAATAATCTAACTGTCTGGATTATTTTTATTGTCGTCTTGGCACCAGCTGCTACATATACGACTTTTAGTATTGTGAGAAAGATTAGGGCTGGACATATGTAAGAACATATACGTGTTACTTGTAGAAAATTAGTTCTACAGGTAACGCGTTTTTTTGACAAGGAGAAGAAAGTCGTCTGTATTGTTGTTAGTATCATAGGAGTTTGTCTTGTCTTTCTTATTAGAAAACAAGAACGCTTCATAGCACTAGCTTTCAGTGACGCATAAAAATAGCTTTTCCAGGGAAACTAAGAGAGGAAAGCTTTTATAAAAAAGAGAGGTGCTTTTTGTGAATCCAATAAATTGTGATTTTTCACCAATGAAAGAAACATTAAAAGATGAGCTTCTCCAAGTGAGTATGTCATTACAGCAAAGTGTTCAACAGATGGATACAGATACAAATTGTCTCCTTGGCAATTTCGAAAAAATTAAAGAAAAATTTGTGGCAATAGAAATGAAAGCAGCCACGTTTTATTTAAATTGTTATCTTTCCCCGTTTACTGAAAAGTATCCAGAACTATCGCATAGTGTACAAAATATGTCGCTGAGAAGACATGGTGGTTTAATTGTGATCCAGCGGGAAGACGCTTTGGAGAATCTAGTCCAGCCTGGTATTCATATAGGTGCGGACTTAACTCATTCATTAGTAGAATCTATTTTTTTCCCGGGCAATCCTCTTCACGATGGGGCTGTATTAGTCAATCATAATCAAATTGAATCGGCTGCCAATGTATTACCATTGTCCGAGCGCTATACAGGTGAAAAGAAATTAGGCACAAGACATCGTGCAGCATTGGGATTGAGTGAGGTTAGTGATGCACTTGTTATGGTCGTATCAGAAGAGACAGGGAGAATATCTTTTGCTTTTAAAGGCAATTTATATCCTATTACCACACACGGCATTATATAGGGATATTCCCTATTTATTTAATATCTCAAATTCGAGATATTTTCCTTGCTACTTTATCACTTGCGTGGTAAAGTGATAACAGAAGGGAGGATAAAGTCGTGAAAAATCATACATTAGGTACTTTAACCTGGATTCGCATGATGCGCTTTACAGCCCAAAGTAATCAATTATCCAATGAATTTTTAAAACGTTTTGATTTAACAACTGCACAATTTGATGTGCTGATCCAAATAAAAACCTATGCACCTATTACACAATGTCAACTAGCAGAGAAAGTAACGGTCACACAAGGTGGAATGTCTCGCATGCTAGCAAGATTGGAAAAAGAGGGACTGATTGAGCGTAAGCAAAATTGGAAGACGAAGGCGATTTCGTTGACGGCAAAAGGGGAGCAAATGATTGATGCAGCAACACCTAGTCAGCTTCACTTCCAATCCTCATTTTTTGAAGATGTATTAACAGATGAAGAAATGAAAACTTTATATAAAGTCATGACAAAGCTGGAAAAGCATAGTCAGGAAAAAAAATTGCCACAAGCGTAATTTTTTTTACGCTATCACTTGCTTAGTCAAGTGATTTCGAGGAGGAGCAGCCAAATGAACAAATTAAGTGGGCACCATCATATTTCCATGCTAACGAAAAATGGAAGACAAAATAATCATTTTTACACAAAAATTTTAGGGTTACGACGTGTGAAGAAAACTGTAAATCAAGACTCCCCATCTATGTATCATTTGTTTTATGGGGACTTAACAGGTTCAGCGGGAACAGAATTAACATTTTTTGAGATGCCTGTTGCTGGCCGCACAGTGCGAGGAACTAATGCGATAACACGTATTGGTCTACTTGTACCAAGCTATGAGAGTTTACATTATTGGAAAGGTCGCTTTCAAGAGCTTGAGGTTGAACATAGTGACATCACCACATATGCAGGGAAAGATGCCTTGTTTTTTGAAGATCATGAAGGGTTGAGAATGGTGTTATTAAATCATCATGGTCAGGAAACGCCAACTCAATGGCAACCATGGGAAGGCAATGAAATCCCTGAAGAGCATCGCATTTTAGGAATGGGTACAGTTGAAATTACGGTGCGTTATTTACAACGGACTGTGAATTTACTACAAGATTTATTTCACTATACCGTTGTTGCAGAAAATGACCAAGGGACAGTCCTGCAATCGATAGAGGGAGAAGTACTTGGAGAGATTCTTGTTAAAGAATTAGAAGGACCAAGCGAAAAGCCAGGTAAAGGTAGTATTCACCATCTTGCTATACGTGTAGCAACGGTGGAGGAGCTTCAAGAATGGGATACAAAAATTAAAGAACTAGGGTTGACTAGTACAGGTGTCGTCGATCGTTATTATTTCCAAAGTCTTTATTTTAGAGATCGTAACGGAATTCTATTTGAAATGGCGACAGATGGCCCAGGGTTTACGGTGGATTCTACAGTAGATGAACTAGGAAAAGAGCTAGATCTTCCGCCATTTTTAGAGGAAAAACGAGCAGAAATTGAAGCGATTTTAGAGCCGCTTGAATAAGGAGAGATAATTCATAATGGAAAAATATCGTATTGATCAATCACAAGGACTTGAATTTGGGCTGTATTCTTTAGGAGACCATATTCCCAACCCACTAACAGGAGAACGAATTTCTGCGCAGCAACGACTACAAGAACTAGTTGAAGCTAGCCAATTAGCAGAGCAAGCGGGTATTGATGTATTTGGAGTAGGCGAAAGTCATCAATCGTATTTTACAACGCAGGCACATACAGTCGTGTTGGGCGCCATAGCACAAGCAACATCAAAAATTAAGCTGTCAAGCTCTGCTACTGTACTGAGTGTCTCCGATCCTGTACGTGTATATGAGGATTTTGCAACTATTGATTTATTATCCGATGGTCGCGCAGAAATTGTGGCAGGTCGCGGTTCTCGAGTAGGTGCCTACCATTTACTCGGTGTAGATTTACATGACTATGAAGAACTTTTTGAAGAGAAATTAGAGCTACTCATGAAAATCAATGCAGAGGAGCTTGTAACATGGGAAGGACAGTTCCGTGCTCCACTTCATCACGCTCAAATTTTACCACAGCCCAAAAATGGCTCCTTACCAATTTGGCGTGCTGTTGGAGGTCCACCTGCAAGTGCCATCAAGGCAGGATATATGGGAATTCCCATGATGCTAACGACTCTTGGTGGGCCGGCTACAAACTTTAAGCCATCAGTTGATGCATATCGAGAAGCGGCAGAGCGACAAGGCTTTGATCCAAATGAATTGCCGGTTGCCACAACAAGCCTGTTTTATGTAGCCGATACAACAAAAGAGGCATTGCAAGGGATGTATCCACATTTAAATGGTGGTTTCCAAGCGATTCGTGGGGGAGGCTATCCAAAGCAGCAATTTGCACAAGCAACAGATACACGGGATGCGTTAATGGTCGGAAGCAAGGAGCAAATTATTGAGAAATTACTTTATCAATATGAGCTTTATGGTATGCAACGATTTATGGCTCAAATTGATTTTGGAGGCGTGCCATTCGATAAAATTATGAAAAATATTGAAATGATCGGTAATGATATTATTCCTGCAATGAAAAAATATACAGCAAAATAAGGAGCGAACAGTCATGAAAATTGTCGCACTTGCCGGTTCTATTATCGGCTCAAAAACAAGAACAGCTATGCATAAATTTGTCGAAATGGTCCAAAAAAAATACCCGGAGCATGAAGTGACACTTCTGGATCTCGCTGACTATCAACTAATTTTTAGTGATGGACGTAATTATTTTGACTATGAGGGCGATACAAAATATGTGACAGAAACCATCATGGCTGCGGATGCTATTGTTATTGGTACGCCAACATTTCAGGCATCCATTCCAGCAACATTGAAAAATATCTTTGACTTATTACCAGTCAATGCCTTTCGCGACAAAGTGGTCAGTGTTGTTGTCACAGCAGGTACGTCGAAGCACTACTTAATGGTGGAGCAGCAATTAAAGCCAATTCTTGCTTACATGAAGGCCCATATTGTGCCAACCTATGTATTTATAGAAGAAAAAGACTTTTTACGCAAAGAAATTGTCAATGATGATGTTCTTTTCCGTCTTGAACGGTTAGCAGAGGATACTGTAATGGTAACAGACGCATTTGCAGAAATTCGTGCGAAAAAAGATGCTGAATACGATTTTTAAAGATTAATAGAAACGCTGTGTAGCAATAGGGCACAGCGTTTCTTTTTATTGTACATGCTAGCAGTTGGCCCATTTAAACCAGCGTGCATGCCCATCTGGTCGTTCCATTGTACGAATCGGCTCGATGGTGCCAAGATGCATAAAATCTTGATGTAGCTGTTTGTCAAATAGATTATTATAGCAATGATAAAGAGGTCGCACCATGCTTATCTCCTTTAACTGCTCCATTAATTCATGCCGTAATGGTAATGGCAGTTGATTGGCGACATGTGTATGATAAACGACTAACATTGCCTCTTGCTCAATTGTTTGACTAAGCTCTTTGATCAATTGGATTGCATCACCTTTTATTAACTGAATATCTAATTGACCAAAGATAGGGAGAGCTTCATTCAACAACAATCGACGTTCATGGTGTTCAGGCCAGATTAAAGCTTGCAGCCATAGACTTTCTTCCTTTTGCCGGAGATCAATAGGATTTAAATCGATGCCAATTCTTTGACAAACAACAGGTGGCTTAGACACAGTCACAGGAAGTGTTTCCCCACGGTTTTCTGAGGATATGGTACATCCATTGTCCGTATTGTAAATGGATAATTGATGATTGTAACAATAATTGTAGTGATCCATACCAAGCTGAAGTCCAGCACTTGCTCCTATTTCTATGAAGGCTAATGGTCGTTGATGCTTGTGATAAATGTCAGTCATCATAGGATAGAGATAGGCACAACGTCGAATTTCATTGGTTTGGACAAGTTTTTCTTGAAACAATGACTTTAATTGTGCTTTATGCGCCATTACAAATGCCTTAAAGACAGGGTAAACCCCTTGAATGGGAATTGGAGTTGCCGTAAAAGACGCGTAATACTTAGCTAAAGGATCTTTCAAGGAACCCAATAAATATTGCACAGCCGCCAACAATAAATTGGGTGCGGGTTGATTGGGTGGAATCATGGAGGCAATCTCTAATAGCTCCTCATCCACAGCAATACTATTAGCTAAATGTTCATACAGGGGGCTAGAGTCTACACATTCCTGTTCGGCAAATATTCGAAATTGACGACTTAATGTAGCATAAGACATGTATATCTCTCCTTTTGCATCATCTATTTAATAGTCAGTCTATTATTATTGTATAATTTAGTAAATTAAATATATGTAATGAACTTAATCAAAAATAGTAATCAAGGAGGAGAAAACATGGAGTATAAATGGTTACAGTCCTTTATTGTAGCTGCTCAAACTTGTAATTTTCGAACAGCGGCACAACAACTTCATCTTTCACAGCCAAGTATCACCGTTCACATTCAACAGTTAGAAGAATTTTTGCATGTTCAATTGTTTAAGCGTGAAAGAAACCGTGTCCAATTAACTGAAGCCGGGAAGCTATTTCAAATAGAGGCACAGCAAATGGTCCTCAAGTGGGAGCAAAGTATTGAACGTATTCGTTTAGTGAGTAAAGGCATTCACGAAAAGGTTATTATCGCTATGACCCCTTTAATGGTGGAAACCATTTTACCGCATGTTTTGTATCAATTTATCAATGATCACCCTGCATTGGAAATTTCGATTTTAGTGGAGGATTCAGCTAAAATTGAAGATTTAGTTCATCAGCATCAAGCCCATATAGGTATCTCCTTATTACCGACCCGCTATCGACATTGGCATCAAGAGCTGCTTATTGAAAGCCCGTTAGAATTAGTGATTCCATTAGATGCTTATGATGATGAAACAGGGGCTTACATCGATTATGAAGAGCTATTTCAAACATATACATTATTTACGCATCATCACCCAACTATTTGGAATGAGCTTTTACATAATTTAAGAGAAAACTATATTTTAACGAGGCAAGTATCAATTTCCCAATCCTATGTCGTAAAAAGACTAATCAAAGACGGGTTAGGGATGTCTTTTCTACCTCGTATGATCGTAAGAAAAGAACGTATGGAGGGACGTTTTAATATTGTACCGTTTGAAGGCTTTTCATTGCCAAATGTACCCGTATACTTGTTCTATAAAGAGTCGACAAATGTTCCAAATGACTTACTAGAGTTGTTACTAACTAGAAATTATTTATAATTCACACGATGTTCAAAAATGAGGGGAATCTGAGTGAAATGTTTGTAAGGGTTTTCATAGACAGTGTCCCATTATGGTATGATAGATGATAGTTTGTAAGGGGGAATAAACATGGTATTTTCTCTTTTTAAAAAGAAGAAAGATTCACAACCATTAAAAAATAGAGTTGAGTTTTGCATCACGAATTTATCGTTAGGTGCGGCAGATGCATATGATGTCTTACTAGAACGTGAAGATATTGAGATGGAGGAATCGGGTTGTACATCGCATTGTGAAATCTGTGAGCAAGGTATTTTTGCTATTGTGAACGGAGAAATCGTCACTGCGGATGATGCTGAGGCATTAGTACAGGCTATTGATGAAGAAATCAAACAAAATCCTCTTCCCATAACAAAACAGCTTGTGAACGCACAAGCTGTTTTGTTATGGGAAGAGGATTACCAACCACGAACGTATTGTACGGGTGGTTGCAGTTCTTCGCTTAATTCTTTAGCTGCATGGAGGGGCCAGTATGGCTCACGGAGTAAAACACGAGCTAAGAAAATTAAATCTGCACGGTTATTTTGCAAAATTTCTTCGGCTTGAATGGCTGTTGTAATAAGGCCCACTGCACCAGTAGGGATATCAGCTCCATGTTTGATGGCTTCAGCATGAGAAACCTGGTAACCTGGAAAAACATTGATAGCAGCAGGGACAACGCCACCTGTTGATACATCTACTAGGTCTACTCCTTGTGACTTCATCCAGCGGCTAAAGACGATGAAATCTTCCATTGTAGTGCCATCCTCTGCGTAATCTTCTGCAGAAACACGTACCAATAATGGCCCATCCCAAACACTGCGAATAGCATCGATGATTTGGCGCAATATACGATAGCGATTTTCCTGTGAGCCACCATATTGATCTTCACGTTTGTTCGTAGCAGGCGATAAAAACTCACTGATTAAATAGCCATGTGCTCCATGAATTTCTAGTACGTCAAAGCCTGCCTTTGCCGCACGAATAGCCGCTTGTTTAAACGCTTCAATCACATGATGAATGTCCTCTTCAGACATGGCTGTTGGTGTTTGATAGTCTGAACTAAAGGCAATTGCTGATGGGGCAAAAATTTCGCCATCTATTGCTGCTTTACGTCCAGCATGACCAAGCTGGATGCCTGTTTTAGCCCCATATGCTTTCATGCCCTCTACTAATTGACGTAAGCCTTCAATATGCGCGTCATCCCAAATGCCTAAATCCTTGTTGGAGATACGACCTTCTGGTACAACACCCGTAGCTTCTAAAATGATTAATCCTACTTGCCCAGCTGCCCGTGTCGCATAATGGACTTGATGGAAAGGTGTGACCATACCATCATCCTCGGCTGAGTACATACACATTGGTGCCATGACAACACGGTTTTTTAAGGAAATCGATTGTAATTGATAAGGTTCGAATAATTTACTCAAAATAAAGCCCCCTAATTCCTAGTGATAAACTTTATTTTGCACCTAATGTTATCCATTTGCAAGTGAACGAGATCGTGCTTCTGCTTCTTTAATACAAGCTTCAATCGCCTCATTAAATTGATATTGCTCTAGCGCTTGAATCCCCGCCTCAGTTGTCCCGCCAGGGCTTGTTACTTTTTTGCGTAGGACATCCGGTTCATCTACGGATTGCTTGAGCATTTCAGCAGTACCAGCAAGTGTTTGTGTCATCAATAATCGTACTGTATCTTTGGATAGACCTACCTCTGTTCCTACACGCTCGAACGCTTCCATTAAATAATAAATATAAGCAGGACCACTACCTGAAAGGGCTGTGACTGCATGTAATTGATCCTCTTCTACTTCAATAACGGAGCCAACAGCCTCTAATAACTGGAGAAAAAGAATACGCTGTGCAGTAGATACTTCGTTATTAAATGCAATGCCGCTTGCGGACATACCGATAGTGGCAGACGTGTTAGGCATTACTCGTGCGACTGGACGGCTCCCTAAAAGTTCAGTAATCGTCCCTATCCCAATACCTGCTAGAATGGACAGAATCGCAGACTGAGCTGTGATTTTTGGTTTTAACTCACGCATTGCTGCAATTGCGTCTTTTGGCTTCATCGCCAAAATGATTAGATCTGCCTGACGAAAAATGGCCTGATCAAACATGCAGTGAATGCCATATGTTTCTTGTAAAAAATGTAGACGTTCTTTGTCAGAGCGATTGGTGACGTAAATTTCCTGTGGTGAAAATACCTTTTGCTTTATCCACCCTTGAATCAATGCCTCTGCCATTGACCCCGCACCGATAAATAAAATTTTTTTCATGAATAAAACCTCCAGTTCAAAATAAAAAAGCGCTCTCGTCCTTATTTAGAAGGACGAAAACGCTTTTGTTTCCGCGGTACCACCTTTGTTTGCCAATGTTGGCACAACTCTTAGCCCTTTTATCGCAAGGGATACGGTTATGTTTGCATAACTGCTCAGAAATAGGTTCGGTAATGGGAGTGGGTGATGTTACTCTCAGCAAATGTAACACTCTCTAACACCTTCACCAATTACGTACTCGGCTTCTTCAACGCACATTAATAATTAGATTATTCAAAATTATAGTGATGGATAAGCAACCTGTCAACAGGAAGATGACGAAAACAGAAAAAACTTGTAAAATAGAATGAATCAGTATTCACTAGCGAGTAAAAAGGGGGAGACAACTTTGTCTATATACAAAATCGAAATACCAACACCCTATGAAGTAGGAGATGTCAATGCATTTATTGTGAAAGGTGATGCACTTAGCATTTTTGATGTTGGACCAAAAACGGTAGAAGCCTATGATGCTCTGAAATGGGGGATTCGCGCCGCAGGCTACGATATGCGAGATATTGAACAAGTTGTGCTCACCCATCATCACCCTGATCATGCGGGATGGGTCGATGCATTTCCACATGCTGAAATTTTAGGTCATGCCTATAATGATAAGTGGCTTCGTCATGACGAGGAGTTTTTACGTTATCACGAGCAATTTTACAGTGAACGTTTATTTGAACATGGGGTACCACAAGAGTATATTGCTAAAAGTGTACATGTTCGTCGCGAATTAGAGCTTGTAGGTGAACGTCCATTGACACAAATTTTGACGGATGGAGATGAAGTACCTGGGCATCCAGGATTAAAGGCAATTGAAACATTAGGGCATGCACAAAGCCATTTTATTTTTTGGGATGAACAAACACATCATGTGATTGGCGGAGATTTATTACTTGAAAAAATAACGCCGAACCCTTTAATTGAGCCACCATTAGATCATTCATTGGGACGCACAAAATCATTATTACAATATAATGAATCGCTAGAAATTTTACGCCAATTGCCTGTCAAAATGATGTATACAGGACATGGGGCTGAACTACAAGACATTCCGATCTTAATTGATAAACGACTAGAAAGACAGCATCAGCAATCTATGAAAGTTTGTGAATTACTAGGGGAAGATCAATTAACGGTTGTGCAAGTGACGAAACGATTGTATCCAGCTATCTTCCAGCATATGCTTGGTTTAACACTGTCCAAAACGTTGGGGCATTTAGATTATTTAGAGGCAAATAATTATATTACTTCAACGAAGACAGAAGAAGGCATCTATTTATTTAAAAGAAAGTAGGACTATATATGAATAGTAAGACGATCTTTGTGACAGGGGCAACAAGTGGTGTAGGCTTAAAAATAACGGAGTTACTAGTAGCGCAAGGTCATACCGTTTATGCCACAGGCCGCAATGCTGTAGCTTTAAAAGTTTTAGAACGTTTGGGAGCCAAAGTCATTCAAGCTGATTTAACCCATTTACATACACTCGACGCTGTTTGTGCCCAGCTTCCACCCATTGATGTCGCCATCCTATCAGCTGGTGTTGGAAAATTTGCTGAGGCTCCAAAGTTAATGGATGAGGATATTGCACAAATGATTGAAGTGAATATTAGTGTACCTATTTACCTTGCGAAACGGTTAGCTTCCAAGATGATGGAGCAAAATCAAGGGCATTTGATTTTTATTGGGTCTCAGGCTGGCAAGGTCGCCACTCCGAAAGCAAGTGTTTATGCAGCAACCAAACATGCGATTGTAGGATTTACAAATGGACTACGGATGGAGCTTGCGCCATATCATGTAAAAGTAACGGCTATTCACCCGGGTCCGGTTGATACACCATTTTTAGACAAGGCCAATGATCAAAGTGGCTATCGCGAATCTTTAGGTAGATTTTTATTATCAGCTGATGAAGTGGCACAGGCGACAATTAAAACAATTGAGCGCCCAGTTCGAGAGGTCAACCTCCCCAAAATCATGGGGCTATCAAGTAAACTGTATGCACTGGCACCTGCAACCATTGAGTTGTTAGGGAAATCATTTTTCCATAAAAAATAATGAACATCTAACTGTAAGCATGTACTTTTCATGTCTACAGTTTTTTCATACTGGCTAAGAAAAGGGGGGGTATTATGTATACAATTGGACAAGTGGCAAAATTTTTAGGCATTTCTAGAGATACGATCAAATATTATGAGGAAAAGGAATTGGTTAAGCCTCAACAAAATAGTGAGAATGGCTATAGAACATACAATCAATTGGATATATATAATTTAACAACCGTCAATTTTTATCGAGATTTGGATTTTGAAATTAAACGAATACAAGAAGTAAGAAAAGGCATGAGTATTGAGGGAATCCAACTCCTATTAGAGGAGAAAGAACAACAGGTGTTAGAGGAGATAGCCTATAAAAACCTACTGTTAAAAAAACTCCAAAATGCACAAGAGGATTGCCAAAAAATTCAACAATACTTAGGTACCTTTACGATAAAAGAAATGAAACCACTAGCCATGTTAGGCGTAATAGACCATTATACAGCTTATGAAGAATATGACGCACTTAAAGAAAATACAGACAGTTTAAAAAAAGCGGTTATCCTGACATCGTTAAGAAGAGTAATACAGTTTAATGAACAAGGCATGCAGGAAGATAAATTTATGATTGTGCGAAAGCTAGAAGAAAACGAGAAAGCGTTACAAGAGCAAGTTTTATATCATCCTACCTGTTTATATACTGTCATTGAAGATGGAAGATGGTCGACGGGTGGCAAAAATACAGACGACCAAGTGGAAGCAACAATTAGAAGAGTAGCCAAAGAAAATGGCTATGAACTTTTAGGTCTCGTTTATATTAACTTATTACTAGCTACTTTCGAGGGAGGACTAGAACGAATATTTTTAGAAATGTATGTTCCCATAAAATAGAGTGATAGATGGAAATATGTATTGACCTGTGAGCAACCCCCAGGTTTAAGCTGAAAGTATTCAGAACGAAACGGGGGATTTATTATATGAACAAAAAAAAGAAGCTAAAAAGACCAGTAGCGAGTTTCATTATCCTGACTAATATCATCTTTTTGCCACTTTTTTGCCTTGTAGGAGCCGTTAAAATGTTAGGCTTTCCAACATGGGTATTCGATATAGTACGCTGTCTATCTGCATGGTCATCGACTTTTGCCTTTGCCATACTATTTTCAAAAATTTATCCAGGGCAGCATTTTTTACATTTCGTGAAACAAAAATTTAAAAATCAACTTCGATTTTCTGTCATTCTTTCTGTTCTGCTTATTCAAGCCACCATCTTTATGATCATCTTACTTGTTGTTATGAAGAATACTAAAGCTGATGCTATTTTGACTATTTCCTCCTGGGGAATGCTTAGTTATTATTTCTTTAAAAATCTATTATCAGGACCTATAGGAGAAGAATTAGGGTGGAGAGGCTTTGCGTTGCTTGAGCTCCAAAAGAAATATGGGTCATTACAATCTGCAATCATCATAGGATTTTGGTGGGGAATTTGGCATTTACCTATTTGGTTCACAACAGGTTTTACAGGGCTGGAGCTACTAAAATACATCATATTCTTTATGCTTTCCATCATTTCTACGACCATTATTATGACAGCCTTCTATACAATTAATCAAAATTTAATCATTCCTATAATGATCCATCAATTCTTCAATTTTTTTATAGGCATTATAAACGAGAATTTAATTATTTTAATGATGTATAACGCTATCCTGTATTCAATAGTAGCCTTTCTACTTATACTGATGAATCCAAAGAAGGTTTGGTCTAATAAACCTAGCCAATGACATCATAAAGTCAATGTGGTGATTTCCACACTACCGCGGGGGTGAGCGCTTCTCGCTTGTAAACAATGAATCAATTGGCTCCCAAAGACCGATTAAGATGAAAATGGATAGTTCGTTTATTTATCCATTAGTAGTGTCACAAGAATCCAGTTTATACATTGGATTCTTTTTTGTTGTAATTTATACAGTATACATTTATGTCTATAGTGAAAAAGCGTTTTTTCGAGTATCTATCATTGATTTCCTTGAGAGTAATGTGTGGGTAAACGGAATTTTTATAAGAAAAATAAAAGACTATTAATTTATAAAAATACACTTGTTTTTATTTTTATAACATGATACTATTCGTGTATAAACTTTTAATTGAATGTATAAACATACATATCTGTAGAGCAATGGAGGCGCATTTTTTATGGCAAATAAAAAGGTTGTACTAGCATATTCAGGTGGACTTGATACTTCGGTAGCAATTCCATGGTTAAAAGAACAAGGTTGGGACGTTATCGCAGTATGTCTTGACGTTGGTGAAGGGAAAGATCTGGAGTTTGTAAAAAACAAAGCTCTACAAGTAGGAGCGATTGAATCTTATATGGTGGATGCAAAGGATGAATTTGCTGAAAACTATGCATTAATTTCATTACAAGCACACACATGGTATGAACAAAAGTATCCATTAGTGTCAGCTCTTTCTCGTCCATTAATCTCGAAAAAATTGGTTGAGATTGCGAACCAAGTAGGTGCGGATGCTGTAGCTCATGGTTGCACAGGTAAAGGAAATGACCAAGTTCGTTTTGAAGTTTCTATTAAAGCATTAAATCCTGATCTAGAGGTATTAGCACCAGTGCGTGAGTGGGGCTGGAGCCGTGATGAGGAAATTGAATATGCGATGAAACATAATGTACCTATTCCTGCAACATTAGATTCTCCATTTTCAATTGACCAAAACTTATGGGGTCGTGCAAATGAAGCGGGCATTATGGAAGATCCATGGGTATCTCCACCAGAAGAAGCTTATGGCTTAACGGTTTCAGTAGAAAACGCACCAAATGAAGCAGAGTATGTGGAAATCGAATTCGTGGCTGGTAAACCAATTGCTTTAAACGGAAAAGAAATGAAGCTTGCTGATTTAATTCAGGAATTAAACGCAGTTGCAGGTGCACATGGCATTGGACGTATCGATCACGTTGAAAATCGTTTAGTAGGTATTAAATCTCGTGAGGTTTATGAAATTCCTGGTGCTAAGGTGTTGTTAACGGCTCATAAGGAGCTTGAAGATTTAACACTTGTCAAAGAATTAGCCCACTTCAAGCCAGTTATTGAGAAAAAACTATCTGAATTAATTTATGATGGTCTATGGTTCTCTCCATTACGTGATGCACTTGAGGCATTCCTTGCCCAATCACAGCAATATGTGAATGGTACAGTGCGTGTGAAATTATTCAAAGGGCATGCCATTGTAGAAGGACGTAAATCACCAAATTCACTATACAATGAAAAATTAGCCACATATTCGAAGGAAGATCAATTCAACCACGCTTCCGCTGTTGGCTTTATCGAACTATGGGGTCTACCGACTGTAGTGAACTCAGCTGTTAATAAAAAGTAATCGTAATAAGCAGGGTGGGGTGAGGCATTTGTGCTTGACCTACACCTTTTGAAAAGTAATAAAGGAAAAGGTGAGCTGACATGACAAAACTTTGGAGTGGACGTTTCCAAAAATCAGCAGAAGCATGGGTAGATGAATTCGGTGCATCCATTGGCTTTGATCAACAACTTGTGCTAGAGGATCTTGAAGGTAGTGTTGCACATGTCACAATGCTTGGCGCAACAGGGATTTTACCAACAGCTGATGTAGAGGCCATACTTAGTGGTCTTGCCCAACTGAAAGAAAAGGCAATAGCAGGTGAGCTTGAATTTAGCATTGCTAATGAAGATATACACTTAAATTTAGAAAAGATGCTCATTGATTTAATTGGTCCTGTTGGTGGCAAACTACATACAGGACGTAGCCGTAATGACCAAGTTGCGACGGATATGCATCTCTTTTTGAAAAAGCGTGTCCAGGAAACGATTGATTTAATTGCTATATTCCAACAAACTTTATTAGTCCAAGCCGAGGAGCATATTGAAACGATTGCACCGGGCTATACACATTTACAACGAGCTCAGCCAATTTCTTTTGCCCATCATTTAATGGCCTATTTTTGGATGCTAGAGCGTGATAAGCAACGCTTCACAGAATCCATGAAACGCATTGATATTTTGCCATTAGGGGCAGGAGCGATGGCAGGGACAACATTCCCAATAGACCGTTTAAAATCAGCAGAATTACTAGGATTTAATGATGTTTATGCCAACTCGATGGATGCTGTAAGTGACCGTGACTTTATTGTAGAATTTTTAAGCAATGCATCCTTGTTAATGGCTCATTTATCGCGCTTTGCTGAGGAAATTATTTTATGGTCTACAGATGAATTTAAATTTATCGAATTGGATGATGCCTTTTCAACAGGTTCTTCCATTATGCCACAAAAGAAAAATCCTGATATGGCTGAGCTCATTCGAGGCAAAACAGGGCGTGTTTATGGAAATCTAATGGGCTTGTTAACGGTTTTAAAGGGAACACCATTAACGTACAACAAAGATATGCAAGAAGATAAAGAAGGCATGTTTGATACAGTGCATACGATTCTTGGTTCTCTGAAAATCTTTGAAGGTATGGTTCGTACGATGACTGTCAATAAGGAACGTTTACAGCAAGCTGTTCATGCTGACTTCTCGAACGCAACAGAGCTAGCTGATTACCTTGCTACAAAAGGTATGCCTTTCCGTGAGGCACATGAGGTGACAGGTAAACTTGTGTTCACATGTATTCAAAAAGGCATTTACTTATTAGATTTACCATTGGATGAGATGAAGCGTGAAAGCGAGCTAATTGATTCGGATATTTATGATGTATTAGCGCCAGAAGCAGCTGTCCGACGCCGTCACTCCCTTGGGGGAACTGGCTTTGACCAAGTCAAAATTCAAATTGAAAAAGCCCAAGCTTGTCTAGTTGTCCAACATTAATTTTGCGTGCATGTCCTCGTGACTTTTGCATAGATATTCATTAAAGCTGTCCTGTGAGGCGCTATGAAAACCTTATCCTTTTTCAACAAAGCCAGAGGGTGACGTGAAAAAGAGTACCTTACATACGTGAAGGACAATCCCCAATTCTGGAGACGCGGAATTGGGGTTTTTGTATGAAAACGTGGTAAGAGGACAAAATGCTTGAGCGTTTTTTAAAAGACTTGATACAATTAAGCAATAGATTACAGCAGAAGATGCTACAAGGATGGTCGTATCCAAAGCTTTAGTAGATATAGAATCGTTTACGTAAAATGATTATTGAATTTTCGAATGGTGGTGTCTATGCACGATCAGGACTTAATAATTGTCGCTTCTCAGCAATTGTACATGGTGTAACACCACAAGACCAACATAGATATTCAACGTGGCTTGCATACTGGATGAACAAAAATGGTAGAGGGATTTTTATAAGAAATGATTGTACGCCAAAGAAAAGATTATCATCATGCATAAACAAATGGGCAATGGTTCATAATAAGAGCGGAAACACTTATTAATCTAACCTGATGGGGAGGATGCAGAATGAGTAATAGTCAAACACCCAAAGACCAAGAATCTCAGGAAAGTCCGCCACAGCTGTGGATGGTTGAAGCTTCTTAAAGCTTAAGCCTAAAGGTGAAGCAGAGTTCTGTTTCACTGTAGATTAAGGTGAAGCGTAAACCATTCCAGTAAAAAATCAAATAGAAGCAATAAGTGTCCATGGATCCAGAATTTTTCTGGATCCTTTTTTATGCTGCTTTTTAATGGGGGAGGTGGAGAAACTACAATAATACCTACATTTGACAATGAAAACAATCTGTACTACTCTATATAGAACAGATTCTATTTGATGTCCATTAGCCTATCAATTAATGGAATAGCTGTGCAATTGCTCTAAAGAGCGAAATTATTCCAGTGAATTTTAAAACAATGGAAATAGGGGTATTATGCTAATAAATAGTAGGCATTTTTGGCACCACCATTTCACCTTTGGAAAAGGGCATTTTTTATTCCAATACATACGATCCATCCTTGTAAGCTAAGAACAATAAGGCATTGGTGGGATAGTCAATTTTGCAAAATGGTGTTACATGACAATCAGTAGGGCAGTACTGCCAAACATAGAGAGGGAGATTAAATTGAAAAAATTGTTTGTGTTATGCTGTACGCTTTTACTTTTAGCTGGCTGTGGGCAAAAGGAAGAGATTGTAGAAAATAAAGAGACCAAAGGGGAAAGTGCCATGAGCGAACAGTTTATTGGAAAATGGGAAGGCAATATTGAAACACCGAATGGACAGCTACCCATCATTGTTGATTTACAGAAAAATAGTGGTACTCTATCCGTGCCAGCACAGGGCATATCTAATTTCCCGTTGAAGAGTGTGAACTATACAGGTGATCAGGTAAGCGTTTCCATTCATTTAAACGGCTCAGTAATTGCTATTAATGGTACTTTCAAAAATGAACAAATAGAAGCTACATTTCAACAAAATGGTGGGACCTTCCCACTTATCTTACAAGCATATAAAGAGGAACCAGTAACTTATGAAACAGTAAAGATTCCCGTTCAGCAAGGTGACCTCATAGTGGCTCTTCAAAAAGCCAATGCGACATCCCCATCACCCGTCGCAGTTATTATCGCTGGCTCTGGACCGACAGATAAGGATGGTAATTCAGTTTTAGCTGGTAAAAATAATAGTTTAAAAATGATGGCTGAAGGCTTGGCTCAGGAGGGAATCACAACTGTACGCTATGATAAACGGGGTATTGGGGATAATCAAGCACTCTTGACGAAAGAAGAAGATGTGACGTTTGACCAATTTGTTGAAGATGCAGTGCAAATCATCCAATCATTGCAGGCTAATAAAGCCTATACAAGTGTTCATGTCATTGGACATAGTGAAGGCTCATTAATTGGTTTATTAGCGGCTCAAAAAACAGGAGTAGCATCCTTTGTTTCGATTGCAGGTGCTGGACGTCCAATGGATGAAGTATTAGTGGAGCAATTAAAAAGTCAGCTAGCGCCAAATTTATTCAAAGAATCAAAGGACATTTTGACAGCTCTAAAGCAAGGAAAGCAAGTGGAAAATATTTCGCCCGAATTACAAGCAGTCTTCCGTCCTTCTGTACAGCCCTTCCTTATTTCCGTGTTAAAGTATAATCCAGCCACAGAGCTTGGAAAAGTAAAGAGTCCTGTACTACTTGTGCAAGGAACGACTGATTTACAAGTGAAGGAAGTCGATGCAGAGGCATTGAAGAAAGGTAACCCTGATGCAACGCTTCTTTATATGGAAGGGATGAACCATGTGTTGAAAAAGGCACCAGAAGACTATGCCGCAAATTTAGCAACGTATGCAGACCCAACACTTCCACTACATGAGGATTTACTACCAGCGATTCAACAATTTATTTATGGAAAGTAGGCTGAGTCACTGTGGGTGTTTTTGTATATTTAATCATCATGCTTCCATTTCTCATCTTTGCCCTTGTATTATCACAGGGGAAAGGAACTTTTTTAATTGCTGGCTTTAACACAATGTCACAAGACGAAAAAGATACGTATGACGAAATAGCACTTGCAAAATTTATGGGGAAGATGATGTATGGCTACTGTTTTTGTGTACTTTTATGGGTGCTAAATGAACTATTTCACACACAGTGGTTATTTATTGTCGGTCTTGTTCTTTTTGTAGTGCTTACGATTTTTTTAATGATCTATATGAACACAGGCAATCGATTCAAAAAATAAACAATACAAAGAAGGACTTGATCGCAACAATGACAAGTCCTTTTTGTGTGAGAATCATTATCATTTATCAAGAATTCTGTTAAACTAGAGCCATGTCAATGGTTAAACTAGAAGGAGTGCTTGAGCTAAATGAAATTAAACGACCATATACTTTTGTGGAATCACGCGTACATTAAAATCATGGATATACGTTTTACAATGATGGAACAAGGAGAAGCATTCGGCCCTTATCCATTGCCTACGAATGCCTTTCTGTATACAAAAAGAGGCGATGCTCAAATATGGGTCGATAAAAATAGGCATTTGGTACAATCCTTTCATGCCTTTCATGCAGGCAAAGGGGTCTGTATACAGATTGTAGCAGAGAAGGAATTTGAGTATTTTCTGATTTTCTATAAAACCACTCTACCGTTACCAAATCGACAAGAAATTGTAGCTTTGTTGGAAAACGACAATCCGTTTCAATACCAGTATGCTTTCGCACCAGCTAATCCACTTACTCTGCTTGATAAAGTGGAGCAAATGAATACGGTTTGGCTACAACCCAATGAAAAAGAGCTGAAACGTTTACATATAAAAGCATTGTTTTATCAATATATTTATGAATTACTACGACAAATGCATGCCCAGGGAATTCACCCTATAAAGCCAGATATAGTTACAGAAGCAGTTCGTTATATAGAGGAACATTATCAGAGGCCATTGACACTTGAAAAGCTGGCTCAGGAATTATCTTGTAGTGTAGGTTATTTATCTAAGTTATTTAAAGAAAAAATGCATACTAGCCCGATTCATTATTTGGGTGTAATACGTATAAATAAAGCAGCAAAATTGCTAGTACAAACAGATGCGACATTGCAGGACATTGCGGATCATGTTGGTTATCCAGATGGCTATTCATTAAGTCGAAGCTTTAAACGACATAAGGGCATTTCTCCAGCTCAATTTAAAAGAGCGTGGAAACAAAAAAGCCAAGATGAAGAATTGCCACTTTGGAGAAGAAGATATGCTATTCTCCCCAATCATATCGAATGGTATATTGATGATGAAATTGAAAATCATTATCAACGAAAGGGAGCAAGCGAAATGTCGAAGTTTAAAAACATGAAGGTAACGGCCATGACGTTGTTTATGTGTCTATCATTATTATTAGCTGCATGCTCAAATGCAACAACTACAAATGGAGCCACACCAGCTGCCAATCAAGAAACAAAGGCGAATAGTGGACAAGAAGTGATGCAGGAAGGGAAAACAAGAATTGTTTCTACGCCAAGAGGTGATGTTGAAATTCCAGCACAGCCACAGCGTGTAGCGGCTGATCAATATATGGGACAACTATTAAAGCTAGGCATTATTCCAATCGGGGTTCGTGAAGGAATGTTAACGGAAGGGTGGATAGAAAAATCTGGTATTCCGCAAGAAACACTCGATAAAATTGAGAATTTAGGTAATTTTCCAATGAACCCGGAAAAACTCATTATGTTAGAGCCAGATTTAATTATTGGATCAATTGAAAAAAATATTGAACAATACGAAAAAATAGGAACGACAGTTTTTATCCCGTATTGGGAAGAACTTTCAACGGCAGGGCCTTTGGAAAAATTCAGAAGAATTGCTGAAGTATTTGGTAAAGAGCAAGAAGCGGAGGAATGGATAAAAGGATATGAACGCAAGGTAGAAGATGCTCGAGAACAAATAGAAGGTATCATTAAGGAAGGCGAAACGGTGTCAATTGTGCAATTAAGCCCTACAGGTTTGTTTGTGTTAGCTGCTGAGGGTGGGAATTATGGTAGTAATACCATTTATCAGATGTTGAAATTACCTCCTACAGAACAAGCATTAAATATGAAAGAAGGCTTTGAAAATATTTCGTTAGAGGTGCTGCCCGAGTATTTAGGTGATCATGTATTTGTCTATGTGAATTCGCAAGAAGATGCGGAGGAGATATTGAATAGCCCTATTTGGCAAGGAGCCCCTGCTGTGAAAAATGGCAATGTCTATATGTATGGTGAATTCGATGATGAATTCGTCATGGAGGATCCATATTCTTTAGATCTTCAGCTAGAGAAAGTTGTCAACGTTTTATTAGAGAAGAAACAGTGACCAACATAACCTGAACTTGTTTTAGCATAAACATAAACCCTCCTCGGTGGCTTGTTTTAGAGGAGGGTCTATGCTGCGATTGGTCCTAATGACAATAATTTATGCATGTTGTATGACTATTTTATATATATTAATAGCATAGAATTTATGAAATGAAGTAGAGCCTATTAAGCATGGTTCTACTTTTTATCAATATTTAAAAAACTGAATATTTAGTAAATTAAAAATTTAATGTCGCGAATATGCTCGAAAAAGGGCTAATTTTCTTCTTTTCTGTAAAAATAGAATTTTTAGAATAATAAGTATTATTATAGAGGACATTAAAAAATTAATAGGTAAGGAGAATTATTTAATATGTCTCAAATGTTAGCACTGACGATAGTACTTGCTATTCTTTACATCGGAGATATTGTCGCAACAAGAACAAAGGCTTGGATTCCATCTGTGTTCGTCTGTGCGGTATTATTTTTAATTGGCTATTGGACGTTTTTCCCGAAAGATATTGTTAGTATTGCCGGGATCGGTCCAGTAGTTGCCACGATGTTAATGTATTTATTAATTACCAATATGGGGACACTTCTGTCACTCAAGGAATTGAAAAACCAGTGGAAGGCAATTGTCATTTCATTGGCCGGTATTGTAGGAATTATTGCTATTTTATTTACTATTGGCGCCATGATTTTTGATTTGAAAACAATGATTGTGGCAGTTCCACCATTAGTTGGAGGAGTTGTGGCTGCATTAGTCATGTCAGAAGGTGCCTCGGCAGCTGGCTTAGAGGATTTAGCAGTTTTTGCAATTGTTATTTATGTCATTCAAGGATTTGCAGGCTATCCGATTACTTCAATTGTATTAAAACGTGAAGCAAAACGTTTATTAAAAGAACACCAACAAGGTAAGCTACATACGATTTCACAAGTGCAGGAAGAAGAAAACGCTGCTACTGAACAGCCTAAATTATTGAGGAAGATACCTGCAAATTACAATACAGAATATTTTAAATTTTTCCGTTTAGCGCTTGTTGGTTTATTGGCCTACGGTACATCGACCGTATTAGCTCCAATTGTGACAGTTAATGCACTAGTACTGTGCTTAGTATTTGGTGTACTCGCTTCAACAATTGGTTTTTTAGAAAAACAACCGTTACAAAAAGCAAATGGCTTTGGCTTTGCCATTATGGGCTTAATGCTCTTTATATTCGACGGCTTAAAACAGGCAACCCCTGAAATGCTAATGCGCATTATTGTACCGTTAGTTGTTTCGATTGTCCTAGCTGTAGTCGGCATGTATATTTTCTCGTTCATCGCAGGGAAAATATTAAAAGTTAGCCCGAACTTAGCGTTTGCAGTTTCCTTAACAGCGCTATATGGTTTCCCCGCAGATTATATTTTAACGAATGAAGTGGTGAAATCATCGACGACGGATGAAAAAGAGCGTGAAATGCTGCTCAGTCGTATGCTGCCACCTATGCTTGTTGGAGGCTTCATTAGTGTAACCATAACATCGGTTATTTTAGCGGGTATTTTCGTCAATTGGTTATAAAAAAGGAGAGAGTAATCATGACTACTATTAAACCTATCATTGCTGATCTTAACAGCGAGCTTGTGGCAATTCGTCAAAAATTACATAGTGAGCCTGAGCTTTCGTGGGAGGAATATGAAACAACGAATTATGTAGCAGCTTATTTAGATAAGCTAGGTATTCCTTATAGACGAACAGAACCCACAGGTATTATTGCTGAATTAAAAGGGAACAAGGAAGGAAAAACAGTTGCCCTACGAGCGGATATGGATGCCTTATCCGTTTATGAAATTCGAGAGGATATTCCATATCGATCTAAAACAAATGGAAAGATGCATGCATGTGGTCATGATGCCCATACAGCCATGCTATTAATTGCCGCTAAAACTTTACATGCAGTCCGTGACGAAATAGAAGGGACAGTTCGATTTATTTTCCAGCCTGCTGAAGAAGTTGCTACAGGGGCAAAAGCAATGGTTGAGCAAGGCGCTATGGAAGGTGTAGATAACGCATTCGGTATTCATATTTGGTCACAAATAGACACAGGAAAAATCCAGTGCAATAAAGGACCTGCGTTTGCCTCTGCTGATATTTTTAAAGTAACTTTCAAAGGTCAGGGTGGTCATGCTGCAGCGCCACATGATGCTATCGATGCAGTGATGATTGCTTCGACCTTTGCGTTGAATGTTCAAACGGTTGTATCGCGTACGGTCAATCCACTTCGACCAGCTGTCTTAACCATTGGTAAAATGGATGTCGGTACCCGTTTCAATGTAATTGCCGAAGACGCTATTTTGGAAGGAACTGTGCGTTGCTTCGATCAAGACGTTCGTACGCATATGGAAGCACAAATTCGCCATTATGCTGATCAAGTTGCAACACTCTATGGTGGAACAGCTGAGGTTATTTATGAATACGGTACTCAAGCCGTCAACAACGATACAGCTAGTGCCGACTTAGTTGAACGTTTAGCAATTGAGCATTTTGGTACTGAAGCTTATCATTTAGACGACCCAACGATGGGTGGCGAGGATTTCAGCTTTTATTTAGATGAAGTGCCAGGCTGTTTTGCATTAGTAGGTTCTGGAAATACAGAAAAAGATACACGCTGGGCACATCATAATGGCCATTTCGATATTGACGAAGATGGTTTGCGCATTGGAACAGAATTATATGTGCAATATGCGTTAACTTGGCTACAAGAAAATAAATAATATGAAAACGTAAGCGGTTATTTTCGTCGTTGTATAATTCCATCCTAGCTGGTCATAATAAAAAAGATTTCACTTATGAAATCTATAATGATGAGGAGGATGAAAAATGAGTAGGTTCGAACAATTAGACCCCAAATCTCAAAAAATCCACCGCAACTGGTCAAGGATTAAGCGATCAAAATCGCAAGTAAACGGGGAAACGGAGATCACTCTTCATAACCGTCTCTTGCGAAGCGAAGCAAAGGCCCGTCAGTTTTAATCATGCTAGAAAAGTAAGTGTCATCAAGCCCAGAAATTTTCTGGGCTTTTCTTTTTGTGTAAAATTTAATGTATGATAATACTGAAAAGGAATTGAATAAAAAGGGGAGTGAAGCCAACTATGAACAATCTTATTCCTACTTATTTACAGCATGTCACAACAAGGATTCAACAGCCAGAAGGGGTCGAATCACAATTACAGCTTTGCTCTACTTTAAATAATACGCAATTTGAAATTTGGTATTATGGTGATTTATTAGCCTTAGAAGGGGAGGTTTTACCATTCATTTCAGGTTCGACTGCTAAAATCGTTGCCAAGGACCCTTTAACAGCAGAGGAAATTTTGCTTTTTGATGCGACTCTACACGGTTATAATGCGTTGTTTTGTGATGACTATACAGAAGAACAACGCGGCAACCGTCCTCTGCAGCTATATAATATGCCCGCCACTGAGGTTATCTTATCATTTTTTTATAACATTGATTATGATGAAGAAGTGGATGACTATGAGGTCGATGAACAAGGAAATGTACAGTTAATGAATGGTGAAACAACAGATTGGGAGACGGTAAAAAGAAATGGCTATGATGCATTTGTTTTTTATTACAAAAAAGAGGATGGAACATTATTAGCATTTGCCCAGGAAGAATTAGCTTAGCGTGAAAGGAATTAAATTCAATGCAACTATTTCATTTTTCTCAAGATTTAGCGAATCAAATTCACTCTTATGAGTCCATAAATGCGTATTATCAAAAAATCATGAAAACGGCAGTTCCCACGAATATAGGCTTTATCTATATTGAGCCAAATGGTGTGGTAGGCATGCATGAAGCACCTGTACCACAATTAATGATTGTTATTCAGGGTGAAGGCTGGGTTTGTGGTGAGGATGGAAAAAGAGTCGATATTGAAACAGGAGATGGCGTTCTTTGGCAACAAGGACAAGCACATGAATCTGGCAGTACAACAGGATTAACAGCGCTTGTTATTCAGGCCGAACAAATTAATCTTACATAAAGAAAACATGTGGTAGCGTACTGGGCAAATAGCAGAATGCATAAGACTGAAAAATGTATGCCAATTCCTGCTCTGATGAGAATAGTCCAATAAGACCCTCAAAAATAGGTGACTAGAAGCCGGCTTTGAATAGTAATTTCTTGTACGAAAGTAATGTCATTTTCTTGCATCTGACGTATAATAGATGTCAACACTTTTCACCTGCAATTCCAATTTTTATCTTTATTGTAAAGCACAATTAGATAGGGGGAAGACTTCATGGAAGTAGTTGAAAAAGCATTTGGCTATATTACAAGAGAGCATGGGGAGCAAATTCAAGTTCTCGTATTTGAACAAAATACAGTAGGGGCAGGTATTCAAGTTCCTAAAGGTACGATTGAACAAGGGGAAACACCGTTAGAGGCCGTAAAGCGGGAGATGCTGGAGGAGACAGGCCTAACAACACTTGTTGTTCAAGGGTTCATTGCACAGGATTACTTTAACCATCCATCAGGTGTTTTACAGAAACGTTATTTTTATCATTTAACTACCTCCGATGAAACAATGGAAACCTGGCAACATTATCCTACTGGGTTGAATGAAGCAGATTTACTTTTTTCTTTTTACTGGATATCAGCTGAGCAGGATACTTTGTTAGCAAAGGGGCATGGCGATTATTTATATCGCCTATTGGCTAAGGTGAAAAATTGAGCGTACATTAAAACCGCGTCATTAATGGCGCGGTTTTAATGTTTATTCGATTAAGCCTTTGCAGCGACCTCTAAAGCCTGTGCGAAATCGTCTATTAAATCATCTACATGCTCGAGTCCTACAGAAAAACGTAAAAGTCCGTCTGTGATCCCACGTTTGGCACGTTCCTCAGGCTCCATAGCGGCATGGCTCATCTTTGCCGGATAGGAAAGAATGGATTCCACACCACCAAGTGAGACAGCGAAAACTGGGATTTTCATTGCCTCGACTAATGCTTTTGCGGAAGCATAGCTTGGTAAGCGGAAAGATAAAACTGCTCCAGAGCTTGTACTTTGACGCTGATGGATGTCATGACCTGGATGTGAGGATAGTCCAGGGTAATAGACTTGTTCTACCAGTGTATGAGTTGCTAAAAACTCAGCAATTTTTTGAGCAGATTGTGTAGAACGGCTAAAACGGACATCTGTCGTTTTAATGTTTTGCAAGAGTGTAAATGAATCCTGTACACCCAAAATATTGCCAAATGAATTTTGGATAAAGTATAAGTCCTGTCCTAGCTTTTCATCAGCTGTGACTGTTAATCCTGCAATAATATCAGAATGCCCCGATAAAAACTTCGTCGCACTATGAATAACGACATCAACACCTAGTTCTAACGGACGTTGATGTAATGGCGTCATAAATGTATTATCCAAAAATGTGAGACATCGGTGTTGTTTCGCCAGCTCTACCACACCACGAATATCGGTAATGCCTAACGTTGGATTAGATGGTGTTTCCATATAAAGCAGTTTTGTAGCCGGCGTTATTGCAGCTTCCACGGCTGCTAAATCCGTGAAATCTACAAAAGTGTGGGAAATCCCAAAGCGCGGTAATACCTTTGTCACAAAACGATATGTTCCACCATAAACATCTTCAGTCATGACGATATGGTCGCCCTGTGATAACAGCATTAAAGCGGCTGAAACCGCAGCAATCCCTGAAGAAAAGGCATGGGCACGAACTCCACCTTCAAGCTCTGCTATCGCTTTTTCTAGAGCATCACGCGTAGGGTTACCGGAACGCGCATAATCATATTCGCCAAACTCATCTATACTCTCTTGGTGGAAAGTAGAGGAAAGGTACATAGGAACATTAACTGCCCCTTTTTTATTTGAGTAGCCATCACGAACACCCGCATGAATGAGGCTAGTTTCTATATGTTGCTTCATCATTATGCCTCTTTTCTTAGGATATCAAATACTTGTTGTAAGTCTGCAATTAAATCTTCTGCTTCCTCAATACCAACTGAGAAGCGTAGTAAACGATCACAAACGCCACGTTCAACTCGTTCTTCATAAGGCATATCTGCATGTGTTTGAGTAGCTGGATATGTAATAAAGCTTTCCACACCCCCAAGACTTTCAGCAAAAGTGATTAACTTTAAGTTACGAAGGAATGGGTCAATCCATTCTGGTTTTTGTAAACGAAATGACAGCATACCACCTTTTCCTGTATAAAGGACATCTGTAACTAGTGCCTCTTCCTCTAAGTAAGCAGCAATAGCTTTGGCATTGGCATCATGTTGCTTTAAGCGAAGGTGCATTGTTTTTAAGCCACGAATAAGTAACCAAGAATCCATAGCACCAAGCACCATGCCACTACCATTATGAATAAAGCCAATGCGTTCAGCTAATTCTGTGCCTTTAGCTACTACGATCCCAGCTAAGACATCATTATGTCCGCCAATATATTTTGTTGCGGAGTGAAGCACAATGTCTGCTCCCAAATCAATAGGACGTTGGAAGTATGGTGTATAGAATGTATTATCTACAATTAACAAAGCACCGTGTTTATGTGCAAGCTCAGCATACACTTGTAAATCAAATTCCTGCATAAGCGGATTCGTTGGTGTTTCGATGAATAATGCACGTGTATTTTCATTTATTAATGCTTCTACCTGCTCTACTGATTCGAATTTTGAATAAACAGGCTTAATATTATATGTCTCTTGGAAGAAGTTAAATAGTCTATATGTACCGCCGTATAAATCATCTGGCACCACTAATTCATCGCCTGGTTTAAATATAGATAATACTAATTGGATGGCAGCCATCCCAGAGCTACAGGCAAAGCCCATATCGCCACCCTCTAAATCAGCAAAGCCTGCTTCTAAAAGAGCACGGGTTGGATTTTTTGTACGTGTGTAGTCAAAGCCTGTAGATTCTCCGATCCCAGCATGTTTATAAGCCGTTGATAAATGAATAGGTGGACTAACCGCTCCCGTTGTTGGGTCACTTAAATTACCTAGTTGTACAAGTTTTGTTTCAATGCTTCTGTTTAATGTCATGACGTCACTCTTTTCTCCAATATTATGTAAAGCGGGACTATTCGCTTTTCATTTAATAGTAGTAATCTCAATAATTGTTACCAATTTAACATGGATATTCAAGAAGAACAAGGGTGATTTCAGAAAATTAGCTAGATTATTTTATGTTAATCACGTAGGAATAGTAGGTTATAAAGGGGGGTGGATCATTTCTATGTCTGACAATGCGGCTTCCCTGGGAAGTAAGTTCATTAATCGTTGAGGGAGCAGTGTGGATTTGAAGAAAAGCCATTGGAAGTATTTTTCTGCTAATGAAAAAAATCTGCCTCATTGAAATGAGACAGATTCGAAGTTGCGATAGATATTAGGCTTGTTCCTTTTTTAATAAATCGCGGATTTCTTTTAGAAGCTCTTCCTTGGCATCCAGCTCAGGAGTGGGTTCTTCCACGACTGCTTCTTCCTTTTTATTGGTAAGCTTCGTCATAATTCGTAAAGCCATAAAAATTGCAAACGCAATAATTAAAAAATCAATAATTGATTGTAAAAATACGCCTAATTTGATTTGGGCGTCACCTGAGCCGTAGACAAAGCTTGCTGTTAAATCAATACCACCTGTTAACACACCAACTAATGGCATAATGATATTTTCAACTAAGGAGGTTACAATTTTACCGAAAGCACCACCAATGACAACTGCTACTGCTAAATCGATAATATTGCCTTTCATCGCAAATTCTTTAAAGTCTTTCCACAAAATAAAATTCCTCCCTATTATGATCCATAAAATTAATCAATTTGTATTTTACTATATTTTTCCCAAGTCTTTCAACTGCTTTCGTAGTGGAAATGATGTCCTATGCTGCTAGGTTGTATGACTTAAAAAATTTCGCAACTTATTTCGGAAAATTTGGTAATATGGAAGTAGACTACTAGATTAGGTGTGACTTATGGCTAAAAAAAAGAATAACAAACCGATGTTATCACCCGCGACAAAATTGGGTATGATAGCATTATTGATTCCAATTGCAATAACTGTATACGTCCTTACTTTTTTTGCTTGGAAGGAGCTTCAAACCTTACCGATTTTTGAAAAGCTTGCTCAGGAAAAGGCGATAGAAGAAATTCAGGAGCATTTTGATATAAGCATTCCTGAAAAATTTATTCCTGTATACATAGCGGCGGAGGAGAAGTATGGCGTACCTTGGACCTTACTTGCTGCACATCATCGCATTGAGACTCGTTTTTCGACAGTGAAAACGATGGTATCGTCAGCAGGTGCAGAGGGGCATATGCAATTTATGCCTTGCACATTTGTTGGCTGGAAGCATCCCACTTGCTCAGGTTTAGGGAAGGGCGATATATCCAAGACTGAACTAATGAGCCCGCAGACCATTGCGAAATACGGGGGATATGGAGTTGATGCAAATGGCGATGGGGTTGCTGATCCATATGACATAGAGGATGCAGTTTTTAGTGCAGCTAATTACTTGTCGAAATATGGTGCTGCACAAGGTGAAATTAAAAAGGCAGTTTTTCAATATAATCACAGTGAGGAATATGTGGAAGATGTGTTGTCTTACTATCAATTGTACAACGCTTATCACGATGAGTTAAAAGCAGCAGTTCTTTTACATCAAGAAAAATAAAGAGCCATCACATTGGATGGCTCTTCATCGCATATTTAAGTTGCTTTACGCATACCTTTGAGAATAAGGCTTACGATAAATATCAGCACGATAGCACCGATTAACGCAGGGAATACGTAGAAATCACTAACTCTCCAGCCCCAGTTCCCTAAAACCATACTACCGACCCAAGAACCGACAATCCCCGCAATAATATTTCCAATGATACCACCAGGTACATCCTTACCTAAAATTACGCCTGCTAACCATCCAAGAATCCCTCCGATGATTAAATACCAAATGAAACTAATCATATTTCTCATCTCCTTAAAGTTAAGATATAATGGCGATTACTTAGTTATACCCTGAATGAAGCAGATTAAACGTTGCCATCTTTTTTTGTAATAATTACATGATTTTATCCGGCTGTCTTTAACCTTGCAGCTCTTTCACCATGTCAATTGATCGTTAGCTGGAGTGACAGCCAAATCATCTGCATAAATTGTTGTGAAAATGCCTACATTACATATAACAGCTTTTATATGATACATACACCGATTATCGCTTACTTCTATAGTATGTTTGCGCATTCAAATCGTACCTAAAATACATTCATCTACTTTCGAAAGAAATGAATGAGCCTTTTCTAAAATTATTTGCAAAAACAGCCTATTCATTCGTAAAAATTTTTTTGATTCATCACCTCAATCGCCCATGCATAAATTTATTTAGCACATTGCTAATAGGTAGTCTTTTTAAATGGGTAATTTTCCATTATTTGAATAGTTTGAAAAATGAACTAAAAAAGAATATAATGTGAAAAAGGAGCGTGTTATATATGAATATGGCTGTAATGAAACGATTAAATCGTCAAGGTTTACTAATTGCGGGCTTGCATTTGTTAGTTTTATTAAATCTAGCAGCGGATTTCCTCTACGCATCGTAACCAATTTAATAGAAAGGTGAATGAAATGTTTGTCCCATTTTAAAAACAACCGTGTAGGCATTGTTAGTTAACTGCTCACGGTTGTTTTTATTTTGATTAAAGGAATTATTCTATTACATGTCTAATACTTAGTACTTAAAAGGGAGGGATTAAATGACAACAAGATGGGATCAACCGTTTGGTCATTTGGAACGGCCATTTGCGTGGTTGGATTTTGATGCACTTGATAAAAATATTCAAATTGTACAGGGTGCATGTGGGGGAAAACCAATTCGTCTAGCAACAAAATCGATTCGTTCAGTTGAGGTGCTTCGCTATATTCAACATCAGCTTGTGAATGTAGTAGGGTTTATGACTTTTACAGCAGCAGAGACAATTTTTTTACTACAGCAGCAGTTTGATGATGTATTACTGGGCTATCCAGTGATGGAAGAGACGGCTATACGTCAATTATTACACTTTGTTCAAGAGGGGAAAACCGTTACGTTTATGGTTGATCGACAGGAACATATCCAACTATTAGCGAAGTTAGGGAATGAAATGGGTGTGCGTGTCCCAATTTGCATCGATATTAATGTATCAAATGATTTCAAATTATTGTACTTTGGTACGAAACGTTCATCATTATATTCCCTTGAGACGTTAACTCCATTTTTGCAAGCCATAAAAAATAATCCTTCTATTGAAGTAGTAGGGGCCATGGGCTATGAGGCGCAAATCGCTGGTGTTGGTAATCGTCCAGCGAATGTATTAAAGGGTAGAGTAATAGAAGCCATGCAAGCACAGGCGAAAAAGCAGGTCACTCAATTTCGCCGATTAGCTATCGCTCATATTAAAGCCTATTTTCCAAATTTACGTTTTGTTAATGGAGGAGGCTCAGGTAGTATGACTTACACAACTCAGCAGAAAGAAGTGACTGAAATTACGGTTGGTTCTGCGTTTTATGCCCCTGCTCTGTTCGATCAATTTACCCATTTGCAGCTTGAAAAAGCAGCCGGATTCGCCTTACGTGTCACGAGACAGCCTGAAAAAAATATCGTTGTTTGTCATGGAGGGGGATATACAGCTTCTGGTGCGATCGGTAGTGATCGGTTACCTGTATTCTATGAACCTACCAATTTTGCATATCTTAGCTTAGAAGGGGCAGGAGAGGTGCAAACGCCGATTAAGGTCAAAGGGAAAAACATTGAAATTGGCGATACCATTTATTTTCGACATGCCAAGGCTGGGGAGCTTTGTGAACGATTCCAATTATTACATGGTGTTCGAGGGGACAAGTATGTAGGATCTTATACAACATACAGGGGGGATGGACAATGTTTTCTATAGAAAAATGGAAGAATGGAGAAAAATGGACTAACTGGGCTGGGAATGTTATTTCCTATCCAAGTGAAATGTATTTACCGCATTCCATTGAAGAAGTTTCAATGATTGTTAAACATGCACGCGAATCTGCAAAGACGATTCGTGTTACAGGTGCAGCACACTCGTTTAGCGCTGTGGCAATGCCGGAGCATATAGCTATTTCCTTACATAATATGCGCGGGTTAATCGCTGTGAATGAGGAAAAGCAGGAGGCTACATTATGGGCTGGAACCTATTTATATGAAATTGGACCAATGCTAGCAAAGCATGGATTTGCATTAATTAATATGGGAGATATTCAGGAGCAAACTATTGCAGGTGCCGTATCAACGGGGACTCATGGCACAGGTGTTACACTTGGTTCCTTATCCTCAGCCGTGATGTCGTGGGGATTTGTAGATGGGACGGGAACTTATCAGGAGCATCGACGAGGATTGGATGATTTGTCTGAAGCACTTCATGTAGCGCTAGGAATGCTCGGTATTCTTGTTAAAGTAACGATTAAAGTCATGCCATTATATGGTCTGCATTATGTGGGGGCAAGAGATACTTTAGCTAATGGACTCACCGGGTTTGCGGAGGATATCCAACAACATCGTCATGTGGAATGGTTTTATTTCCCTGGTAGTGAGACGATTCAAGTAAAGCGAATGAATGTTGTGGCTCCTGTCTATCAAAGCGAATGGAATAAGAAAATAGAGAACCTCAAGTTACAAATTGTAGAAAATGGTGCTTTTTTTGCGATGTCTGAGCTGTGTAAGTGGAAACCAGCTTTAAGTGGTGCCATGAGTAAAATAGCAGCGGCTAATGTGGTGGAAAGTGAAAAAATAGGTATAAGCTATGAAATTTATCCTTCACCTCGTAGTGTGAAGTTCCAGGAAAGTGAATATGCCATCCCATTATCTCAATTTGAAGCTTGTCTAGAGGAAATTCATGCAACCTTTAAAAAGGGTGTTTTTAATGTTCATTTTCCATTAGAATGTCGAACAACTGCAGGGGAAGCAGGTTTTTTAAGCCCTACACAGGGGCGTGAATCAGCCTTTATCGCCTTCCATATGTATAAAGGAATGTCAGAGGAGCCCTATTTTAAATGGGTGCATACGTTAATGCAGAAATATGAAGGTCGTCCACATTGGGGCAAACAACATCATTTAACCGCTCAAAAGGTTTATGAATTATATCCTGAAATTGAAAAATTTTTAAACATTCGACACCAATATGATCCCGATCATGTGTTTTTTACAGGATATTTAAAAAAATTATTTCTATTGTAAGCGCTATCTCCTTTTCCGCCCTTTCCAACTCTTTGTTCATATTTAGAAAATTATTGTTCTATATTTTTGAAAAATTAAAATATGAACGAAATGTCAAAATTTTTATCAAAGCGAGATAAAACTGATGCTTAATCAGCATGTAAACGATTTCAATTTTGATAGATTTTTTTAATTGTTTAAACAATTCAAAAAATAGTGTTGACGAGACCTTTTTTTCGTACTATGATAACAACAATTTAACACGTTCGTTACAGCAATAGTACTCTAGAATGCTGTTATCTATAAACAAAAAATAAATAGACAGAAGATTTTGATTTTGTATATAGCAACGAACATAGTATGGAAAGCAATAAATGAGGGGCGTTTAAAATGAGAAGTGACATGATAAAAGTAGGCGTAGATCGAGCGCCACATCGAAGTCTTTTATATGCAACAGGCAAAGTAAAAGCAAAAGATTTAGGCAAGCCATTTATTGGGGTTTGTAACTCTTATATCGACATAATACCAGGTCACGTTCATTTACGTACGTTCGCTGATGTTGTAAAAGAAGCCATTATTGAAGCGGGTGGTATTCCATTCGAATTTAATACAATTGGGGTCGATGATGGTATTGCAATGGGGCATATTGGTATGCGCTATTCATTACCAAGTCGTGAAATTATAGCAGACTCAGCTGAGACGGTTATTAATGCACACTGGTTTGATGGCGTATTTTATATTCCAAACTGTGACAAAATTACACCAGGTATGCTTATGGCAGCAGTTCGTACCAACGTACCATCGATTTTTGTGTCTGGTGGTCCAATGGAGGCCGGTACATCTGCATCAGGCAAACAGCTTTCATTAACGTCTGTTTTTGAAGGTGTCGGTGCTCATAAATCTGGAAATATGTCTGCCGAAGAGCTATTAGATATTGAAAATAATGCTTGTCCGACTTGCGGTTCCTGCTCAGGGATGTTTACCGCAAACTCTATGAACTGTTTAATGGAAATGCTAGGTGTTGCTTTACCAGGTAATGGAACAATCGTAGCTACTTCTGAAGAGCGTCATAAGCTCATTAAAGAAGCGGCGAAACAATTAATTCGTATGGTAAAGGAAGATATTAAGCCACGCGATATTATTACAAAAGAGGCAATTGACGATGCTTTTGCATTAGATATGGCTATGGGTGGATCTACTAACACGGTTTTACATACATTAGCCATTGCCAATGAAGCGGAAATAGATTACAACATTGAGGATATTAATAAAGTTGCAGAACGAGTACCTTATTTAGCAAAAATCATGCCTGCTTCCGATATTTCAATGGATGATATTAATAAAGCTGGTGGCGTTAGTGCCATTATTAATGAATTGGTGTCTATTCCAGGTGCTATACATCCTAATCGTCCAACAGTGGCAGGAGTGACAATGGGTGAGTTAGTTAAAGATCATCACATTACGAATAATCAAGTCATTCGAACGAAAGAAAATCCATATAGTGCTGTAGGTGGTTTATCGGTGTTATTCGGTAACATCGCACCAGAAGGCTCCGTGATTAAAGTCGGCGCAGTAGATCCTTCCATCCAAGTATTCAAAGGTCAAGCCATCGTTTTTGATTCACAGGAGGCAGCACAAGAAAATATTGATAATGGAATAGTGAAAGAGGGCCATGTCGTCGTCATTCGCTATGAAGGTCCTAAAGGTGGCCCAGGAATGCCGGAAATGCTGGCACCAACATCTGCGATTCAAGGTCGTGGCCTTGGTACAAAGGTGGCTTTAATCACAGATGGTCGTTTCTCAGGGGCATCACGCGGTATTTCAATCGGACATATTTCACCAGAAGCTGCTGAGGGTGGTCCAATTGCTTTAGTAGAAGACGGAGATATGATTGAAATTGATCTACCAAATCGTACGATTAATTTACAAGTTTCAGAGGAAGTTTTAGCTGAACGTCGAGCAAAATTACCAGTCTTTGAGCCTAAAATCAAACGAGGTTGGCTCGCAAGATACTCAAAATTAGTGACGAACGCTTCCACTGGTGGCGTTATGAAGATTTAAAACTAGATAAATGAAAACGTTGATGAGGTTAAAGGTTCTAGAGCCTTGTATCTACCAGAGAGCCGGTCGTGCTGGAAGCCGGCGATACAACTAGATCCGACATCCCCTCGGAGTGAGCTATTAAACGTGTTTACACCATTAGATAGCTTCGGGCATAGTCGAAAGTGCTCGTTATTAATGAATAAATGTTTTATGACACCCTATTAGATGCGGTATATTCCGCATGGGTGCACATAAATGCTGTCATTTATTCGCGAGGTAGCAATTATTTGCTATAAAAAAGGGTGGTACCATGGAAAGTCTTTTTCATCCCTACGTAAGGTAGTTCTTTGCGTGTGGAGAAAAAGGCTTTTTATTATTTTCATAATGGAATGAGCTAACTCTCCTTCTTCAGGAGAGCATAGACTAACCAGCTAGTGACACTTCATTAATCTACAACACTGATGTGTGAGTTTGAAAGAAATAAAGGAGGCATATTGATGAGTGCGAATGTTTCAATTAATGAAAAAGAACAATTAGCAACAACTGCAACAGTTGAGCAAACCTATCAAGCAAAGGACGGGGCCGATGTACTAGTGCAGGCATTGCACGATCAGGGCGTTGAAATCATCTTTGGCTATCCAGGTGGTGCTGTATTACCAATTTATGATGCGATGTATAAAAATCCAATCCGTCATATTTTAACAAGACATGAGCAGGGTGCTATCCATGCGGCGGAAGGCTATGCGCGTGTTTCAGGGAAAACAGGTGTTGTCATTGCTACAAGTGGCCCAGGCGCAACAAATCTTGTTACAGGGATAGCCGATGCCATGATTGATTCCATACCTTTAGTGGTATTCACTGGTCAGGTTGCTACTTCTGTTATTGGCACAGATGCTTTCCAAGAAGCTGATATTATGGGTATTACTACACCCATTACCAAGCATAATTATCAAGTACAAGATGTAAATGACATCCCACGTATTGTCAAAGAAGCTTTCCATATTGCCAGCACAGGTCGTAAGGGGCCAGTTGTCGTTGACTTTCCAAAGGACGTTTCACAAATGCTGTTTGATGTAGAAAATCCGCCTCAAGCACCGGATGAAATTTATTTACCAGGCTATCAACCAACCTATAAGCCTAACTACTTACAAATCCAAAAGGCGATACAAGCAATTTCTTTAGCAAAAAATCCAGTCATCTTAGCTGGTGCAGGTGTTCTTTTTGCAGACGCACGTGAAGAATTAACGACATTCGCTGAAAAATACCGTATCCCTGTAACGAATACTTTACTAGGCTTAGGCTCCATCCACGGTGAACATGAATTATTCCTAGGGATGGCCGGCATGCACGGTACGGCAACAGCGAACACAGCAATAACAAAGGCAGATTTATTACTTAATATTGGTGCTCGATTTGACGATCGCTTAACAGGTAATTTAGCTACATTTGCACCAAATGCGACTATTGTTCATATCGATATTGATCCTGCTGAAATTGGTAAAAACGTACCGACAGATATTCCGATTGTGGCAGATGCAAAAGAAGCATTGAAAGCGATACTGAAAAAGGATTTCGATGGTCCTGATACAACGGATTGGCTAGCCTATTTAAGAAATCACGCCAATGAATTTCCATTATGGTATTGCAAGAATGATCATGATCAGGAAATCTTACCACAAGAGGCATTGCGATTAGTTCATAAAATTACAGAGGGTGATGCCATTGTGACAACAGATGTTGGGCAGCATCAAATGTGGACAGCGCAATACTATCATTTAAATAACGATCATGCCTGGGTAACGTCTGGTGGACTTGGTACGATGGGCTTCGGCTTCCCAGCCGCAATTGGTGCCCAATTTGCGAAGCCAGACAAAAAAGTTATTTCGATTGTAGGAGATGCAGGGTTTCAAATGACTGCACAGGAGCTGTCCATTCTACAGGAATTTAACTTACCAGTAAAAATAGTGATTTTGAATAATAGCTGTTTAGGAATGGTTCGCCAATGGCAAGAAACATTCTATGAAGAGCGCTATTCATCCTCACTTATGCCAATCCAACCGGATTTTGTTAAATTGGCGGATGCGTATAGCATTAAAGGCTATCGCATTAACACAATTGATGAAGCGGAAGCTATTTTCCGAGAGGCATTACTTTCTGATGAGCCTGTGTTAATCGATTGTCGTGTGAAACAGCTTGAATGTGTATACCCAATGGTAGCACCAGGCAAAGGCCTACATGAAATGATTGGGGTGAAAAAGAATTGAAACGAGTAATTACCGTAACTGTGATTAACCAAAGTGGTGTGTTAAACCGATTAACAGGTTTACTTATGAAACGTCAGTTTAATATTGAATCCATTACAGTTGGTCATACAGAGCAACCGAATTTTTCAAAAATGACCTTTGTTGTCAATGTAGAGGATGAAGGCAAAATTGAACAACTGGTGAAGCAATTATCCAAACAAATTGATGTATTAAAGGTCAATGATATTACTGATAAATCAATTGTCCTGCGAGAACTAGCACTAGTAAAGGTTATTTCACCACCAAATTTACGCTTGGAAATGAATTCGATTGTCGAACCGTTCCGCGCTCAAATAATTGACACAGCTAAAAATGTAGTGACGTATCAAGTCGTAGGACACCCAGACAAAATAGATGCCTTTATTGAACTCATTCGACCATATGGCATTAAAGAACTTACACGTACAGGAGCAACTGCCTCAGTTCGTGAAACACAAAAGATCTCGAATCCGCAGCTCTCTATTTTAAAATAGTTTGCCTATAAAATTGATAGCTTTAGATGTGATAGATGTGAGTACTACCAAAATGTCATGCATCTAGAGCTGTGAAAATAAACCAAATTCTAGGAGGAAACAACAATGGCTACAATGTACTATGAACAAAATATTAACGAGGAAGTATTAAAAGGAAAGAAAATCGCTATTATCGGATACGGCTCACAAGGTCATGCACATGCATTAAACCTAAAAGAATCAGGCTTTGACGTAGTAGTAGGGGTTCGCCCAGGTGGATCTTTTGATGCTGCTAAAGCAGATGGTGTTGACGTAAAAACAGTGGCTGAAGCAGCACAAGAAGCAGATGTAATCCAAATTCTACTACCAGATGAGCGACAAAAAGCTGTGTATGAAGCAGAAATTGCTCCACATTTACAAGCAGGGAAAGCGCTAATGTTTGCACACGGCTTCAATATTCACTTTGGGCAAATTACACCACCAGCAGATGTAGACGTATTTTTAGTAGCGCCAAAAGGACCAGGGCATTTAGTTCGTCGTCAATTCCAAGAAGGTGCTGGTGTACCAGGTTTATTTGCTATCCATCAAGATGCAACGGGCCAAGCAAAAGATTTAGCACTTGCTTACGGTAAAGGCATTGGTGCCGCACGTGGTGGCCTTCTTGAAACAACATTTAAAGAAGAAACAGAGACAGATTTATTTGGCGAGCAAGCAGTACTTTGTGGGGGCGCAACGCAGCTAGTAAAAGCAGGATTTGAAACGTTAGTGGAAGCAGGCTACCAACCAGAATTAGCATACTTCGAAACACTACATGAGTTAAAGCTAATTGTTGATCTAATGTTTGAAGGTGGAATGGCAACAATGCGTTACTCCGTATCAGATACAGCTGAGTGGGGAGATTATGTGGCAGGACCACGCATCATCGATGAGTCTGTAAAAGCTCGTATGAAAGACGTGTTAACGGATATCCAAGATGGTACGTTTGCTCGGCGTTGGATTCAAGAAAATGAAAATGGTCGTCCTGAATATACAAAGTTCAAAGAGGCAGGTGCGAACCATCAAATCGAAGAAGTAGGCGCAAAACTACGTGAGATGATGCCATTCATCAACGAAGGTAAAGAAAAAGTGGTAAGAGAAGTGGCGACAAGTGCGAAAAATTGATATTTTCGATACTACGCTTCGCGATGGTGAACAATCTGCTGGTATCAATTTAAATACAGCAGAGAAAATAGAAATTGCTAAACAGTTAGAGCGCCTTGGTGTGACAATTATTGAAGCAGGGTTTCCTGCTTCGTCACCCGGTGACTTTGATGCAGTCCATCGCATTGCTGAAACAGTAAAAAATTCAGTCGTAACGGGCCTTGCTCGTTGTATCCAAAAGGATATTGATACGACATGGGAAGCTATTAAAGTAGCTCAACAACCACATATTCATATTTTTCTAGCTACTTCACCCATCCATATGGAATACAAGCTGAAAAAATCACCAGAACAAGTCATCGAGCAAGCGGTTGAAGCGGTTAAATATGCGAAAAAATACTTTCCCCTTGTACAATGGTCTGCTGAGGATGCATTCCGTTCAGATCGTGAATTTTTAGTACGAATTATGAATGAAGTGGTTGCCGCTGGGGCCACAACGATTAACGTCCCTGATACAGTTGGCTATGCCTCCCCTTACGAATATGGTGCATTATTTAAGTATTTGCTGGAAAACGTAAAAGGCGCTGATAAAGTCAAATTTTCTGCCCATTGTCATAACGACCTAGGAATGGCAACAGCCAACACATTGGCGGCAATTGAAAATGGTGCTGCACAAGTGGAGGGAACAATTAATGGCATTGGAGAGCGAGCAGGCAATGTAGCGTTAGAAGAAATTGCCGTAGCCCTTCATATACGTAAGGATTTTTATCAGGTAGAGACAGGGATACAGCTGCAAGAGATTAAACGTACGTCCCAATTAGTCAGTAAATTGACAAACGTCGTGATTCAGCCAAACAAAGCGATTGTTGGGAAAAATGCATTTGCACACGAATCTGGTATTCATCAGGATGGTGTGTTAAAAAATCCAGAAACTTATGAAATTATTTCACCTGCACTGATCGGTGAAGGTGAAATACCTTTAGTTCTTGGAAAACATTCTGGTCGAGCAGCCTTCCGTGATCGAGCTGAAACAATGGGCTTTGATCTATCAGATGAAAAGTTGAATAAGGCGTTTTTGGAATTCAAAAAATTGGCGGATCGTAAAAAGGAAATTACAGAGGAAGATTTACTGACTCTTCTTACGGAACAGCAAATTCAGTTAGAGGATGTGCCACTATTTGAATTGAAAATGGTTCAAGTGCAATATGGTACAGAAAATATTCCGACGGCCACAGCCATTGTGCTAACACCAGAGGGATTAGAGAAAACAGTAGTTGCCACTGGTTCTGGGTCAGTAGAAGCCATTTTTAACACGCTAGAGCAGCTAGTACCAAGTGCTGTTCATGTGATTGATTACCGTGTGACATCAGTGGGGAAAGGCCGTGATGCACTTGGTGAAGCTGTTATAAATATTCGTTATGATCATGTATCGACGACTGGCCGCAACTCCTCTCAGGATGTTTTGGAAGCATCGGCGAAAGCTTATTTAAATGCTATTAACCGTCATTTAATAAAAGAAAGTCTTCGTGCACATCCAGTTTAATTAATCGTCCAGTTTTACAAGTAGTGAAATGTGTGAGGTACCATTCACAAGTCGGATGCAATAATCATGGCGTATAAGGTTAATCAAGAAAATTGAATACGCTCATCACTCATATATTTGGTGAGTGTCTTTACAAAATTAGCGAATGCGCTATATAAAGAAGGGTGTTTTGATGATGGAGAAAAAAATTACAGTACTTCCTGGTGACGGAATTGGGCCAGAGGTTGTTGCTTCTGCTGTGCGTGTATTACAAGTGATTGGTAAAAGATTTAATCATACTTTCCATTTAGGGTATGGAACAATCGGGGGCGCTGCCATCGACCAACACAATAATCCACTACCAGATGAAACAATTGAGATGTGTGAGAATAGTGATGCGGTTCTACTAGGAGCTGTTGGAGGGCCAAAGTGGGATCAGAATCCACCTGAATTACGCCCTGAAAAGGGATTATTGCGAATTCGCAAACACTTTGATTTATTTGCTAATCTACGTCCTGTAAAGGCGTTCCCGAGTTTACTAGATGCTTCACCATTGAAGCGTGAAGTAGCTGAAAACGTTGATTTAATGATAGTTCGTGAACTAACAGGTGGCGTATACTTCGGGGAACCACGTATGCGTACTGAAAATGGCGCAATTGATACAACTGTTTACTCGAAAGCAGAAGTAGAGCGTATCGTTGAAAATGCCTTTGAGCTAGCACGTTTACGTGGAGGCAAGTTATGCTCTGTTGACAAGGCGAATGTTCTTGAAACAAGTCGTTTATGGCGAGAAGTCGTAGAAGCAAAGAAAAAAGAATATCCAGATGTTTTGGTGGAACATAACCTAGTAGATTCTGTAGCGATGAAACTGATTACAAATCCTGGACACTATGATGTAGTAGTTACAGAAAACATGTTCGGGGATATTTTAAGTGATGAAGCATCTGTTATTACGGGTTCTTTAGGTGTATTACCGTCGGCATCTATTCGTGGAGATAATTTTGGCCTATATGAGCCAGTACACGGGTCAGCACCTGAGATTGCAGGGCAAGGAGTGGCAAATCCTGCAGCAACCATTCTTTCTGTAGCGATGATGCTTCAATACTCGTTTGGCTTAAAGGAAGAAGCAGCAGAAATTGAACGTGCCGTAAGTGCGGTATTTGATGATGGTTATTTTACAGCAGATCTTGCCCGTGATGGCAGTAGAGTTTTATCAACAAATGAATGGACAGACAAGGTTATTAATGAAATTGATACTAGTTTTGTTTCACAAAGCATTATGACAACATATATCTAAAGAAATAGGTGAAGACAATGGGTAAAAATATAATTGAAAAGATTTGGGATAAACATGTTGTTTATCAGGAAGAGGGCAAACCGGACCTGTTATATATTGATCTTCATTTAATTCATGAAGTAACTTCTCCGCAAGCTTTTGAAGGACTTCGGATGACTGGACGTCAAGTACGTCGCCCAGATTTAAGCTTTGCAACAATGGATCATAATGTTCCAACAAAAAATTTACCAACCATCCATGATCCGATTGCACGTAACCAAATTGAAACTTTAGCCAAAAATGCTGAGGAGTTTGGTGTTGAGCTTGCAGGTATGGGCCATCCTGATCAAGGAATTGTCCATGTTATTGGACCAGAGCTAGGGCTTACACAGCCTGGCAAAACGATTGTCTGTGGTGACTCACATACATCCACACATGGTGCATTTGGAGCGATTGCCTTTGGTATTGGAACTTCTGAGGTAGAGCATGTATTATCGACGCAAACATTATGGCAAAATAAGCCAAAGACAATGGAAATTCGTGTTGAAGGGGAGCTATCAGTCGGAGTAGCCGCTAAAGATATTATTTTAGCGATTATTGCAAAATTCGGAATTGGAGTCGGCACAGGATATATTGTGGAATTTACTGGAGAAGCTATCCACAAACTGTCCATGGAAGAACGGATGACGATTTGTAATATGTCGATTGAAGCTGGTGCCAAGGCAGGGCTTATTTCCCCTGATCAAACAACGGTAGACTATATTCGTGGTCGTAAATATGCCCCACAAGGTGAACAATTTGAGGAAGCAGCTAACTATTGGTTAAGCCTAGCTTCTGATGAGGATGCTACTTACGATACAGTTCGTATTATTCATGCGGAAGAAATCGAGCCTATCATTACATGGGGAACCAATCCATCGATGGGTACAGGAGTTTCTGGCCACGTCCCAACACGAGCAGATTATAAAGATGAATCCGATAAGGCAGCACTTCAAAAAGCTCTTGATTATATGGGCTTAGAGGAAGGGCAACCATTAACGTCCATTGATATCCAGCATGTCTTTATTGGCTCCTGTACAAACTCGCGTATTAGTGATTTACGTGCAGCTGCTGATGTTATTAAAGGAAGAAAGGTACATGGCGATGTTACAGCAATCGTTGTTCCAGGCTCTCATACTACGAAAAAACAAGCAGAGGCAGAAGGTTTAGATAAAATCTTTATAGACGCCGGCTTCGAATGGCGAGAGTCAGGTTGCTCCATGTGTTTAGCGATGAATGATGATGTAGTCCCAGCTGGTGAACGCTGTGCCTCCACATCCAACCGCAACTTTGAAGGGCGTCAGGGAGCTGGTTCTCGTACACATTTAGTATCTCCACCAATGGCAGCTGCAGCCGCAATTGCAGGGCATTTTGTAGATGTACGTGAATTTGTAAAGGAAACTGTGTAAAGCTTGTTTTTACACGGAAGGGATGTTGAAAATGGAACCAATTAATATCGTAAAGAGTGTTATTACACCACTGGATCGTAAAAATGTGGATACAGACCAAATTATTTCAAAAGAGTTTTTAAAGCGTATTGAGCGCACAGGCTTTGGACAGTATTTATTTTATCACTGGCGCTTTGATGCAGACGGCAATGAAATAAAAGACTTTGTATTAAATAAACCAGAATTTAAAGAGTCAAAGATTCTAGTGGCACAGGATAATTTCGGCTGTGGTTCTTCTCGAGAGCACGCACCATGGGCCATATTGGATTATGGATTTAATGTCGTCATTGCGCCTTCCTTTGCAGATATTTTCCATAATAACTGCTTTAAAAATGGGATTCTTCCTATTAAGCTAACAGAAGCAGAATGTGATGAAATTCTAGCGAAGGGCAAAGCAAATCCATATTCAGTGGAAGTGAATCTTGCAGCACAAACGGTATCAAATGATGATGGAACAGTCTATCATTTCACAATTGATCCGTACTACAAGGAAACATTGCTAAATGGTTGGGATGAGATTGCCTTAACTTTTAAATACGAAGAACATATCGCTACTTATGAAGAGAAGCGAGTAGCCTATTAATATATTATTGGAGACTGAAGACAAACTGAGAGTTGTCTTCAGTTTTTTTGCGTTAGCAAATAACCATACTAATAATTATGGATAGAATGTGAATAGAAGTAAGTTTGACAAGAATATTCTGAATATAAACATTGTGAATAAATGGTATTTTTTGATAATGTGGAAGTAGCAAGTTATTTGAAAGGAGAATAGATTATGATTACTTATTCAGTTTCCTGTATTTTTTGCAAAAAGACGTTTGAGGTTGTGGAAGGGACAAGGAAATATACCTTGTATAAAAGAAATATGAAAGGAAAATTCTCCTGCGAAGATTGTGATAGTAAAATTGAACGTGAGGCTAGAAAAGGATTATTAGGAAAACTTTAAAAAGGCTATTAAAACACCCTGTCCTTGACCTTTTTTCTCCATTAAAATAGAGCTTAGAAGAAAGGTAGGGAAATTAATGATTACAGTTATAGGAAGTTTGAATATGGATTTAGTTGTACAAATGAATGCTTTTCCAAAGCAAGGAGAAACCATTCTTGGCCATGCATTTCAAACAGTTCCAGGAGGAAAAGGGGCAAATCAGTCAGTTGCGGCTGCTCGACTTGGGAGTGACGTGGCGATGATTGGCTGTGTCGGTCAGGATAGCTTTGGTGAAACATTATGTGCAGGTTTACAGCAAGAGCAAGTAAACACAGATGCCATTGTTCATAGTGCTACAGCTCCAACAGGTATTGCTAATATACTTATTTACAATCAAGATAATCGAATTGTAGTGGTGCCTGGCGCAAACTATGAATTAGCACCTACACATATTGAGGCATCCAAAGAGTTGATACAAAAAAGCCAAATGGTGATCATTCAACTGGAAATTCCAAAAGAGACAACAGCATATGCCATTCAACTATGTAAAGAGGCGGGAGTGCCAATATTATTAAATCCTGCACCAGCGGCAAATTTTGATAAACAGTGGATGAAGGATATCGCCTATTTAACGCCAAATGAAACAGAATGTGCAGAAATTTTTAACGAGCCCATCGATCAGCTGCTAGAAAAGTATCCTAATAAGCTCATTATAACGCTAGGAAGTGATGGTGCGCGTTATTTTGATGGTATATTTCCCGTTCATATACCAGGCTATATGACGACTGCTGTGGATACAACTGGTGCAGGTGATACCTTTAACGGTGCACTAGCTTATGCCTTAGTAGAGGGTCAATCATTAGATGAGGCAGTGTACTTTGCTAATCTTGCTGCCTCATTGTCTGTTGAAAAATTTAGTGCACAGGGAGGCATGCCTACACTTGGGGAAGTTTACGCGCGTATGGCAGGCACCGGGGAATAGTATTCCAAAAAGAACAGGTAGATCTAAATAGCTATAATAAAGGTTATTTACGCTGGCGATTTTAGTAAAATTCATAAAATTGGCTATTTCTTTTAGTCTGAATTGTGAATGAAATGTGAAATGACATTACAACGGTATAAGGATGAATTCCTATTTGTCGTATAAATGCATAAGTATATTGTCCTCTTTTCGTTGATCTATATATTAGTAAAGCATTAGTATCATTTATAATGGTCTTATAGATGCATACGAAAAGAGGTTTTGAGGATGACGAACATTGACCATACGCCAATCGAATATACAACCTCAGCGAATAATATATTGCCACAATTTGTTGATCAACTTCGACAATTGTACGGTATTATTGTCCAAAATACATATGTGAAAGATACAGCTAAACATTTAAATCGTATTATTCAAGATGCTAATAACCAAACGATGATTTTAATCGTCGGTAAACAACGAGTAGGCAAAACGACACTAGTCAACGGACTCCTCGGACGTGAGGTTTTATCTGTAAATGATCAACATCCGACAGGTGTCAATACATTTATTCGATATGGCGAACAAGAAGAGATTAAAGCCTATTTTTTAGATGGCGTTGTAGCCATATTTGATCTTAGTAAATTAGAACTACTAACAACAGGTGATACATTTGCTTCGCAGATTTTACGTGAACATTTAGATTACTTGGAAGTATATTTAAAAAATGATTTATTAAAATCTGTGACAATCATTGACTCGGTTTCCTTAGAAGCTGGGGGAGGTGAAATGGCCTATTTCTCTGAAGCACTGATGAACCGTGTAGATGAGATTTTCTGGGTTTTACGTGCCGGCTCTAGGGCGATTGATGCTGAGCTTTTATTAATGGATACGTTAAAGCATAAAGGAGTGGAGCCTTTATGTGTCATCAATGGTATTGATGCTGATGAGCATGCAGACGCATTTATTACTGCTGAACAACAGCGTATTGGCCATTTGATGAGTGATTTTATAGCTATTTCCGCAACGAATGCACTGGCAGCCAAGCAAACGGGCAACCTTGAGCTTTGGCAGAAAAGTCAATATGACCATTTAATAGCTCACATACATCGTGTGGCTGAAAATAGTGAAAAAAAAACCTATGCCATTTTAATTCGCTTCTTGCAATGGCTTGAACGGTTCCGCTTCGAATTAACTGTTATTCCACGACGTGACCCATTTCAGTCTGCTGTTGAGAATATTGAAAAATACGCAGGTGATACCCAATTTGAGTTTTCTCGCTATCAGCGTGACTTAGCGATAGTTAAGGAATATGAGCAAGAATATGAGCAGGTGGCCAATACATTTACACATGTTCAAACCCTTTATCAGCTCTTACAAACTATCTCGCAGCATGATTATTTACAAGATGAGAAGGTAGAAAAATTTACTGAAATCGCTGTATATTATCAACAAATGTTACGGGAGTATCGTACTATGCACAGTGAGTATTCACGAGAATATGAACGCCTAGATGCACAGCATAAAAAGATTCATGGTAAAGGGCTTATGAAGGCTATCTTCGGTCAGCATACCCAAAATGAATTTTTCAAAGAGCGTGTGCAAAAATTAAATGAGCAGCAAGTGGTTTGTGTAGCTCAATACGACAATGTACTGCAAGCAGAAACGTCCATGTTGCAAGCAGTTCGAGACATTCAACCTTATTTAGTCAATTTAGTAAAGGAACGTATGAGTCGTATTGAACAAAAAGTGCAGGAATTAAATCAACAACGTGCGAAAGAGAAGCGACAATTAAAGCGCTATGCTGAAAAATTAAATGAATTTTCATGTTTAATTGAAGCACAGGGCTATATTAAGGAACATCTTCAACCTTTCTTAATGCAGGAACAAATGCCACTGAAAGCAAAGGACCTAGAAATGCTTGAAGAAACGGTGCAGGCTATTTTGAACATCGATCTTTCGAGGAATGGTTTATTGGCACGTAGTCAAATGAATAATAAAATGGAGAGTATTGCTATACCTTTTGAGGTGGAGGAAATGTATCCACAGCAATGCTTAACGTTACAAGAAGAAGATGTGAAATCGAATGATATTCCAGAGATACCAAATAAACTAGCCATACAATATGCAGAATAAACTTTACAAAACGTTCTAAAAGAATGAATCTTTTAGGGCGTTTTTTTATGGAATGAAACATATCATTCCATTTGTACGTATAAATGGTAAGGAGGGGTAAAAATGATTGAAATTAAAGGACGTTACACGGAGGCTAAAATTTATGCTGAAACAGCATTGCCATCAGCGATCGATCAAATTCAAGAATTGACGAATCAGGCGTTTATGTCAGGTACAAAGGTACGTATTATGCCTGATTATCATGCAGGGAAAGGCTGTGTTATTGGCACGACCATTCACCTACAGGAGCGGGTTGTGCCAAATTTGGTCGGTGTGGATGTGGGCTGTGGTGTATTTGTAGCGCAATTAGATGTAACGAAGGTAGATTATGAGAAACTCGATACTGTCATTCGAACGTATGTACCGAGCGGTCAAGAGGTTCATAAGGAACTATCGCCTGACCGACAATTTTTAGCGTTCGAAGGTAAACAGTTCAAAGCAAGTGGCTTTAAGGATGAGTATACGAATCTATCGTTAGGGACACTTGGTGGAGGCAATCATTTTATTGAATTGGCTAAAGATGAGGAAAATCAGTTCTATTTACTAATTCATACTGGTTCACGTTATGTGGGGGCAAAAGTAGCAAACTGGCATCAAAAAAGAGCCTATGACAATTTACGTCAGCAAGATTTGACTGAAAAAATAGAGGGCTTTAAACAACAAGGGCGAGAAAAGGAAATCCAAGCGATGATTCAAGCCTATAAAGAGAAACACCCTGTGGTTCCGAAAGAGTTAGCCTATCTGGAGGGCGAACATTTCCATGACTATATTCATGATATGAAAATCGCGCAGCAATTTGCGCAGATGAATCGTTGGACTATTGCTGAAACCATTGCAAAACATATGAATTGGCAGTTGATAGATACATTTGATACGATTCATAACTATATTGAGACAGAGACAATGACGCTACGTAAGGGAGCCGTCCGTGCCAATAAAGGAGAGAAGCTTGTCATTCCTATGAATATGCGCGATGGATCACTTATTTGTATAGGGAAAGGCAATGCTGATTGGAATAATTCAGCCCCACATGGTGCAGGACGTATGTACTCACGCCGTGCCGCTAAAAAAGCGTTGAATATGGAAGATTTTAAAGAGACGATGGAGGGAATCTGGACAACATCAGTCAATGAAGAAACATTAGACGAGGCACCAATGGCCTATAAGCCTATGGCAGAAATTACATCTGCTATTGGAGAAACAGTGGATATTATTAAGATGATTAAGCCTGTCTACAATTTCAAAGCGAGTGAAGCGGTAAAGCCTTATGAGAGAAAGTGACCCCCTAACTCCCTATCATCAATAGGTATGTATGGTATAATATAGCTTTACAACAATGAAATGGGTGGTTTTTTGGTTTCTTCAAAAGATGTGGCAAAGCATGCTGGTGTATCTCAAACAACCGTGTCAAGAGTGTTGAATACACCAGAGCTAGTAAAGCCAAAAACAGTTGAAAAAGTGATGAAAGCGATTGAGGACTTAAACTATATTCCAAATGATATAGCTAGATCGCTTGTTCAGAAAAAGACAGGCATTATAACATTAATATCAGGTCCTTTACACAATCCTTTTTTTGTTGATACGACGACCGCTATCGTTAATTATGTCAACGCCCGTGGCTATAAAGTTAATGTTTATTTTGGTACAGAAGATAATTTACACTCGATTTACAATGCAGTTTTAGAAACGAAGGCAGATGCCATTATATTATCTTCGATGCTCTATCAAGATGATTTATTTTTTACATTAGAAAAACTAGGAATTCCATTTATTATGTTTAATCGTAAGCATCAAGAAAATAGACATTTTGTAGAAATAGATAATGTGCAAGCAGGATATCTAGCAGCTAATCATATTTTATCATTAGGGCATCAATCACTGTGCTGGATTGGTGGTCCACATCAAATGAGTACTTTTTTTGGTCGCTACCATGGGTTTGAAAAGGCACTAAAGGATCATGAAATAGAAGCTAAATCTGTACCTACATTTTTTACCAATACTAATAAGGAAGATATCGAAAAGGCTTTTGAGGAACTATTAAAACTGGACAGAAGACCTACAGCAATTTGTGCAGCAACAGATGCCATCGCTATAGAAATTTTGAACCTTTGTTTAGAAAGAGGCTTTCAGGTTCCTAGGGATTTCAATGTGATCGGCATTGATAATGTGGAGCTTAGTAAACATCATTCCATTGCTTTGACAACAGTAGGGATTACATCAGAAGAAAACTTAGGATTTTTAGCGATTGAAAAATTATTTGAGGTTATGGAGAAAAAAAATACTTGCATCCAGCAAACAGAGTCTGTTAAACTTTTCCCAAGAAATACAACGTGTAAAAATGAACTGATTTAACGTCAGTTTATTTTTTGCACCGAAATGGTTACGTATTCATTTCTTTATTTTCAGAAATGAATACGTAACCATAAATGAAAGGAGTGAGATAAGTCTTGAAAAGGGGCTTATGGATTCATGGAGAATGGAAGATGACTGCAGAGTATATGGAGGTTCAAGCCCCGCATTCACAAGAGGTGATTGCCCATTTTGCAATGGCCACTGAACAAGATATACATGAGGCCATTGCAAGTGCACAAATAGCTGCGAAGAGCATGGCTGCGTTAACGGCTTTTCAACGAGCAGAAATTTTGGAGCATTTATCGACACTCTTTTTGGAAAATCGAGAAGAGGCAGCTAGTATTATTTCACTAGAATCAGCAAAACCGCTCAAGTATGCCTATGCTGAAATTGATCGCACCATTGAAACCTATAAATTTGCCGCAGAGGAGGCTAAACGATTATCTGGCGAAATGATTCCGATGGACGCTTCTAAAAATGGGGAAGGGCGTTTTGCCTATACCATTCGAGAGCCAATCGGCGTAATTGCAGCAATTACACCGTTTAATTTCCCACAAAATTTAGTTGCGCATAAAGTAGGTCCTGCTTTAGCGGCAGGTAATACGATTGTGTTAAAGCCAGCTACTCAAACGGCTCTATCCGCTCATTTTCTAGCAAAACTATTGGCACAAACCAATTTACCGGCGGGAGCTTTTAATCTAGTGACTGGGCAGGGGAAATTAGTAGGAGATGTATTTTTAGCACATCCTCATGTGAAAATGATAACGTTTACGGGAAGTCCTGCTGTAGGGATTTCGCTACGAAATCGTGCAGGTTTAAAAAAGGTAACGTTAGAATTAGGGTCGAATGCAGGAGTGATTGTTGACGAAGGCGTTCAACTTGATCAGATTATGGACCGAATAATTATGGGGGCATTTTCAAATCAAGGTCAGGTATGCATTTCATTGCAGCGAATATATGTAATGGAAAGTATCGTAAATGAGTTTTTAGACAAGCTCAGCGCTAAAGTGGCACAGCTAGTCATTGGTGATCCTCTTGATGAAACAACGGATATAGCCATGATGATTTCAGCAGCAGAACAAGAACGAGCCCATGAGTGGATTGAAGAAGCAGTTGCTGAAGGGGCTAAAATCATTGCTGGTGGTTATATTGACAATCAGGTTTTATTGCCAACTGTTTTATCGAACGTATCTTCACAAAGTAAGGTATCCTGTGAAGAAATTTTTGCGCCAGTTGTTATCGTGAATTCAGTATCTACTATAGAGAAGGCAATAGAAGCTATTAACGATTCTCATTATGGACTACAGGCAGGTATTTTTACACCATCAATTGAGACGGCTTTTAAAGCTTCCAAAGCATTACAGGTAGGGGGCGTCCTTATTAATGATGTGCCAACTTATCGTGTAGATCATATGCCATATGGTGGCGTGAAGGAAAGTGGTACAGGCCGTGAAGGCATTAAATATGCAATGGAAGAAATGACAGAAATGAAGCTCATTATTTGGAATAACCAATAATCACGAATGGAGATGGGAAACATGAAAATGATCAAACAACACCCAAAATTGTATGTAATGGACAACGGTACGATGCGAATGGATAAGAATTATATGATTGCCATGCACAATCCAGCAACAATCGATCATCCAAATCAACCAAATGAATTTGTAGAATTCCCCGTTTATACAGTACTTATTGATCATCCAGAGGGCAAAATTTTATTTGATACGGCGTGTAATCCAAACGCTATGGGACCCGATGGACGTTGGGGAGAATTTACACAAAAAGCGTTCCCTATTAATATGCCAGAAGAATGCTATTTACATCATCGATTAGAAGAATTAAATGTTCGTCCTGAGGATATCAAATATGTTGTAGCATCCCACTTGCATCTCGACCATGCAGGCTGCTTAGAATTATTTACGAATGCGACGATCATTGTACAAGAAGATGAGTTTAATGGCACATTACAAACGTATGCAAGAAATGTTAAAGACGGTGCCTACATTTGGGGCGACATTGATATGTGGATTAAAAATAATTTACAATGGCGCCTTATTAAACGTGGTGAAGATCATGTGAAGCTTGCAGAAGGCATTCAAGTATTAAACTTTGGTAGTGGCCATGCGTGGGGTATGCTCGGTCTGCACATTAATATGCCAGACACAGGTGGAATTATTTTAGCGTCAGATGCCATCTATACGGCGGAAAGCTTTGGCCCACCTGTTAAGCCACCGGGCATTATTTATGATTCGGTTGGCTATAATTCTACAGTTGAACGCATTCGCCGACTTGCCAATGAAACGAATTCTCAGGTTTGGTTTGGTCATGACCCTGTCCAATTTAAATCATTTAGAAAATCGACAGAAGGATATTATGAATAGATAGGAGTAGAGAAGCCATGCATAAATTAACCTTTACGCCTGTAAGCTATACAGGTTGGGGATGTTTAAATCAGCTTCTGCCTGAAGTAGAAAGATTTAAAGCTACAAATATTTTAATTGTCACAGACCCATTTTTAAAGGAATTAGGGCTAGCAGATAAAGTCCAGCAGCCCTTGCGTTCAAAAGGATATGCAACGACCATTTATACAGATATTGCCCCAGAGCCCCCACTTGCTATTGGAGAAAAGCTAGTTGATTTTACTAGAAAACATCAATTTGATTTGGTCATCGGTTTAGGTGGAGGAAGTGCTCTTGATTTAGCTAAGCTTGCTGCTGTTTTAGCCGTACATGATGGGAAAGTAGCGGATTATTTAAATTTAACAGGCACAAAAGCACTTGAACAAAAAGGATTACCTAAAATTTTAATACCAACTACATCTGGAACAGGCTCAGAAGTGACAAATATCTCAGTCCTGTCCCTCGACACAACAAAAGACGTTGTGACACACGACTACTTATTGGCGGACAGTGCGATTGTAGACCCAGAGCTAACGATTTCATTACCACCAAAGGTAACAGCTGCAACGGGGGTTGATGCTTTAACACATGCCATTGAGGCATATGTTTCAGTCAATGCCAATGAAGTAACGGATGCACTTGCACTACAAGCTATTCGCCTAATTAGTGGCTCTATTCGTACGGCTGTGCTGGAAGGGGAGAATAAGCAGGCACGTTCAGATATGAGCTATGGTAGTTATTTAGCTGGTTTGGCATTTTTCAATGCAGGAGTAGCCGGTGTTCATGCTTTAGCTTATCCTTTAGGAGGTCAATTTCATATAGCCCATGGCGATTCCAATGCCGTACTATTACCATATGTCATGGGGTATATTCGTCAAAGCTGTGAAAAACGAATGAAAGATATTTTAGATGCCATGGGTTTATCATCTGCCTACTTATCGCAAGAAGAGGCTTCCTATAAATGTGTGGATGCATTACAACAGCTCGTTCAAGATGTAAAAATTCCTTCCACGTTAAAGGGATTTAATATACCAGAAGAAGCCCTAGGACAATTAACTGACGATGCAACAAAGCAAACAAGAATTTTAGCTCGAAGTCCGATGCCATTAGAACGAGAAGATATTTATGCTATTTATCGGGCTGCATTCGATGGAGAAGTCCGAGAGCCAGCTGAATCATAAAGAAGAAAAGAGAAACGTTGATTGTTGACGTTTTTCTTATAAAAAATAGCTATAGTTTTATAGTATATTTAAAGCCTAAAAATCAGGCTACGAAGCTTCTTTGATGAAACTTCGTAGCCTTTGTCATGGGTTAGCTAATTTAGTAAGTATGTTATGCTTCTGCATCAGGCGTAAATGTACGCGTAGCTAATTCTGCATCTAGCATAAAGATAGCGTTGGAGTCGTTTTCGATACGTTCGATTTTACGAATTAATGTATCAAATGTAGATTCTTCCTCTACTTGCTCATCGATGAACCATTTTAAAAAGGCCATTGTCGCATGCTCACGTTCATCTAAAGCGATATCTGATAAATTATATATACGGCGCGTCACTTCTTTTTCATGAGAAAGAGCTGTTTTAAAGGCATCTAAAATCGATTCAAAATGATTGCCTGGGCTTTCAAAGCCTTGAATTGTTGCACGGTAGCCCATATCACTTAAGAAGTTGTAAAATTTCATCGCATGGAAGCGTTCTTCTTCGGCTTGTACTAAAAAGAAGTTAGCGAAACCATCGTAATCCTGGTCTGTGCAATAAGCCGCCATTGCCATGTAAGCATGAGCCGAGTAAAATTCAAAATTCATTTGTTCGTTAAGTGCTGTGTGTAGTTTTTCAGATAACATAAAAGTTTTCCTCCTTTTGCAGTAAATGCCTTCTTCACTAGTATACAATGTTAGAGGTTCTTCATACAAAAATTTTAAATTTCATGGAAATATGTGCAAAACTTAATTGATATTTGTTCTCAATTAGAAAATTTACACTTCTTTATTTTTCGATACAACGGCAGGAAAGGCTATTGTGTCGTTTGTAAAGTCAAGTATTAGTCGGGGGAATTGGATAGGGCGACCTAGCGAGGTTACAATGACATGAAAATTTATTTAGCATGGCGCTGTTAATAAAATAAAATGTTACATATAAAATAGAAAATCGCCTCGACATAGGTCGTGGCGATTTTTTTAATCATTATTGTGCTTGAGTTTTTTGGTTTTTGACCCCAATTAAGTAACCACCTAGGGCAATTGCTACTAGGACAATCCAGAAAATAGCTTTCCAAATTGTAGAATGTGGGAACTCATGTGGAATAATGCCTAATTTTTCATGTGCTAATGTTAACACAGCTAATTTCACACCAACCCAACCAACGATTAGGAAGGCAGCCGTTTCTAGTGAAGGGAATTTATCAAGAACTTTCACGAACCAACGAGCCGCGAATCGCATCATGATAACCCCGATAAGACCACCTAAGAACATAACGGCGAACTGTCCTGCATTAATACCACCAATATCAAAATCACCGATATGTGGTAATGTTACAGCAATAGCAACCGCAGCTAGAATAGAATCTACCGCGAACGCGATATCAGCAAGTTCTACTTTTACAACCGTCATCCAGAAGCCGGATTGCTTTTTCGGCTCTTGGATCTCATCGGAGCTTTGCGATGCTTTCCGTGAATCATAAATATGCTTAATAGACATAAACAATAGATAAGCTGCACCTATTGCTTGAATTTGCCAGAAATTAACGAGTGTTGTAATAAGGAATAATGCGGCGAAGCGGAAAACAAATGCCCCCACTAATCCATATAACAAAGCTTTTTGTTGTTGTGCTTTTGGTAAATGCTTAACCATAACTGCCATTACCACTGCGTTGTCAGCTGCCAACAATCCTTCTAATACAATTAATACGACGAGTACCCATGCGTATTCTAAAATAATTGCCTCCAAATTTGTTTCCTCCTTTAATTATTGAACAGAAATGAATGGTTGCTTCTAACATATTCTTCCCAATTTTAAGCAAAAGAAAAAGACCCCTGCCTAAAAAATAGGCAAAGGTCTTGCTAAGCAATTTACTGTTCGTTGCACAGAAATTATTCTGTGAGACAATTTATGCCATCACACCCGATGGTACGAAACCATGTAATGACGAATGTGAATCAGATGCTTCGATCGCATCCGCTAGCTACTCCCCTTTGACAATAAAGTCAAAAGCTATTCAATTCTTACACCAATCATAGCATGCGAAAAACTGAAAGTAAATAAAAATATACTGCTATGGAGAAAAAATACTTTTCCGTTACGTTTGCACAAATGGTACTATTAAAAGATAGGCGAAATTTTTACAACTTAGAAAGGAGACAAACATGTATAGAAAATTTTTTTCCTATTATAAGCCGCATAAACGATTGTTTGTCATCGATTTTTCAAGTGCAATCATTGTAGCCATTTTAGAGCTCGCCTTTCCATTAGCCGTTCAGTGGTTTATTGATGAGCTATTACCAACAGGCGATTGGGGAATGATTGTAAAAATAAGTGTATTATTGCTGCTAGTGTACGCAATAAGTACGTTTTTAAACTTTATCGTGAACTATTTAGGGCATAAATTGGGGATTAATATTGAGACAGATATGCGTCAGGAATTATTTACGCATGTACAAAGGCAATCATTCCGATTCTTTGATAATACGAAAACAGGTCATATCATGAGCCGTATTACCAATGATTTATTTGATATTGGGGAATTTGCCCATCATGGACCTGAGGATTTATTCATTGCCATTATGACCTTTGTTGGGGCCTTTGCTATTATGTTTAATGTGAACCCAACACTCGCTTTAATTGCAGCGATCATGGTGCCATTTTTAACATGGCTTGTGACATTTAGTAATATAAAAATGAATAATGCTTGGAAAACGATGTATGGCAAAATTGCTGATGTTAACGGACGTGTAGAGGATAGTGTGTCCGGAGTCCGTGTTGTGAAATCCTTTACAAATGAAGATTTTGAAATCAAACGCTTTAAGGAGCAGAATGGATTTTTCCGTACGGCTAAATTATATGCCTATAAAATAATGGCAGGAACCCACTCGAGTATTTACATGATGACACGCCTCCTTACATTAATGGTGTTAGTAGTCGGCGCTTGGCTAAGCTTTAATGGAAAATTATCTTACGGGGAGCTAGTGAGCTTTGTTTTATATACAAATGTACTCATTAAACCAATTGATAAGATTAGTGCTTTATTAGAGCTTTATCCGAAGGGGATGGCTGGTTTTAAGAGATTCCGTGAATTAATTGAGCAGGAACCAGAAATTCAAGATCATGAGAATGCGAAGGTCATTAACCATTTAGATGGTAATATTTCCTTCAATAATGTTCACTTTAATTACGATACTTCGAAACAGGTTTTAAAAGATATTTCATTCGATGTAAAGGCTGGACAAACTATTGCTTTTGTTGGCCCTTCAGGTGCCGGTAAAACGACCATTTGTTCGTTAATTCCTCGCTTCTATGAGGTTTCAAAAGGTGCTATTTCGATTGACGGTATCGATATTCGCAATATGACCCAGGCTTCCTTACGATCTCAAATTGGTATCGTACAGCAGGATGTCTTCTTATTTACAGGGACAATTCGTGAAAACATTGCCTATGGAAAGCTAAACGCCAGTGAAGAAGAAATTCGTGAAGCAGCGAAAAAGGCCCATTTAGAGGCATTCATCGCTGAGCTACCTGATGGTTATGATACGCAAATTGGGGAACGAGGCTTGAAATTATCCGGTGGACAAAAACAACGATTAGCCATTGCGCGTATGTTCTTGAAAAACCCACCAATTTTAATTTTAGATGAAGCGACCTCTGCATTAGATACCGAAACAGAGATGATTATTCAGCAATCTTTATCAGAGCTAGCTGAAAACCGTACTACGTTAGTTATTGCCCATCGCCTGGCAACTATTAGAAACGCAGATCGGGTAATGGTCGTGACGCCAAAAGGTATTGAGGAAGATGGTACTTATGATGAGTTAGTGGCTCACAATGGTATCTTTGCGAAGCTCCATCACATTCAATTCCGTAAGGGACAAAACGAACAAAGCATACAAAATGATTATGTAGAGCTGACGTAACCGTATGTCGGCCCGATTATTAAAAGGCAGAAATGTGTGAGAGCATTTCTGTCTTTTCCTATTTTTATATATTTATCGCAAAGGATAAGGACTAATAGGACAAGGAATTTTAGAAGAGGGGAGGAATTATTAGTAGTGAATAGACAATGACAGATTAATAGATGGAGGTTAAGACATGGACAGCCACAAAAGTATTGGACTAACCAAAACAGTTGGTTATCAAGTAGGGGTTAGAAAAACGTTTCCAATCTCGCAACAGCAAGCATGGTCACTTATTACAGCGGAGGAAGGTTTGAATGCATGGTTAGGAGGAGGGGGAAATATAATCCTTAAACCTGGTCATCAGTATCGTACAACGGTGGGAACCGGAGAAATTCGGATCGTCAAACCACTTTTGCAACTCCGTCTTACTTGGAAAAAAGAGGAGTGGCAACGACCTTCTACCATACAAATTCGAATCCTATCCAAAGAAAATAATAAAACGACCATTAGTTTTCATCAGGAACATCTTGCTAATCAGCAAATAAGAGAAGAAATGAAGCGATATTGGGAATCGAGGTTAGCATCTATCGAAGAGAGCATACAAAAGATGTAGCCAAAAATAACTAGCATCTCCTCAATATGTGAGGGGATGCTAGTTATTTTCTTGGTCTTTTTTGTCTACGCTATGAGCATCAGCTGAACGGGTTGCATCCTGAGGAGCAAGTGCTTTATTGCGCTCCGTGTAACCTTTTGGTGATAGACGAAAAATAGATTTTTTGATGGTAGACCAGTTTAAATCTGTTGCAAGGTTCATGTAAGAGTAGCCGTAAATACGGATATTGCATAAGTAAAGAAGTGTCAAATATAAAGAAACAAAGAAGCCAAATAATCCGAAAAAGGCACTAGCTAGGATAAAGGCAACACGTAATATGCTGACGGATGTCACTAGGGATTGATTGACCAAGGTAAATGAAGCGATGGTAGAGATGGCGATAACAACAATCATTTCAGGACTTGTTACACCTGCTCGAATTGCAGCATCTCCAATAATGATTCCACCTACAACACTGATGGTTCCCCCAATTACTGAAGGAAGCCGTAACCCTGCTTCACGGAACAATTCAAACATCAAAAGCATTAGTAGCATTTCAAGTGAAGAAGGGAGGGGTAATCCAGCTTTGGCCTGTACAACGGTTGCCAGTAACTGTAATGGCAATTGATTTTGATGGTAGGTTGTTAAGGCAAGCCAAAAGGCAGGCAGTAGTAATCCTATAAGAATACCGAGTATCCGTAGTACTCGTTCTACAGAACTAAAAATGACCGGATATTCATTATCTTCCGCAGATTTCAATAATAAGAAGAGATTCACAGGCGTGATAATACAATAAGCGACACCATCTACGAAAATAACAAAGCGGCCCCTTGCTAATGCTTGAACGGCATAATCGGGTCGCCCTGTATAATCGAACTTTGGAAATAATTTAGAATTTTTATTCACGCGTTCCATCAATAAATCGCCACTAAAAACGATATCTGTATCGACCGCAGCTAGCTGTTTCTTAATACCATGTAGAATGTCCATATCCACAATATCTTCAAAGTACAGAATCGCCACTGTTGTTTTTGAGCGTTTTCCGAGCTCCACCTTTTCGACGCAAAATGAATTGGTCGGTAATCGTTTGCGAATTAAAGCGATATTGACGCGGATATCTTCAATAAAGTTATCCCTTGGCCCTTTAATAAGAACCTCCATACGCGTTTCTTCCGGCTTACGATTAGGTTTTTTAGCGATATTGCTTGCATATAACAGATGATCTTGCTCAAAATACATCAACAGGAAGCCACTATAAACGGATGAAATAAGCTGTTCCTTATCTTGGATTTTTTGAAGGCTTGGAACATGGAGATGCCTCGCTATATTTTCCTCAAAAGAAACGTCATCCAAATGATCATACAAATACTGGGTCCGCTGAATAATGACACCATTCAGCATTTGCTGATCAATCATGGCATCACATGTGATAAATTGTACCTTTTGTTCATTAAAGCTATATTCCTGAAATTGTATATCTGCAGATTTTTGAAATAGTTTTTTTATTGTATTTAAATCTATCTCTAACTCATGCTCCTGTTGAGACATTATGATTCACCACTTTTCATGTCTTGTTTTTCAGTTTTCCCCTTTTTAGAAGAATTATCCGATAAGTAAGCAACGACAATGAAAAAAATTGATAAAGCAAAAAAGAAAATAAACGTAGCACTTAAAATATAATGTCCCTTTACTTTTAAAAATAAGCTTTCATTTAACATAATTAACGGTAAACAAATGATGAAGAAGGGTGGAGCGAGCATTTGCCAAATACGCTTTGGATCGCCAGTCATTTTTAATAAGTCTGCCACAATATATAAGAGGAAACTTACACGAATGAAAGTCCCTGTTAACCATTGGTAAATAGAGAAGAAGTCTAAATGCTCAATATAGCGTCCGATGGTCACTAATCCCCATTCTTCATAAGCAGGATAACGTTGTTTCGATGCTTCACTTGGTCCGAATTCAGTAATGGCTCCAATTAATGGACCTAATGTAAGGCCAATTAAGATAGCCAGTATAATAGTGAAATGGTACCAACGAAGACGTTCTTTAAATTGGTGCTGCAAAAATAATAGTAATAATAGCTCTATAAATCCTGAAGCAGGAAAAATCATACCATGTATGATAGGCTGAAAACCATGTTCAAAAAAGGGGCGCAATAAACTATAATCTTTTACTTGTATATTGGTAAAGGCGACAAAAAAACCAAGGATTACAACTCCAAATAATACAAAGACATTGACAATAACAATTGTTTGTAAGCTAGTTGTCACAAGTAAAATGCAAAGAATAGTATAAACAAACAATAATATAAGGACAGGTGTTTGAGGTAAAAATGTGCTATTTACCCATTGTAATGTTTCCACCATTGTAAATGCTGCGATAATCAATAGAAAAATGGCGACAATATAGATGATGGTAGTAGAAGCGACTTTTCCTATTTTTTCGCTGAGCCAGTCTCGAATGGGTTCCTGTTTAGATTTTTTTTGGATGTAAACTAATAAAAATAACCAAAAGAAAATAACACCCCCAGCAAATAGTACAGATAGCCAGCCATCTCTTTTGGCGGCATCTAGCAGTGGAGGAATAATAGTTACATGATTTTTTAAGCCAATAACGGTCATTGATAGGAAGATTACATGTAAAATACTGATGGATCCTACACTTTTCATGATGAAAACCCTCTAACATTGATTGATACATATTAGCTTAGACAAAAAACAGTAGCTTTATAAGCAGAAAATGGGTTCTTCTCCATGAAAAAAACGAGGTATTTGATGATGTAATCGTCAAATACCTCGTTAAGTCCTATATAATTAATGGATGTATTTTGCGCTCACAAGATCATCCTTTAAGATGTCTGTTGGGATTTCAAATTCCACAACGCCCATAAAGCCTGGTGCCACTTCATATTTATCAAAGGAAATCACAAGCTTACCTTTATCTGAAATGTAGAACTGCTGATCAGGTTGAATGGCTGTAAATTCCTCCATCAAATCTTCATCGGCCATGCCAGCACCCTTCACCCAATAAACTTTATCCTGATTGGATTCAGCGATTTGCGTACGCATTTGTTCCTTAATATTTTCACTAATAGCTTCAATATAATTTTTATCTTTAAAAAGCATAGGTAAAGTAATTAAAATTTCGTTTTCTTTGTCAATCGTATCGTATTCCATCACAGTGGAAGAAGAGCCGACAGTATTTACCACATAACGACCAATCGATAAAATTTGGTCATTATCAGTTTTAATTTCAAAGCCACTATCAACGCCTAAATGACCACCACTACCACTGGCTTTTAAATCACCCACTTCAGTGATAAATTCATCGTAAAGAGCTTTCCCTTCTGCACGATATTTTTCATTTAATGTATTGGCAAGATCTTGATTGTCTAAATTTTCAATAGCAGGTACTTTAATATTGGCATCAAAATTATCTTCTGCCACCTCATATTCTGTCCAAGTTAATACTTTGACAACACTTCCTACAACAGGTATGTCTGAAAGTGTTCGAGCCATTGCTGGACTCACATTTAAACTAGCAGTAAATAGCATAGCTGCAGCTGCCGAGCCAAGCAACCATTGAGGAGTACGGTTTTTTTTCTTTTTTCGACCTTGCTTTAATGCTCGTTCTACCACCAAATCTAATTCCTTAGGAATGGAAACATCTGTATATTGTTTTTCTAAATTTTTTAATTTTTTATCCATGTGCAGTTTCTCCCTTCACATCTTCCAATTGTATTTTCAATAGTTTTAATGCTTTATAAAGACGCGATTTGGCTGTACTTAACTTAATATCGAGGATGTTCGCAACGTCTGCGAGCTTTAAATCCTCGAAATAATGGAGAATCACAACCTCTCGATACATTTGCGGTAGCTCATCTAACGCATGCTCTAAATCGACGTTTTCATAGACATCCTCTTGAGCGGGGGTTAAATATTGCAAAGTATCATCATCAGTTACTTGTAAGCGTTTATGCTTTCGTAAAAAATCAATGGCTGTACGAACGACTATTTTATAAAACCAGCTTTTCATATAATCAACATTTTCAAGTCGATCTAATGACAGCATGGCTTTTTGAACACTGTCCTGTACAACATCTAGTGCGTCCTGTTCATTTTTTGTATAGCTATACGCGAGCAAATAAAAACGCTCTTTTTGTTCACGAATGAATTGGACAAACACCTCTTCATGTTGAAATGCATTTCTTGTTTTCATGTCCAAAGAAGCTCCTTTTTTAACATTGTCAAATTGTATACATGTACTAGACGTACGAAATGAGGGAAAAAGTTGAAAGCCATTAAAAAAACTTACCCCAATATGAGATAAGTTTTAGCCTTCTATATTGTTGGCATACGTCAGCATAACAGATGATTATGAGAAATAGTCATATGTATTTTTCAAGAGTAATAGAATGGTCACAACGATAAATAACTTACGTACATAACCGCTGCCACGTTTAATCGCAAATTTGGAGCCCACAATGGCCCCAGCAATTTGCGCAAGCCCCATTGGTAAACCATAGGCATAATTAATTTGCCCTAAGTATATAAACATAAGAAGGGCTGCAACATTACTACCGAAATTTAAAAATTTCGCATTACCTGCAGATTGTAAAAAATCAAAACCGACCATGAGAAAGGCAAATAATAAAAATGAACCTGTACCAGGACCTAAAAAACCATCATAAAAACCAATGCCAGTAATTACTACTACAAAAAATAAATAACGTTTTGGTGTTAACTTTTTAAAGGTAGTGATGCTTCCCCAATCCTTTTTAAAGATCGTATAGATAGCTACGGCAGCCAGCATAAACAGCATGAGCGGCTTCAGGACACTAGGATCCATTAAATGGACAACCCAAGCTCCAAGCATTGATCCGAAAAAGACAAATGGAAATAGCTTATAGACCGCTTTAATATCAAGCTTGCCAGAGCGATAAAATGTCAAAGTACTTGTAAGTGATCCCATTGTACCTGCTAATTTATTGGTTGCCACAGCGCTAGAAGGTGGGAGACCTACAAACATAAGGGCTGGTAAAGAAATAAGTCCACCGCCGCCAACAACTGAATCAATGAATGCGGCTAAAAAACCAAAAACGATAAGAATGACTAAAATATTTAAATCTAAATCAAATGGCACAACAGGTCATCTCTTTTCTATCATAATAATCTGATAGTAGCGAACTGAGGTTGGGCTGTAAATACTCTTTCTATAATTTTGCGGAGCTTGTATAATGAGTTTTCGTAAAATTTCTACAATAATCAAATATTTTCTACTTGGAGTTAGAAATTTGATGTATTATGTAAATGGTGGTGTTTTTACGTAAAGGGGACGTGATGACATGAGTTTAGCAAATCATATACGTGTATTTCTCTGTGTCGTGTTTATGGGGATGCTTGTTGGATATGTCTTTAATGCTAAAAAAGATATAACAGATCATGAGTATATTGATATTGTCAAAGAAGGTTATTTGGAAAATTTTTCTGATGTCACGGTTCGTAATGCATTTAACTATGCATTCTTTGAACCATATTGGCGATATTATCAAGCGAAAACAGGGGAGCAAGTTGTAGAATTATCAGGTGATATTACGTTTCAAGATGAAAAAGGACATGCTATTTTACAATTCGTCGTTGACGAACAAACAACGCAATTTTCCCTTCGTGCGATGAAATTTAATGAAAAAGTTCTAAATGCTGAACAAAAACAGAAACTCGTCGGCATGGTCTATCAAACATGGGAAATGAAACAACTAGCTTATGAGTAAGGTTTTTTGCTTTGTAAATAAGCAGAACTATATTACAGTTAAAAGGGGGAGCTTACAGACAGAGAGGATGTTTTGAATGAAGTTAAGTATTTTAGATCAAATGCCTATACCAAAAGGTCATTCGGCAGAGGAAGCCTTCCAACGTACAGAACAACTAGCTTTATTAGGGGAAGAACTCGGTTATCATCGTATGTGGCTAGCTGAACACCATAATAGTCAGTCGCTGGCAAGTTCAGCTCCCGAAGTAACCGCTGCTTTTTTAGCTGCGAAAACGAAGCGACTTCGCATTGGGACGGGTGGCGTCATGATGATGCATTATTCACCATATAAGATTGCAGAGGTTTTTAAAACATTGTCAGGATTAGCACCTCATCGAATTGATTTCGGAGTGGGGAGAGCGCCAGGTGGTGATCATGCCTCTATTTATGCGCTTGCAGAAGGAAGAAGACAACGCTTCACTGAGCAATATGATAAGCTTGAAATTATTTTAAAGCTGATGAATAATCAAAAAACGGGTGAACATGTCTATGATCAAGTCGTTGCGGCACCGGTTCATATTACATTACCTGAGGCGTGGCTACTAGGTTCAAGTGGTCAAAGTGCGATGCAGGCAGGACAGCTAGGTGTTGGTTATTCCTATGCCCAATTTTTCACAGGCAATATGTCGAAGGATATTTTTGATGCCTATAAAGCCTATTTTACGCCTTCTTATTATATGGAAAAACCACAAATCATTGTGACCTATGCGGCGACGGTGGCTCCTACTTTAGAGGAAGCGGAATACTTGGCAAAACCAATCGATATTTCTCGTCTTCAGCTGATGAAGGGGCAAATTATTCAAACTATATCACCCGAAGAAGCAAAGGATTATCCATTAACAGAAATGGATAAAATGACAATCGCCAATAATCGCAAAGCAAATCTTGTCGGCACACCAAAGGATATTGCCGCATTTTTAGTGAAAGAACAAGAACACTATGGCTTTGATGAAGTCATGCTGAACTGTAATCAATATGAATTAGCAAGTCGTTTAAATACCTATAAATTCCTAGCGAAGGAATTATTATAGAACAAAATCACCTCGTTGTTACGCTTCGAGGTGATTTTTATTGGGCTTGACTGCTTTTTACCATACATAAAATAGAAAAACCCGGAAATAAATTTCCGGGTTCGATTACCACTTACATTAAATACTCCATGACACACTGCCTCGCTTCCGCATAGAATCTTAAGATATTCCTAAGAACTGTACTTTACTCAGCTTTGATGGTCCTTTTGAGTTATCGATCAATCGCACTCATCGGGTTAACCCTCCTAGTCATAGGATTTGAAGTGAAATCTTTAATAGTATAGACCACGACATATTTTTTATACATTGTTGAGAAATTTTTTTAAACAATAAAAAAAAACTCCATTTTGATACAGATTCTTCAAAAGGAGTTTCTTTAGTTATAAGTCGCTTAAACGCGGCCAGAGCCACTAACAAACGCTTGATCTTGATAATACATATTTTTTACTAAAACGTTAGGGCCAAGGCATTTAACAGCTGGACAATGACAATTGAGTGATTTAGCCAGATCAGTTGCCATCCATTTATCAAACACAGCTGGAAGCTTGTCATGTACAATGTTACCTAGAGCTGGTGTATCACCGAAATCAGTAACGATGACATCGCCCGTAAAAATGTTGATATTCAAACGTGAACGGCCATCTGGGTCATTACGCATTGTGACATTTTTCGCTGTACGAAGACGTTGAAGTAATCGTCGATCTTCCTCATTCGTACTGCAAGGGTAAAATGGAAGTGTTCCGAATAACATCCATGTATTGTCATCACGAATATCTAGTAGATGATGGATCGCTTCACGTGTTTCCTCTAGTGAAAGGGATGTCAGGGCACTAGCAAAATCTGATGGGTACATAGGATGCACCTCATGACGTGCACATTTCATTTCATGGATGATTTGGTTATGAATATGATCTAAGTATGGTAAAGTTTTTTTGTTTAGCATGGTTTCGGCTGAAACCATGACACCGTGTTCCGCAAGCATTTTTGAGTTATCAATCATACGTTGGAACAGAGCTGCACGTTGGTCATAGGTAGGCTTGCGCTCCATCATGGCAAAGCCTGTTTCAACGAATTCATCGATAGTACCCCAGTTATGTGAAATATGCAAAACATCTAAATACGGGGCAATTAATAAGTATCGTGCCGGCTCCAATGTTAAATTAGAGTTAATTTGTGTGCGTACACCTCGTTCATGAGCATATTTCAAAAGTGGCAACACATAATTTTGTACCGACTTTTTACTCATCATCGGTTCTCCACCTGTAATACTAAGTGTTTTTAAATGAGGTATTTCGTCTAAGCGACGTAAAATTAAATCTATTGGCAATGCCTCAGGGTCTTTATTTTGTAATGTATAGCCGACTGCACAGTGTGCACAACGCATATTACAAAGGTTAGTTGTTGTAAATTCAATATTGGATAGAGTCATTTGTCCATGTTGTTCAACATCTAAATACGCTTCCCATGGATCAAAGATAGGCGTTATTTTTTGTAAGGTCGTCATCTTTCGTACATCTTCCTTTCTAGCATTCTATTGTCTCATATTCATCGATAATTTCAAATATGAAATTACTGAAAGGGCTATTTTAGGATTAGATGAACATTTTTTTACCCAATAAAGGAAAATGCTCGCAAATCCAATAACACTGAAATGGATGAAGATAAAGCGCCTACAAGTCCTACTATTCTGAAAAAGGTGGTTTTACTGTTATTTTTCTAAAAAAACGTTATCATGGATAGAGAAAATAGCACAATGCATCATAGAAAGTAGGTACGGACATGACGAAATATGAAATATTATTATTTGACGTGGATGATACGTTACTAGATTTTGATTTGGCTGAAAATGCTGCACTTGACCGCATGTTTAAAGAAGAAAACATAGTAGTTACTTCCGAGATGATTGCACGTTACAAAGAAATTAATGAGTCGATGTGGCGAGCGTTTGAGCGTGGAGAAGTAACGAAAAATACATTACATAATACCCGTTTTTCGATTGCTTTAAAGGAATTTGGCATAGAAGTTGATGGGACCTATTTTGAATCACTTTTCCAAAAATATTTACGTGAGGCCCACCATTATGTTGAGGGTGCTTATGAGGTAATCGCTCAGCTAGCCAATCATTATCATTTATATGTCGTATCGAATGGGGTAACCGTTACACAAAATAAACGTCTTGTGGATGCGAATTTAGCGCAATATTTTAAAGGCATTTTTATTTCGGAGCAAACAGGCTATCAAAAGCCTATGCCCGACTTTTTCGATTATGTGTTTGAACGAATTGATAATTTTGATAAAGAAAAAGCGTTAATTATTGGCGATTCTTTGACATCCGATATAAAGGGTGGTTTACAGTCCGGTATCGATACTTGTTGGTTTAATATCCGCAATGTTGAAAACACAAGTGGCATTGAACCGCATTATGAAATTAAAAAATTGCAGGACTTACATGACTTACTGAATCAAAAAGTAGCACTATAAGTAATCATCAGGCACCTTCTTTGTTTTTTAGACAGAGAGGTGCTTTCTTTTTGCTCAGTACAGGTCATGCAGGTATAAAAAACCGAGGAAAGGGCAAAACCATTTATGAGACTAGTTTCCATGAAAGGGGAAATATTCGATGAATACGGTTTTAACAGCCAATAAACGCCAAAAAGGACGTCAATCCTCATTAACACAACTTCGACAAAACGGTGCCATCCCAGGTGTTGTCTATGGCTTTCAAATGGAATCAACAGCCATTACATTAGACGCAAGAGTATTTGCTAAATTACTTGCAGCGCATGGTACAAAAAGTGTTTTTCAATTAGATGTTGATGGAAAGCGTATTAATGCTGTTTTATCAGAAGTTCAGCGCTGTGCTTTAAAGGGGAATATTAAACATGTTGATTTTAAATCGATCAATATGTCAGAAGAGCTGGAAGTAGAAATTCCAGTAACCGTAATCGGTGATGCCATCGGAGTAGCAGATGGAGGCTTCCTCTTACAGCCTAATCGTGAGGTTCGTATTAAAGTGAAGCCAACAGAAATTCCCGAAACAATCGAAATCGATGTCACGAATGTAGCAATTGGGACGTCCCTATACGTAGGAGATATACGTCAACAATTTTCATTTGAAATTTTACAAGAAGATGACTATACACTGGTGACGATTACACCGCCATCTGCTGAAAATGTTCAAGAAGACGACACTGTGGACGACACGCCTGAAGTGATTGAAGCGACAGGGCAAAATACGTCTGAGCCAGAAGCATAGCGTGAAACAAGGAGCCATTTCCCAACATGGCTCCTTGTTATTTCCCTAAAAAAAGACAATGCATTCTTTGCATTGTCATAAAGCTTAAATGACGGCGCTTTTCACGCCCGTCCATCTCATAAATAATTTTTCGTTATAAGTTAAGGCAAATTGTACAATTGGTCCAAGTCCAAAGGCCATAATCACCGTACCAATGCCGATAGGACCGCCAAGTAAGAAGCCGAGTACAGCGACCGTAACTTCCATGGTTGTACGGGAACGTGTGACGCTCCAGCCAAGTTTATGAACCATCATTAGCATTAAGGTATCACGAGGACCAATTCCTAAATTAGCCACCATATACATACCGCAGCCCCAGCCTAGTAATACTAACCCTGTTAGGTAAGAAACAAGTTGCATCCAAAAGCCATCGATATCAGGTAGCCAATAATTAAAAATATCAATGAAGATGCCAGCTAAAAACATATCGATAAAAGTTCCTGGCAATGGGAATTTTTTTGTTATTAGCATATCAAACGCTAAAATAGCCAGTCCTAAAATGATGGACCATGAACCGATTGTTAGCCCGAGTGTTTTGGTTAAGCCAATATGTAAAACATCCCAAGAGCCTACGCCAAAAAGCTGCCCTTTAATGGTTAATGTGATGCCAAAAGATAGCACGATAATGCCTGTTATGAAAAATAAACAGCGCGTAAAAAAAGCTTGTTTCATTTTTTAACCCTCATTCATCCGTAAATTCCTGTTGTCCATCCAATTATTATAACAAGAGATTTTCAATTTGTCCGAAGTTTGTCATTTCACATTTTTCAAAAAAAACAGTTTAGCTTTAGGTGGAGAGGGCAAAATATAGGTATAGGAGAAAGGATGGGATGAAATGACTTCTGTACGCGAAGAAATTTTAGAAGTATTGAACCGTGAAAAAATTGGAACAATGGCTACTGTAGAAAACGGGAAACCTTATTCGCGCTATATGACGTTCCAGCATGAGGATTTTGTGTTATATACTGTGACAAATAAGCATTCTGAGAAAATGGAGGAGCTCCGTCAAAATCCATATACCCATATTTTATATGGCTATGAAAATGGAGGCTTTGGTGATTCTTATGTGGAGATAGAGGGCAAGCTCACTGAAGTACACGAAGAAGGAATCAAAAATAAAATTGCAGAAATTTTCACGAGTATTTTTATTGGCAATCAGGATGAAATGGTGACCTTAAAAATTGAACCTATTCGTATGCGTTTGATGAATAAAAAAGGACAACCACCAAAAGAGCTAGAATTTTCGAGCGACCATTAAACTATGGTCGTTTTTTACTGACTTGACGATTAATAGTTGCAATGATAGACAACTTTCAGGCATGATAGTTCTTAAAAGAAAAAGGAGTATAGGCTATGACAACAAAATTACAACAATTAACGCAAAATATTTTATCATCTCAAGGTAAATTAGAGGCAGATTTTATTCTTAAAAATGCACAAGTTGCCGATGTCTTTACATTAACGTGGAAGAAAGCGGACATTGTTGTGAAGAATGGCATGATTGTGGCACTGGATACTAACAACAGATTTCATGCAAAAGTGGTAGAGGATGCAGCGGGGAGCTACGTCATTCCTGGATTAATAGATGGCCATATACATATTGAATCTTCGATGCTAACACCGGGGGAATTCAGTCGTGTCTTAATTCCTCATGGTATTACAACCGTGATTACAGATCCACATGAGATCGCAAACGTAGCAGGAGCAGAAGGAATCCAATTTATGCTGGATGATGCACAAAAAGCTGATATGGATATTTTTGTAATGCTTCCTTCAAGTGTACCAGGGACACAGTTTGAAAACGCTGGCGCAACATTAACAGCCCAAGATTTGGAGCCATTTCTGCACCATGAACAAGTTCTTGGCTTAGCGGAGGTTATGGATTTCCCAGCCGTGTTAAATGGAGAAGAGGGAATGCTTCAAAAAATTTTATTATCAAAGGAAGCAAATCTAGTTATTGATGGGCATTGTGCGGGCTTACAAAGTGAGCAAATTACAGGCTATCGGGCTGCAGGTATTCAGACGGATCATGAATGTGTGACAGCCGAAGAAGCCATTGACCGTGTAGAGCAGGGGATGTATGTCCTTATTCGAGAGGGATCAGCAGCGAAAAATTTACGTGATTTATTACCGGCCGTTCAGCCACACACTGCACGTCGCTTTGGTTTTTGTACGGATGATAAATATGTGGATGAGCTGATTGATGAAGGTAGCATCAATTACGATGTTGCGATGGCAATAGAGGAGGGGATGACACCATTGCAGGCAATCCAGCTAGCAACCGTGAACACAGCAGAATGCTATCGTTTATTTGATCGAGGGGTACTGGCACCAGGCTATAAAGCTGATTTTGTGTGTATAGATGATTTATCGACGATGCAGGCAAAAGCAGTTTGGAAGAATGGTCATAAAGTTGCTGAAAATGGCAACATGCTGACAAATCGTCAGGAGACAATAGTTCCTGCCCATATTCATCACTCTGTTCATTTACCAAGCATCACAAAGGATAGACTACAATTATCATTCACCAAGGGAACGAAGGCGAATGTAATGGAAATTGTACCGAATCAGCTAATTACCAATCATTTAGTCATAGATGTACCTGTGAAAGACGGCGTATTTGTCCCATCGGTAGAGGAAGATTTACTGAAATTAGCGGTTATCGAACGCCATCATCAATTGCATACGACAGGCTTAGGCATAGTGAAGGGATTTGGGTTACAAAAAGGCGCAGTAGCTACTACAGTAGCCCATGATTCACATAATGCTCTTGTTGTAGGCACAAATGATGAGGATATGGTTCTGGCACTTTCCCGCATTCAGGAAATCCAAGGTGGCTTCGTTATTGTAGCAGACGGTGAAATTCTCGCAGAGATGCCTTTAACAATTGGGGGCTTAATGACAGATGTACCAGCACAGCAGGCGAAGGAACAGCTAGCTGGCTTACACGGTGCTTTACAGAAGCTCAACCCAACTTTAGATTTTCATTTTCTACTGACATTCTCTTTTGTAGCATTACCAGTAATTCCTGCTTTAAAATTAACAGATACAGGGTTATTTGATGTAACAACCTTCCAGCATATAGCAGTGGAAGCATAGAAAAAAACGACCTAGTTGCGGAGAGCGATTAGGTCGTTTTTTTGCTTAAAATTGTCTAGTAACAAAGGTGAATGATTAGTATCGGAAGAAGAGTCCTTAATGATAGACTGTTTATAGATACTTTGAGATAGACAGATGTACCATTTTGATCGGACACTAGTGTATCTAAAGGGCACTTTACAAACAGAGAGGAAGCAGGACATGAGAAGTAGAAAAGGCTTAGTCATTAGTTTATCGGTGATAGCTGTAATGTGGATTTTACATACAACATCTAAAAATTTTATGGTCGATCCGACATTTTCGACATTTCTTTCGAACAAGGAAATAGAACTTCCGAATGAAAAATTATGGATTGTCATGATCCAACTACATATCGCTTTAGCCATTATTGCTTTAATTACTGGGCCATTAGGTCTTTCGAGAGCGATGAGAATGAAAAACCCTCATCTACACCGCTGGAATGGTCGAATCTACGTAATGGTGATTGTATTTAATATACTTCCAGGATATTATGTAGCTCTCTACGCAAATGGGGGTATATGGAGTACGATTGGTTTTCTCATTTTAAATACACTCTGGTTGCTTACGACGATAAACGGTTATCGCTTTATAAGAAAAGGACAAGTTCATCGTCATCGGAGCTGGATGCTAAGAAGCTTTTTCTTAACGTTTGCCAATCTAACTATTTACATACTTGTGACGATATTTCAATATGTAGCGGGTCTTTCATATGGATTTTCGTATTCGTTAGGAGCGTGGTTAGCCTTTATGATTAATTTAGTATTGGCAGAGATTGTGATTAGAAAATCGACCATTTAACGTCGTTTCAAAAAAGATTTTAGAAATTATCGTGAAAAGGGAGAATATATGAAAAAATGGATTTTATTTTTTTTGATTATAGCTGCTGTGATGATCGTTTTATCGACGAATGATACAGAAACAAAACAGGATAGGACAATATTTGTAGACAGCAATGGAAATGATTCTAATAATGGTACAAAATTAAGCCCATACCGAACACTAAAAAAGGCAGCATTAGAAGCGGAAGCAGGGACAACTGTATTGATACGGAAAGGCATTTATAAGGAAAAGCTTTCTGTTATACATAGTGGTACAAAATTAAACCCCGTTATTTTCAAGGCGTATGAAAATGAAGAAGTTATTCTTAGTGGAGAGTCGATGGAAAATACTGACGATGATGCAACTCTTGTAACGATAAAGAATAAAAATTACATTACCATTAGTGGATTCACTATCCAGGATTTAACGACGGAACAACAAGATGAAACAGTGATGGGAATCTATGTAACAGGCTCCAGTAGCCATATTACCGTAGCGAATAATCATGTGAAAAGCATAAAAACCTTTGCCGAGGATGGAAATGGCCATGGTATCGCTGTCTATGGAACAGGTTCAATGAGAGATATAAATATTGTAGGTAATACAGTGGAAGATTTAATAGTAGGTGCAAGTGAATCGATGGTCCTGAATGGGAACATTGATGGATTTACAATAGAAAATAATGTAGTTCGTCGAAGCAATAATATCGGAATTGATCTGATTGGGTTTGAAGGAATTTCAAATGATAAAAAATTGGACTATGTACGAAACGGTGTTGTAAAAAATAATCAAGTTTATGAAATTTCCTCCTATGGTAATCCAGCATATGGCGAGAATTATTCTGCTGGGGGGATATATGTCGATGGTGGAAAGAATATAACGATTGAGAACAATACTCTTTATAAGAATGATATCGGAATTGAAGTAACATCTGAACATGCAAATAAGTATGCAGATAATATAAAAGTACTAAATAATACAGTATATAATAATTTTTTCACAGGAATATCGATTGGTGGGTATGATGAAGAAAGAGGAGGGACGAAAAATTCGATTATCTCACACAATATTATTTACCGTAATGATACGATGGAATTAAATGGAGGACAGCTTTTATTACAGTATGATACTCAAAATAATGTAATCGAAAAAAATATACTAACAGCTGGATCATCTCGAATATTTATAGCTAACTATTTTACTAGTAATAAAAATAATAAATTGGCGAGGAATGTGTTTCATCAAGAAAAAGGGGAGGATGGTATTTGGATATGGAAGGATACCGAGTATGATTCGTTTAAAAAGTTTAAAATCGCTTCCAATAGTGATGCGACATCTAGTTATCTAGATCCTCAATATAAAAACATGGACAAATTTGATTTTAGACTTGAAAAAGATTCACCTGCAGAACATATAGTGAAGTAAAAATTACGAAGGCTAAGGCTAAAAAGATGCTTGAGTTGTCAATAAAATCATCTTTGGGTAATTCGTAGATGCTCGTCAAACTTTTTTCACTACTTACGGAGGTTAGTGATTATGAAAATAATGAAGAAAACAGCCAAGTTTGTGGGATTATTGCTAGCTATATTGGTTTTGATCATAGGGTTTGGTTATGCTTTTCTTGAGATCAATCCATTTGGCAATAAACCAGGGAAGCCAGTTGCCGATATTGAACGTAAGGTTGAAATTTGGGGAGAAGAAGTTGCAGGTAATCATTCTGGAAGCAAGCTAGACGATATGAATATTAAAGGCAATCCTAATAGACTGCTGGCTACATTTAAATTTATCGGCAATATTGTAGGAGAAGACTATCAAAATAATGAGGCTGCCATTGATACGTTTACATATGTCCATGAAATAGAGGGAGGCTATGAAAAGTCTACCTATGAGGATGAGCCATATTTGATTCCATATACGGTGTCAAACAGTGATAGTGCGGTCATTGTGATTCCAGGTGGTGGCTATGGCTTTAAGGAAATGGATGGCGGCACTACTGAAGGAAAAGATATCGCTGAATCATTAAATAAGGCAGGTATCAACGCGTTCGTTCTACACTATCGTTCCAATCCCTATGAATGGCCCATTCCCCAATTAGATGTGCAGCGTGCTGTCCGTTATCTACGTTATCATGCAAATGATTATGGTATACATCCTAATAAAATTGGATTGATAGGCTTTAGTGCAGGTGGTTTTCAAACAGGAAGTTTTATTAATCTCATTCAGGGAGAAAAACGGCTTCCAAAAAATTATCAGCTTGATGCTATCGATGCAGTTGATGACCAAGTAGCATCTGCAGCTATGATTTACCCTGCATTGACGTACCGCTATAATATCCCAATGCTCTTTGCATCTTTTGATGATAAAGTGGTTAGAGATCCAGAAGAACGAGAAGAGCTTTTGCTTAAGACTGATTTATCCAAGCATTTCAGAACGGCTCATATCCCTCAATTTATTGCTTATGGAACAAAGGATTCAGCAGTTGGGGTAAAAGGACCTCAGGAATATATTCAGTCCGCACGAAATGCAGATGCGGATGTCACTGTGATTGTAGCAGAAGGTCAGAATCATGGCTTTAAGCAGCAATACTATATGCGTGAGTATCTTGAATGGGTAAAGAAAATTTTTGATTCTGTATAATGTGGAGGTCTAATCATGAAGAATCATTCAAGAGGATAGCCATTTATCCCATTAAAAAAATCCTTTTTCTGAAATTTTTCATGATGTATTTCCCATGCTAGTCACTTCTCTATAATCGATTTTTTCGATTCATTTTATGGAAATAATCATCTTTATCGATTTGTGAAATCATAATAAGATATAACTATTCGGGAATAATACTAGAAAACTTTAAGGAAGAAGGGATCACCAACATGTCAATAGCCGTTATTTATGGTGGAAATCGTCCGAATGGCAATGCAGAAACGTTAACAAAATTAGTCACTCAAGATTTAAAAGTTGAAGAAATTTATCTAAAGGATTATTCAATTCTACCTATAATAGATAAACGCCATACAGAGGAGGGTTTTTCTACAGTCAATGATGATTATAATTCCATCATTGAACGTATACTTCCGCATGATATTCTACTATTTTCTACACCTATTTATTGGTATAGCATGACAGGGCCGATGAAAAACTTTATTGATCGTTGGTCACAAACTTTAAGAGATTCAAATTACCCCAATTTCAAGGACAATATGTCTTCTAAAAAAGCGTATGTCATTGCAGTTGGTGGTGATATGCCCTATATAAAAGGGCTACCAATGATCCAGCAGTTTCAACACATCTTTGACTTTATGGGGACATCATTTGAAGGATATATTTTAGGAGAAGGAAATAAACCAGGAGATATAGTTCAAGATTTAAAAGCGATGTCAGCAGCCGAATGTCTTAGAAAAGAACTGCAATAGCATGAGATTAAAAAAGGATTTGGACGATAAAGTTTCCAAATCCTTTTCTGTTTAATGGACCTCGTTTGGTTGAAAAGTTATTCATTTTTGCTAAGCTAGTGTAAACTGGATTTACTATCGATAAATGTGAATGATTCATAAAAATATATCGAAAAAGTTGTTTAAGAGGGGTGCGGAAATGGATATAAAGCAGCTTCAAACATTTTTAACAGCAGCAGACACATTAAGCTTTACACAAACGGCACAGCGCCTAGACTACGCTCAATCAAGTATTACTGCGCAAATTAAAACATTGGAACAAGAGTTAGGGGTTATACTTTTTGAGAGGCTTGGGAAGCGGATCATTTTAACAGAGGAAGGCAAGCGTTTCCAACAATATGCTGAAAAAATGTTAGAGCTAGATCGTGAAATGAAAAAGGCGATGTCCAATGAACAAGAACAAGTAGTGTTAAAAGTAGGGGCACAGGAAAGTCAATGTGTTTATCGACTTCCAAGCATTTTGCAGCAATTTCAACAGGCGCATCCCCATGTGAAAATTATATTTAAGCCTGTGCATACGACTGACATTGCCAAGGAGTTATTGCAATCAGGTAAGTTAGATGTGGCCTTTATTACAGATACATATCAGGAAACAGCGATGCTACATCGAGAACGTTTACTCGAAGAACAGCTTATTTTTGTGAGTGCCTCGAAAGCTAGAAGAGAGCCTCTCGTCGCTTCTCATCTTTCAACAGAAACCATGCTACTAACGGAAACGGGGTGCTCCTATCGCAATCATTTAGAAGCACAGCTACAGCAGGAAAATATTTTGCCTCTACAAATGATAGAGTTTGCGAGCATAGAAGCGATTAAGCAATGTGTGATGGCTGGTTTAGGTATTACATTTTTACCGAGAATGGTCGTAGAAAAGGAATTAGCAAATGGACAATTAGAGGAAATTCACTCGACAATCAACTTAGCACCAATCTTTACAGACATTGCTTGGCATAAAGATAAACATATGCAGCCTTGCCTTCTAGATTTTATTGCCATAGCCAAGGAGCAATATAAAATTTTTGGTGCTCAAAAAAGAGCCTGAACGAATCAGACTCTTTTGTGTACTATTGTTGTTTTAGTGTACCAGAATAATTGGTGCCTTCACTACGCTCTGCACGGCAATCCACTTCTGTAACTTTCAGCGCATTATTTGTTAATCGCTCTAGCTCAACGACACAACGATTGCCGTTAGAGGACTTATTCATTAATGCCTTATTCGAACTTGTTATCGTGGCAGTTCCGTTGACTTTCCCTGTAGCTGTCCCATCATTCGCAGTTAAAGCAATGGAAAAGCTATTGCTTGTGGCGTTTGAAATGATAGCATCTCGACGGTTAAAGTCATTTGTTCCTTTACCCCATTTATAATAATACGTATAAACCCCTTCCCAAGCACTCTTGCTAGGTGTAGTTTGTTGCATTGATTTATCGAGCTGATTTTGGGCATTTTTAGCACGAGTGTTTAACGATAATTTGTTGGCATTGTCTTGAATGGCTTGTGCATCCCCTGAAATTTCATAAAAATTTCGTTCATCCATGCGATACAGCATTGTCACAACCTGTGCTCGTGTCATATTGTTGGTCACACCATAAAACTTTTGTAAATTACGGTCTTCATACTGTGGATTTTGCCCAGAAGAAATATAGTAATCAAGTAAAAATTGAATAGATGAATCTAATCCTTTTTTTCCACTGGCTAAATGAGTAATAGCCTGTGCCACGACACCACGCTTCACGGTAGCAGCTCGTAGCCGATTATCGAAATAGCCGTTTAAAGGGACACCATAGCTAGCAAGCTGGTTATAAAATTCATCCGACCAGATGGCAGAAGGGGTCTGTTTTTTTAATTCATCGATGGGAGATTCAAGCTCGTAAAAGATAGCTAAAAGTTTAGCTAATTGCTGTTCGGTAATAGTAGCATTCGGTTTAAATGTACCATCAGCAAAACCATTCACAATATCATATTCTTCTGCCCATAAGATAGCTTCATAGGCATAATGATCCTCTGACACATCTTTAAAACCAGCAGCTTGTACATTGCTTGCACTGCCTACGATAAGAATGGAAAATAATAATATACCTATTAATTTTTTCATTTGTCATCTTCATCCTTTCCTGCTCGATATGTTAATAGTTTGCAGGAAATGGATAAAAACTGCAAATTTTTCTTAATAAAAAAATAATCGCTACCCTCTACAGGGGAAGCGATTATTTAGTGTTATTTATTGGGCAGTATAGCCACCATCCACCGTTAATGTGTTGCCTGTCATAAATGTTGAATCATCGCAGGCCATGAATAAAACGGCTTTTGCCATTTCCTCTGGTTGACCTAAACGTTGCATGGGTGTTACTTGACGTAATGGCTCTTTGCTTTCTTCAGGAATAATCGGTGTATCAATAAAACCAGGGCAAAGGGCATTGACACGGATGCCGCGCGTAGCAAACTCTAGTGCTAGTGAACGTGTTAAGTTGATAACGCCACCTTTCGCTGCATTATAGGCTGCAGACCCTGGTGAACCAACCCATCCATACATGGAGGCAGTATTGACAATTGTCCCGCCTTGCGCTTTTAGCATTTCCTTAATGGCAGCCTGTGCCATTAAAAATACACCATCTAAATCTACATTCACTGTTTGACGCCATTCTGCATAAGGTAACTCCTCAGTTGGCGTTACTCGTCCAATTCCTGCATTATTAAATAGAACATCGACTTTGCCAAATGTCTCTAGTGTTGTTTGATAAATAGCGGCCACTTCATTTTCATCTGTTACATTCGCTTTAATAAAGAGAGCCTCTGCTCCGCCTGCCTGCAGTTGGGCTGCAAATGCTTGGCCTTTTTCTTCATTAAGATCTACAAGTACTACTTTAGCACCTTCTGCTACAAATAATTCAGCAGTTGCTGCACCAATTCCTGAAGCACCACCTGTAATAATTGCGACTTTATCTTGTAATTTCCCCATATATGACACTCCCATAAAAGTAAATTTTCTTGCACACTGTGTCAATCACGGTGTACTTTTATTGTAAAACTCTATAAAACAGAAACAATCATTAATGTTATGGCAAGTGTCTAACTAGTAGACATATCTATATAAAATGTCTAAAAGGGAGGAAGAAATAGTGACAAAATGGACACAAAGACAGGAAAGAACCCGTCGTCATTTTTATAGCACTTTAGTTGATTTAATTAAAAAAAAAGGATTTCAGGCAATTACAGTAAAGGATATTGTAGAACAAGCAGGCTATAATCGTAGTACTTTTTATGTGCATTTTCAGGATAAAGTTGAGCTAGCAGAAAATTTGCTAGAGCAGATGTTGAATGGACTAGAACAAGCAGTGGGGGAACCATATTTATTTGGTGAAAGAGTGTACACAACGAAGCTCAAAGCTCCTTCATTTAATATTATTCATTACATGTATCAGAATCGTACATTTTTTGAGCTATTAAATTTTGAAGATACGATTCCTAGATTGCATACGCGCATGCCTTTGACGATTACGAAAATTTATCAAGAGCAATTTAACTTTGAGACCATAAACAATCAACCAGTGAATATGGATATGTTCAAACATTATACCTCTTACGGCTTCTACGGATTAATGATGCAATGGATTGCAAGCGGCTATGAAAAATCAGAAGAAGCTTTAATAAAAGACGTCATTGAATTGACTCGGACGCATATTTATGCATTTGAATATATAGGAAAACCGCTAGCAATCAACGATTGACCGTATTTAATATCACTATTTTATAAAAAATCTCTAATCATAGCATTAGAGATTTTTTTGTTTGGGCGAAAGTAAATTTTCCTCTAGAAAAAAATTTTTTTAAAGAAATTTTCATAAAGTAGTTGAATTATTTTTGTTTTAAGCATATATTTTTCCTAAGGGAAACAAAATATCTCTAAAGAAAGAAGAGTGCATGAATGAAAGAGTTAGGTGAATTCAAGCTGACGATTCTTCCAATGGTTGTTTTATTACTTCTTACGATTCTTTGGAAACTTACAGAGTCTGTAGGAGCAGGCATAATATTAATCCTTTTCTGGATGAGCTGGCGCCAGTTTATTCGGAAAATTATATAAATAAAGTGGCAGTATGAGAAAGAGCGATGCATGTAATGATGCAAGTCTGACAAGGCGGGCGTAGCCGAAAGATTTAATAAGGCATGTCCGCCACCCCCTTTATAGGTGCAGCATGACCGCTTTTTTTCAAGCAATGACTAATAAAATGAAAGTAGAGGTAAGTCAATGAAACAATGGTTAGGTGTATTCGTACTATCACTCTCACTTCTGTTATTCGGTTGTTCAACTGAAGCAGATGGAGAAAAAAAAGGAATTGTTGTCGCCACAACAGGACAAATTGCAGATGCTATAAAAGAAATTAGTGGCGATCATTTACAAGTATCAGCATTAATGGGACCAGGGGTTGACCCCCATTTATACAAGGCTACCCAAAGCGATTTATCGAAATTGGATAAGGCCGAAGTTATTTTTTACAATGGTTTACATTTAGAAGGACAGATGCTCGACATTTTTGAACAAATGGCAAAAGATAAAACCGTGTTAGCTGTTGGGGAAACATTAGATACTAAGCAATTACTTGCTAGTGATAGTGATGCCATGCTACATGATCCTCATATATGGTTCGATATTGAACTTTGGAAGGGAGTTGTCCAAGCAATCAGTTTGCAACTCCAAGAAGAATACCCAGAATTCAAAGAGGATTTTCAACAGAATGAAATGTCTTACTTAAAAAAGCTAGATGATTTACAAAGCTATGCAAAAAAACGTGTCGAAGAAATTCCAGAGCCGCAAAGGATTTTAGTAACTGCCCATGATGCTTTTAATTATTTCGGTCGAAGTCAAGGCTTTGAAGTGCGTGGCTTACAAGGCTTAAGTACAGATTCAGAGTATGGAGTCAAAGACGTTCAGGAAATGGTTGATTTCTTAGTCGCTCATAAAATCAAGGCAATTTTTATCGAGTCTAGTGTATCTGATAAAGCGATGAAGGCGGTTATAGAAGGGGCTAAAGAAAAGGGACATGACATTGTGATCGGTGGAGAACTATTTTCGGATGCAATGGGTGCGGAAGGCACAACAGAAGGTACGTATATAGGGATGTATCAATATAACATCGACACAATTGTCGATGCATTAAAGTAGGTGGATAAAATGGATGCATTAACAGTGGAAAATCTTTCAGTAGCTTATGATAAGAAAACAGTATTGGAAAATGCCTGTGTGACGGTTCCTAAAGGTCATCTAGCTGCGATTATCGGGCCAAATGGTGCCGGAAAATCAACGTTTTTAAAGGCTATATTAAACCAACTTCCAAATAAAGTTGGAAAAGTAGAAATTTTAGGAAAAATCTTTGAGCCAAAAAGTTTAGTAGTTGGGTATGTACCACAGCGAAATGCCGTTGATTGGGATTTCCCGACAAATGCTCTCGATGTTGTGTTAATGGGGAGATATGGTCATACAGGTTTATTTAAAAGACCGACGAAACAGGATAAACTAGTCGCTCGGCAAGCATTAGCAAGTGTAGGGATGCTGGACTTTGCAGAGCGTTCTATAGGTCAGCTTTCGGGTGGACAGCAGCAGCGTGTATTCCTAGCAAGAGCTTTAGCACAAAATGCAGATATTTATTTCTTAGATGAACCCTTTGCTGGGGTCGATGCTGCAACAGAAAAAACGATCATTGATATTTTAAAAGAATTAAAGGCTCAGGGAAAAAGTATTTTTGTCGTGCATCACGACCTTCAAACGGTCAAAGAATATTTTGATTATACAATTCTATTAAACAAAACGATATTAGCATCAGGTGCAACAGAAGAAGTTTTTACACCAGAACAATTGCAAAAAACATATGGTGGTAAACTATTCATGATGCAGCATGCGTAGGGAGGGATCAGGATGATAAGTGGTAACTTATTGTGGGTACTTAGTGGCACTATGTTACTCGGTATAGCTGCAGGCATAACAGGTACCTTCTCCTTCTTGCAAAAACAAAGCTTAGTGGGCGATGCTGCGGCACATGCAGCATTACCAGGCATCGCGCTTGCATTCCTCCTTACAGGGCAAAAGGAATTACCAATTTTGATGCTCGGAGCGGGTATTACATCTGCTTTATCTGTGTATTGTATACAATGGATTGTGTCTTTTTCAAAGTTGAAGGCGGATGCGGCTATTGGGTTAGTACTGACCGTATTTTTTGGCATCGGTGTTGTGTTTTTAACTGTTGTTAACAGAAGTCCAATTGGAAACCAGAGTGGTCTTAATAACTTTATTTTTGGTAAAGCCGCAACGATGACAAAGGCTGATTTAATGTGGCTGTTCATTAGTGCAGCCGTAATTATTTTAGTTAGTCTGTTCTTTTATAAGGAATGGAAATTACTCATCTTTGATCCTGTTTATGCAAAAGGGATTGGCTTACCGATTGAGGCTTTAAAGGCTACGCTAACCGTATTAATTGTCATGACGATTGTTACAGGTATCCAAGCTGTAGGTGTAATATTAATGTCAGCTTTATTAATTATCCCTGCTGCAAGCGCCAAATTATGGACGAAAAAACTGAGTACGATGCTCCTGTTGAGTGCAGCGATTGGAGGTATTTCAGGTGTTACAGGTACTTTTATTAGCGCGATTCGAACAGGATTATCAACTGGTCCAATTATCGTTCTAGTGGCGGCTGGTATATTCTTTATCTCCTATTTTATAAGTCCTGCTGGTCAAATTAATCAATATCGTAGAAAAATGCAATTTCGAAAGCAGGGTGATATAGGATGATAGAGTTTTGGGTTGTATTAACTGGCTTATTAGTGGGTGTAACATGTGGGATTGCAGGCGTTTTTCTTATTTTGCGTAAAATGTCTATGATAGCCGATGCCATTAGCCATACTGTCCTCTTTGGTATTGTGATGGCCTATATCATTACCCAATCATTGAATGGCTTTTGGATGCTAATAGGTGCAGCAGTTGCGGGTATTTTAACTGCTTATCTCGTACAATTATTACATTCTTCTGGTATTCAAGAAGATGCAGCGATAGGGGTGGTATTTACATCCTTATTCGCGGCGGGTGTCCTGCTCATTACATTATTTGCAAGTAATGTCCATTTGGATGTAGAGCATGTTTTAATGGGAGAAATTGCTTTCGTTCCATGGGATCGATGGACGGTTTTAGGTCTAGCCATGCCTAAGGCTGTATGGATGCTTTTACTCGTATTAGTCATCAATATTGTATTTTTGCTACTATTCTTTAAGGAAATGAAGCTTGCAACCTTTGACCCTGTCTATGCCGCAACAATTGGTATACCCGTAGTCTTTCTCCACTATGGATTTATGACCTCGATTTCATTTACAACGGTTGCAGCATTTGATAGCGTAGGAGCCATTTTAGTCGTTGCCATGCTAATTGGACCAGCCGCAACTTCTTATTTAATTAGTAAGACGATTAAGCAAATGTTTATCTACAGTATGCTCTTTGGTGCTGGTGCTTCTGTCATTGGCTATTATTTAGCGAAGCTATGGGATACCTCTATAGCAGGGATGATGGCCACAACTGTAGGCTTATTATTTATCATTACATTAATTAGTCAAAAAATAATCGAGCGCAGAAGAAAAGCGCTTGTGCATAAACTAGAACTATCATAATAAAAAACATCGTTTGATACTTTCATCAAACGGTGTTTTTTGCTTGAATAATTCAAACTTTTGGATGAGTATTTTTTATAGGAAAAATAGTATACTCTTTAAAAAAGATTGAATTGGGTGGAATGGCATAGAAGCTAGTAATATTTTTTTATATCGCTATGTACGAATATTTAAAATTTTGTTACGATAGGTTTTATGACATTGTAAGATCAACGAGGAGAACAGCATGTGGCGAAATCGAAATGTATGGATTATTTTATTAGGTGAATTTGTCGTAGGTCTAGGCTTGTGGGCTGGTATTATTGGAAATCTCGCCTTTATGCAAGAGGTAGTACCTTCAGACTTTCACAAATCATTAATTATTTCTTGTGGGATTTTAGCGGGCTTGGTCGTAGGGCCTATGGCTGGTCGCATTATTGATCAATCGAAGAAAAAAACAGTTGTACAAATGGCAAGTATTGGGCGAATCGTGAGTGTTTTATTTATGTTTATCGCACTTTATACCAATTCGGTCGTATGGATGATTTTATTTTTAATTACATTGCAAATAGCAGCTGCCTTTTATATGCCTGCACTGCAATCGATTATTCCAATGATTGCAAAGGAGCAAGATTTAATTACGCTAAATGCTTGGCAAATGAATGCTAGAACTATTTCTAGAATCATCGGCACGGCCGCAGCAGGATTTATGCTAAGCTTTTTTGATTTAAAGTGGTTATATATCATTTCATTTATCGTTTATATCGTCATGTTTGTGATTACTAGCTTATTACAACTAGATGAAACGACAAATGAAACAGTAACGAATAAAGAAAAAGGAAACTTTAAAGAGGTATTACCGATGGTAAAAGAGCATCCAATGGTTCTAATGACTTTGGTTCTTATGTTAATTCCAACGTTATTTTTAGGCTCTTTTAATTTAGTCATTATGAAAATTTCGGAAATGCATCAATCTACAACGATTTCAGGTTTGTTGTATACAGTGGAGGGGATTGGCTTTATGCTAGGTGCTGCAGGCTTAAAAATAATTGCTGATCGAGTACAAATGGGTACGCTCCTCTTTACATTGGCATTTATTATTGGATCTATGGAGCTCTTGCTGTTACTAGCAGATATCAAACTTTTTGCTTTAGTAGCTTTTGGGGTATTTGGCTTTACAGTAGGCTGTTTCTTCCCAACTACTATGGTTATTTTTCAGAAACAGGTTCCTAAACAATTCCATGGGCGTTTTTTCTCTTTCCGAAATATGATCGATTCGGTGGTCTTTCAGGTCGTGCTGTTGTCTACAGGTATGATGCTAGATTTAATTGGCTTAAGTGGAATGGGGCTTGTGTTCGGCATTATTAGTTTAAGCTTAACGACGACATTTTTATTGTATTCTAAGAAGAAGAAAGTCGTTATGCATGCCCTCTAGTCCTATTGAAAGAACATGTTTTTAAAACATGTTCTTTTTTTGTGCTTAAATAATGGTTTTCTTCGTAACATTAAGTACTTGACAATGGTAAAATAAAGAATTAATATTCAACTATTCAATAAATTAATTGAATAGTTGAAAGGTGGGACTCGAAATTGCATGAACGACATTTAAAGGACTTGTTATATCAAGAGTTCGCTAGAATTGGCAAAAGTTTATCCAGTCCTAAACGATTAGAAATACTTGATATTCTCTCTCAAGGTCCAAAGTCTGTTGATGCATTAGCTAAAAGTACAGATATGTCCGTAGCTAATGTGTCTCAGCATTTAAAGACACTTTTTAATGCCAGATTAGTAAAGTTTTCAAAGGAAGGTAATTTTGTTATTTACGAATTGGCAGATGAAGTGATTGCTAAATTCTTAACAACATTACATGCACTATCTGAAAAGCAATTGATTCAGGTTCAACAAATAAAAGAAGAATTTTTTAATGAGCATCTTGGCATAGAGGGGGTATCGCTTTCGGATCTCGTAACACGGATGGATAAGGGAGAAGTGCTATTACTCGATGTTCGACCAAAAGAAGAATTTGAACAAGCACATATTCCAGGAGCCGTTTCTATGCCTATCGAAGAGTTAGAGGATCAATTAGCTACAATACCAACTCATGTTGATATTGTAGCTTACTGTAGAGGGCCTTATTGCTTAATGTCAGCCGAAGCTGTAAAAATGTTGAAGGAAAAAGGGATCAAGGCTTTCCGGCTAGAAGAGGGTGTTTTAGATTGGCAGAGGTTGGCTGGAGAATAACGTAGTGCTAGCTGGAATGAAATATAGGGGCAAATAAAATCTTGTGCAAACTAGAAAGAGGGGGTAAAGAATGTCTGGAAAAGTGGAAGTCACGATAGAATCATATATAGAGTCACCAGAAAAACTAAAAAGCTTATACAGGCGTGTATTAATCGTAGTGAGCCTATCTCAAATATTTGGGGGAGCAGGGCTGGCAGCTGGTATTACAGTAGGTGCTTTATTAGCTCAACAAATGCTTGGAACTGATGCTTATGCAGGAGTACCATCCGCATTATTTACGTTAGGGTCAGCTGGTGCAGCTTTCATTGTTGGTAAATTATCACAACGTTATGGCCGTCGAACAGGATTATCTACTGGCTTTATTGTTGGAGGGCTAGGAGCCATTGGAGTCGTCATGGCTGCGATATTTAATAGTGTTAGTATGCTGTTTATCTCTCTATTAATCTATGGAGCTGGAACTGCAACCAATTTACAGGCACGATACGCAGGTACAGACTTAGCGAATGACAAACAACGTGCGACAGCTATTAGTACGACTATGCTTATGACAACATTCGGCGCAGTTTTAGGTCCCAATTTAGTAGAATTGATGGGAAAAGTGGCGCTATCGATTGGTATTCCCGCGCTTGCTGGTCCTTTTCTATTATCTGCTGCTGCTTTTATAGTAGCAGGACTTGTTCTATTTGTGATGCTGCGTCCTGATCCCTTAGAAATTGCTAAAGGAATAGAGGCACATAAGCAAAAATATGCTCAGGAACATCAAGTACAGTCCACACATCCAATAGGGAATAAACGTGGCCTGGCAGTAGGGGCAACCGTGATGGTTTTAACACAAATTGTTATGGTAGCGATTATGACGATGACACCCATACATATGAAACATCATGGACATGGTTTATCGGAAGTAGGCATTGTTATTGGATTTCATGTAGGTGCTATGTATCTGCCATCGCTTGTAACAGGTATTCTTGTTGATAAAGTTGGACGAACAGCCATGAGTATTGCCGCCGGTGTTACGTTGCTACTAGCGGGTTTATTAGCGGCATTCGCTCCAAGCGATTCGATGATTTTATTAATAGTAGCACTTTCTTTACTAGGGTTAGGCTGGAACTTCGGTTTAATTAGTGGTACCGCACAAATCGTTGATGCGACCGAGTCGTCTACACGAGCCAAAACACAAGGGAAAATGGATGTTTTTGTAGCATTGGCAGGGGCGTCTGGTGGTGCTCTTTCAGGGATGGTCGTAGCGAATGCTAGTTATGCGGCATTGTCCTTAGCAGGAGGGCTATTGTCGTTACTGCTCATTCCCGTAGTGATTTGGTCTAGAAGAGCAGTTTAATATAATGGGAGAAGGAGACTAGAACTAAACTAGTACTCCTTACGCCTAGTGGAAAAAAATCTTACCCTTTCATTTGTGGGGTAAGATTTTTCTATCGGAACTATTTTGATTGTTTTGCGTCAGTATGTAAAATCGTTAGAAAGCAAAGAGTAGGTACACAGTGTGGATTTAATAACAAATAAATTAATAATGATTGCCTTGTTTATTTTAATCATTCATGCCATTGAAACGCTTGCCTATGCGGTACGTTTATCTGGAGCGCGTGTCAGGTTACTAGCATCTGCTTTAGCTCTTTTTAATGTAATGGTCATGGTTTCACGGCTCGCTAATATGATGCAACAGCCATTTACGGGTAGTTTGGTCGATACTGCACCTGTGGACGATGCCTTGACACATGTAGAACAGCAGTTTCGAATCATTATTGGAGCGGCATCTCTTGGTACACTCATAGGTATCTTACTCATCCCAACTTTCGTAGCCATTTTTTCAAGAGCTATCGTCCATTTGGCTGAGGAAAGGGGCTCCATCCCAGCATTAATGAAAAAGGGTTTTACGTATGAATATGTAAGACGTGGCTTGAAGCATATTCATACGCCACGATTTACCTATTTAAAAGATATTGGATTACGAGATATCCCTCTACAATTATTTATTACGAATATAGTCATTACGGCAATCTATACTATCGGCGTTTTATCTGCTTTGTATGCAACTTTATTAGTACCGGAATTAAAAACAACTGCCGTTATGGCATCTGGTTTAATTAATGGCATAGCGACCATTCTGTTAATTTTATTCATTGATCCAAAAATCTCCATTCTAGCCGATGATGTAATTAATAAAAGGGGAAGCTATTTAGATTTAAAAAAAGCCTCGGTCATGATGATGTTTTCAAGATTTTTAGGGACGATTGTGGCACAGTTATTATTCATTCCTGGAGCGCATTATGTGGCATGGTTTGCCAAGCTAATTGCCTAATTGAAGTTGAGAGCATGTATAGGCAAAAAGGAAAGATCTAAGTCCGGTATGTTGCGAACTTAGATCTTTTGTGCTGAACGTAGGGCTCTTTACTACTTTTTAAAATATGTAGGATCAAGCTGGAGAATAATTGTATTTTTATCATAGAAATCAGGCGATTTAAACTTTTCTTCATAGGTAAATCCGGGTTGATTGTTAATAAAGGCTAACCAATCCATTTCAATTTCATGTACTCCTTTTCCGTATACTTCTTCTATTTTATTTGCCAAGTCCTTCTTATCGTATATGTTTTCAAATTTTTCGAGTCCATAGGTATCAATTAAATATTTAACAAATGAAGCTGCGTGAGTATAGCTCATCCATCTAAGTGTATTCAACTCATTTAGATTTGTAAGATTTGGGCGGAAATAGGCATCGTCTTGATATGGATCTATTAATTTGCTAATGGGAATTAATTTATCTGAATCCATAAAATACTTCATATACTTTTCGATATCATATTCACTTTTACTAAATTGTTCGTCCATATAGACCGCATAACCCTCTTGTGTAAAATAACCATGATCAGTATCAAAATTGCCCCCATAACCAAGTAAGGAATGTGTCATTTCATGAACAAGTGGATAAAAACCTTCTTGACTGATAGCTAATTCTATTCTCGATGCAAAACCCCATGATTCAGTGTCTTCCCCATTTAGAAATATTGTTATTTGCTCAGATGGAACATATGATGTATGGATGGATTGCATAATATCATCATAAGCCTTTAGGATTTCATCTTTTATCGTATCCACAGTTTCTTTCGGAGCCTCTATGTTATTCATAATTTTAAAGGTAAGTTTACCATCTGCTGTTACCACGATATTTTCATCCATTTTTTCTTCTTGTAGTTGCTCTTTAGGAACTACATTCTCCTGAGAGCAGGCTGCTAATAAGCATATAATAAAGATAAGGGAAAAGCCTCTAATTTTAAACATATGACCTCCAGAAAAATCAGTATTTTCTAATAATACGAGCCTAAAAACCAAAAGTTTCATTTTATGTAAAAATAAAAGGAATTAGAGAAGGGTGTTCTTTTTCTTAATGGAAGTTTTTCTCTTAGAAAGGAGAGTCATGTAGGCGAGAAGTGAAGTTCATTTATAGTATAATAGGGTTGACTTTTATATTGGAAAAGAGGGAACGGATGTATGACGACTATACTTGTTGCTGACGATGATGCGAATATTCGCGAGCTTGTATGCCTGTTTCTGCGCAAGGAAGGATTCGCAACAGTGGAAGCCGAAGATGGTAAGGCAGCATTATCCATCTATCACTCAACACCTGTTGATCTTGTAGTGCTTGATATTATGATGCCAACGATGGATGGTTGGACTTTATGTAAGGAGCTACGGAGAGCAAATGCTGAAATCCCATTACTTATGCTGACGGCAAGAGGTGAAACATGGGAAAAAGTCAAGGGCTTTGAGCTCGGTACAGATGATTATTTGACCAAACCATTCGATCCTTTAGAATTGACGGTACGTGTAAAGGCTTTATTAAAGCGCTACAGGATTGGCTACTCGCAGACCATTAAGCTCGGTGCTATTACCCTTGACCGTCAGACCTATAAAGTTATGACAAGAACGGATTCGATTACGTTGCCACTGAAAGAGTTCGAATTATTATATAAGCTAGCCGAAACGCCTGGACAGGTTTATACACGTGAACAGCTGATCGATCAAATCTGGGGAATAGATTATGCTGGCGATAATCGAACAATTGATGTACATATAAAGCGCTTGCGTGAACGCTTCGCGATGATAGCTGATTTTCATATTGAGACGATACGAGGTCTTGGGTATAGGTTAGAGGTTGATGAATGATTAAATCTTTATATACACGTGTAGTGTTGACATTTCTTGTTGCGGTCATTGGGGGGACAGTCGTTTCCTTCTTCGTAGCCACATGGCTATTTAAAGATAAATTGAATGAGTACTTACAAATCCCCTTGCTGAATTTTGGACAGGACATTGTCTTAATTTTTGACACAATGCCTTTTCAGGAGGCAGACAATTTACTTAGCCAAATGAATCAACTGAAATCGTATGATGTCTATGTTTATGATGAAGCAGGGAAGATGAAGGCTTATGGAGATGCTCCAAGCGATAAATTAGTTGACGTGACTAAGACGCAAGTTCGAGACGTGTTGGATGGTAAAGTTGTGCAAGTGAATCCGAACGTTTCTTCAGGACTTGTCGGTATGCCTTTAACAACTGACAAAGGAACCAAAGCGATGTTTATCGAACCAAAAGCTGTCTCCTCTGCCTCTTTTGCGCTCACGGTAATTTTAAATTTTTCCACATATGCGCTAGTTATAGGCAGTGTAGTATTTCTAATAGCGGCTATGTTTTTAGTGAGACCGATTAAAAAATTAACAAAAGCCACGAGACACATAGCAGGTGGAGATTTTAATGTCGAGCTCAACATTAAACAATCAGGAGAATTAGGTGTTTTGGCCAGAAGCTTTGAAGAAATGGCTTACGATTTGCAGCAATTAGAGCAAATGAGGAAAGAGTTTGTCTCGAACGTATCCCATGAGGTTCAGTCACCCCTTACCTCAATATCTGGCTATGCTCTGGCACTAAAGCAGGTAGACTTAACGGATGAGGAAAAAAACCGTTATCTTGATATTATTATGGCTGAAGCTCAACGAATGTCTAAAATGAGTGATAGTCTATTAAAACTAAGTTTACTTGAATCTAAGGCACCGCCGATGCAGCCTGTGTCGTTGAGCCTAGATGAACAAATTAGACGTGTAATCGTCGCAATCCAGCCACAATGGATGGCTAAAAACATCCATTTTAACCTCCAGTTGCAGTCGATGTATGTCATGGCAGATTACGACCAATTAAATCAGGTATGGACAAATCTTCTTACGAATAGTATTAAATTTTCAAAGGATGGCGACATGATAAAGATCAGCATGTCACAAGAGGCTCATCATGTGTTAGTTCGTATAACAGATACGGGCATTGGCATTTCTCAAGAGGATCAGAAGCGGGTATTCGAGCGATTTTTTAAGGCGGATCGTTCCCACAGTCCAAAATATGAGGGAAGTGGGATGGGACTTGCTATTGTGAAACAAATCGTTTCCTTGCATAAAGGGGACGTTCGGGTGGAGAGTGAGCTTGGACAAGGAACGACATTTATTGTTACATTGCCAATCACAGCCCATTAAAAGATAAATGTTAGGATTCCTATGTAGCTATTCACATAGGATATCGTAACATTTTTTTATTGTTCATATTGCGTTCATATTACCGTCATTGGGAAGACATCTTCGTCCTTTACACTGTTGTTAACGGCTCATAAGGTAGCTGTTAACAACAGTGTAAAGGAGGCAGGCACGAGTAAAGGTGAACCCCCTCGTGTGTCAAATATGAAAAAATTTACTAGAATCTTATTGAAATCGATAGCGATTATAGGTGCAATAGGATTGCTACTACTCGCTATTGTTTTTACAGTTAACATTATTTGCAACAAAATAGAACAAGGTAAAATAGAACCCTATGGTCAGCTCGTTGCTGTTAATGGAGAAAATATGAATATTACTATTCAAGGGAAGGGGACAGAAACCATTGTCTTACTACCAGGCTTCGGAACAGCAGCTCCAACGCTTGATTTTCAGCCACTGATTGAGGAACTAGCTCCACACTATAAGGTAGTTTCTGTAGAGCCTTTTGGCTATGGGCTAAGCGATGATACTAAGAAAGAGCGCAGCACAGAGAATATAGTTAGTGAGATTCATGAAGCGCTACAGACATTAAAAATTGACAAGTATATGTTAATGGGACATTCGATAGCAGGGATCTATGGACTCGATTATGTCAATAAATATCAGGATGAGGTAACTGCATTTATCGGAATTGATAGCAGTGTCCCTACTCAGGGTGGTATGGATACGGAGTTCCCAATTAAGTCGTTACAGTTTCTAAAAAAATCAGGCATTGCTCGAGTAGCTCTAAAATTATCGGGAACTGATCCATATGCTGGATTACCTTATGACGATAAAACAAAAGAGCAAATTAGGATGATTACCCTTAAAAACTTTTATAATACGAGTACTTCCAATGAACTAAAGGGGATATATCAAAAATTTAAAGAAGCAGAAAACCTTACATTCCCTAAAGATTTACCTCTATTGTTATTTGTTCAGGCGAACAACAATGATGGAATTGAGAAAAACTGGATACCACTCCATGAAGAGCAAGTCAAAAATTCAGTGCATGGCAAAGTCATTATAATGGATGGAGATCATTACTTACACCATACAAAATCACGAGAAATTGCTGAAAACTTGAAGATATTTATGGAAAATTGATATTTATAGCATCTTACCTCTTAGTTATTAGAGGTAAGATTTTTTATTACATGCTTTTTTTGTAATCCATACTTCGATAAATGTTGAATTACTTCCTGTTTATAATCGATATAAAGTGATTAAATCAGGTAAGGAGAAATTTGTATGAAAAACTATCAATTTATTGCACTATTAGTAGTTACGACCTTTTTAATGGGTTCATCTTTTGCCATCGTAAAACTAGGACTACCCTATTCATCCCCATTATTATTGGCTGCATTGCGTTTTATATTGGCAGGGATCATTATGACTATCGTTGTTAGGTTCTTTAAAAGACCACATCCAACCACAAAGGAAGGGTGGTTCAAGTTATTGATGATTGGAGTCTTTCAAACGGCTGGAGTGATGGGGTGTATTTTTCTAAGTCTACGTACCATTTCAGCAAGTGAGTCTTCTATATTAACATTCACAAACCCATTACTAGTTGTCATATTTGCCACTATTTTTACCAAAGTACGTTACAGGTTCCATCAATGGATAGGTGTTTTGCTCGGTTTAATCGGCGTGATCATCACAATGGGTACCCAAGTTGAATGGAAGATAGGTATTCTATTTGGATTTTTATCTGCTGTTTTTTGGGCCATTGCAACATTATTAGCCAAAAAATGGGGTCTATTATTTGATACTTGGGTTTTATCAGCCTACCAAATGCTGTTTGGGGGCTTCCTTCTTTTCCTTGGGAGTACCTTGTTAGAGCAACCATTTTTCATTGTCAATCAACAATCATTATTGATTTTAATATGGCTTAGTATCTTTTCTTCCATCATTCAATTTGCTGGCTGGTACTATCTACTTCAAAATAGCGATCCTGGAAAAACAAGTGCCTATCTGTTTTTAGCGCCCTTTTTCGGAGTTTTAACGGGCTGGCTGTTATTAGATGAGCCATTACAACCATCTTTAATGATAGGAGGGCTATTCATACTGGTCGGAATTTATTTAGTAAATCGCACTTTTAGTAGAGGAAAAGACTTGAGGTAATAGCGACCTACCTCAAGTCTAGTTACTCTTTATAGCTCTATTTGAAATACCTCTTTCAATCCAATTTTACCTTTCTCCGTCACCTGAATGGCGCGAATAGAAGGGACACGAGTAAGCCAGCCAAGCTGGAATAAATGATTGAATAGCTCACTACCAAGAGCACCAGCCAAATGATAACGCCGTTCGCTCCAATCTAAACAGGCATGTGAGAAGGATCTTCTTTTCTTTTTTAATGCAGGTAAATCGATACCAAATGATGTGAAAAATAATGTGCCTTCATCTGTTAAAACAAACTGCTTTTCTTCTAATTTTAAATAGCCCGCTCGCATCATCGATTCTGTCAAATGAACACCTAATTTACCAGCCAGATGGTCATAGCAAGTTCGAGCCTCCTGCAACAATTTTATTTGGCTAGATTGTTTTAAAGATCGTATTTCAGGAGGAGGTGAAATGGCTAGGAAGGATTCAAGAAATTGAGCAATTTCCTCGTCTGCTAATTGAAAATAGCGGTGTCTACCCTGTTTTTCCACCTTTATTAGTTTTCCTTCTACTAATTTAGCTAGATGGAAGCTAGCTGTTTGAGGTTTAATAGCAGCCATATAGGCTAATTCACTAGCCGTATGGAAACGACCGTCCATCATACTAGCGAGTATTGTAGCTCTTGAAGTTTCGCCGAGGAGCGCTGCGACTTCAGCCATATTTGGATTAATTCCCATTTGTCACAATCCTTTCGTTTGCTATATTTTGATTTTAGTCAAAGTCATTATCGTTTACAATAAAAGTTATAGAGGGGGAGAAATAAATGGAAACATATTATGCAGTGATCTTTACATCACAAAGAACCGAACATGATGGGGAGGGCTATGGTAAGATGGCCGAAATAATAGATGCTTTAGCCAAGCAACAGCCTGGCTTCCTACGTGTTGAAAGTGTAAGGGATGAGGACGGAAAGGGCATTACCGTATCCTATTGGGAATCACTAGAGGCTATTCAAGCTTGGAAAGCTAATGCCAAGCATTTAACGGCCCAGCAATTAGGAAAAGAGAAATGGTACACACATTATCAAGTTGAAATTTGCCAAGTCATGAAAGAGTATTCTTTTTAATATTAAAATTAGGTAAACGAAGGAGGCAGATTTTGATGACAATTGCTGAAGAATGGCAGGAGCTTAGAAATAATTTTAATCCTTCTCAACCAATAACGGTTAACCGGATGCATATTTTTAAAGATCAATTAAAGAATGAGCCACAAACGCAAGAAACATTGAGAATACTAGTCGAGGTCTATTGTTTACTAAGGATGTATCCAGAGGCGTATCGACTATTTACAGCTATTATGAATAATAAAGATAAAAAAGATCGAAAAAAATTAGGAACGCTACAAACCTACATAAATCAACCAAATTCAGTGGTTCCGTTGATGCCACAAAAGATAAGAGATCAACGGACTATCCAAACGTTCATCCCTACGTTTAAATATTTACCAAATCCAATAGAGGCGAAAATTTTTGAAACAGATGACATCGTTGAATGCGATTGTTGTCAACAGGAAGTGGATGTCTATTATACAGGTGGTATTTACGCGATAGAGGATGTTGATTATCTTTGTCCTTCTTGTATTCATAGTGGAGAAGCTGCCCTAAAATATGATGGTTCCTACCAGCAAGATTTAATTCATGATGAACAGATTACAAATCCTACATTAGCAGAGGAAGTGCTATATCGAACGCCAGGTTATGTGAGCTGGCAAGGGAATAATTGGGTAGCCCATTGTTCAGATTACTGTGCATTTATTGGCTATGTTGGTTGGAGTGATATGGTGGAGCTAGGCATAGACGATAAGTTTGACAATTATACGGGCTTTTCGCTAGAAGAGCTTTCTGCCTCCTTAATGAATAATGGGCATCATCAGGGGTATTTATTTCAATGCCTGGAATGTGACAGCTATGTGCTTTATTCAGATTTTAGCTAATGGTTGTTTGGTAAAGGAGGTAGTAAAGTGGAACAATTTCTTCAACGGTACATGTATTCTTGGCGCTTAAACGGCTGGCTTGTTCACGATATTTTTTTAGAGGTTATCTTTGGACTGGGATTGTTCCTGCTATTATTTATAGCTATTAAACGGAAGCGTCTTATTATTTCTATCAGCTTGCTCGTCATTTATATAGTAGTAAGTAATGCACTAATGATAGTTTTCGGTTTAGCAGGACGAGGCTTTCCGATCAAATCGGACTCCTCTATTTATACAGATGAATCACAAAAAATTGCTGTCCAAATGGTGCAGGGCTCTGAAAATAATGGAACATCCAATGGCATTACACACTTGATTTCACATTATCTTATTGTAGCTGTGAATTTGGAGACAGGTGAAAAGCAATGGACAAAATCGGCTTCTTATAAAGAAACGCTTATTGGAAACTTTATGGGTGGCTTACTTATTCACCATCGAGATGGTGAGTATGGGCAATTGTCACTTTTAGATATAGAAACGGGAAAAGAAATTCTTTCTGAAAAGGAATTTCGCCAGCAGCACCAGCCATTAATAGATATTTTAAGCAATGGTGCGCAACAGATGGTAGCTTTACAACACGAACTTTATTTAGAAGGTGTCGATGGTCATTTTTATCATTATGATGGTAAGACTTTAAACAAAGATGATAAAGCCCAAAATTATATAGCTGCTCGTTTCTTTATTGAGTCGGATTTGCCAGGTTATTTTGCTACGCATCAGCATCCCTTAGATAATTATGAGGAGATTCAAGATTTTAGTCACCAGGTGTTGTCAGAGACTGCTATACGAACCTATCAAAATTTAGAGCCAAAAGTGATGGATGTAGATTTAGCCAACGGCACTGCCCTCCTTTCATATCGAAGGACTCAGCGAGAGAGTGCAGATCATCTGCTCGTGCTGTACGATATGAAAAAGCATCAATTACTATGGGAAGAGAAGATTGGTGCCATTAATTCCTATCAACAGCAGCCTAAAGTACGAACAGTGGAGAAGGGCTATATCATCCAAACAGGGGATCAGCTTATAGTCCTAGATAAACATTCTAGGGATAGGGTTGTTCAATATCACCTACGTTGGAATCGACCAATTGATGAAATGTAAATGACAGTGTGATGAAATAACTTGTGGCAAAAAATGATTTAGCTCAGGAAAGCATTATTTGCTTCTAATAAAAAAGAGTATAATTTAATAGGAAGAAACTCTGTAAAATAAGGATGGAGTAAGCTAATGAATGAGCAAATAATAGATTGGATTATTCGCTTTCAAAGGGATAAAGATATCGAAGCTCTCGCGCATTTAAAAGACTATTGCTTTGCGATGATTGAACCTTTGATTGAGGAATTTACAGAGAAGCATGGTGAAGAGGCGGGACAGTTATTACGTTTAAAATGGGATAAACGATTTTATTTTATTTTTACAAAATATCAGGTGAATGTAGGGCTCCCATTAGATACTTTTGTCCAAAATACGTATCGTTTTTATTTCATGCAAGTATTAAAAAAGGCTGGCTATTAGTGATCCGTTAAATTCGGTGAATGCTTGAAAAAAATAACAGGAAAAATAAAATCCCTTGATTTGTGTATGTATAAACAAATCAAGGGATGATTTTTTATTGATAAAGTATATCTTCTGCTAGGTGAGTAAACACTTCACCAATAATTGTATCTGCATCGTATACGGAGGAGCCCGTATTTTCTTCAGGTTGAGCAAAAGGAATATGTGCTAAAACATTAGTTTGCAATAATTCGGCTAGTTGCTCAGCGCCACCTTGTCCAAAAAGATAGTTTTTTTGACCATCTGTCCCTTCAAAATAGGCCATATTTTCAACGACACCAAGTATGGTGTGCTTGGTATGTTGAGCCATTAAACCTGCTCGGGAAGCAACGTGAGATGCAACAAGATGCGGTGTTGTGACAATCACTTCCTGTGCTTGAGGAATCATCGCCGCCATATCAATTGCCACATCACCTGTACCTGGTGGCAAATCGATGAGAAGATAATCTAATTCTCCCCAATGGGTGTTGACCAGGAAATTTCGAATCCATTTGTTGAGCATAGGTCCACGCCACATGACAGGCTGGTTGTCATTTGTAAAAAAGCCCATCGACATGATTTTGACGCCATGAACCATCACGGGAATAGCAGTTTGGTCCAGCATGGTCGGTTTTTGGTCAACATTCATCATCGTTGGTATACTGAAGCCGTAAATATCTGCATCTAAAATACCGACACGTTTCCCAAGACGGGCAAGAGCAACAGCTAGGTTGATCGTTACGGTAGACTTACCAACACCACCTTTACCACTAGTTACTGCAATAAATCGAACACCTGAATGGGGCAATAGCATTTTTGGCATCCCTTTATCTGTCACATTTTTCGCTTGTAGAGAGGCGATTAAGGTGCGACGTTCCTCTTCAGTCATTGCCCCAAAGCTAATGATAACAGGGGAGACACCAATCGCTTTTAATGCCCCCTCCACCTCCTGCTGAATTTTTGCTTTTAAAGGGCAGCCAGGAATAGTCAAAATGATATCAAGCGATACTTGTGTACCATTGATTTGAATATTACGCACCATATTTAAGTCTATAATACTTTGGTGAAGCTCTGGATCTTCTACCTGTTTCAAGGCGTTTAGTATATTTTCTTTCGTTAACATGTAGGCACCACCTAATCTTTTAAGCCTTTACCAAGTCCTTTTAAGAAATGGACACCGAAATTGACTGCACGATTAACATCTGGATCATTTAACATTTTAACTAGCTTAAAAGCACTCACTTTTTCATCAGTTTCTAGAGCTTTGTTCGCTTCGTCTACTCCAGTATTTAAGCCTTCAATAAGTTTTGTTGTCGTTTCAGGATTTAGCTCTGTCAAGGCTCCTGCAACACCCATCAAATTATTAATGATATTCGTCACAGGCTTTCGTGTTAATTGTCCAAGTGCTATATGAGCAACATCTTCTTTCGCTTCAAGTAACTTAGTAGCGGCTTCTAATGCACCAATATCATTTAATTCTGCCATAATGGTAAATACTTGCTGAACTGCTTCTTCATGATCAGAAAGTAGTTGTTTTAGATTATCTAATTTTTGTTCTTTTAGTTGTTCTTCCGTAAATTGTTGCTTTTTTATGCTTGTAATCGGTACAGCCATGCTCTCACTCTCTTTCGTTAGTAGTTGTTAAGTGAACGTAGCCAGGACGATTCCATTTCCGTTGTACCTCGACGCCATTTTGAGGATGACGCTTTTTATAGCGTGGGTTTGTTCGAGGAAGTGGTGATTTTCCTTTTGCTTTTAGCACTTCTACTCGAACTTTCGTTTGTTTATAGGCAGGTGTTGACGTATTCACATCTGCGGCTGGACCCGTTAGGAAATTAATTGCGGAATCCTTGCTAACAGAGTTCATTGGTAAGAATAGCTCGTTACCTTGTACGCGATCTGTAACAAGAGCATTTAGCTTTAATGCACCATATGGCGATACTAAACGGAGTAGGGCACCATCCTCGATGCCTCGTTCTTTCGCTAGTTCGGGTGATACTTCTACAAAAATCTCAGGAACTTTTGATTGAATACCCTTTGATTTATTCGTTAAGTTGCCTTCATGGAAGTGTTCAAGCATACGACCGTTATTAATATGACAATCATACTGTGCCTCAAATTCAACTGGTTCCTTCCAGTCATTTAATGCAAAGCGTGCCTTTTTATCAGGGAAGTTAAATCCATCCTCATATAGTAAAGGAGTATCTTTCCCATCATGACTACCCCAGCAGAAGCTACCCCAGCCCTCTAAAACATCATAGTTGGCTTGCGAGAAAAGGGGAGATAGGCTAGCCATTTCGTCGAAGATGTCGCTTGGGTGATTGTAATGCCAGTCAGCACCAAGACGATGAGCAACTGCTTGTAGAATTTCCCAATCTGCCTTCGACTCACCAAGTGTCGGCAAAACCTGATATAGACGTTGAACGCGACGCTCTGTATTAGTGAATGTACCTTCTTTTTCAAGGGAAGGAGCAGCTGGTAAAATTACATCCGCATATTGTGCCGTGCGTGATAGGAAACAATCTTGGACCACAAAGAAGTCTAATTGGGATAGCACCTCATCCACATGGTTCGCATTGCAGTCAACAAGCGCCATATCTTCACCTACTAAATACATCGCCTTCATTTTACCTTCCATAATCGCATCTAACATTTGCATATTATTACGACCTGGCTGTGGTTGAATGTTGACACCATATGCTTTTTCGAATTTAGCACGGGCTTCATCATCTGTTACTTTTTGATAGCCCGGCAATAGATTTGGTAGTGTACCCATATCACATGCGCCTTGAACATTATTATGACCGCGAAGAGGGTAAGCACCTGCACCTGGACGACGGTAGTTACCAGTTGCTAAAAGTAAATTAGAAATGGCAGCCGATGTATAAGATCCACCTGTATTTTGTGTGACGCCCATACCCCAAAGAACGCAAGTGCCGTCTGCGTCACGAATCATTTCTGCCACCTGAATGATGGTTTCTTTTGAAATTCCAGTCATTTCTTGTGCATAGTCAAGTGTATATTTTTCAAGAACTTGTTTGAAATCGTCCAAGTGTAGGACATTTTCCTGAATAAAGGCTTCATCATGCCATCCTTGATCCATCATATATTTGGTTACAGCCATTAACCATACTTGGTCAGTACCTTGCTTCGGACGCATAAATATATCTGATCGCTCAGCCATTTCATGTTTACGTATATCAGCAACAATCAGTTTCTGACCATGTAATTTATGGGCACGTTTGACACGAGTAGCCAAAACGGGATGACCCTCAGCCGGATTAGCCCCAATAATAATGACAAGACCTGCCTTGGCAATATCTTTAATTGTTCCTGCATCGCCACCCATACCTACAGTGCGCAATAAACCGTCCGTCGCTGGTGATTGGCAATAGCGAGAGCAATTATCAACATCATTTGTCTTAAACAATTGACGTGCCATTTTTTGAATTAAGTAATTTTCTTCGTTTGTAATTTTAGATGATGAGATAAAGCCAACAGAGCCAGGGCCATATTGTTGTTGAATGCCCCCCAGTTTAGTGGCAATTAAATCAAGTGCTTCCTCCCAAGAAGATTCCACAAAGGCATCAGCTTTACGGATTAATGGCTTTGTTATACGTTCTTCAGAGTTGATAAAGTCCCAACCGAATTTCCCTTTGACACAAGTAGAAATTGCATTTACAGGACCATCGGAAGGTTGTACTTTTAAAATTTTGCGATCTTTTGTCCACACTTCGAACGAGCAGCCTACACCGCAGAAGGTACAAACTGTTTTTGTCTTTTTCGTCCGTTTACTACGCATCGCTGCTTCCACCTCAGAAACAGCAAAGATACCACTATAGCCGGGCTCTACTTCTTTTATCAAACTGATCATTGGATCTAGCATATCCTGTTTAAGACCAGTCATAAATCCAGCCTCTCCGAGCATGGATTTTTCCATTAACGCATTACATGGGCAAACGGTTACACATTGACCGCAGCTGACACAGGAAGAATCATTAATCGCAACGCCAGTATCCCAAATTACGCGAGGTCTTTCTGCCTCCCAATCCAAAGATAGCGTTTCATTCACCTGTAAACTTTGACAAACCTCCACACATTGTCCACATGCGATACATTGGTTTGGATCATATCGGTAAAATGGGTGTGACATGTCCACTTCATGTGGCTCCACTTTTGGTTTGTATGGATATTTTTGATGCTCGATTTCCATTAACTCAGCTGTGTTGTGTAAAGTACAATTCCCGTTGTTATTATCACAAACTGTACAGTACAATAAATGATTTTCAAGAAGTCGATCCATCGCTTCCGTTTGTGCCGCCTTTGCTTTGTCAGAAGTTAATAATATATTCATGCCATCAACTGCCTTCGTTGAGCATGACCGAACTAATTGGCCGTTCACCTCAACGATACATGTATCACAAGTCTCGATTGGATCAACGGTAGGTACATGACAAATTTGTGGATGTGGGATGTCATGTTGATTAATGGTATCAAGGATTGTAGCTCCTTCTTTTACATCGTACGTTACGCCATTAATATGAATTTGAGTCAAGGTAACTTCCTCCTTTTACACTATGAGACTACTCGTACAACCTGTTACGGCTTAAGACAAAAGGGAATTACATTGCGAGTTTTTATTAATGATGAAAAGATTGTCTTGTTATCATTGTAATTCTCAAATGGCCTTGAAGCTACCTCAAAATAGGGTAATTGCTAGAACATAACAAGTTATCCATGTCCCGGATTAAAAAATAAAAAAATCCACCATGAAATGGCACGTCCAAGACATGCTAATACATTCATGGTGGATAAAATTCTTAGCAGGCCTTGCTAAAAACTCAATCAGCTTTTATTTTTGGGTCATAATAGAATTCAAATATTCATAAACACTATGCGATTTCTAAGTAGATGCGACATAGGGATCAAAATACATAAATTCCATTTGTGCTATTATTATAGCCCTTTGCCGCAAAAGGAACAATATAAATCATAAATATTTTTACATGAGAATGATTATCAAAAACATTTTCCCTTTTATTTTTTAAAAAGTTACTATATGATTAACAAACTGTAAGGGTGACCCCATAGTGATTGCCTAAAAAAGTATAATGATGATGGGAGAATCATTACGATGTCTAAAAAAGTTCATGAATTTAACGATATGATTCGTAAATTACGAAAAGAAGTTTTTGGTAAAGGACCAGAACGTATTCATACGGTTTTTGTTGAAAATATGGCTGTCTCCACTTTATACGGGAATATCACCCCAACTGAAAAATTCATTGCGGGTTCACCCGAAGGATTGAAAATGGTTCATGCCGCAAGGACGAGCATGATTCAAGATTTATATGCACAATCGCCACCTGAGGGCATGGAAGAATTAATGGGCAGTAAATTACTCCATTTATTTTCAGATATTAAAATTGAAGAGGATTTTGCGATTTCAGTCTTTGTTTTTGAAAAGAATATAAGTGAATAAAGGAGGATGCCTTATGGAGAGAGCCGTTACGAGGAAGATTGTGCGGGTTCAGGGGCAGCAAGTGAAGGAAATAGATGATTTAATTGTCTCAGAATATGCTGTGACCGTAAAAATTAATCAACAAGAATTTGTCACGATGGTTTGTACGCCAGAATATGTCGAGGATATGGTCATCGGTTATTTAGCGTCTGAACGGGTGATCCGTAATTACGAGGATATTGAGGATATTTGGCATCAAGAACAAGAAGGCTTTGTGCACATTAAAACCAAGCATGTCAATCCTTACTATCAGCAAACGCAAAACAAACGCTATATAACGTCTTGCTGTGGAATGAGTCGACAAGGCTTTGTTTTCACAAACGATGCTTTAGTAGCAAAAAAAATGGAAGATATTCATGTCCAAATTACGACTGAAGATTGCTTTCGTTTAATGCACGTCATGCAGGAGACGGCTGATATATTTAAAAAAACAGGTGGTGTGCATAATGCAGCGCTATGCGATGTCAATGGCATTGTTTTAAGTCGCATGGATATTGGTCGCCATAATGCTTTAGATAAAATTTACGGCTATTGTTTACGTCAAAATATAAGTATGCACGATAAAATTATTGTTTTTAGTGGACGGATATCATCAGAAATATTACTAAAGGTATCTAAAATAGGCTGTGAAATAGTATTGTCTAAATCGGCACCAACCGAATTAGCCTTGCAATTGGCTGAGCAGCTTGGCATTACGACCGTAGGCTTTATTCGACAACAAACATTGAATATTTATACACATCCAGAACGCATCATCATGCCAGCACAGAATGTACGGAAAGAAGGAGATTAAATGACGGATCTACAAGACCAACTACGCAGACCGTTAAGAGATTTAAGAATATCCGTGACAGATCGCTGTAATTTTCGCTGTCGTTATTGTATGCCAGCAGAAGTATTTGGTCCAGATTATGCATTTTTACCGTCTGATAAAATATTAAACTTCGATGAGATTGAAAGATTAGTCAAAATCTTCGTCTCATTAGGTGTTAAAAAAGTTCGTATTACAGGTGGAGAGCCTTTATTACGCCGTGATTTAACGGAATTAATTGCCCGAATTCATCGCCTAGAAGGTGTAGAGGATATCGCCTTAACAACAAATGGCACTTTATTAAAAAAATATGCACAGCCATTGGCACAAGCAGGCTTATCCCGAGTTTCAATCAGTTTAGATTCACTAAACGACGAGCGTTTTTTTGAGATGAATGGACATCGAGGGAAGGTGTCAACGGTGTTAGAGGGTATTGAAAAGGCAGAGGAAGCAGGTTTACAAGTAAAAATTAATATGGTTGTTCAAAAAGGAAAAAATGACCAGGATGTTTTAGAAATGGCACGATTTTTTAAAGAAAAACAACATATTTTACGCTTTATTGAGTATATGGATGTTGGGAATTCGAATGGGTGGCGCATGGATGATGTATTGGCTAAAAAAGACATCATTGAGCAAATCCATCAGCATTCACCGCTGCAACCGATTGCTCCTAATTATCACGGGGAAGTGGCGACACGTTACCAATACAAGGATAATAAGGGGGAGATTGGTATTATATCATCCGTCACAGATTCCTTTTGCACTTCTTGCTCACGTGCCCGCCTCTCAGCAGAGGGCAAATTATATACTTGTTTATTTGCTACAGAAGGTACGGATTTAAGAGAGCTATTAAGATCAGGACAAGATGATACAGCAATTATTAATTGTATAAAAAATGTCTGGAGAAAAAGAAATGATCGCTATTCAGACGAGCGGAACGAACAGACGATGGCAAGCAGGAAAAAGGCTAAAGTTGAAATGTCTCATATCGGGGGGTAAACATGAAAAACAGAAAAAAATCGGCAAGATGCCGAATTTTTTCTGTTTATTTATGCGTAAAGGCACCGCTTTTTCCGCCTGTTTTTTCTACAAGATAGGTTTCTTTAATGACCATCGTTTTATCAACCGCCTTACACATGTCGTAAAAAGTGAGGGCAGCGATGGACACAGCTGTAAGGGCCTCCATTTCGACACCAGTTTTTCCATTGCATTTGACAGTAGCTTGAATGTGTAGCTCATAACCATGATCCGTTTTCTGATAATCAAATTGCAGATCCGTGCCCTGTAGCATAATAGGGTGGCACATTGGGATGATATCTGCCGTTTTTTTAGCGCCCATAATACCTGCAATTTGAGCGACTTGTGTAGGGTCACCTTTCTTGATACCCCCTTGCTGGATGGCCTGATAGACCTCATTGGATAATGTAATGGTACTGCGTGCTATGGCTGAACGCGTTGTTATTTCTTTTTCAGATATGTCGACCATTTTGGGACGACCTGCTTCGTTCCAGTGGGTAAAATTATTCATTGTTAGACTCCTTTGTAACTGTTTGTAGCCAATCATGATGAGCATTGATATTAATAAATGTTGGACAGTTCTCATTAAAAGGAACATAACTAACACGAAGCTGATCTAAAAGCACTTTCATACTCCGTTTGTTTTGTTCCATCAATTGTTTTGCTAAGGGTAGGGCAGTGCGTCGATATAAGGCTGCTAATGGCTGGTAGCGTGAATTTTGTTTTGGAACAATCGCATCATAAGAATCATTGATATTGCCTAGCATCTCTTCAACAAAAGGTGCATTCATATAGGGCATATCACTAGCGACGACAAAAAACCATTCTACCTCAGGAAAAGCTGTCAGTATATGATGCAGGGCAAAAAGTGGCCCTTGATGAGGCTGCTGTTCTATGATCCATTGTACATTCTCAGGACCAAAACTTGGTTGCAGGCTAGCGTTTGTAGCGATCACCAAAGGATGTAGCTGATTTCCTTGGAGAGCGTTGAGGCTATGCTTATATAAAGGCAGCCCCTCAAACGTCTCAAACATTTTCGGTTGACCATACCGAGAGGATTGACCACCAGCTAAGATAACACCTGCAACGTTCATAGACGATTCAATTCTCCAACAAAATGTTGTACGGTCGGTAAAATAAGCTTGGTTATGGCCAATGTCACAGCATTAGTAGAACCCGGTAAAACATAAATAGCCGTTTGATGGCGGCTGCCAGCTGTGGCCCGACTAAACATAGCTTTTGGACCAATTTCCTCATAGCTTAACGTTCGAAATAATTCTCCGAACCCCATCATTTCTTTTTCAAAAAGAGGGGAAATGGTGTCGTAGGTTTGGTCTCTTGGTGTAAAACCAGTTCCGCCAGTGACGATAATGACATTGATGTTGGCATGATTGCACCATTGATGAATAAGTTCTGAGATTTCAAGCGGTTCATCCTTTGCTATTTGGTAGTCAACTACTTCAAAAGCAGCCTCTTGAAGTAAAGAAAGAATGCGCTGACCCGCTAAATCATCTGCCTTTGTCCGTGTATCACTCACAGTTAAAATGGCCGCATGGATGGGTTGTTGATGATGTGTAGGATGCAAGGTAGAATGACCTCCTTTTCTTGCGTTATTGGAGTTTTTCACAAAAAAGGCTCCATTCGTGAAGTGAGGAACGAACACGAAATAGAGAAAAATTTTCTGAGTAAGTTTCACTTTATTATAATGCTATCGACGAAAAGGTCAAACGAAAATTCATAGAAGGAAAGGCAAAATGCTCATGAATAATAGATATTCGAGACAACAATTATTTAGCCCTATTGGACAAACAGGGCAGCAGGCAATGAAACAAAAACATGTCCTCATCATAGGGGTTGGCGCCCTAGGGAGTGCTAGTGCAGAAGCACTCGTGCGTGCAGGTGTTGGGAGATTGACGCTGATTGATCGAGATTATGTGGAATGGAGTAATTTGCAACGACAACAATTATATACGGAGCAAGACGCACAAGAGAAATTGCCGAAAGTGATCGCAGCGAAAAATCGACTGCAACAAATTAATGCAGAGGTGGCCATTCAGGTTGCTATTATGGATGCCTGTACAGAATCATTGCTACCGTTGCTAGACGATATAGATGTCATGGTAGATGCTACTGATAATTTCGATGTTCGCTTTTTGATGAACGATCTTGCACAACAGCATCGTATTCCATGGGTGTACGGTTCCTGTGTAAGTAGTTATGGAGCTACCTATACGATTGTGCCAGGAAAAACACCATGTTTACGATGTTTGTTAAAGGTAATGCCTCAAACAGGGATGACCTGTGATACAGTAGGAATTATTAGCCCTACAGTCCAAATAGTAGCGGCATATCAAGTAGCAGAGGTGTTAAAACTGCTAGTTGGCGATGAAAAGGCCTTACGAAAAAGCTATTTAACGTTTGATGTTTGGCAAAACCAACATTATGAAATCAACGTAGATAAAATGCGTCAGGATGATTGTCCAACCTGTGGTCACCATCCTACGTATCCATCTTTAGCTTATGAAAATCAAACAAAACTAGAGGTGCTTTGTGGTCGTGATGCGGTACAAATCCGACCGCCAAATCCGACTCACTACAATTTAGAGCAGTTGGCAGACCAACTTCGTACCTATGGTGATATTCAAATTAATCCTTATTTGCTATCTTGCCAAACAGAAGATTATCGCATTGTTATTTTTCAGGATGGGCGTGTAGTGATTCATGGAATTCAGGAGATCCAACAAGCAAAAACCATCTACTATCGTTTATTAGGATAAAGGAGTGTGCCAAATGTTAGAAAAGAGACAACCAATTCCAGTGTCAGAAGCTGTACATCGTGTAATGGATTATGCTTTTCAAGCCAAAAAGGAGTTTGTGCCATTATCACAGGCATATGGACGCTTTATTGCGGAGGATATTGTCGCCGATCATGACGTACCAGCCTTTGATCGATCCCCTTATGATGGCTATGCCATTCGTTCTATCGATAGTCAAGAAGCATCATCAGCACAGCCAGCCATATTTCAAGTCGTTGGAGAAATTGGTGCTGGCTTTGTTTACGAGGATGAAGTTGGATATGGCCAAGCAGTACGCATTATGACGGGGGCGCCAATACCAAAAGGATGCGATGCAGTTGTAATGCTAGAATTAACCCAGACATTCGTGGAACATCAGCAAACATTTATGTCGATTAAACGGGCGTTTACAGCAGGCACTAATATTTCTTATAAAGGTGAAGATGTACAGCAGCATACTGTTCTAATTGAAAGAGGACAATATATTAACCCCGGTGTCATGGCCTTACTAGCTACCTTCGGCTATGCGCAAGTGCCTGTCTTTCGTAAATTAGTGGTAGGTGTCATTGCCACTGGCAGTGAGTTACTAGAGCCAGAGGAATCTTTACAGCCAGGAAAAATTCGAAATAGCAATGCTTATATGATCATGGCACAAATTGAACGTACAGGTGCAGAAGTTCGATACTTTGGCAAATTTAGCGATGATCTTGATTTATGTATTCGTATCGTTGAAAAAGCATTACAGGAAGTCGATATTTTACTGACAACGGGAGGCGTTTCCGTTGGAGATTATGATTATTTACCGGCTATCTATCAAGCTATTGACGCTAAGGTATTATTTAATAAGGTGGCGATGCGTCCAGGAAGTGTAACAACAGTTGCTGCTAGAAATGATCAATTATTATTTGGACTTTCCGGTAATCCTTCAGCATGCTATGTGGGCTTTGAGCTATTTGTACGCCCTATTATTCGCACAGCATTTGGCAATCAACAGCCACATGTCCGCAGAGAGCAAGCTATTTTAGGGGCAGATTTTACAAAGCCCAATCCATTTACTCGCTTTGTAAGAGCTCGTGCATATTATGAAAATGGTCAGCTAGTAGCTGTGCCATCTGGTTTTGATAAATCGAGTGCCGTTTCGTCTTTAGCGTCAGCTAATGCATTTATTGTCTTACCTGGTGGCTCCCGTGGCTATGAAAAAGACATGCAGGTAGCAGTTTTATTGCTAGAAGATTTGCGAGGAAGTGAGTGGCCTTGGAACACCATCGAAAAATCATACAGATAGTTGGCTATCAAAATAGCGGAAAAACGACTTTGATGGAGCAATTAATCAAGCAAGCCACGTCAGAAGGGCTACGAGTTGGGACCATTAAACATCACGGGCATGGTGGAGCACCGGTAGAAAATTCTTCGAAGGATAGTAGTCGACACGAACAGGCAGGTGCTCGTGTTTCAGCAGTAGAAGGGGAAGGTACTTTACGGTTAAGTATTCACCAACATAGCTGGCAGCTTGCTGATATACTTGCGATTTATGCTAACTTTTCAATGGATATTATTTTGATTGAAGGATATAAAAGAGAAGATTACCCAAAAGTCGTATTACTACGAACAGCACAGGACTATCTGTTACTACAACAAATGTCTAATATCCTTTGTGTAATTTATTGGCCGAGCTATCCAATTGATCAAAACATAAGGATTCCAAGCTTTTCTATTAATGAAGAAACAGAATATATGGAATTTTTGTTGAATGAAATGAGGGAAAAACTATGACGACAGCCATGTTTGAAATTATTGATAAGCCGATTGATGTGGAGGAGGTACGGCACAAAGTACTTAGTCGAAATGCTGGAGCGATTACGCTGTTCATCGGAACTGTACGTGAAATCACACAAGGTAAGAAAACATTGTACTTGGAATATCAAGCATACCCAGCTATGGCAATTAAAATGTTTGAGCAAATTGCACAGGAACTAAAGCTGCAATGGCCAGAAGCAGAAATAGCGATTACACATCGTGTAGGGCGATTGGATATTACGGATATTGCCGTAGTCATTGCGGTATCATCCCCACATCGAAAAGTAGCCTATTTGGCAAATGAATATGCAATTGACCGCATTAAACAGATTGTGCCCATTTGGAAAAAAGAACATTGGGAAGATGGTACACAATGGATCGGGGATCAATTAGAAAATGTCCCGTATTCTGAAGGAAAACCCGCGATTGATGAGGAGGAAAAATTGTGATTAATATCTTATTATTTGCTCATTTACAAGAAGCGGTTGGTGCGTCAACACTATCAGTAGAACTGTCAGACGTGACGGTTGCTCAAGTAAAAGAATGGATGGAACAGCATTATCCTCAATTGACATTGCAGCAAATGATGACAGCCATTAATGAGGAATTTGCAATGGATACAACCATTGTTAGATCAGGTGACACAATCGCTTTTATTCCACCTATTAGTGGGGGATGACGAAAAAGAGGTGGCTGTTTAAACCAGCTACCTCTTTTATACTTTTAGAATATGAATGCTAAGAAGCATTAGGAAAGAAATAGCGATCATGCACAAAACCCATGTCCAGGCAAGGGTCATGTTCCCCGAATCAATGGCCATATAAATAGCCAATGGCGTTGTTTGGGTTTTTCCTGGAATATTACCCGCAAACATTAATGTGGCCCCAAACTCACCTAATGCACGAGTGAAGCTCAAAATTCCTCCTGAAACAAGAGCCTTTAATGCAAGTGGAATGGATACGAACATAAAGACTTGCCATTCGTTAGCCCCATCCACACGTGCTGCATGCTCAATATCGCAATCAATCGAAGAAAAGCCCGTTTTCGCCGATTGATACATTAAGGGAAAGGCAACGATGGTAGAGGCAATGACGGCTGCCCACCATGTAAACATGACAGGCTGATCAAAAAGCCAAATAATTAGATTTCCTAATAAACTATTCTTGCCAAATATAACGATGAGCAGGAAACCTACTACAGTTGGAGGTAATACTAAGGGCATCAGCAAAACCGTTTCCAGTAATAGCTTCCCCTTAAAATGATGGGTCGCCATCCATTTGCCCATTAAAATACCTGCCAATATAGCAATGATACCAGCAACAAAGGCAATTTCTATCGAAAGCCTAAGAGGAGACCAAAAATCGGTACCCATCCTTTATTGTGCTCCTTTAAACCCATACTTTTTAAAGACTTCCATTGCTTCATCACTTTGTAAGAAATGATAAAAATCTTCAGCCTCTTGTACATGCTTACTATTTTTAATGACACCAACAGGATAGATAATTGGTGTGTGTATTTGATCATCTGCAGTTGCAACGACTTCGACCTTATCTGATACAAGCGCATCTGTTTTATAAACAATTCCTGCATCTACATTTTCTGTTTCACTATAAGTAAGGACTTGGCGTACGTCTTTTGTATACACTACCTTGGATTCAAGTGACTCCCACAATTGCATATTTTTTAACGTTTCCACACCGTATTGCCCCGCAGGCACTGTTTCAGGTGTACCCAATGCAATTTTTCCTGCTTGTTTTAAATCTTTAAAGGATTGGATTTGTTTGTCATTTTTTTTAGGAACGATTAATACTAATTCATTTGCTAAAAGATCCACCCCCTGATTAGGATCAATCATCTCTTTTTCTACAAGCGCATCGAATTTATCTTCGGCTGCCGAAAAGAAAAGATCTGCAGGAGCACCCTGTAAAATTTGTTGCTGTAATGCGCCAGAACCTCCAAAGTTATAGAGAATTTTAATTGTATCGTGTTCTTTTTCATAAGCTGTTTTTAGTTCTTCTAGGGCATCTTGTAAACTAGCAGCCGCAGAAATGGTTAATTCAATTGGCACTTTTACTTGCGGATCTTTTTCTTCGTTTCCACAAGCAGCTAATAGACCAACTAGAATGAGTATGGATGCAAAGAAACTATAAAATTTTTTCACTTTATTTTTCTCCTTTTATAACTCGTTATAACAAGACATAACTAATTATAATAAGTTATAAGTGAAAAAGAAACCTGTAATTGGTAGGAAATTTCAAGATGTTCACACGTAAATAAATAAGTTACCATGTAAGAAGAGGCTTATAGGAGGAGAATGATATGTCACAAGAACAATCCTATACAATTGAAGAGGTTGCACAATTATTAAAGGTTTCGAAATTAACGGTCTATGATTTAGTGAAAAAAGGAGATTTGCCTGTTTTCCGAGTAGGACGCCAAATGAGGGTGGACCGTGCTGATTTACAGGGCTATATACAAAAACGTAAGACAGGTAATGCCGCATCGACGCCAGTAGTAGCTAGGCAAACAAAAAAACTTCCAAAAATGATTATTAGTGGACAAGATGTAGTGTTAGATGTATTAGCAAAATACATGGAAAAAAGACAGTCTAGTAAAGTATTGAGATCTCATGAAGGTAGTTTTAATGGTATCATGGCGATGTATAACGGGGAATGCGATATAGCCAGTTTACATATGTTTGATGGGGACACAGGAGACTACAATACACCCTATGTAAAAAAGATTTTTGTGAGCCATCCTTTTTTGCTCATTAATGTAGTGTCCCGTAGAGCAGGTTTCTATGTTCAGCAAGGAAATCCTCTCCAACTAGAATCCTTTAAAGACTTTAAGACCAAGTCATTTACGCTCATCAATCGTGAGAAAGGATCGGGTGCACGTACTTTATTGGATGAGCAATTGCGCATTCATCACATAGCTCCGTCTATGATTGATGGGTATGACAAAGAAGAAATGAGCCATCTCGATGTCGCATCGGCTGTAGCAAATGGGCATGCAGATGTTGGCATAGGGGTTGAGAAAATTGCTAAACTAGTAAACGTTGATTTTATTCCTGTTATTAGAGAGCGCTATGATATTGTGCTGTTAAAAACACCTGACAATCAACAATTAATTGATACGGTGAAGGAGATTTTGACTTCAGCAGATTTCCAATCTGAAGTGGCTGCATTAGGAGATTATGATGTTTCTCAAATGGGTCAGGTCATCTATGAAACACTGTAACTCAAATTATCGTTTGTATTTCTAGCATAAATGGTTTACAATTTTACTTGGAAATTTTATGGTCGTTGTGTTTTCTGTACATTGCAGAACGTCTATGAAATTTCAAATGAAGATTTGGTGAGATGGATAATTTAGTAGGTAAAACTGCTAGGATATTAGCCCACCATAAAATAGTTGGCGTCAAAGATGCGCAACTATTTTATGGTGGGCTTTTTACTGTAAACAAAAGGAGTTGGATCAGATGACGTGGACAGTGTTACACATTATTGGCATTATTGCCTATGCAATTAGCGGCGCATTTGTCGCCTTACAGGCCAAATACTCTTTTATTGGTATATTTGTACTTGGCCTAACAACCTCTTATGGTGGGTCCATTATTCGCAACGTTGTCCTTGATATACCTGTGTCCGATATATGGGAGCGACAATCCTTTCTAGTCGTTTTAGTGACGCTGACAACTATTTTATTTGTGAAAAGAAATTGGATACATCACTGGAACCGCTGGGGCTATTTCTTTGATTCAATTGGTCTTGCTTCTTTCGCAATACAGGGTGGATTATTAGCCAAAAGCCTAGATCACGATCTAGGGATCATTATTATAGCGTCCATGTTTACGGGTGTTGGCGGTGGCATGATTCGGGACTTATTGGCTGGTAGAACGCCTCTTGCATTAAGAGAAGAGATTCATGCCGTCTTAACATTTGTCTGTGGGCTTTGTATTTGGGCAGGGTGGAGCAGTCCGCTTGAATTATCAGTTATCGTTATTTTCATTGTGGTCATTCGAATGTTATCTGTGAATAATAAATTGAAGTTTCCTTTGAAATTTTTGCATTAACCCAAATTCTCTTGTGGACTTTAAATGAAAGAATATTTGCTGTATCTAGTACAAATGGTTTTAAGAAGGGAAATTTAAACGTTTAATTTATGATGTTGTTTTTCATCATAAAGGATATTCCTCTGCTGGTGTTGGATTGGTAATAGATCTTAGTAATCGAACATTCTAATATTTGTTCAATAAACATTCATGTTTATAACTATCAACATAGTATAATTTTGTTTTAAAAGGAATTCTAAATGGGTAGAATCCTTTTTTTTTGTGATTTTTTAAAGTGTTAACAAGACTCTATGGAAATACTCGTAGACTAAGAATAATTAGTGTTAAATATAACTGAATTGGTATTTTTTATAAATTTTGGTGGGTAATTTATTGACTATTTATTCCATGGTGTTTAATATTATAAATGGAAAATAGCTTTATTTTTACAAGTTAATATCCTTTATTGTAATTTTAAGGAATTATCACTCTGAGGTTATGAATAAAATTTTGGGGGCGTGATATGTGATAGAAATTTGTTTAATTAAAGTACCTGTACATATTTCAAATTATTCTGAACTAATGAATTTTGTATGTACAAGAAAAGCAAGAAGAATAGAAGCTTACTTAAATAAAATAGATGCATATAGGTCCTTACTATCCGAATTGTTGATGAAATATTTATTGATGAAGTATTTGAAATGTCATCCTTCCGACATAAATATCCAAACGAATACATATGGGAAGCCATATTGTATCAATGGGGATTATGAATTTAACGTTTCTCATTCAGGTGAATGGGTTATAGGTATCATTGGCAATTGTGATGTAGGAATTGATATTGAAGAAATGAAAGATAATTACGAAGATGAAATAATTAAAAATTATTTTTCGAGTATAGAATACGCTTCGTACAATCAAACACCAACTGAAATGAAAAAAGAACGTTTTTATGACTTATGGACTTTGAAGGAAGCTTTTGTGAAAAATATTGGACTAGGTTTAAGCATTCCTTTAGATTCTTTCAGCATTGAGACTAGTCATAATGAAATTTCAATTGTACAAGATATTAGTCCGTATCCTTATTATTTCAAGCAATATAACTTGATTAATGGTTATAAAATTTCCGTATGTAGTAAAGTAAATGTATTTCCATCAGAGCAACAACTAAAGATAAAAGAGTTTTCGGCCTTAGAAAAAATTTTTTTGAATAATCTAATATTAGAGGAGGATAAATATTATGAGTAAATTAATACCTCAAGTTTTAAATCTTCTTAAAAATAAGGAACTAACAAAAGACGCAGCGAAGCAAATCATTGAATCGGTGAATGAAATTAAAAGTGAGTCTAAACCGAAAGTGGATAAAAAAATTGCCATAATCGGCATTTCAGCAGAATTACCCGGTGCTAAAAATTTTGATGAATTTTGGAATGTTTTAAGCAATGAACAGGACAAAATAACAGAATTAAGTGATAGTAGGAGATCGTTGTGTGAGGGGTTCCTTGTTAATAATATGGAAAAACTTAAAATTTCAAAAGAGAAGCCGTTTTGGGATGCAGCGTGGCTAGATGAAGTTGATAAATTTGATGCTGGATTTTTTAATATTTCAGCTGCTGAAGCAAAAGTAATGGATCCACAACAGCGTAGATTTCTTCAAATCGCATACCAATGTTTTGAAGATGCTGGATACGCAGGGAGTCGAATAAAAAATTCAAATACCGGTGTTTACATTTCAGCAGCTATGACCAATTACTCTGAAGGATTGGCTGAATTCACACCATTAAGTGTTCCAGGAAATATTCCTGCTTTTACGGCTTCAAGAATTTCTTATATTTTTAATTTAAAAGGACCGTCTTATGTTGTGAATGCTACCTGTGCCTCCTCCATGTTGGCAATTCATGAGGCCTGTGTGGGTTTAATGAATAATGATTGTGAAACGGCATTAGTCGGCGGTGTTAATATTTTCCCTTATCCAATAAATAGTGAAAAACTGTTTATGAATGCTGCGGGTATTATGTCTGAGCAACAAAAGTGTAAACCTTTTGACGACTCAGCTAGTGGGATAGGAAGAGGAGAAGGGGCAGTAGCCCTGTTATTAAAACCTTTAGATCAAGCAATAGAAGATAATGATAATATCCACGCTGTTATAATTGCCTCTAAGGTAAATAATGATGGGACTTCAGCGGGTATTACGGCGCCAAATCCTAAAGCACATGCGGATTTATTAGCTGAAACATGGGATTTAGCGGGCATTAAGCCTGAGCAAATTGACTACATTGAAGCGCATGGCACAGGCACTCATTTAGGTGATCCTATTGAAATAAAAGGCATTCAAGAAGCAGTTGAACGAAGTAATAACGATAAACAATTCTTACCAATTGGTTCTGTGAAGGGAAATATTGGCCATTTACTTGATGGAGCTGCAGGTTTATCGGGTGTAATCAAAGCGCTACATGTAATAAAAAAAGGAGTAGTTCCACCTACAATAAATTTAGTTGAACCAAATACACATATTGATTTTGTAAATTCGCCAGTTTTTATTCCGACAGTACCATTTAACATTAAAGAGAATAAAAAAGAAAATGAACCTATTATAGCTGGTGTAAGTTGCTTTGGCTTTAATGGTACAAATGTTCATTTACTATTAGAGGGAGCTCCAACGAAGGCTGAAATTCATAACAAAGATCATAAAAGAAAAGCATATGTCATTCCTTTTTCAGCAAAATCTGAATTATCTTTGCGAGGTACGATTGAACATTTCTCTAATTTATCTGGGGATACGATTAATCTAAGTAATTTAGCATATACGATGTGTACAGGTAGGGAGCATCATGAAATAAGATTAGCTATTATAGCTGAGACAATGGACGATCTAATAGGTGCCTGTAAAAATTTAGTCAATCTTGATATGACTAATTGGGAAAAAATTATTGATATGACAACCGATGACGATAACACTATCAAAAAATTAGCAGAAAATTTTATTACAGTTGAAAAATGTAGTTGGCATAAACAATTTCAGGATGAGAATAATCATAAAATTTCTTTACCTACATACTACTTTGATGAAAAATCTTATTGGTTACAGAGTGATGCTAGCGTAAAAGCTATAGAGGTAAAAGGAAAAACAGCTCTTGAAGAAATCATTAGTTTAGCGGAAATAATCTTAGAAACTGAGAATATTAAGCAAACGGATAGTTTTATTTCAGTAGGTGGAAACTCTCTTTCAGGACTACAATTTATTACCCGTTTGAAAAAACAATTTAATAGAGACTTTGTCTTAGATGATGTATTTCTTACATTTGAACAACTAAGTAAACAAGTAAACAATGAACATTCAGAATCGACAGAGGTCATACCTCAAATTAGTGTAGAAAACCATGAATTTCCATTATCATATGGTCAAAACAGATTGAGCATTATAGAACAATTAACAGACCAAAAAATGGTTTACAATACTCCATTTATTTTTAAAGTTAACGGGTTAGTTGACATTGAGAGGTTACGCCAAACATTTGATGTACTTTCACAAAGACATGAATCTTTAAGAACAGTATTTGTAAAGCATGAGGATGGAAATAAACAGAAAATACTGCAAAAACCAAACTATTTATTTGAATACAAAGATTTCAGTATAGAAGATAACGCAGAAGCAAAAGCAATGGATCAACTAAATCGTTGGAAAGAAACTCCGTATGATTTAGAAGCGGGACCACTTTTAAGAGTATTTGTGTATAAAACAGAAAAAAATAAAAGTCTGTTTGCTTTAATGATGCACCATATTATTGTAGATGGCTGGTCATTATCACTATTATCGGATGAACTTTTCACTTTGTACAATAGTAGTAATAATGAAACCTTGCCGGAAATAGAAAATACGTATGTAGATTTTGCTGCATGGCAACGTGAAAATATAGAAGGTGGTAGGTTTAAACAACATGAAGATTACTGGCTTGATACATTAAGAGGAAGTCTACCTATTACAGAAATAACGGGCGATAAATTAAGACCAAGCACTTTCCGATATACTGGAAGGCTTACAAGATTTGATATTAGTGCTAGCTTAGCAGATAAATTAAGAGCTTTTGCAAATACAAATGAAAGTACATTATACATGGTTTTAGTGTCGAGTGTATTTAAACTAATTAATCAGATGACTGGTGATACAGATATGGTGATCGGTACACCTGTATCTGGAAGAGTAAATGAAGAACTGGAAAAAATCATTGGTTTATTTACGAATACTATCCCATTAAGGGTTAATTACGAAGAACATGATAATTTCCTTACTTTATTAAGAAATGTTAAGACCATGTTATTGGATAGCTTTAAACACCAAGAATATCCTTTCGATTTATTAGTGGAGAAGTTAGATTTACCTCGGGATACTAGTCGTTCACCTTTATTTAATATAAACGTGGCACTTCAAAATTTTAAATTTAAAAATACGACGTCAGCTTTTGATGAAGCAGAATTAACACCTATTCTTTCTGAACACAAAACTAGTAAATGGGATCTTGAATTCGAATTTGTTGAATTACCAAATGGAGAGCTATTCTGTAATCTTGAGTATTACGACGGTGTCTATTCATCTAGATTTATTGATTCATTAATTGAAACGTATTTAAAAATACTAGATATGATTTTACATGAGCATGAATTAACTAATATTGATGTAGAAAAAAGTAAAAGTGCTATAAATGGTCAATTTGTCGAGGATGGCAAAAACTTTTTAACTACTATATTAATGATGGCAGAAAAGAACCCACAAAAAACAGCATTGAAAGATAGCGCAGGTTCATTAACATATCAAGAGTTAGTAGATAGAAGTAAATCAATAGCAGAAAAATTGTTGAACAGCAACAGTGAAGTTAAAAATGCTGTCATTATTTCTGACAATAATAGAACGGCTATTTTAGGTATTTTATCTTGTTTAATGAGTAATGTCACATTTATACCTGTATCACCTAAAAACCCAAGAGCTAGAATTGAATCTATTATCAAACAAAGTCAAGCTAACTTTATTATTTCGGAAAAGAAATTCTATTCCTTGTGTAATAGGCTGTTATTTGAAAATAAGAATATTCAAACGGTTATGGTGTTAGGAGAAACAGATTTAGATCAGTGTGCTGTTGTTGATTCAAGTGATTTAATGAACGAATCATTGTGGAACTATTTTGCAGAAGGACAGAAAACAGAAATAGAGGCTAGTGGTTGGAATAGTAGTTATACAGGTGAAGCTTTCAGTGCCTTAGAAATGCAGGAGTATGCGGAAAACGCAGTAAACAAAATAAGAAAGTATTTACCTCAAGATTCAAATGTATTAGAGCTTGGCTGTGGCTCAGGTTTGACAACATTTGCACTTGCTCCATATACAAAAACGTATACAGCTATGGATTTATCTTCCTCTATTATCGAGAGGAATAAACAGATTGCTCAGAAATCTAACTTTAGCAATATTAAATTTGACATTTCGAAGGCTCATGCCTTTAAGAAGTTTGAAACAGCATTAGATGCAGTTGTCATTAATAGTGTTATTCATTGTTTCCCAAGCTATGGCTATTTAAAGGTAGTCCTTCAAAAAGCTATTGACTCTTTAAAAGAGGGCGGAATAATTTTCTTGGGGGATTTATTAAATATTGATACAAAAGATGAATTTGTCTCTTCTTTACAAGCATTTAAAGAAGAAAATATGGATAAGAATACTAAATTAGATTGGGATACAGATTTATTTATTAATGAAGAAATTTTAAAAGAGCTTCTCAGTGATGTAGGAGCAGATATACAAATTGAATGTTCGGAGAAGACATACACTGTAAGCAATGAGCTCAATCAATTTAGATTTGATGCTGTGATCATTGTAAAAGATAAGGGCGAAAAATATAAACGAAGCAGCTCTAAAAATATGCTAAGTGAAGGTATTCATCTAGATAAGCATGTGGAAATTGAGTTAAATTCTTTTGCTAAAACTTCCCCTGCATATATTCTCTTTACATCTGGAAGTACTGGAAAGCCAAAAGGTGTAGTTGTTTCAGGTAAAAATCTTAATAATTATTTAAACTGGGCTACTGCATACTATTCACCTACTGGAAAATCGTTAGATATGCCATTTTTCACTTCCATATCTGTCGATTTAACAATTACTTCAATGTTTATTCCATTGATAACGGGCGGAAAAATCATTTGCTGTGAAGGGGAAATCGATCAGGCTTTTGAAAGTGTAGCCAAGATAAAAGAAACCATAACGATAAAGGGTACACCTAAACAGATCCAATATTTAATTGAGGATGAGAGATTTGCACCAAATGTAGAATGCTTCATTCTAGGGGGAGAAGCTTTAGATATAACTTTATGTAAAACGTTGAGAGATCAATTCCCTCATGCTCGTATCATTAATGAATATGGGCCAACTGAGGCTACTGTTGGAACGATTTATCATGAAGTAACAGAGGAAGATTTACACTCAGATTATATTCATGCGCCAATCGGATTACCGATTTATAACACGTCTGTTTACATTTTGAATAATCAGAATCAGCTAGTCCCTTCATACGGGGTTGGAGAAATCGTATTAAGTGGTGAGAGTGTTGCCCTAGGCTATTTGGGAGAGCCTAATTTAACTAGAAATAAGTTTATAGCTAACCATATTAATCATTTACAATCAGGATATTTATATAAGACAGGGGATTTAGGACAAGTATTGCCGAACGGTAAAATTGTTTGTTATGGACGGAAAGATAATATGGTTAAAATTCGAGGCCACAGAGTGGAACTCGAAGAAATCGAAAGATATTTGCGAGAAATTCCAAGTATTAAAGATGCCGTAGTTAAACTATATAAAAATGAAGATGGTGAACAGCTTTGTGCTTACTTAGTCAGTCAACAAGAGATTAATCAAAGGGATTTTGAAAAACATCTTTTACGATATTTACCAGAATCATTAATTCCAACGTATTATCAAAAAATAGAACAAATTCCAATGTCTAATAGTGGAAAAGTAGATAGACTTTCACTGCCAAGTCCTGAATTATACGACGATAGAATAGTTCAGATAGATGATATTAGTAGTTTGACAGAGATTGAAAGAGAATTGCTGTCCATACTAAAAGGGATTTTAAGTGACCGTCAATTTAACATTGATTCTGATTTCTTTAAAATTGGAGGGGACTCCATCAAGGCATTAAAGTTTATCTCAAAGGCAAAGGAAAAAAATATTAATTTGAAAATTGACCATATCTTTAATTGTAGAAGTATTCGAAAAATAGCTATGAACACTACTAAAGAAATGGACATTCAAAAAGAATGGCAGGAATTAAGTTCTAAGGAGATTCCACTTGCTCCAATGCAAAGATGGTTCTTCCAACAAACATTTAAACATGCCCACTATTGGAACTTATTAATGTCAGTAGAACTGCCTAAGAAAGTGGATATAGCTGCTTTAGAAAAGTCTTTCCAATCAATTATTTCGGTTAATGAGAGCTTGATGACATGGTTCGATGTGAACGAGAGCAAACCAAAGGCTTTTGTTGAACCAAGCTTAGTAAACACATTTAAGCTCATTGTGAAGGATCTAAAATTAACACCTCCGGGTAGGCTAAAAGAGGAAATTGAGAACATTCAATTCCAATTACAAAATAACTTTAATTTTGGAAAGGTATTACCAATAGGAGCAGTAGTGTTCCTAACAGCTAAGAAGCCTATTTTGACATTCTTTATTCATCATCTAGTTGTTGATGGAGTTTCATGGAGGGTTTTATTAGAGGAATTAGAAAATAATTATTTAGCTATAGTAAATGGCGAAGATAAAATCAGCTTCCCTATGACGCAGTTTTCTGATTGGATAGGAGAATTATATAAAAAAGAATTACACACGAATCATTCTTATTGGGAAAATATAGATGTGGAAAATGTACATCCATTATGCATTCAGCCTGTCAGAAAAGATTATCTATTTAAGGATCGATATCATGTAACCAAAACTCTGAGTGAGGAAAGTACAAAGCAATTTTTAAATGCTAGAGAACATTCAGAAATTTATAAACCTGATGTTTTGATTGCAGTAACATTTGCTCAAGCGTTTAGTCAACTATTCGGTCAACAAGATGTGTTATTTAACTTTGAAGGGCATGGACGAAATAGTCGCCAATCAGCGTTAGATCTTAGTAGAACAATAGGTTGGTTTACTACGATGTATCCACTACAGGTGACAATTAATACGCTAGAAGAAATGCTTTACACAGTTGGACAATCATTGAGCGAAATAGGCAGTGGATTGGACTTTATGATAGCAAGATGGATCAAAGAAAATAACAACATTACGCATATTCAACCATCCATATTGGTCAATTATTTAGGGGATTTTGATAACGATATTAGTACTTCTACAAATAGTAAAAATGGAGGGGACGGGGTGCTACAATACTCCTCAAATCTTCCTCAGGCTCCTGCTATTCATCCTGATAATGAGCTTTCTAATATTTTGGAAATAAACATCTTTATTTTGGATGGAAAACTTAATCTAAGCTTAGAGGTAGATACACAAGTTATTAGTAATGAAAAAGCTCAACTTCTCTTATCAAAATTTGAAGAAGCTTTGGTTGAATGTAGTGGAAATGCAAAGGAGCCCCAAAATACATGATAACTTCTTTTAGCAAACAAACAAACAGAGGATTTACAATCTTTTTAATGGTTGTAGCTACTCACTTTATATCTTTATTAGGTTCTTCTGTTGCAAGGTTTGGGCTTGGTGTCTGGGCTTACCAAAGTACAGGTCAAGTATCTAGTTTTGCGGTCGTTTTAGTTGCAGGATTTCTTCCAGCGATTGTGTTATCGCCTTTTATAGGAATATGGATAGATAGGAAAGGTCCACGATTATTAATATTATTAGGAGATATTATTGGACTAATTATTTCTTCAATAATTTTCTCCTCCCTTTTATTAGGGAATATAAGTATGGTTCATGTAATTGCAGGTGCTATATCGCTTTCGATAGTTAGCTCAATGCAAACGCCAGCATTACAAACATTAGCACCTAATCTAGTGCCTAAAGAAATGTTATCAAGAGCAAATGGTGTATTTTCTATGGCATCATCGACTAGTGATGTTCTGGGTCCTGTAATTGGTGGTGTAATAATGGGGTTTGGAAGTATTGTCTATATCATTGGTGCAGAGCTAGTTACTTATTGTATTGCTATTCCTATTCTCTTAATACTTTGGACAAAATTAACTGTAAAAGTGAACAATGACAATGAAGATAGCCATGAAAATAACTCCATTTTAGGTGATCTAAAATATGGTTTCAATTATTTAATCGAGCATAAATCTCTTCTAACTTTAGTGCTATTATTCACGGTTTTAAATTTTGCACTAGGGTTCAATCAAGTAGTTGGACAGCCATATATATTGAGCTTTGGAACTGTTGAACAATTTGGCTTACTAAGCTCTATATATGGCGGAGGAATGGTATTAGGCGGGGTACTAATGTCATTCATCAAGCTGAAGAAGCACATAATATGGTTAGTACTGATTTCCAATTTTGGTATCGGTGTATTTATAACGCTAACAGGGTTATTCAATAATATGCTGCTAATTGCAGTTTTTTGGGGTGGTTTAGGGTTATTACTGCCAGTGGTTAATACAGGTACACTCACTTTAATTCAACTCCATACAGAACCCAAATTATTAGGAAGAGTTTTTTCAATTGCTAGAACATTCGCTTGGATTTCATTACCCCTCGCTTATATTCTAGGAGGAATACTTGCTGATAAATTAGTTGCCTCAAACGTAAATATTATCCCTTATTTAGGTAGTGGAGAACGAGGAGTGTATGGGACGCTACTCTTACTAGCTGGAGGCTTAATTATAGTAACTGTGGCAATTTTCGCTCAACTAAAATACATTAAAGAATTGGATAGGAGAGAAGAAAATGATGTACAGCACAATGTCTAAAAAAATATTAAGTTTAGTAGAAGAAAATAAATTAGATACAAATTTAGCATTAAATTTACTAGATGAAATAGAAAAAGAAACAAGTGAACCACTCGCAGTTGTTGGTATGTCTTTAAGATTTCCCAATGTCTCCAATCTGGATGATTTATGGACAGGTCTTATAAATAAAAAGGATTTTGTGACTGAATTTTCAAAAGAGCGTTTTGAATTGATTGTTAATTCTAATCCTAAATTACATGAATTGTATAGCCATTTGAAAAATAATATAACAAATGATCCAAGATCTTATGGCTCATGGCTATCTAGCATTGAACAGTTTGATCCTGAACAATTCGGATTGAATGAACATGAAGCTCAATTTATGGGGCCAGCAGAGCGTCTGTTTTTACAGGTGGCATTAGAGTCCTTATACATGGCAGGTTACAAGGAAAATCATCTAAAGGATTCAAATACTGGCGTATTTATAGCACACACACCTCATCCTGCATTTGATTATTTAAATTTATTTGAAGAAAAAGATGAACGAGCTTTTATTTCAAACATACCTGCTAATCTGGGCTATCATTTATCATATGCATTTGATCTTAAAGGCCCAGTTATGACCATTAATACGAGTTGTTCGTCTTCTTTAGCTGCTGTTCATGTTGCTAAAAATGCGCTTAAGCAGGGGGATTGTAACTTAGCAGTAGTTGCGGGAGTGAATTTGAATTTATTTCCGTATTGGGAAGAGGAAGCACCTGATTATGTTGTAAGGAGCACAAAATATAGATGTTCACCATTCGATGAAAGTGCAGATGGGATTATCGGAGGTGAAGGTGTTGCTGCTATTGTTGTAAAGAGATTATCTGATGCTATAAAGGACAACAATCACATTCATGCTGTGTTAAAGGGTTCGAGTATAAGTAGTGATGGTGCATCAAATGGAATGCAAGTCCCTAATCCTGACGCACAATCTAAAGCAATAATGGATGCTCTGGACGATGCAAAGTTATCATTTAATGATATTGATTTTGTTGAGGCACATGGCGCAGGGACTCAAGTAGGTGATTTACTCGAAGTAGAGGGGCTTAAAAAGGCCTATCTACAAAAATCAACTAAGACAACGGAATGTCAATTAGGCTCAATTAAGTCGAATTTTGGCCATATGGGTGATGCAGCAGGTATTGCAGGATTAATAAAAGCTGTACTATCCATAGAAAAAAGAACAGTTCCTGGTCTTAATCATTTTGCAGCAGAAAATCCTAAAATAAACTTCAAAGAAACGCCGTTCAAAGTTAGCTCAGAAAATAAAACGTTTGATGAACATAAAATTTTAAGCGCAGGTGTGAATTCTATTGGCATAAGTGGTACGAATGTTCATGTCATACTGGAGGAGTATCGACACAATAAACAGGAGCAATTAACTGAAAAATTGACACCATTGTTTATTTCAAGTAAAACTCGTAGAGCGCTTTGGGATCAAATAAAAACCTTAGCTATTCATCTTAAAAATAATGAAAATTACAGTATTCAAGATTTAGCCTATACATTCAATAATAGAAGAAGCCATGAGCAGTCTAGAGTATGTATTTTTGCAAGCAATTGTCATGAACTACTTCGAAAAGTCGAAAGATTATTAAATGTAAGAACATTTGAAAAGGTACCGAGGAATTTTTATACACAAGGTATATTTTTAGCTGATGAACATGAAACGAAAGTTGATAGTATTAAAAATTTAGATGAATTTACCGCTACATCTCCAGCAGATAAAGCACTTATTAAGCGATATCTAGAAGGTAACAATATTATGGAGGAGTGTCGCGAATTATTTAAAGATGGGAAGTTACTACCGTTACCAGTCAGTATTTTTAATACAAAAAGAATATGGCCATCTAGTAAAGAGACATTCCGAAATCAGACGAAAGACCTGTTCTTTGAGAAAAAATGGTTACATTATCCTCATGATAATGAGACTACACATGAAGCATTAAAAGAAGGAACGACTTGGCTATACTTTATGAATAAAGATGATGAAAATATAGTTGCACTAAAGAATAGAATGACTGCTTTAGGTATAAAAATAATTGAAGTACTTGAAGCAGATAAATTTGTGCAATATACACCTGAACAATATGGTATTGACATCAATTCTGAAAAAGATATGTATAAGCTGTTTGAAAATATAGGTCTGGAAGAATTAAGAAATTTAAAAGGGATTATCCACTCTTACACATTTAAGCATTTAGATGAAACAATGGAATCAAAAGAAAATATGGAAAAATCCCAAGAAGAAGGTATTTTCTCACTATTCAATATAACAAAAATGTTATTAGAGTTTGAGGTGACACATCCAATTCAATTAAATGTCATATCATCATTAACTGAGCAAGTTAAGAACAATGAAAAAATAATTCCTGCTAGGGTAACAACCTTTGGCTTAGCGAAAGTTATCTCGCAGGAACAACCGACTATTTCATCCTACTCTATCGATCATGATTTGGACGGAAGCTCTCAAGACATTGCTTCCCAATTATTAAGAGAGTTACAACAAGATAAAGATCATAGACCAGAATTAGTGGCATTTAGACAATCAAAAAGATATACAAAAGTTATTGAAAGACAAAGCGATGACTTTAATGGCAATGAAATTATAGTAAGAGAGAATGGAAATTATGTTATTGCCGGTGGTACAGGATATTTAGGTGTTCAATTAGGAAAGTTTTTAAGTGAAAAGCAAAACGTCAATATCATTTTATTGGCTAGAAATTTATTACCAGACCGAATGGAATGGGAAAAAATTATTGAGAATAATCAAGAAGAAGATGACATGTTGATTTATAAGCTGACGTCAATTATGGAAATTGAAAGTCGAGGTTCTACAGTTACAATCATGGAGTGTGATGTGACTGAGGAACACGCTGTTAAAGAAACGTTTGCGAAAATTAGACAAGATTTCGGTGAAATCAATGGTGCGTTTATGTTGGTCAAACAACTTTACCATCTATGGATAAAAGAGTTAAAGCTTAGTCAATTCAAAAAAGGCATTCATAACAGAGTAATCGGCACCTATTTAGTAGAAAAGGAATTAAATCCAGAACCATTAGATTTCTTTATACTATTTTCTTCAATCTCTTCTTTAATGGGAACGAAATCTGCAAGTGAATGCTGCGCTGTGAATCAATATTTAGACTCAATGGCTGGGTATTTGAATCAAAAAGGAATAAAAGGTAAAACGATGAACTTTACGTTAATACTAGATAATAAAAAAGATTTTGGAAGTGATACGGCCATACCTCCGATTGATTTTGTAGATTTCCAAAATTCATTGAACTTATTCTTCAATAAGGGCTATGAATGGAGTCTAATTTCACGTTTTGATTTAGAGCAAGTCCATTATCTTAAACCAGTCATTAAAATCCCATTTGGTGAGAGTTTCTGGAGCGAAGTAGAGCACTTTAATCATTCAAAAAATAATCAAAACGAAAGTATTTCAATGGAAGAAGAAGTAGTGAAAAGTGAGTTTACACTATCTGAAATTGAAGCAAGTATACGTGAAATTTGGAAAACAGTTTTAGGCATTTCAACTATTAAAGAAATTGATAATTTCTTTAGTTTAGGAGGAAGTTCTTTAAGTGCTCTAAGATTTGTTCATTTATTTAAAAATAAATTCATTGGTTTAAAATTTGAAATCTCTGATTTATATAGCAATCCTACATTCCAAGACCAAATTGTATACTGTGATCATTTTTATAACGCTAAAGATGAATTAAGCGATATTCTAGATGCATTTGAAAGTGATGATATTTCATCAGAAGAGGCACTGTCTCTATTATTGAATAAGCATTGAGTTGAAAGGGAAATGACTATTAACATTTGGAGGGATATCGTTTGAACACTGCAATTGTATTTCCGGGTCAAGGTTCACAATATGATTCTATGGGACAAGAATTATGCGAGAATTACCAAATAGCTCGCGATTTGTATAATGAGGCTAGCGATATTTTGGGCTACGATTTATTGAAAGCTTGTGAAAACAAAAATGGAGAGCTTCGTAATACGGTAATAGTTCAGCCTGCAATTCTAGTTTATAGTATTGCCTGCTGGGAGATATTTAAAAAGAATAATGATGTAAAACAACTCTATTTAACTGGACATAGTCTAGGTGAACTGTCGGCAGTAGTTGCTGCCGACGGAATCCCTTTTGCAAAGTCCGTTGAATTAGTAAAGCTTCGTGCAACTGCTATGAGTGAATGTACTCAAGAAGGCGGTATGGTTGTTTGCTTTGGACTTAGTGGAGAAGAAGTGGAGGAAGTATGTCAAAGATTAGATACTGACAATAATCATGTAACTGTTGCAAACTTTAATTCGACAAATCAAATTGTGCTAAGTGGTCATAAAAGCGCATTGGAGCAGGCATCCATTGAGTTACAGAAAAAGGGAGCCGTTACAAAGATACTACCTGTTAGTGTTCCAGCTCATAGTAGACTCATGAAGCCTGCAGAAATAAGATTTAAAGCAGCTCTACAGCAAACAAAGATGAATGATTGTCAATATCCTATATTTTCCTGCGCTACAGGTCAACTATACAGTAGGGCTGACGAAATAGCAGATCAATTAAGTAAACAACTTACCGAAAGTGTTAGATGGCCAAAAGTTATGAACGTTCTCATTAATAAAGATGTTGACACATTTATTGAGATGGGTCCTAAAACAATTCTAACGGATATTATGAAGATGGAATATCCTGATTATCGAGCGATACCGGTTAACGAGAAAAATGGCATCCATTCTATTTTAAATAATCTTAATGAGAATATGTTAAAAGTAGAAGAGACTATCCACTTTTTACAAGCCTGTTTAAGAGTTATCATTGGGACACCTTTTAAAGCGAAAATCGATAAGCAAGACTTTGAAAGAGAAATCCATTCTCCTTATCAGCTCATTAAACAGGAATTGAAAGAGATGAAAGAGAGCAAACAAATTACAGTAGATTCTCATAGAGTGGCAAGTTTATCTCAACAATTTTTCTCTATTTTAACGCATAAAGGATTCCATAAAAATGAAACATTAGAAATTTTAAAGTTATCAATCGCAAATCCGAATTTATATTCTAAATATCTAAAAATTAATAGTTTTAAATAATTTGTTAGATTGGGGTAATAGAATGTCAAATTTCTATGAAAGTTTTTTTAGTGAAGAAATTGATTACTATGACGGACAAAGCTTATGGTTCAATCAAAAAAAATACAGTTTAAAACAATTGACTCATAAATCGTTTAAATTAGCAACCGCTATGCAAGAGAAGGGGATTAAACCGGGCTGTGAACAAAAGGTTTTGATTGTTCTTAGGAGGTCACCTGCTCTTCTTGTTGCACATTTATCAACATTTATTGCTGGTGGGGTTATTGTTTGTATTGATCCAGAAACACCAAGGGACAGAATCGACAACATCATTGACGATATCAAACCTAGCATAATCATTACCCATCCAGATATTTATAAGGCAAATGCTTTTCAAGATCAGATCACTTTTAAGCTTGATGATGTTCTTCAGCATTTTAATCTGGATCATAAGGATATTAACATAAATATTCATTTTTCTTTGAAATCAGCTGCTTATATTGTTTTTACATCAGGTACTACAGGCAAACCTAAGGGTGTAGTCGTTGAATGGAATTCTTTAAATCGCTTAATCGATTGGCATACAAAAACGTTTGATGTGACAAAAGATTCAATAGTATCTTTAACCTCTTCACCTGGATTTGACGCTTCCATTTGGGAGATTTGGGGTGCAATAGCTTCCAGAGCGTCTATATATATGACGACAATAGATGAAAGACTTAATCCAGAGCTTCTAAAAAATACTTGGATAAAGCACCAAGTAACGCATTCATTTGTATCTACCCCTATTGCTGAGCGACTAATGGAACTGGACTGGGATAATAGTCACGTAGCTTTAAAATATCTTTTAGTAGGGGGAGATAAACTAACAAAATACCCTTCAAAAGATTTACCTTTTCATGTGGTTAACAATTATGGACCAAGTGAAGGGACTGTTGTAAGTACTTCTGGGATTGTAGAGAGAGCAGATGGCAAGGTGAAAAAGCTACCTCATATTGGTTCCGCTTTACCTTATGTAAAGTGTTTTATTTTAGATCGAAATTTACAAATCATTCATGAGGTAGATAGAAGAGGAACACTATGGATATCTGGTGATGGATTAGCGCGAGAGTATATTAATTTGCCGCATGAGACAAATGAAAAATTTAAACAGTTAGAAATTGACGGTGAAAATGTAAGAGTCTACAACACTGGAGATGTCGTAAGTAGAGATGTTCAAGGGAATTTTAATTTCCATGGTAGAGAAGATTTTCAATTAAGCATTAATGGAGTGAGAATTGAATTAGGGGATATTGAAAGTACTCTTCAAAAACATAATAGAGTAAGTCAAGCTATAGCACTACCATTACATATAGCTTCAAATACGCTATTGACAGCATCCATTGTCTTAGAAGAGGAATCATCGATTTCAGAACTTGAACTATTTAGCTATTTGAAAGAGAAGCTGCCTAAAAATATGATACCCGTTCAACTTATTTTTCATAAACATTTACCGTTGACTAGAAACGGGAAAATAGATCGTGAATTGTTGAACAAACAGCATATAGAATATTTCAATAGTAAACAATTACTTGAATCTTCATCTAATATAAGTGAATCTTTGCAAAAGATTATTGATATTTTTTCTTCAACCTTAAACTTAAAATGCTCATCACAAACAGATTTATTTGAAGTTGGAGGAAATTCCTTAGACGCAGCACAAATTGCTATGAATGTTTCAAAAGCATTTAATGTTGATTGTTTACCATGGCAAGTACAGCAGCAGAGAAAACCATGTAATTTATTGGATATTCTTTCTACTTTACCAGCCTTATCATCAAATAATGAACCTACTATGTTTAATCAAAACGAGTGGTTTCCTGCAACGAGTATGCAGAAAGGTCTTTGGTATTTGTGGAAAACAAATGAAGGAAATCCATTTTATAATGTAGGCGCTACTTTTCAGATTAACGGTCTTTTTGATGAACATAAGTTTTATAGTGCCTTTGTCAATATCATAAAGAAAAATGCCGCCTTTTTTGTGAATTTTAGAGAAAATACCTCCTATGGAATTGAACAAAAAATTAGAAATATAGATGAAATAGTAGAGCATCTGGATCATCACATACAAATCTTACAGGTGAAAAATATGGAGGAGGCGCGCACACTTGCAAAGACAATTTATAATCAACCTTTCCAGTTAGAGAGCGATTTATTGTTTAGAGGGGCAATCATTCATACAGAGAATGCAGGAGCTGTTTTTGTACTTGTATCTCATCATATTGTATGTGATGGCTTATCTTTAAAAAATATACTGCAAAATATAGCTAAAGTTTATAATGAGGAAATTACTATAGATGACATAAAATCAAGTAGTTCTGAAAATTTATATAAGAATATCAATAAATTGGTTAAAAAATCACAGGATCAAAATTTGAAGGATTTTTGGTTTGAGCAATCTAAGGCATTTAAACTTGCTCAACTACCTATTCAAGAGAAATCCGAAGAATATATAAGAATTGGAAAGATTTTAGAGATTGAAAGCCATAAAGGGCTAGGTAAAAAAATTGATCAATTTTCACAGGAAATGAAATTGAGTCAGTTTACAATATTACTAACTGCTTGGGCACTAAATTTAGCAAAATATTGCATGCAAGATACAATAACGATAGGAATTCCTTATCATGGCAGAACAAATGAAAGTTTAAATGATGTTGGAATGTTTGTTAATTTAGTTCCTTTAACGCTTTCATTAAATAAAAAGGCCTCTTTTAAAGAGCTCCTGCTTGAAATTAGTAACACTGTTCATGAAAATATTGCTCATGGAGATTTCTCAATTGTTGACATTGCGGCTAACATTGATAAAAGAGAGTATCTTGATGTAGTAAATAATACATTCAGTCTTAAAGTGAATCTTGAAATGGATTTAAAGAATATCAACACAAGCTTTATCGAGCAAGATACTGGTGGATCAAGATTCCCTTTAAGTTGTTTCTTCAATGTGGAAAATGGAGAAGTAAAAGGACATATAGAATATTCATTTGCCCATTTTACAGAAGTAGAGATTCAATTGTTGGCGAAGAATTATTTGAGTTTACTTGCCTCATTAATAAATGAACCAGATCAATTATGGGGTACTGCATTTACTAAAGGTTCCATTATATCCTCCAATGATAATGGGGAACTATTACAAAAGGCTAAGCCACTCCACTGTCAATTTGAAGAGGCAGCGAAAAAATATAAGGATTATATTGCCATTCAAGAGCTGGATAGAGCATTAACATATGAACAACTCAATCAAGAAGCAGAAAAATATTCTTCATTACTGCTATCAATGGGTATTGAAAAAGGCGATTACGTGCCTATGTATATGGACAGAGGAATAGATGCCATTGCAGTAATACTAGGTGTTCTGAAAGCAGGCGCAGTATATGTTCCTTTAGATACGGAGCATCCTATAGCAAGAACACAGAAATTATTAGAGCGATTAAATCCAAAGGTTTTAATGGTAAATACAATAGATGAAATACCATATGGAGAATGGGAAATTGTAAATACTCTAGAAAAAAATATAGTTAAAAATAATGTAAAAGTAATGGGACCTATCTCTGTCGATGATCCAGCATATCTTATGTTTACTTCTGGCTCGACGGGTGAGCCGAAAGGTGTAGTATGTCCACATTTAGGGGCTTCTTTACGCATCGAATGGCAAAAAAAACAAAATAAGCTTAAACCTGGTAATAAAACGTTATTTAAAACGCCATATACATTTGATGTATCTGTTTGGGAAATATTTTATACCCTTTGTACAGGTGCTACGTTAATTGTTGCTCCTAAAGACTTGCATCGTGATCCTTTAGGTTTACTGAAATTTATTTGTGATGAGTCAATTGATTTGTGTCATTTTGTCCCTTCTGTGTTGCAATTAATGCTTAATGAAATGGACTCTCAAAAAGATTACAAATTGCCATTAAAGTATCTTCATTTAAGTGGGGAAGCACTACCAGCTCCATTAGCTAAAAAAATAAATGAGTTGTTACCACAAGTCAAAGCATTCAATTTATATGGTCCAACTGAGGCAGGAATTGAAGTTACGGTTCAACAGGTAACAAAAGATCATTATAATATTGGTTTTCCATTACCGTATGTAGAAATGGAAGTGGTCGATGAAGCCGGGCTACCAGTTCCAAAAGGTTTTCCAGGTGAATTAATGATTGGAGGACCTTCTTTAGCAAAAGGTTATTTCAAGAATGAAATCGAAACGGACAAAGTTTTTGTAAAGCGAAATGGAAAAACCTTTTACAAGTCTGGTGATTTGGTAAAAATTTCAGCGAATGGCAGTTTAGATTTTATAGGTAGGAAAGATTCACAAGTTAAGGTAAATGGTGTAAGGATTGAGATAGAAGAAATTGAAGCTTGTGTTATACAGCAATCACAAGTTAACGATGCAGCAGTCGTATTAGGGCATGATCAAAATAACAAACCATGCTTAGTCTGCTTCTACACTTTAAATGTGAAAGATAGTCTAAGTAGAAATGATTTGAAAAAAGCTGTTTCTAAAGACTTACCAGTAACGTATATCCCATCGATGTTCGTTGAGTTAGAAAAATTACCATTAACATCTAGCGGAAAAAGAGACAGAAAACTACTTAGCTTAGAAGCTTCACAATACCTTGCAGACGGTGCTCAAAATACATTTAGGGAGCCAACGACCGAACTGGAAAAATCAATTGTAGAGGTTTGGGCTGAAGTGCTAAAGGTTAACGAAATAGGTATCGATGATAACTTTTTTGAAATCGGTGGAGATTCCATTAAATCACTTCAAATAGTATCTAAATTGCGTACCAATGGTATTGACATTACTCCGAAAGACTTTTTGAAGCACCCTACGGTATCAGAGATGTCTCTCATACTTAAATAATGTGGAAGGAGGTTAGCATAGAATGGTACAAAATGAAAAAAAACTCCCGTTAACACCATTGCAATTGGTTATGTTAATGGAAACATTAAAAGACCCAGCGTCAGAAGCGTATTGGCAAATTCTGTCTTATGAAATTCCTAACTCATTTACATTCAAAGAGATTCAAGAAGCTTGGTTAAATACTGCCAGAGCCAATCCAGCATTAAGAACAAAATTTGAGTGGGAGCAAGAGATAGAACCAATCCAAATTATTCAAAGCAATGTAGAAGAAATTAATGTATTAGAGGTTAATTATTTATGGATTCAAGATGAATTTATGAATATAGAGAATTGGTTTAAAAGTGAGATTGGTAGGCTACAGCGAACGTTGCTAAATAAGACACAACAATTTTACCTTATTCAAAACTGGAAACCTTCTAAAAATCTATTAGTATGGGTGCATCATCATATTATTATGGATGGTTGGTCAATTGCTCAGACACTTGAAGATTTCTTTAAGCTTTTAAATAAGGATGTCACTTCATTAGCAATTCGTCCAGATATCGAACCATATTTACATTATATTAATGATCCAATGTATCAAAAAGGGCTGGAAAAATATTGGGGAAATGTGTTAAGTGATTTAGCTGAAGCAGAAACATTAGCGATAGAAAAATCACAACATATGGGTCAAAAACCATTATTTAAGTATTTGGATAAAGAGTTAAGTAAGAGAGCGGCAGAAAATCTTCATGCCTATAGCATTAAGAACAGAGTGACTACTTCAAGCATCGCTTTAACAATATGGGGCGTGTTAATTAATCGATATCAACATACGAATAAGCTATACGTAGGTTCGACTTTTGCATTAAGACCGTATCAATTAATAGAGTCGAGTGATATGAATGGGATGCTCATAAACACATTACCAGTCAAAATAGGTATAGAAGATGAACTAACGTTAAAAGAAGTATGCCTCCAGACAATGGATCATCTGCAAGATGTATCTGAAAATAGCGGAATTCCGTATTCTAAATTATTACAGCTTGGTGGTGTATCTGGAAATACAGAAATCTTTAAAACCTCTGTCATTTTCCAAAATTTCAAGGGAAGCTTAAATAATAAAAAGAATGGTGATTTGGTTCACCAGTATGGAACAAGCTCTGATCCTTTATCAGTAACATTTGATATTACACAAGGCTCCATATGCTTACGATTAGGTTGGGATCAACAACGTTATGAGCAAACAGAGCTTCTGAGACTTCTAGATTCTCTTGAGTATATATTTGAAAATATAGATAACTATAATAATATGTTGGTTAAAAATATTAACTTAACACAAATCGAAGAGCTATATTTAAAAAATGTTTTAACAACAGATGTTTCTGCAACGTCTGAAAATTTTTCGATTCAATCTATTTTAGGAGACTACAGGGAAGATTCTTTAGCCATTTCAGATGGACAAAGAAATTTAAGTTATCAAGATGTGAAAAGATATATCAATATTGTGGCTAATGAACTACTCAAAGAAGGGGTACAGAGTGGGGATACTGTTGCATTGGTAGGAAAAAAATGTATTGAAACAGCAATCGGTATTTTTGCTGCTTGGACAATAGGCGCTGCATGGTGTGCTATTGATACGAGTATACCTGAAGCAAGAACTAAACGTATATTAGAGATATTGCAGCCTAAAACATTATTATTCCTAGATAACATTCCAACGATTATTGAACGTAGTACGGATGAGAAAGAAATAATAAGTGAGGCCTACAAGTTTAACTCGGGAGATGTGGCTTATTATATTTCTACTTCTGGTAGTACAGGAGAACCTAAAATTGTTTCATTAAAAGCAGAAGGGTTGTCACAAATCATACAAAGCTGGAAACAATTTTATCACCTTGATAGTGAACAGTATGTTCTTCAACTAGGGAGTTGGACATCGGATGTTTTTTTAGGTGATTTGCTGAAGGCATGGTCAACGAATGGATATTTGTTTGTTTGCGAGGAAGAAAAAAGAATTGATATGGCCTATTTAGCAGAAATGGCAGCTAAATATAATGTTTCATTTTTAGAGTCAACACCTGTTTTAGTAAGGGAATTTATCCACTTTTTAAATGAAGAAAATAGGGTCTTAAAAGATTTAAAAACAATCGTAGTAGGTGCTGATACGTTCAGACTTGAAGAAAAGAATGAAATATGTGACATGCTTTGGGAAGGCGTCAATTTTTATAATGGTTATGGTCTAAGTGAATGTACAATTGAGTCTCTAGTTTATATGTGTAATAACAATCAGGATAGTTCTAACTCAGGACTTTGTCCAATAGGTAAACCATTACCGGGAACAATGCTGAGAATTGTTGATAAAACAGGTAATTCTGTAGCTCCTGGCATGATAGGTGAATTACACATTGGAGGGAAACAAATAACAAAAGGCTATGTAACCGAGGAGGGTTTAGTTACCTCCACTTGTTATACTCTGGATGGTGTTAGCTACTTCCGGACAGGTGATCTAGTAAGATTAAATGCTAATGGAGTGATAGAATTTTATGGACGCAGTGATCAGCAAGTAAAAATTCGAGGCTATCGATTAGAATTAGGAGAAGTAGAGAACGCGTTATTATCACTTCAACCTGGTATGGAATGCTTTGTTAGCTGTCTTCCAAGTAATAACGGTGAAAATACTTTAATTGCCTTTATCAGTGGGACAGACCAAAGTATTGAGACAATTAATAGTAGGATTTCTAAGATACTTCCGGATTTTGCTATTCCGAATGTAATCGTTCCATTAGAAAAGCTACCTCGCAATACGAATGGCAAGATTGATAGAGTGTCGCTAAGGAAACAAGCTGAAGAATTACTGAATCAATTAACCGCTACGTCGACTATCTCAATGTCAGGCGATATGGTTGATAGGGTAAGAGAGACATGGGAAGTAGTTTTAGGAAAAAAAGTACAGTTGAATCGGAGTCTATTCGATCAAGGTGGCCACTCTTTAATTGTACTGAAATTATATAACTTACTTCGAAAAGTGTTACCTTCATATGAGTTTGTAGTTGGTGATCTTTTCCGATATCCAACTATCAATCGGTTTGTAGAAGAAATTACAGCTAGAAAAGAGGCAGAGCCTATTGCAGAAAGTACTATTCCATCTTACAGCAAAATTGAAGTACTTGAAAAAGTGAAACAAGGCGAGCTTACAGTAGAGGAAGCTATGAAAATAATAGGTGGTCATAGATTGTGAAGATGAAACAAGAAAAAGGATATTTAGTATATAACCCAAGTCCACATGCAAAATTAAAATTGCTATGTTTTCATCATGCTGGAGGTTCAGCACTTTCAATGGTTCCTTTAGTGAGAGATTTACCTGAAGATGTAGAAGTATGTTTGTTTGAATTACCTGGTAGAGGAATGACAAATGATTTACCCTTCCTATCAACATTTTGTGAGGCAAAAGAATATCTATTTAAAACGGTATTTCATTATATTGATCGCCCAGCTGTTTTATTTGGTCATAGTTTGGGAGGACTATTTGTCTATGCTTTATCAAGTTTACTGGATGAGAAAAGTCAATATATTAAAAAATTAATTATTTCAGCTGCTAGGTCCCCCATAACTGTAGCTAATCATGCGACGTATCCTGAAGCTCCGTTTACGAGGCGAACGAGGGAAAGTATTATAGCAGATATTAGAAGGCTAGGTGGAGTGCCAAATGAGCTTGAGTCTGACTCGAGACTATTCAATTCAATAGTGGATGTTACAGGCAGAGATTTTCATTTGCTTGATACATTTAAATTCGATGATAAAGCATTGGTCAACTATCCAATGGAACTTTGGTTAGGTACACAAGATTCAGCAGTTCCTGATGGGGAAGTTAAACTGTGGGAGAAAATGGCGCTCAATGACTATAAATGTAGGTATTTTAATGGTGGTCATTTTTACTTGAGTGAGAATGAGGAGCCTGCTAAAGAATTGAGACAGGAACTCATGAATATTTATACCAACATCAAAGGAGGGGTGATTCATGCAAACTAAACTTAAACCAGGTGAAAGAAGACATTATAGGGAAATTGAACTTTGGAAAGATATTACCAAAGAGCAATGGGATGATTGGCATTGGCAATTAACGAACACTATTAAAACTTTAGATGATTTAAAGAAAGTTGTAAACTTAACTGAGGAAGAAGAAGAAGGAGTCAAAATTTCTCTACAAACGATTCCTTTAAATATAACTCCTTATTATGCATCTTTAATGAATCCTGATGATGTACGATGTCCAATACGTATGCAGTCAGTGCCATTATCTGCTGAAATTATGAAGAGTCATTATGATCTAGAGGATCCATTGGATGAAGATGAAGATTCCCCTGTACCAGGTATAACTCATAGGTATCCTGATAGAGTATTGTTCCTAGTTACCAACCAATGCTCCATGTATTGTCGATATTGTACAAGAAGAAGATTTTCTGGGCAGGTGGGGATGGCAGTACCTAAAAAGCAGCTTGATAGAGCTATTGATTATATTAGGAATAATGAAGAAATTAGAGACGTTTTATTGTCTGGCGGAGATGCTTTATTAATTAACGATAAAATTCTTGAATATATTTTAAGCAGTTTAAGAGATATACCGCATGTTGAAATAATTCGGATTGGTACTAGAGCACCAGTCGTATTTCCTCAAAGAATAACGACTGAGTTGTGTTCGATTCTAAAAAAATATCATCCTGTATGGCTAAATACACACTTTAATACGTCGATCGAGTTAACTGATGAGGCGAAAGAAGCCTGCGAGAAGTTAGTCAATGCGGGGGTTCCAGTGGGGAACCAGTCTGTTATTCTGACAGGGATAAATGATAGTGTGCCAATAATGAAAAAATTAGTACATGATTTAGTGAAAATCAGAGTTAGACCATACTATATTTATCAGTGTGACCTGTCTGAGGGGATTAGCCATTTTAGAGCGCCTATTTCTAAAGGATTGGAAATAATTGAATCTTTAAGAGGACATACTTCTGGTTATGCTGTGCCCACATTCGTGGTAGATGCACCAAACGGAGGTGGGAAGATAGCGTTACAGCCAAATTATATACTTTCCCAGAGTCCTGAGAAAGTAGTTTTAAGAAATTATGAAGGCGTTATTTCTTCTTATCCAGAGATAAAGCACTATGAATCAGGTACAGCCGATAGTTATTTTTCTGAAGTTTATGATTTAAAATCATATGACTCAACAGGCGTTTCAAAGCTTTTAGAGACTGAACCTTCGAAAAGCTTAGTACCTACAAATCTTCGACGGTATAAATTAAGAGAAAGATATAAAGAAGAGGGAGTGGAGACATTAAAGGATAAAAGAGAGAATAGAGATGTTTTAAAACAAAAGAAAATGTTACAAGCACAGAAAACAAATAAATGTTAGATAGGGGAATCGTGATGGTAAGCTTTTATGGTAGTTTATCTACAGAATTATATGATATAGATAAATATATTGGTAAATCATTTGGAGATGTAGAGTATTATTCAAAAAGGTTAGAAGGTGTAAAGGGAAAGATATTAGAGCCTGCCGTTGGTAATGGTCGTATCCTAATACCTTTATTGCATAAAGGACTAAATATTGAAGGTTTTGATCTTTCTGATGACATGTTACAATTATGCAAAAAAAATTGTGCAGAAAGTGAGCTTACACCAAATCTATATTCATTAAATATGTGCAATTTTTCTTTGGAACAAAAATATGAGGCGATTATTATTCCGACTGGTTCATTCCTATTATTACATCAAAGAGAAGATTCTTTAAAAGCCTTAAAGTGTTTTTATGATCATTTAGAGGATGGAGGCCGTTTAATAGTAGACACTTTCCTTCCTGATTCTTTTGAGAAGGGGTATGTTTCAACTAGAGTATTTAAGAATCAAAACGGTGACTCTATAACATTGGAAGAAGTATTGGTAGATGTGGATTACATTAATCAATTTACGATTACTCACAATAAATATCAGAAATGGGAAAACACTAAACTAATTGATACTGAGTTAGAGATCTTCCCGTTAAAGTGGTATGGAGTAGAAGAGTTTAGAGGAATTTTACAAGATATTGGATTTAAGGATGTAACGATTTCTTCAGATTATGAGTATAATAAATATCCAACAAATGGTTCACAGGTATTTACGTATGAAGCAATAAAAGAATAGCACTTAATAATGATAACCCGCAATAAAAGGTGTTTGTTATTCAAGTCCTTAAAAGTTCGATTGGTAAACGATTTGTTTACCAATCGAACTTTTTCCTTTTTTGTTGAAAGTAGTATGGGACACGTTTTCAGTAGAGCAAGGGCAAAAGAATACGGTGAGTCAAGTTTTGAGGTAAATCACATCAATTAACTGCACAAGATGACAGAAGGAAAAAGGCTAGATTCACAACAGACAACTGCATTTGATTCGACAGAGGATGGGAAAATAAAAGAACCTATACATTTAAAATAGGCGCCCTTATAAAACTAAGAGACGCCTAAAACATTTGCGGTAAAAATTCTTTCATGAAGCGTTGATTTTTCCGTAACCATATTTTTAATATCATCCGATGTGTTAATAATCGATGCCGCTTATTGGGCCTTGTCTTCGCTTCAATTAAGCTTTGTAGTAGAATACAAGTTTCCGTGGCAAAGGCTTGGGGCTCTACGAGAACATCAAGCTTATAGTCGATGAGCTGTGCTGCCTGAACCTTTGCAAGTAGTTGAGCAAATTGTGTGTTCATCGCCGCATAATTTTCTGCTAATTCTAGGTCGATCAGGGTAGAGAGTGCATGTTCAATCTCAAGTTCTAATTCTTGTAGTAGCTCATTGGATGGCTGTGTCATTCCTATCACCTCTTTTACACGGCAAAATAACCAATGGTGGCAAATAGTATGCCAAACAGCAGGGTACTAGCGATATAGCTTATTACTTGCCCCCATTTTCGCTGTTCAATTAACTGTAATGATTCAAATCCAAAAGTCGAAAATGTTGTATAAGCTCCTAAAAAACCAATGCCAATCAGCTGCCATAACCAATCACTGAGATGGAGGGCAAAAACAAGACCGAGTGCAAAGGAACCTGTACAATTGATAATAAAAGTTGCCCACGGATACGGATGGGCCAATAGTTTGCCTAAATAAAACCTTAAAATGGCGCCAAAAAATCCACCAATCCCGACAAGAATCATGCCAGTCGCCCCCTTGCAAGACGAATACCCAACCAGGCGCATATTAAACCGCCTACAACACTTATGACAACATAGAGAACTGCTAGGAGCCACTCATTTTGTTGAACGAGTAATAATGTCTCTAAGGAAAATGTTGAATAAGTAGTAAAGGCTCCGCAAAAACCAGTGCCAATCCCAAGTACAACGGGTGTGCGCTTTGTAAAAGTAGTGAAAAGCCATGCTAGGCAAAAGCAGCCAAGTAAATTTATACATAATGTTGTGGATGGAAAACCTTCCGAGTTTGGAATGGCAAGGCTCAGGCCATATCGGCAAATGGCTCCAACAATGCCGCCAATCCCTACAATGAAAAATGATTTCAACGTAAAGACCCCTTACTTAAATGACTATTATTAAAAAGTGTATCACGAGAAGAAAATTTTAGGAATATTCGATAGTGGGAAATTCAATAAATGACCGAATATGTCCCTAGAAGATGTTTAACTAGTTATATAGTTGATAGATCGTACTATAGAAGGGGTGAATGATTATGCTGTAACGATATAATATATAAACATAGTTTTTTCGGTAGGTTTGAGAAAATTTGGAGTCTAGTTGCTAGCTAAAAAAGAGGTACAGGCAATACATGCAAAAATCACCGCTTACGGGTTATCCGTAAACGGCTAAACCAGTAACGGAAAACCCGCCACTACTAATTAATAAATAACTAAATAATAAATAACTAAAAAATAATAATGATGATATATAGACAGCTAGAAAGAAAAAGAAGAATGCTACTTTCTTAAAAGATCGCTGAGCTCGTAGCAAAATTTTTCTCACGCCAGTTCATTTCAGTCTTTAGGTTAATGTAAGCTATCAAAAAATAATGTAATGTTAAAAGCAATAAATGACGAACATGCTTTCCTTTTGGGTCTTTGGTATAAAATTGTATTTTAGTGCTTTAAAGCGCTAACTATTTCCCTGAAAATGATAAAAAATAACTGGGGAATAGTTGACAATTATTTCTATAGTGTGATAATCTTCAAGAACACTATAACAAATAAACCAAAGGAGGGCATGACAATGTTAATTTCATCAGTATCATATTCAATCACAGCTACATACATTGTCCATGCCTAACGCTTATTTAAGATTGCACATAAAGGTATGGATTTGTTCCTGCCTTTTATAAGAGACACATGCTCTTTGGAGGGGTATGTGTCTTTTTTGGTGCCTAAAAAGGTTATAGTGAAAACCAAAAAAGGAGTGTATGTTTATGCGAAACACTGTACGACGAATGATTTTCAAAAAGGAATTTCTAGAAAGTGGGTAGCCATGCTACAACAGTACGGAAGAAAGAAGGTTATCATGTATGTTTGATGTTTTAAGTAAATTAGGCTGGTTCTTCAAACGATATTGGAAACAATATACAGTCGCGATTGTGCTATTGATGATTGCCAGTGGGTTAGAGGTTGTCCCTCCGTATTTACTGGGCTCAATTATTGATATATTGACTGCAGGGGAAATGACGCCAGCTATTTTAACAAAGTATGTGTTTATTTTTGTCGGGATTATTATTGGGGGTTATCTGCTAAATTTTGTGTGGCAATTCCGACTATTTGAAGGGGCTATTAACCTTGAAAAAATTTTACGTCGTAATTTGATGCAGCATTTTTTACGAATGACTCCAACCTTTTATGAAAAAAATCGCACCGGGGACTTAATGGCTCGGGCAACAAATGACTTAAATGCCGTTTCTACGACTGCGGGATTTGGGATTATGACGTTGATTGACTCAACGATTTATATGGGTTTTATCATTTTTGCAATGGGCTATATGATTTCTTGGAAGCTAACACTCTTTGCTATGCTACCCGTTCCTATTATGGCCATCCTCATTCAATATTTAGGAAAGATTGTTCATGAACGTTATATGAAGGCTCAGGATTCTTTTGGAGAATTAAACGACAGTGTTCTTGAATCAGTCGCAGGTGTGCGAGTAGTGCGTGCCTATGTGCAGGAAAAAAAGGATGAGGCTAATTTTGCGGATATGAGTGAAATCGTTTATGAGAAAAATATTCATACGGCTAAAATTAACGCTTTATTTGGCCCGATTACTAAAGTGGGCACAGGAATCAGCTATGTTGTTGCGCTCGGATATGGTGCTCATTTAGTGGCAACGGAGGCCATGACGGTAGGGCAACTTGTTACCTTTAATGTTTATTTAGGATTAGCGGTTTGGCCAATATTTGCCATTGGAGAGCTGATCAATGTCATGCAACAAGGGAATGCATCACTCGATCGTGTACAGGAAACGTTAAACTATGAGGCGGATGTTCAAAATATTCCGAATCCCCAAATGATTGCGACACCTAAAGCGATTGGTTTTGATGATTTAACATTCCAATATCCAATGAGCCAAGTGAAAAATCTACAACAAGTTTCATTGTCATTGAAAAAAGGTCAAACACTTGGAATTGTTGGAAAGACAGGCGCGGGGAAAACAACCTTCCTCCGTCAATTATTACGTGAATATCCAATCGGTCAGGGACAGCTTTCTATTGACGGTATTGACATTACGGCTCAAACGAAGGAGCAGATTCTAGATTGGATTGGCTATGTACCACAAGACCATGTGTTATTCTCACGGACTATTCGTGAAAATATATTATTCGGGAAAGAAGATGCGACCCAGGCAGAATTGCAGCAGGCGATACGTGCGGCGTATTTTGAAAAGGATTTAGAAAATCTATCAATGGGTCTTGAAACGCTTGTAGGTGAAAAAGGTGTATCTCTTTCGGGCGGTCAAAAGCAACGTGTATCCATTGCTCGCGCATTAATTAAAGATCCTGAAATTTTAATGCTAGATGATTCACTGTCAGCTGTTGACGCAAAGACAGAAGCTAGAATTATTGAAAATATTCAGCGAGAGCGTGATGGGAAAACAACGATTATTACCACGCACCGATTATCGGGTATTCAACATGCTGATATTATTATCGTGTTGGATGATGGGCAAGTTGTTGAGCAAGGAACACATGAGGAACTTCTTTCACGACAAGGATGGTACAAGGAGCAATTTGACCGTCAGCAGCTAGAAGGAGGTGCCTCATGAGTACGAGTCAACGTTTAATGCGCTATGCAATGTATTTTAAAAAGCCTATTTTTCTAGGCTTATTCTTCTTAACAATCGCCGTTTTTACGGAGCTTGTTGGGCCATTTATTGCTAAACATATTATTGATAATTACATGACGATTGGTCATATTGAAATCAAACCGATTACTTGGTTATTAATTGTTTATTTACTATTAGCTATTGCTACAGCGATATTACGCTATTTTATGTATATTTACTTACAAATAGGTGCGAATCGGGTTGTTCAAAAATTACGTAAAGATGTGTTTGAACATATTCAAACATTACCGATCCAGTACTTTGATAATTTACCAGCGGGCAAAATTGTTGCGCGTGTTACAAATGATACAGAGGCGGTTCGAAATTTATATGTACAGGTGCTCTCCAATTTTGTGACAAGCTTTATATCCATCTTTGGAGTTTATATAGCACTCTTTATTTTAAATTGGAAAATGGCAATGCTTGCTTTAACAATGATTCCTATTGTGTATTTATGGATGATTTTGTATCGAAAATTTGCTTCCAAATATAATGATGTGATCCGTACGAAAATTGCCGATATTAATGCCATGATTAATGAATCTATTCAAGGGATGACCATTATTCAAGCATTCCGACGTGAGCAACAAATGACGAAGGAATTTGATGATATGAATAATGAGCATTACGCTTACGAGCGAAAGCTTTTAGTTCTTGATTCAGCCACATCCTTTAACCTGGTGAATACTTTAAGGATGATTATGTTTACAGTCTTTATTGTCTATTTTGGTACACAATCCTATACAGCCACTGAAGTGATTTCAGCGGGTACATTATATGCGTTTGTCGATTATTTAACAAAGCTATTTAATCCTATTACGAATATCGTGAACCAATTTTCTCAGCTTGAACGTTCTCTAATTGCTGGGAAACGTGTGTTTGAGGTGCTAGATACAGATGGTGAGCCTGTATCAGAAAAAAGTTTACCAAGATATAAGGGCAATGTGCTTTTCGAGGATGTTTCATTTGCCTATAAGGACAATGAATACGTACTTAAGAACCTTTCATTCGAGGCACATCAAGGTGAAACCATCGCCTTAGTTGGTCATACAGGCTCCGGGAAAAGTTCGATTATGAACTTACTATTCCGCTTTTATGATCCATCAAAAGGGAAAATAACCATTGATGGTGTTGATATTACATCTGTCCCTCGTCAAACAATGCGGGAGCATATGGGAATTGTGCTTCAAGACCCGTATTTATTCACGGGAACCATTGCCTCCAATGTGAGCTTAAATAACCCAAACATTTCTCCAGAAAAGATTAAGGCTTCCTTAAATGCTGTTGGAGGAGAACGTGTTTTAGCGAATTTACCAAATGGCTATGATGAGCCTGTAATCGAGAAGGGAAGTACATTATCTTCAGGACAACGTCAGCTCATTTCCTTTGCAAGAGCTCTTGCCTTCGATCCAGCCATTTTAATACTGGATGAAGCAACATCTAATATTGATACAGAGACAGAAGAGATTATTCAGCATGCCATGGATGTCCTGAAAAAAGGACGAACAACGTTTATTATTGCCCACCGACTTTCTACGATTAAAAACGCAGATCGAATCCTAGTGTTAGATCGAGGGGAAATTGTCGAGAATGGCACACATGATGAATTGCTTGAGCTTGGTGGAATTTATGAAAAAATGTATCAAATGCAAGCTAATTCCTTACAATAATTTAGATAATAAAATAACACGGGTCAGACCGTAGATAAGAGCCATTGAGAATACTAATCTCGATGGCTTTTATCATTTTCCTCCTGGACGCTCCCGAGGTAACTAGTACTTTTCTTCATGAATTTTACTGCTCTTGATGGATTGTCATGGAAATGAAAAAAGACTATAGGCAACTCAAAAGTTTTAGAGTTGATCTATAGTCTAATCCCACTTCTACTAAATTAGGGCATTTTATTTATTTCACATATTTAAAGACATTGACAAAGAATAACAGTACGGAAAGGGCTACAGCAATGCCGCCACCTGAAACGAATAGCTCAAATAACCACCGTGGCACATCTAGATAGACCATCATCATTCCAACTAATAGGAATGGAAGACCAATATTATAAAGCCAGAACTGTGCTTTAGCGAGACCTGTTTCCGCAGCATCTTTATAAGTCGAATAAATTAAACCAATGAATCCAGTAGTCAGCCAACCTACCACACCAATATGAGCATGTGTCGCTTTCCATTGAAGTTGAACAGTATAATGCATAAACAGTCCAAAAGCAAAAACAATCAATAAATAGAAGACTGAGAGCTTTATCCATTTAGCACCCATTTTCAACAACTCCTTTCCTGAAAGTGAATTTAGCTAGCTGCTACAGTATATTCGTGTCAAATAAAAATGATGCTTGTATGTATTTGAAAATATATGTCTTTTGTTGTTTTTTCTAACAGAAATAGAATGGGAGCTGTGACGGAAGTAAAATAGTTTAAATATAAATAGTTTATTGTTAAACTATTTTTTGAATAGATTAGAAGGAGATGTGTATGAATGGGTAAATTAGATAACAAAGTAGTCATTATTACTGGTGGTGCAGGTGGTATTGGCAGTGGTATGGCTAAAGCAATGGCAAAGGAAGGAGCCATTGTCACGATTGTTGACTTAAATGCAGAAGCAGGCGAAGCCATGGAGAAAGATTTACAACAAATTTCTCCAAAGTCTATGTTCTTGCAAGCAAATTTAATGGAACGAGATCAATTACCAAAAATTATCGATACAGTTGTAGAAAAATACGGTAAACTAGATGTGCTAGTTAATAACGCTCATGCTGCGAAACAAGTTACAATAGAAGAAACAACACAAGCGGATCTTGACTTATCATTTGGAACAGGTTTCTATCCGACATTTTATTTAATGCAGGCTGCATTACCACATTTAAAAGAAACACAAGGTAATATTATTAACTTTGCATCTGGAGCAGGTATCCAAGGCCATGAGACACAGGCAGCCTATGCTGCAGCTAAGGAAGCAATCCGAGGCATTTCTCGTGTTGCTGCAAATGAATGGGGCAGATATGGCATTAACGTCAATATCATTAGCCCACTTGCAGATTCACCAGGTGTACAAGCATGGGCAAAAGCACAGCCAGAGTATTATGAAGCAGTGAGAAATAAAATTCCACTAGGTCGTTTTGGTCATATTGAGCAGGATATCGGACGAGTAGCTGTCTTCTTAGCTTCCGACGATTCGCAATACATTACAGGTCAAACGATTATGGTAGATGGTGGTTCATTAATGCTTCATTAATGCTAGGCGTTTGAGGAGGATTTTTTTGAAACAGACAAGTATTTTTAAACTGATTCATATGATTGAACAGGTGAATAACGCCAATATTATACGTTTTACAAAAGCGTTTCCTTATCCATTAGGAATTTCACCAATTTTAGTATTAAATGAGCTGCATGTTAAAGGCCCTCAAAAACAGGCAGAATTAGCTGAAACCATTGGCTATACAAAAGGTGCAATGACAAGCATTGCTGAAAAATTAGTCAAGCTTGGATTAGCTGAAAGACTGTATGATCCATCTGATCGCCGTACCATTCGCCTGGACATTACTGATGAGGGAAAAGTAGCCCTATCAAAGGCTCAATCTATAGGGAAAGAAGTCTTTGTACAACTTTTTGAAGTATTAGATGATACAGAAATTGCCCAATATTTACAGATTCAAGAGAAGCTAGTACAGGGCATTCAAAATAAAAATGAATAACTAAAATTTATTTTATGTAAGAAGATGACCTATCCAAATCAACTCACCTCGATCAATTTTTTAGAGGTGGGTTGATTTTTTATTGTATATTTGTTGATTAACTAACAAGAAGGAATGAAAGCATAGCCTCAAGACTAGTCAAATACCATAAACAGGAAAGCGAGCTAGAGGTACATCTGATCATCTACTAAATGTTGTTGAATCTTTGCAGAAAAAAATATGTGCATCAATTTGTAAAATAGTTGAATTTATTGAAAATTGTCCGCCTTCATTTTATAATACAATTACGGTTCTATTATAGAGACATATGAGGTGTAAGATGACATTAAAAACATTAGATAACTCATTAGAGGTTCTAAAATATTTTAATAAAGAAAATCCTACATGGGGTGTTCGAGAATTAGCGAAAGAAATGAACATTAGCCATTCTATTATTTATAGGATTTTAGCTACATTTGAAAATCAGGGCTTTCTAATTCAACACCCTGAGACAAAGAAGTATGAACTTGGGCTTCGTTTTCTAGAGTACGGTCAGATGGTAAAGGATAAATTAAACCTTTCTGATTTTGTATTACCCATTATGAAAAATCTGGCTGAAGCCATTAAGGAATCCGTATTTCTAACATGGCTAGATGGCACAGATGGCGTGACAGTAGAGATTGCAGAGAGTTCTCAAACTATTAAGTTTTCTGTGTCAATTGGCACACGCACCCCATTACATATCGGGGCATCATGTAAAACAATCATGGCTTTTCTTCCAGAGGAGAAGAAAAAAGAGATTATGGACCATGGCATGAAAAAAGTAACCCCAGAAACGATTACAGACCCTGATCAAATGTTAGCCGATTTGGAGAAAATTCAACAGCAAGGCTGGTGCTTTACTACGGGAGAATATTCTCACTCGGTATTTGGGGTAGGGGTCCCTCTTTTTAATAGCAAAAAAGAAGTGATTGCTTCTCTAACCATTGCGGGTCCAATTTATCGTAAACCAACAGAGGAGAAGCTACCTGAAATGATTAATGTTCTTCAGTACGGCGCGATGAATATTCAACGATATTTCGATCAATATAGCTTTAAATTGTACCAAGAATAAGGATGGAAAAAAGCCCGCGATAGTTAATGACTATCTGGGGCCTTTGTTTTGGTTAGCTCAATGAATTCCTTGATGCTGGTTACCGCGCTATCGATTTCTTCGAATGTATTAAAATAATGAGGTGAAAAGCGAGCCATTTTACGAATATGATTGCGCTCCATGATAGTATTAGCCATAAAAGTACCAGCTTCTATAATAATGCCTCGATCTGCTAAAAAATTAGTAACATCATCTGGAGCAAGTCCCTCAATATTAAAGGGTGTAACCGATAATCGATATTCGCTATTTTGTGGGCCATAGAGGACAATGCCTGGAATCGTTTTAAGCTGCTCGATTAAATACTTCGTCAGCTGTTGAACACGCTCATATATTGGCTGCATACCAATCGCATTTGCGTAATCGATGGCCGCCCCTAACCCTAATATACTTGGAATGACAGGACAGCCTGGCTCAAAACGTTTAGCTGTCTCTACGAATGAGTAATCGTTGTTTTCATAATTCCAGTTCGTGCTACCCCAGCCGATCATGATAGGGGTAATGGTTGGAATCAAGGCTTGTCGCACATATAAAAGACCAGAGCCTTCTGGACCACGTAGCCACTTTCGCCCACTAGCGACTAAAAAATCACAGCCTAGCTCTTCCACATGGATAGGGAGTAAACCGACTGTTTGATTGGCATTAATGAACGTAAGCACGTTGTATTGTTGAGCAAGCTGACAGATTTCCCTTGCTGGCTGAAGGGCACCTGCAGCGTTTGACATATGGGCAAAGGCTATTAATCTTGTACGAGGTGTTATGAGCTGTTCAAGCTCTTGTAAGTCCACTATATAGTCCGCATTGGTTTTCAAAACTTTTAAGTGAACTCCTCGTTGCTGAAGGGCAAGCCAAGGTACATAATTACTTAACATTTCTGTATCAAGTATGATCACCTCATCATCTAATTGCCAATCTATGCCACCTGAAATATAATTAATAGCCATTGAACCATTTGGTACAAAGGCAATTTCCTCTTTTTTGGCACCGATAAATAAAGCCGTTTTTTCCCGAATTTGCTCTACCTGTTCATACGTTTCTTTACGAAAAGAAGGTAAATAAGGGCCGATACTCGCCTGTTTTTGAAGATAACTTATCATAACATTCACTACAGGCTGAGGCATGGCCGAAGCGGCAGCTGTATTCAAATATATATATTGCTCTAGCAGGGGCATATCCTTTTGAATGGTCATCATATCCATCATTGCATTCACCAGCCTTATAAAATGATTAATTCTTTTGAAAAGGTCATTAAATTCTCGTAACCATTATTCGTAACTATGAGATTATCCTCGATCCGAACCCCGGCAACATCCTGTATATAAATTCCGGGCTCCACAGTAAATGCCATGCCTTCTTCTAACACAAGTGAGTTACGTTGCATTAAGTAAGGTTCTTCGTGAGCGCTCAAACCAATGCCATGACCAAGTCGATGTGTGAAATAGTCACCATAACCACCATCGCGAATAATTTCTCTTGCAATGCTATCTAGGCTTTGGGCAGTCGTCCCTGGCTTAATAGCTTCTATCGCTGCTTCATTGGCTTGTTTAACAAGGCTATAAATGTTTTGTAACGTTGGAGATACATCTCCTAAAGCTACTGTTCTAGTCATATCAGCCACATAGCCCTTATAAATAGCACCAAAATCAATGACAGTGAATTCGCCTGCTTCTATTTTTTTAGTGCTTGCTCTGCCATGTGGGAGTGCACCACGATAACCTGAAGCAACAATAGTGCCAAATGGTGTTCCTTCTGAACCACGACGTCTCATTTCATATTCCAATTGAGCTGCTACTTCCATTTCGGTCACACCCACTTGTATCGTCGGTAAAGTAGCTGCAAGACTTTCCTCGACAATTTGTACAGCCTGTCGCATGTAGGCTAGTTCTTGCAGATCTTTTTTCATGCGTAATTCGCGAATGGACTCGCCAATATCAGATAAGTTTTCATATGTAAGCATTTCAATCGATTTCTGTTCATGGACACGCATAGTGTCAAATTCTACACCAATGGTCTGCAATGTTCCCATTTCCTTTTTTAGTCGCTGAATCGCCAGTGTAGGCCCTTCCTCATCAGAATAGGATAAAATAACGCCACCATTGCTAAGATCAACTTTATTTAGTTCTACTTGTGGCAAAATAAAATATAAATCATTATTAGCCGTTATAACAGCAAATGTTAGACGTTCACTTTGCTTTAGATGAAGACCAGTAAAATAATGCATATTTGGCCCTGGTACCAAAATAGCTATATCCATATGCTGCTGCATACGGGAAACTAACTTCTCTCTTCTTGTTTGAAACATAGGGTGATTCCTCCTAAAGGTAAGCAATAATAAGTTGGTAAAACGTTTCTAATATAGAGACGTTGTATCTTAAAAATATTATAAATCAACAATAATGAATTTTCAATTTATTAAAGCGGAGAAACATACAATAGTAAAGGAAATGAAATAACAAATGTGGGAATAGTTTGGGGTAAATAAAGTAAATACTAGTGTACGTCTTTTTTTCGTCTAATATGCATATAAGTAGACTAGATAAACTTTTTTCCAACTTAATACGTCAAAAAGAGGGGCAAAATTGTTAAGCAAGAGAGGACTAACGTATGGAAAAAAACATGAAACGCTCTAAAGAGAAAAAGAGCAAGAAAAAATTATGGCTGTGGATCGTTGGTAGCCTACTAACTATTTTTTTAATTTTTATAGGAACTGCCTACTTTACCATCCAAAAAACAATGAACAAAATAAATACACCACTTTTACAAACAACAGATGCAGCACAGCTAGAAGAAAAAACAGTGATTAAAAAAGAACCTTTCTCGGTTCTGATGCTAGGCGTAGATGAACGAAAAGATGATAGTGGACGTTCTGATACGATGATTGTGATTACTGTGAATCCGGAAAAGCAAACAATGAAAATGCTTAGTATTCCCCGTGATACTCGTACAGAAATTGTCGGTCATGATACCGTTGATAAAATAAATCATGCCTACGCTTTTGGTGGTGTTCCAATGGCTGTAGATACGGTAGAAAATTTTCTAAATATACCGATTGATTACTATGTGTTTATTAATATGGAGGGCTTTTTACAAATTATAGATACGCTTGGTGGCGTGACAATTAACAATGATATGGATTTAACCTATGACGAATATCATTACCCAAAAGGAGAAATCACATTAGATGGTAATGAAGCACTTATTTTTTCCCGTATTCGTTATGAAGATCCACGAGGAGATTTTGGACGTCAAATTCGACAGCGACAAATTATTGAAGCGGTTATGAAAAAGGCCTCAACTCCGGCTACATTATTAAAGGCAACAGATATGCTGACGGTTTTAGGCGATAACGTTCGCATGAATTTCTCAGTAAAAGAGCTTATTCAGCTTCAAGGTATTTATAAGAAAATGGATAAGGGTATTGAGCAATTATCATTTGAACAAGGTGATGGTGAAAGGATTAACCGCATTTGGTACTACATTCCGAACGAGGAAGAGCTTCAAAAAATACAAGCCGATCTAAAAAACCATTTACAAAGCAAGTAAGCTTTTGCTTACAACAAGTATAATATATATGTAAAATTTTTGGCCATGAAGGGAGGGAGATGAATGAATGGGAGGACCCAGGTCCTTAGGTATACAGCTCTTAATCATTGCATGCAAAGCTATGTACCTAAACGCAAAACGCGAAGAAATCCAGTCCGTTCAACTATTAGAGGCCTACAAATATTATGTTTAAAATTATTTATGTAGTGCATAAAAAATCATTCATGTAGGGTGCATGCCTAGTTGAATGATTTTTTTTGACATGAATCATTTATCTATATTTCTTGAAATATCTGAAAATTCGATGTATACTGATATTAGAAATGGTTCAAAGGAGTGATTGTGATGATTATAGGCACAATTTTATTAGCAATTGCATTACCAGTTGGTATCGTATTAGCAGTAGATTTATTGAACGAGCAGCAACAGGTTGCTCCACAATCTAACCATTCTTAATTGGCAAATAAACAGAATCAGATATTTCTAGACAATGCTACATAGTAGCCTTGTCTATTTTTTATGGCGAATGAAACAATTTGTGTGATTCATTCGTCAATGAAGTATAGAAAATGTTATACTATTAAAAAAACAGTATCGGGGAATGAACATGCAAGAGGAAAAAACAACAAGCTTTAAAAAAGAACTATTATCCTACATCAAAATTATTGTCATTACAGCAATTGTCGTGTTTGGCTGTAAGCAATTTTTATTTGCCCCCATTAAAGTACAGGGGGCATCGATGTACCCAACCTACCATGATAAAGATGTGATAATTGTAAGTAAAACAAGTAAAATCGAGCGTTTTGATCAAATTGTTTTCCAATCACCTGTAGAAGATGAACTATATATTAAACGTGTCATCGGTGTACCAGGTGATAAGGTGGAAATGAAAGATGATGTATTGTATGTGAATGGCAAAGCCTACAAAGAAGATTACGTCAATCGTGAAACAGATGATCCTAACCAATTACGCATTACTGAAAACTTTACATTAGAGCAATTAGTGAATGAAAAAGAGGTGCCAAAGGGCATGTATTTTGTGCTTGGGGACAATCGCCTAAAAAGTAGTGATAGTCGCCATTATGGTTTAATTTCAGAGGATGCTGTTTATGGCGAGTCGAAATTAATCGTCTATCCATTTAAGCATTTTCACGTTGGCTCAAAATAAGAAATGATTAAGAGGCTACTTTAATAGTGGCCTCTTTCTCTTTATGGGATGGTACATCTTTACATATTTTATAAGAGGGATAATAAACACAAATCATTGAATTTTCAACGGTTTCTTTAATAGGGGTTTGATTACTTCTTATGTGAGAACTGAGAGCTGGTTCTTCGATTGTGAGCTCTTCGGCTACTAATTCAACACCATAAAATAGTAATAAAAAATAGCATACAAATCCTACTATTCGCAAACAATCACCTCGTAAAATAGTTATTGTATGTTATTATGTATGGTCAAATTCATCAAAATATAAGCAGAAAATCGAAATTTTCTCTCGAGTAAACGAAATTTTTATGAAATGAACTCTATGAAAAAAAGGTATTGTCAATAAATTTTTCATGTGCTACTATAGCTAAAGTAAATATTTGAACTGTATAACCTCAATAATATGGATTGAGGGTCTCTACCAGGAACCATAAAATCCTGACTACAAAACTTTGTTTCATTTTTGTAGTCAGGATTTTTTTATTTTGATGCAGCCCATGATGTTGATATAGAAATGTCTGCTGAATCAAGCTCATGCAGCCTCAAACATATATTACAGATTTTGCAGTAGAGCTTATGTGGCAAGTTCTTCTGCAAAATCTGGACAGGGGTATCATGGCTGATGAAAAATCTCCTATAAAAGTGAAAATGTAACGAAAGGGAGATTTCAATGAATTGGAGAGTTTATATTCTTGCGGTGACTACCTTTGCAGTAGGTTTAGTTGAATTAATCGTAGGTGGAATCCTACCAAATATTGCAAAGGATTTGAATGTTTCTTTAGCAACAGCAGGGCAATTAATCACTATTTTTGCACTTGTTTATGCGATTTCAGCGCCTGTTCTACTATCTTTGACAGCGAAGGTAGAACGAAAACGCTTATTCCTTATATCCTTATTTATTTTTACATTAGGTAATTTAATGACCTTCTTTAGTACAACGTTCACCGTTGTCCTAATTGCCCGAATTTTTACAGCGATGAGTACAGCATTAGTCATCGTTCTATCATTAACGATTACAACGAGAATTGTAGAGCCTAGACACCGTGCGAAAGCATTGGGGCTTGTTTTTATGGGCGTAAGTTCTGCACTTGTTATCGGTGTGCCAATGGGGATTTTTATTACGGAAGCTTTCGGTTGGAGAGCCGTATTTTTAGGCATTAGTATTCTTTCAACAATCTCAATGGTTTTAATAGCTTTGTTATTAGACAAAATGCCAATCGGGGAAGTCGTACCACTGAAGAAGCAAATGAAGTCATTGGCGAATTTAAAAATCCTTACAGCGCAATTAACGACTTTGTTTATGCTAGCAGGTCATTATATGCTCTACGCATATTTAACACCCTTTTTAGTAGAAGCCTTTGATATGAATGCTTCATGGATTAGTATTTGTTACTTAATCTTTGGTATTGCCTCTGTGAGCGGTAATGCTGTAGGTGGTTGGGTGAGCGATAAAATCGGGACAAGTAAAGCCCTTATTTTAATCGTCTCTACATTTGCGCTTGTCTTGTTTAGTATCCCTTATACAGTCATTGCCTTACCGGTCTTTTTACTGTTTACCGTTTTATGGGGAGCATTGAGCTGGGCTTTAACACCGCCATTACAAAATTATTTAATTCAAGCAGATCCTCAATCATCCGATATACAGCAAAGCTTAAATACCGCTGCGCTTCAAATCGGGATTTCCATCGGCTCAGCGCTGGGTGGTGCCGTATTTGCCTTTACTGGTTCTGTCATGCATTTAGCAAGTTTCGGAACTCTATTAGTTCTCTGTGCTTTAGGATGTGCTATCTTCTCCATTAAAAGAGCGCCTGTCTCACATGAGCATTCTGCGGATTATTCATCAGCGCAGCATCACTCATAATAAATGGTGAAATTATCCAAAAGTGATCCTGCTATAGCAGGATAATAGCAGCCTGATAGCGAATGTAAGGATAGAGGAGGTTGGTAATAGATGCAAGTAGATTTAACCGATTTTCAAAATGTCAAAGTCATCGCGACGATTGATCAAACTTTTTATAGAAATGTAGGTGCTATCATATTATATGAAGAGGATTCACACACATTATCTGTACGAAAATTGACTCGGAAAACAGTGGATCATTTTATACCAACAGACGAACTCGAACACTTTACATTTGCCTCTCATGCAGATGCCATAAAGTTCACGCACAAGCTTACGCGCATGAGTGCCTTGGATTACTTATTAGTGGCCCATAAAGAGAGACCCATACAATCATAACTGCCTTTATAAGCATTGGGAAAATAAAACATTCCCAGTGCTTTTTTTTGTCTAAGTGAATCTATTTGAGTTTTCTCTATAAAAATTAATTTCTCACTAGTTTATTATCATACTCTAGTTAACTATGGAATAGATTGTTGTAGTTAATGAATTTCACACAGACTGATGAAGTTTGAGATTTTATGGTGCCTATTATTTTCCAGAAAATAGTATGTGACCTTTAAATCTTGTGAATGGAAGGAGAACCCTATGACTGAATATCATCAACAATCGTCTACTGAAGTCATGAAGATATTGAACGTCACCACAGAAGGCTTGACCGATGGGGATGTTCAAAAGAGGCAACAAGTCTATGGCTATAACGTATTAGAGGAAGGTAAAAAGACTAGTACATGGGCTGTTTTTATGGGCCAATTCAAAGATTTATTAGTCATTATTTTATTGGTCGCTGCCTTCGTTTCCTTTCTACTTGGAGAGGTAGAAAGTACAATTGTCATCATGATTGTTGTTTTTCTAAATGCTATTTTAGGCACGGTACAGCATGTTAAAGCTGAACAATCTTTAGACAATCTGAAGGCGCTAACCTCGCCGATTGCCAAAGTAATGCGTAATAATCAGCTTATGGAAATTCCTTCTGAGGAAATTGTGGTGGGGGATCTTCTTATGTTAGAGGCTGGCGATTACATCAATGCAGATGGCAGACTATTGGAAAGTCATAATTTGCATATCAATGAAAGTTCTCTTACTGGAGAATCAATTGCCGTTGCCAAAAGTACTGACCCTATTCGAAAAAACAATGTTACGATTGCCGATAAGAAAAATATGGTGTATTCAGGTAGCTTCGTGACCAATGGACGAGGCATTGTAATGGTTACAGCTATCGGGATGCAGACTGAAATCGGGAAAATTGCTAATTTACTCGATACGGCTAAGGAAAAGAAAACACCTTTACAAATTAGCCTGGATCAATTTGGTGAAAAATTAGCATTAGGTATTACAATCATTTGCTTAGCCATTTTTACAATTGATCTTATTCGTGGACGAGCATTGGTAGAATCCTTTATGTTTGCCGTATCTCTAGCTGTCGCAGCTATTCCTGAGGCTTTGAGTTCCATCGTTACAATCGTCTTAGCATTCGGTACACAAAAGATGGCGAAGGAAAATGCCATTATCCGTAAGCTTTATGCGGTAGAAAGCTTAGGAAGTGTATCTGTAATTTGTTCTGATAAAACGGGTACTTTAACAGAAAATAAAATGGTTGTACAGGAAGTTTTTGTCGATCAGAAAAAAATTCCTCATGATTGGCTAAACCCAACAAATTCAGTGGAAAAAGAACTGATGGTAAAGGCACTTTTATGTAGTGATGCTGTCGAGCGTGAGCACAAGGAAATTGGTGATCCGACAGAAATAGCGCTTGTGAAATTAGGAAAGCATTACGGCTTAGATGAATTGATGATTCGCGAGCAATATCCAAGACTAGCTGAAATTCCATTTGATTCGGCACGAAAGCTTATGAGTACTGTAAATAAAATAGATAAACAGCCTGTTATGATTACTAAAGGAGCATTAGATGTTCTCTTGCCTAAAGTGACTAGAATAAAAACGGCAACAGGCATTTTTGAGATGACAGCTCAGCATCGCCAAAAAATCGAAGCGGTCAATCATGATTTTTCGAGGAATGGTTTACGGGTGATAGCCATTGCCTACAAAGATGTTTTACCGCAGCAAACAATTGATACAAGAGTAGAAAGAGATTTAATATTTGTCGGCTTAGTGGCTATGATGGACCCACCAAGAAAAGAGTCCAAAGAAGCTGTAGAAAATTGTATTAAGGCAGGCATTAAGCCAGTTATGATTACAGGTGACCATAAAATTACAGCTACAGCGATTGCCCAACAAATTGGGATTTTAAAAAATCCAGATGAAGCCATTGAAGGACATGCTCTCGAAAAATTCACAGATCAAGAGCTACAGGAAAAAGTTGATGATTATTCTGTGTATGCGCGTGTTACACCTGCTCAAAAGATTCGTATCGTCAAAGCGTGGCAGGATAAGGGTCATGTTGTCGCGATGACAGGGGATGGCGTCAATGATGGGCCGGCACTAAAACAAGCAGATATCGGGGTGGCAATGGGAGTGACTGGGACGGAGGTCGCAAAAGATGCCTCATCCATGATTTTAACAGATGATAATTTTTCTACGATTGTCAAGGCGATCGCCAATGGTCGGAGCATCTATACAAATATTAAAAATGCCATTTTGTTCTTATTATCAGGGAATGCAGGAGCTATATTTGTAGTGCTATATGCTACAGTACTCGGCTTACCAGTTCCTTTTGCACCCGTTCATCTATTATTCATCAACCTATTAACAGATAGTCTTCCAGCAATCGCAATCGGATTAGAGCCGAATAATAAGAAAACGATGAAGGACAAGCCTAGAAATGTTCATACCCCTCTATTAAATAAATCATTTACGACACAGGTGGTGCTAGAAGGAATTTTAATTGCCATCTCTACCATCATTGCTTTTCAAATTGGATTATCAACTGGCGATACATTAACGGCAAGTACAATGGCGTTTACAACACTTTGTTTATCAAGATTAGTGCATGGCTTTAACTCCAGAGCTAAACAATCGATCTTTACGATTGGTGTCTTTTCGAATAAATATGCATGGATTGCATTTTTAATCGGTGTCCTAAGCTTGCACATTGTATTGTTTATGCCAATGCTAACAACGGTCTTTGAAGTGGCTCCATTAACAATTGCCCAATTAGGCTTTATTTATAGTCTATCCGTGTTACCGTTCCTCGTAAATCAATGGTATAAGCTCCTGTTTGTAAGAAGTCGATAGAAGATGATTGAATGTTAAAACCACCTACATATAACGAGTAGGTGGTTTTGCTATTGTTTAATATTTAAAATGTACAAAAAAACACACTATTAAAAGTAGATTTAATAATGTGCAACGTAATGAATGATTTCGTTCAGCCAACATTTTTATTGGGCTGGTGCTAGAAGCCAGCCTTTAATTTTACTCAGTTCGATCAACTTAGACCCAAGTATAGCATAGCGCATATGGAGTTCACCATATTTGGCAAGATGCTTTTTCTTTACTGACAATTCCAATGCTTGGCTTACAGCAAGTAAAGAGGAAGCAATATTCATAGATAAAATGGCACTAATTTCACTATCATTAATGATGGATTTTCCACGTATATCCGTCATTTTCATTTTACTGTATGACATAGTTGTAGTGGGGGCAAGAACACCATTTTCCTTTAATAATAATGTCAGCTGTTTATTTTCCTCTTTTAAACATTGAATGAATTCCAAAATCATAATCTTTAATTTTTTATCTCGGGTATGGTTAAAAAAGGCATGGCTTGAAGCAATATAGCTTTGATTGACACCGAGCTGCGACCAAAGCCTAAACATCTCCTTAAATTGTAATGATGCTAGTTTGTCATTTATCATCGTTATTGTGACACTTCCTAACTCCTAGTATTTATCTAAGATTAGGATGGAACAGTTTATGACATTCTATTCATCTTTTACAATAAAAGTTTAATACAAGGGGTATTTTAATAATACGTGCCATACGCATACATATGTGGGGAAGGGTAATGGTATGGATATGGATAAGGGTATGGGTTTGGGTATGGACATGGTTTCATGGATGGCTTCTTTTGCTTGCATGAAGAATTATCAGTTGCCGATTCCACTCGATTACAGCCTTTTGGTGGCCCAATATAAGTAGATGGAACAATGGGTGCAATGGTTTTCTTCCATTGTTCCTCATCTAAACAATAGGTATGCGCCATAATATTGGCAGGTGTAAATTTCAATATATCGGAGCCTAAAATAACCTCTGGTGTTGGAGCGTCAAAGATAGCAAGCAAATGGGTGTTATCTTCTGTGGCAACCTCATAATGCCACCAGCCCTGTGGGATATTAGCTACTTGCCCAGGCTTAATTGGGTAGTTTTGAAGTTTTTTTGTAAAGGGATTTAATAGGGAAACCGTTGCTGCACCAGAAATACAATAGACAAGCTCAGCTGCATTTTGGTGATAGTGTGGCTCAATGACATTATCTTTGCTTAAAAAAATATCCAGTAAAGATGTATTTTCTAATGTATTTAATTGTTCTACGCCAAGGATATTAATGTAATTTCGTGCATCTTTTTTAAAAAGCGTACTTTTGTTGACATCAAAGGTAAACTCTGCAGAAGGCGATGTATAATCGACATTTGTGTTAATATTTACATCCTTTCTCACTAAAATTGTGATATTCATCATCATCACAGATTATGATTGAAATGTTTATAGACTTATACAAATGCCTAGCGTTTGTCTAGAACTCTTAGCAAGCATATGCTAGAGGAATTGTATTAAATTACCACTGCTATTAAAGAACGTATGTGCGTATAATAAAAAGAACGTATGTTTTGTTTTGAGGGCGGCGTGGAAATCTTAGCAAAGCAGTCATGACTTTCAACGTTTTAGTTTTCTCGCAAGCGTCCCCCGTAACTGAGCTGAAAGGGTGAGATAATATGATTAAAGATCGAGGAGCTATGAAATGGACATCGATGATGCTTCCAGAGCATTTACTGCTTTTGAAAAAGTGGAAGCAAGAGGTGCAGACAGAACCGCCACGGGAACGTGCAGAATGGGAACTGGAGGAATTACAGCAAACCATCACACGTGCATTAGCAGAACGTAACTATATTATGTTAACTATTTGGGAAGAGGCTAATTTTGTTCAATATGGTGGCATTATTAAAGAGATGAATGAGATGGAACTTCTGCTAGAAACGATTACAACAACGAAACATATCGCATTGAAATATATTTATGCTGGTTATATAGAGGTGGATGGCAATAGCGGTATTGAATGCACAATCGAGTGAGTGAATTTAGTGCCTAATAATGAATGGTACGAATGACAGCGGATAACAAAGTCACTCATTTGAACATCGAAAATGAGTGACTGTCTCCTTAAAGGTGCAATTGCATCACTATTTGCTCACCAATTGGTCCCATTCGTCTTTCACCATTATCTTCAAAACCTACGTTGAGATACAAATTCTGCGCAGCGATATTTTTGTGATTTACCACTAACACTACTTCGTTAAATTCTTTAAATTCATGCTTGACAAAGTCAGCCAGTAAAAGCATTGCTTTTTTTGCATAACCCTTACCTTGCTGTTTATGATCCATAGATAAAGCGGTAAGTAACATCGCCTGTGGATTGCTAGAATATTCCTGTACTCTTTCAGTTGTATGAAGTACGAAAAAACCAACAGGTATTTTATTACTTAAAATCACAATAGGGTACTGTCCCACTTTTTCGATAGTAATCTCTTTTGGTAAGGCAGTAAATTGGTGCTGTTCTACGGGCAATTCAAACTCATTTAACTGGTCTGCATAGTCTTCTGAAAAATGTACTAATTCAATGTTAATTGTGTCTTGCATAAACAAGCCTCCTTTTTTATTATTGTATACATAGAACAAATGTTCGTCAAGAAGGCTTGTTTAATAATCAGGCAAGCTGGCGTTCTTTTACTTTATAAATTACCAAAAAATAAAATAAAAGAAATACTCACAATTAAAATCAGTGTTAAAGCCATTGTCACAATGCCTCTCAGCAAGGTCGCTAAATTTCTGACATCTTTCATTCCTACAACACTTAGATAGAAGCATACGATTGACAATAGCATTGTCAGTGTCAATGGGTGAAGATGGACATAGGTGACAAAAAAGTCTTTTAAGGAACCGGACAGAAAAAATAATAGGATGCAACCTAAAGATAAAATAAAGGACCAAAAATTTAAATTAATGCCCATTTGTTTTCCTCCTCTCTACTAAAACGATAGTTCTAGAAAATCTATAATAGAGTAAAAGGATGCAAAAAGAGGCCACTTGGATGAAAGTGACCCCTAGAACCAATAAAGGAGTGTCATGTAAAGTAGAAAGAACTTTACAATACTATTATTATGTTAAGTTATCATTTGGAGATAGTTATCTATCTTCAATGGCGTAAGAAATATATTTTTATTATCTCATAACAGGTTAGAATTGGGTGAAGGGGAAATAAAAAAGGCTTTAAGCTTTTTCATCATTAGAAATAAACAGAAGCTAAAGCCTTCATATGACCATTAGCAAATGAAGCTTGCACCAACAATATTGAGAAGAATGAATAGGACAACGATGAGCACGAAAGTTGAACTGTTACCACTGCCATCATTTCCGCCACAAATAATTATTGAAATTGCCTACATTTCCACAGTATCCCACAAAGGTCTCCATATCAATTGTATGTATAAGATTCAAATGGAGGAGCGATCATCATCTAAGTAACTAATATTAAATGGTGCCATCAAAAAAACATCCTACACGGATGTTTTTAATATAACGGCTGCCGCGTTTGACAAGGCGGAAAACCATTGACATCTTGAATCATATGAAAATCATACTGCTTTAAAGCAAATTGACTTTGATACAAATATTCGAGGACAAGAAGCTTCCCACCTGAAACGCCACAAAGAACACCAGATGTTCCTTGCCCATTCGTCAATGAAACACCGACCGGTTGCCCGATTAAATAGTAAATTTTATGTTGCCAAGGCACTATGCCACTCCCTTCAATCTAATTATATGAATGTAATGGTCAAAGGTGCATAGGGGAATGCCTAAGGTGGGATCACTTTAAAGTGGACTATTAATTACACCATTCATATATTGGTTTATATTCTATAATATGGATATAAAAAGGCGTGAATGAAGGGGTGATAATTGCGTGAGGAAATATATGATGTTTGCATAGCAATGGCTATGGCAAAAAAATATTGAGCATAGCCGTTGCTTTTCCTAAAAAAATCTACACATTTAGGAGTGCAACATGAGCTATAAAAAAGCAAAGCATATTTTACCTGAAGAGTTGTTAGCGGCCATTCAGGAATATATGGATGGCGAATATATTTATATCCCGCGGAAAGAACAACATAAAATGAGCTGGGGATCTCGTACCACTATAAAAGCTGAATTGGATTTGAGAAATGCCAATATTTATAATGATTTTTTATCTGGAATGGTTAGAGAAACGCTAGCTGAAAAATATTATTTATCACTAAAGAGCATCCAGAGAATCATTTTAAATGAAAAAAGAAAAGCAGCAAATCAACAGTCATTGCGTTTTTAAATCGCGATGGCTTTTTTTCTTTTATGAAGGAATATTGAGGTTTTATCAAAATTAATAATCAGCTATATTACAGGTATAACAAGAATTACCAAAGGGGAGAGAGCGATGAATTTTACTGAATTATTGGGCATGTCATTTCAGACCATCCAAACAGAACAAATTCGATTAAGAAAATTAAAACGAGACGATGCGCCATCATTATACAATTATTATTCTAATGAAAACATCTATAGTTATTTGGATTGGAATGGTCCAGAAGCCATTGAAAGAAGTATTGAGGTCATTCATATTTGGAATGAGGGCTTTGAAAAGGGGTGGATAATTCGTTTTGCTATTGCTGATAAAATGTCAGATGAGGTGATAGGCACTATATTTTTAAGTGAATTTGAGGGTAAACGGGCTGAAATAGGTTATGAGTTATCAGAAAAATATTGGCATAAGGGTATTATGTCAGAAGCTATGAATGAAGTATTGGCAATTGGATTTAATCAGTTAGGGTTAGTGAGGATACAAGCCATTGTTGCTGAAGAAAACATAGCATCAAGGAAGTTATTAACGAAATTCAATTTTAAAGAAGAGGGCTATTTAAGACAATATGAATGTCATAGTGTGACTGGCGAATGTAGAGATATGTTGATTTATTCTTTACTACGGAAGGGATAACAACGTAGAGAAAGCCGATAGGAGAGAATTATGATCGCCAAAAACCACGATGTAAAGCTGGGATAGCGTTGTACAAAAACATCTTGGGGGCGATGTTAAAGTTGCTATCCCGCAATTAATGTATGTTGTTGTAGTTATGAACATAACCACTGTCAATAAATTGAAAAGTAAATGAAATAAAGAGGCAAAGTTGAATCGTTAACATCTTTTTTGAACCATCTATAAAAAATTGAAAAGAAAAATTAAAAAAACTCAGCATACAATTACGTGTTGCCTGAGTTTTCTTTACGTAGCTACGAATTGGTGGATTTTCCGCCATCCACATGTAAAACCTGTCCCATTACATGTCTAGAATCATCTGATGCTAAATAAACGAATGTCGGGGCCACTTCAAAGGGCTGTGCCATTCGGTTAAAAAGATTCCCTCCGTGCAATGCGTTTTCGTCAGAGGAAAAACTGGAGGGGATTAATGGTGTCCAAATTCGACCGGGGCAATTGCATTGACGCGAATCTGCTTTTTAGCCATGCTCTTTGCTAAAGAAGGAGTCCAGCCGACGACAGTTGCTTTTGTGGCAGAGTAATCGATTAATAAAGGCTCACCAGCATAAGCTACTACAGATGCGGTACCAATTATGTAGCTACCAGCCTGTAAATAAGGGAGGGCCGCTCTTGTCGTATAAAAATGTGAATAAATATTAAGCTTAAACGTTTCATCGAATTGTTCATCTGTAATGTCAGTCAGGTCATTTTGTTGAAACTGAATGCCAACATGGTTACATAATATATCTAAGCGTCCAAACGTATTAATGGTTTCATAAACAATATTTGCACAATGTTTTTTTTCACGGAGATCCCCAGGAAGGAGTAAACATTTTTCTCCTAGTTCCTCAATTCAATTTTTAGTTCGAGTAGCGTCCTATGCTCATCTAAATAAGCAATTGCTACGTCGGCCTCCTCTTTCCGCAAAGGCAATCGCAGCAGCTGCACCCATCCCACTATCACCCCCAGTAATAAGGGCTACTTTCCCTTTTAATTTTCCACTACCTTTATAATGAGGGTTTTCAATGATAGGCTTCGGCACCATTAAGCTTTCGAGCCCTGGTTGACGAAGCTGCCTTTGTTCAGGTTGGGTAAGAGGTACTTCTTTATATTGCGTAATCTTTCCATAGACAGGATATTGAGGGTATGGATCTTCTTTTTTACTGTCCTCAAACCATTTTTGATAAAAACGAATTTGTTCCATTAAATCTTGGTTATCTTGAGCTGGCCCGTCACTTGGATTGTTAATAACCAATCCCTCCTTTTCAACATATACTATGATTGATTACCTTCGTATGTTAAAGCAAGAAAAAGACCATCATCGCAGGGGATGGTTAGAATGGAGATTGAATTTTTCCCAGAAGTGACACGGTTACTAGAAAATAACGTATATTAATTAAACATTCATTATTTAAATTACAGCTGGTTTACACCGAGTATTGGTGTTAGACCCCCATATTATTGGCATCCCATTTACGAACCTTATTATCCATTAGTTTAAAGAAGTCTATGAGCTCACGTTTTGATCGAGCTCATTTTTATTTTGTTATAAATGAGGAATTTGACATAATAGCATCGATGGCACAAGAGTGTAGGGGGATCAATATAATAAGTATGCGATTGTTGAATCTTGATGTTTAGGAGTGACACTAGGAAATGTTCATGACCGCTGTATGGGTAACGTTCATTTTTGGCAGTTTTTCATATATAATGTTGAAATATCCTCATGATGTTTTAAAGGTGAGCCCCTTTTCAAGAGGATTTGCGGAAAGCCCATTATTAAAAATCTACATCCAGTTGGTAGGATGGGTATTTGTATTACTGATTATTGGTGTTTGGACCGATGTCTTCATTCAATGGCAGTTTCTATAAAGTTTTTAAAAGATGAAAAATGCAGAATATTATTCCAATTTGGTGATTTTTTGCTTATTATTAAATTGGAGGTGGTTAGTAGATGTATAGTAATACTGCAAATATGATAAAACAAACAACAAATCTTATAAATTCATTGAATAAATTAAAACAAAATCTGACCTTTGTAAAATCATACGTCACTAGTGATAAAATATTGGCTATCTATTTTTTAAGTAATGCATATAGTGACTTTAATTTATTCAAAACTATTTATCTATCTGTAACACCTGGCGATCAAAAAATTGATGAATTCTTACAAGAGTTTGAAAAATTCTTTGTAGAAGTAAATAAATACTTACAGTTTATTTCTGAAGATAGTATGGAGGATCAACTGCATAAAGAAATAATGCTTTCGATTAATGAAACAGAAATGTACTTATTAAATTTATTAGATATTTATAGATAAATGTTTAGACATTCCTATGAAGGAGTGTCTTTTTATTACTAATACAGTATAACCAAGCTGAAAAATCGTATTAAAGAAGCTAGGATAAAATTGCAAACATTGCAAATATTTTATTTTTCAGAATTCGCCACCACAGAATCTTTGTACAGGGCCAAAGAGAAAGCTTTTAGCTAGTGGTGAATTATGTCCAACTAAAAAGCCGGATCTCGATAACTTGATTTAAAACATTAAGGGTGAGTGCAATAAAATCATTTGGAATGATGATTCACAAATAGTTGAGATGAATGTACGGAAGTTTTATTCAGAGCAGTCTAGAGCAGAGGTGACGATTAAATGAAAAATACATTTTGTTTACTGGTGATGCTCATGAAACGGTTAAGTTTGATTTTACAGCAAAGCATATTGCACTTTTGAAACTAGGGCTTTTAATCAACAAGATAGCTCAAAGGTTTTTAATCAGTAACGCTAATGTAGCTTTAATTGTTATGGACCTTGTGTTGGCGGGACGGATTGGGCCAAGAGCTGGTGGGTTGTTAGGTAAGAAGAAGGTGGTAGTTAAAAGAAGATGTTCAGCAAGGAAGGAGGAATCTTGCTGAACATTATTTTAAATATGATGATAATAATTTTACTGAAGGTTGGATTATTTATTAATTAATGAAATCTTGAGGAACGCATTCACGAACACCAGAATTTCTTAATGAGTTAAATAAAGCTGCACTAATTCTTAATAAAACATTGTTATCAGTGCCATTTTCTAAATCATAGATGACAAAATAAGAATTATCGACTGTAAAAATACATTTTCGTTCTAATTTAAATCCAGGTGGTACAGGAGGAAGGTTAAAACGTGGTACAACTACAGGTGTATCTCCTTCCTCTCTGATAAAATTGAAAGTTTGCTGGTCAATCTCATAGATATTAACTGGATCAATCTCCACACCTTTTTCTGGAATTGTAATTTCATCTTCAACTAATAGGAAAAAGCGCTCGTTTCGAAAATTAAAAAGACTTCTCGCTCCAATTTCAAATGATGCCAATTTATATTCACCTCCTCTTCTATACAATATTTTATTCATATCGAATACAGTTGTTTGGACCAAAAGGAAGGTGGAGTGAAGAATAGTTTCTGGACTGAAGTCATTAAAAGATAATAGTAAAGGTGAGATTGGTTTATTAATTTCAAATATGCATGGAGATTGACTGAACAATATGAAAAAATGTGCAATAAAAAGATCAGCTAACAATAAAGTTAACTGTTCAATGGGCTCTTTAAAAGTGTTTTACTTGGTAATTTTCTTCAGAAGTATCTACAACAGCTGATTTTTTCTTATTCTCATTACCAACAACATGACCTTCTATATATACTTCATTGTCGCATATTCACCTGAAGAACTAACTTCATTTATTGTAACATTGATATTGTTTTCCTTTTTAAAATGCTCAACTGTAACTTGTATTGCTTATTCTTTTGTATCTGACCATGCTTTTTCACTAAATTCCTTATTCATACCTTGGTCGATAAGGAAAAGCCGCTAGAGCTAAAGCGATAATTGTAGTACCACCAAAAATAGATAAATATTTAATTAGTTTGTCATTCATAAAAAATTCTTCCTTAAATCATGTTTTCTAATAGTTTTTTAACAATAGTAATCCTATAACACGATTTTAGTTTTAACAATTAAATTTGGGTTACATGAAACTTATAGTAAGTATTAAGATCAATAAATGTACACGAGTGTTACTGAAAACTTTGAGGAAATGATTCATATTTAAAACACTCAGCATTACAGCTTGTGGCCGATGATGAATAAAAGATCAGTCCAAAATAGAAAAGCCGCAGCGTTTGCAGACGCTACAGCTCGAATTGGATTATGCCCTTTGATGGTGTTCACGAAGATTTACTTCAGTGGATTGAGAATTATCGTTGGATGGTGGAAACAATCGAGGAAGCAAGGCAGCGAGTAGCCTAAATCGATAACAACAGCTATATTCGAACTAAAATAGCTATGTATGGTATTGAAGCTACACTACCAAAGGTAAGTGGTGGGACGAGTGATCCAGTGTTTACAGAGGTACAACGACGTGTTTATTCGCTAAATTATCGGATTAAGGAATACGAGCAAAAGATTGCAGAGGTGCAAAAACGTATTTTGTTAGTACAAGGTGACAGAGAGGTTGAAGTGCTTCATAGATTGCTAGACGGGGATAGAATGAGGGTAATTGGTAAACATATGGGGTTATCTAGTACAACAATATTTAGGGTCAGAAAACAACATATTGAAACAAATGTTGAAGTAGCCGAAAGGCTGCTTCTTTTTAGTTTTTATAAAAGACTTGATCCTTAAACTAATAGCGCAGGTTTGTTCTATAACCAAAATAGGTTTATATCCAATTTTATATTTCTTTTTAACATATTCTAAAAATAATAGTGGGGTGAAACTCTCAGCTTATGGACTTATCACAAAGAATTACCAGTTGAATTTTTTAACGATTTTCTTTTTAGGGTTAGTAATGTTAATTTGGGGAATTAGAGAATTTCAACAAGAGCGAAAAGTTTATGGTTGGCTACTAATTGCGATATTTTTATTTTCAGTATTTGTGTCAATTCAGAGTTTCATATTGCTCTAAATATGGCTTGGTTTTTATGTGAACTTCGTCCACTTACCTTTTAGTCAAACTAACTGAGCAACAAAGTGCGCGGATACGCACTATAAATAAAAACACAATTCGCTTTACAAATATAACGTGGTGCAGCTCTACCACGAGTCGCAAATGAGCTAACTCGACAAAAACAATAGCAAAGCTTTCATCTTAGGATGGAGGCTTTTTCTTTTGCTTTGAAAACTACATCAACAGCCAAAACGCTATGAGTAGAGAGGGCGGAGTTTGGTGTGGTTTTAAGAGCAAAAAGGTATTACATATATTTCATTCTCAGGTTTAAGACTGGTTGGGAGGTGGAGATTGAAAAGAAATTATAAATTATTGTTGCAAACAAAGGGTATTGAAAAATATTTTAAACCCTATTCTAAACTTGATATTTATGATAGTGATACTATGAAGTCTCACTTACAAGTGAAATGGAAAGAATTTAGACAAAATACATAAATCTTGCTATCACTTTCAGGGTGGTAGCATTTTTTGTTGGAGGTGGTGATGTATGAGATATGAGAAAGCAGTTTATCTTTAATTAAAAAAAGCCACTATTACTGTGGCAAAATAAAAAAATACTTTTTAATATTGATCTCTATCTTTTAGTAATCACATATCCAAGCTTTCCCTACCCAGTAACACTGAGCAGCAGATGCAGTAGGGGCTGTAGAAGCAGCAGCAGCTCCGAAAAGTGCAGCAACTAATAAAATCATACCTAATTTCTTTTTCATTTTACTATCACCTCCTTATTTAATTATATTCTGCGAATTGGAAAAATATTACCTGGTTATATATTAAAATCTATTTTTTTATATTAAGTAGACTCTGAGAAAGAATGTAACTAGTTTTAGGTGGTTTAAAAACAAATGATGGAGGTGGGGTATATGAGAGATGGCTAGAGCAAGAGATACAAATCGAGCAATTGCAAAAATGTTTGGTGTTCCAGAAAAAACAAATGGTTCATGGAAATCAAAGGATAATTGGAATGAGAAACTTAATGGAGTACCCCGAATAAAGCAGGAGCTCCGAAAGGTAATGTATGGGGATGGATGACGAAGATGCGAAGAAAGTTGCTCAAACTGGCATCTTTGAATTGATGGGGTGAAGATGATGACATTAAATATCTAACAAAAGATGTTAATGATCAAATGATCGAGAAACACCTGAATCGCTTAGAAGCGAACATCATGCGTATAGCCAAAAGCGTGAACTTCAGTGATGAATCGTTTGCAGGTAATTCTACAGGTGTGGCAATAAAGTATAAGCTTATGCGGCTCGAGAACAATTGCAAAACAATGGAGCGAAAGTTCATTACTGCTCTTGATCCTAAAGAAGTTGATGAGTCATGAATAAACAGGAAATCAATCAAATCTTAGATGAACTGGGAGCTAAAGCAGAGAGGGATATTGAAGTTGTATTTGCAAGAAGTTTAAAGTCTATTCTCGCTCATATGTTAGAGGGGCATCGTAAGTTTGGTAAGAACGGCCAAGCTACCTGGATTGACGTTAACAAGTACAATCGCTTTAATCAAGAGATGAAGTTAATTGCTCAACAGTTAAATGCTGTTTATAAAGAAGTTATTAAGCTCATACAAGCGTCACTGGAGCGTCTTTACATCGAGAGATACTTATTGATAGCTTACCTCTTACAACAGTCTACTGGCGAGGAAATGGTTATATAGACATGGCAATACGAATTGAGCAAGCTATGGGATGAACGAGGAAGAAAGCTATCCTTGTTGCTCGTACAGAGGGTGGTCGAGTTAGATCACAAGTAGATTTGGCTATTGAGGAACAGGCTAGCAAGACAGCACGGCTAACCAAGGTGTGGATGTCATCACTTGATACTACAGTTCGCAAGTCTCATAGATAGCTAGACGGGCAAAGAGCTGATAAAGACGGCTATTATCATTATGGCAAGTGGAAATCAAAAGCTCCACGGCTTTGGGGCATAGCATCGATGGATATTCAGTGTCGCTGCCATACAATTTTACATGATCAATGGCAAACTCCCTGAGTACAGACGAGGCAGAGATTACATGGATGATACTTACCAAAAGAAATTAGCTACTCTAATTGAAGCTTACATGTCTGCTTAAGGATTGACCTACAAACAAGCTTTAAATAAGGCTTACAAAGAGGTGAAACCGCCTAGGGTCACAGTGCCATTCATAAGCTTTGAGGAATGGAGACAACAGTTTAGTGGTGAAGGGTGATTGAATAAACAAGTGTGCTTTAAGTTTTCTGAAAATTATGGGAGGATATAAAAAATGTGAACAATGTTTAATTTTAAATGAATTGCTTCTATAATAAAAAGAGCGCGCGCTGTATTTAATTGGAAGGAGCAACGAAATGATTGCAGATCAACAATTAGTTATAAACAATCTTGAAGAAAAAATAAGAATATTCACTCACACAGTTAATGGAAAGCTTATCAATGAAGAGGACTTCATTTTTACGAATACAGAAATACCCACGGATACATTTAATATACTTTTGCCGAAATCTTCACAGATAAAAAATGAATTTAACATTAGAAGTAGCATTGAAAGTATGACTCTTAAAGAATATCCCTTTAGTACGTGGATTGACTCTCGGTATTTGAACGCAAGCTGGCAAGACCTGATGGAAGAATATGACCTAAAAGAAGCAGAACGTAATGTAATGATGAAACTTGAAAATACTCTTAATATAGGTCAAAGAATTTCCCATCAACTTATGATTACTAGTGTGAAAAATAATGAAGATCTTTTAAAATATATAGAGGTATTTAAGAGCTTATTTGAAGGTACACCAGAAGAAGAGGCACTAAAAAGTTATTTTAACGAGTTTTCACTAAAAAAATTAGGTTCAGAAGTTCAAATGTTTATTGGTTGTATAGACGAAATGGCTGTAACTACCGGTTTATTAATAGAAAGCAAAGATAGTTATGGTATTTATGATGTGATGACAAAAGAAACATCTAGAGGTAAAGGACATGGCAGTGAAATGTTTCAATTTCTTCTAAATCAAACAAAGGATAAACAAAAACCGGTTGTATTACAGGCTTCCAATGATGGGAAAAATATTTATAAGCGATTTGGTTTTATAGAAATCGGAGAAATGGTTGTTTTTGAATAAATAGTTTTCTTGTTAAGCAAAAGGGCACTTTTATGCAACAAAGATTTTAAACTTCTTCATTTTATAATAGGGTAATTTGGACAATCTTACATTTCAAAAACATGCTTTGTAGATTTGTTATCTTATTAAGTTTATACGGTTAATCTAATCCAAGTTTTTTACAAATTTATCGTATGTGAAGTTAATGATAAATTTGTGATTAAGCCATTCATTTTGAGTGGCTTTTTTTATTTTTGTCTTTTTTCTCGTAGACGCTATAAAGAACGAGTACAAAAATATTTTCGAACAATTTAGTCAATCGAATAACTAAATTGGGCAAGAAGGAAAACATGAAACCCAATCCATTTAACCTAAAAACTTTTATACCTTAAGATATTCAGATGCTTGTAGGAGAAGGTAATCCTAATCCAGAGCCCGCTTGAACCTACATCGGAGCCAGCACCAGGAGGAAACGGTCAAGGGGCTATGTTGACACTTGAATCGGTTCAATCATTTTTAAACACAAAAACCAACAGAAAAGGATGATGGCACAATGAATTCACTAACGATACAACTAAAGCAAACAAGCAGTAGATAAAAAAATTATTGATAAGTCACACCTAGATAAATTTGACACTGGCACATTAACAGGTGGAGATTTTGAAGGTTTGAAGATCAGCATTGTACAGCATAGCGCTTAACATTACGGGCCCGTTACCTTAATTGGTAATGGGCTTTAATTATTAAAAAATATTTAATTCTAGAAAGTCATCAGTTTCCATAAAACCAAACTTCTTATACACTGGTCTACCCATTTTTGAAGCCCCAAGCCAGATTTGTGAAATACCTGAAATCTTAGCTTCATCAACTAATTTAGTTAACAGCTTTGTTGCGATTCCTTGCCCACGATAATTTTCATTAGTATACATATTTGTGATATAAGCCTTTTTTCCAGTCTTATTGGTGTAACAAGGTGGAAATTCATAAAAAATTACTGCACCACAAGCTATAATTTCTTCATTATCTTCCACTAGCCATTGAATTAAAGTACCATCACTTAGTTTATTTTTAAAGAAAACAAATAGTTCTCTATCAATATCTAAATTAGGTTCTATCCCCTCATCAACTAATTGCTTTTTTCTTAACTCGACCAATTTATCAATATCATCGACATTTGCTTTACGATATTTCAACTTCTCACAACTCCTTTATAAAATTATAACTGACCAGCTCTATAGCATAATTAATTCTAATCATTTTCGTTCTTATTAAACTAAACTGCATTAAGTTATTTACTAACCTGCACCGTTACTTTAATAAAACAACTCCCTAGTAAAGAAAACTCATAGTAAAAATACAAAAGCAAAAAGAATAAGACTTATTTATCTCACCTCCTACCCAAATTATACCATTGTCTATAGCGGAAAATAACACCTTCTTTCACTAACCTGCTCCGTCAGTTGAAGAAGAATCCGTTCCTCAACTCTTGAGGTTTGATTCTGTGCTTTTTTTACTTCTATAAATTAACACTCGTAAAAATACGAACGTTTGTTATGTAATTACACAAACGAATGTTCTTATCGAGGGGATGGAGTTGTATGTCGAATCCTGAGCAACGGCGACTATTTCATGAATTTTTAATTCTAGAAATGGCAGTTCAATCATTGCAACGTGATTTCTCAGTAATAGAAAATTTAAAAATGAGTAAAGGTTATTTACCAATCCTCGATAAGTTATTAAAAGACATAGGCCAAGATTATTACGTTTCAAAAAGGTTGTTGGCAAAAGAGAAAATAAGATTATTCAAAGTAGAAAAGATTGACGAGTATTTTAGTGATGTGTATGTAGCTACAGCAGAATTCCTCCTTCCAAATGCAATACAATAAAATTGTATCAATACTGGGTAGGTGTTGTTAGTATAGAATTCAACTGGTGCCCAAATAAATATAAAAGTAGATAAATAGAGAGAAAGATTTAGTGAGCCTGTAGGATAGGGTTCTATAGAAATGTATCAAAACTAGAAAATCTATAAACAGCTTTCTAAGCCGTTGGCAGGGTAATAAATATATAAAGAAATTAAAATATTTAGTCATTCAGGAAAACTAAGTGACTATTATTATCGTTTTCTAGTTATCTGTCCATTTATTTTTCTGTACCCCAAGTACCCCAGTAAAAAATCTTCTGTACCCCATTTGTACCCCACATAAGAATACAATTAACGGCATATAAATAAAGGTAGTTCAAAAATAAAATTTTCAGAACGTTGATTTAATGATAGTTCACTAACTTAAAATACTAGTAAATAAAACTAAATCTTAAGAAATTCTTCAGGTTCTACTAAGAAAATATTTAAGTTTATAGTATATACTTATAAAAAAAGGAAATTCACGAAACCATTTGAAGTTTTAAAACGTATTGGTAGTTGTAGAAAGAATATTGGAGTAGGTGAAGAAGTGGCACATACGATTTACATAGTATTAACTAAAACAGGGACATTATTATCGAAAGCGATAGGTATGTATACTGGTAAAGAGATGAATCATGCGTCAATCGCATTTGATGAGAGGCTATACGAAATGTTTAGCTTTGGACGTAGGCAATTAAACAATCCTTTAAGTGGTGGCTTTTTGCGAGAGGATGCGGAAAGAGGGCTATTTGAGTCAGCGGATTGTGTCATTTATCGTTGTAGAATTTCTCATTATCAATATTTAGAAATGGCTAAAATCGTGCGTTATATGTATTGGAATCGAGATCGTTATAAATACAACTTTATCGGGCTTTTTGGCGTGATGATGCAAAAGGAGGTAAGAAGAGAACGCGCTTATTTTTGTTCCCAGTTTGTAGCGACGCTATTAAAGGTGGGAGGTTTAAAGATTTATCAAAATCCAGCATTAATGACGCCTCACTGCCTAGGACAATTACCATATTTAGAGCAAGTATTTGTAGGGAAGCTGGCAGATTATTTACATGTTGTGCGTGAGCCAGCTATGATGTATGGCTAACCTATTCCGATTGATAGAACGTATAAATTTAAATGGCAGAATAGAAGGCTATTCAGGCAATCTTTTTGGAATCCAGAAGATGGCCTGATTTTTTTGCGTTAGTAATATTTTCCTCATGTAGAATGAAAATAAACCTAGTTGCACGATAAGTGAAAATGAGTCCTAATGCTGTTAATGAGCTACCATAAAATTGGTATCATAATGAATAGGTTAGTAGAGTCGATAGCGACAATTGCAAGGAGGAAACGTAAATGAGTGAAGAGGTTATGGCGGTAGGCTGGGATGCGATTGATGAAGCTGTATCACAGGTACATGGGGAGCAGGAGCCAAAGCATTACGGCACCATGATTCCTTATTCATTAGGTGGACAAGACCCTTTGGATGGTATAAGTGCCTATAAAAGTGAAACTCCAGTTCCCCATTGGCATTTTGTCACATATGGGTTCTCGGAACTATATGAAAAAGAGCTTGAAAATAAAGACTATAGTGGTTATGGATTTGAATTGACGTTTCGCTTAGTGCGCTCCGAAGAGGAGGATGAACCACCAGCGTGGGCGTTGAATCTATTACAAAATATGGGTAGATATGTTTTTAATAGTGGGAATGTTTTTAGAGCGGGTGATTATTTAGATGCAAATGGTCCGATCTGTCTGGATGCTGATACGCAATTAACAGCGCTAGCCTTTACGCATGATCCTGAGCTTGCTGAAATGGATACGCCGAATGGCAAGGTGGAGTTTATCCAAATGGTCGGCATTACAGAGGATGAACTAGAAGCAATGCAGACATGGAAAACTCTTGGTGTACTACAGGCTGGTATTAACCAAATTCCAAGCTATATAACGGACTTAACACGCCCCTCACTATTACAAAGCCCTGAGATTGTAGAGGCGGTAGAGCGAGGAATGATGGAAGATGGTTCAAGTACAGGCTTTTTATTTGTCGATCAGCTGGCTTGGCAGGTAGGGAAAAAGGGCTGGTTTAACAAACAATCCCATGTTATTCAATTAGGGGCGAAGCAGGCCGATGTCATCGGCAAATTATTACGTGGGCGAATAGTAAAGGAAAGAAATCTTAGCTTAGTCGGTCAAGATTTAACTATAGTATTTAAACCAGATCATCAAGTGGGTTATCAGGAAAATGAACAGGAAATTACCATTACATTGAACAAAGAGGCAGCTGAGGAGTTAAGTCAAAATTTAGTGCCGCAAGAAAAGCGGTTTGCCCTATCTTCATTAGAAGGTATAAGTTTCCAAATTATGAAAACACATATAAAGAATCAAGAAGGAGCGGTTGTGAAAACAATCGGATAAGGTAATCTCTCGCTAAATATTTTTTGGCGAGAGATTTTTCTCTAAGAAAGGATGGAGCAGATGCAGCAGTCTATACAATATTTTTTAGCGGATGTGTGGGATCAACTTACCAAAGTCTATCAGCAAGAAAGTAAACGTCTTGATGGTATTCAACATCAAAGCCGACTACAAGCAGGTATCTTTAACTATTTAAAAATCACATGGAAAAAAGGCAAAAGTCAATACGGGACTATTTGTATAGATGTCTATGAACCATTTAGCTGGAGTGATAGTGCTTATAAGGTGGATGCAGGGACATACATACAGGAAATTATAGAACAAAACTATGTGGAGGATCTTTTTTCGGCTTTATGTACGAAGATGGAGCAAATGTTTCAGGCACAGTCATATGGTCCTCGATTTTTTGATTATCATTTTCAGGTGTTGCTTGAATTTGAGTATGGTGAGACGATGTGGGCATTTCAAAAGGAGCTGCTTAATGTTCAGAAGCTAGCGTTCATGAAACAGGAATTAGCGTCTTTTATGGAAACGAAAGTTATGGCAGAGCTTCCTGTGCTTCCAAGCGACAATGATGAGTTTTTCTTAGCACAGCATTTAGTCAATCCACATTTTTTCCAACAAACAGCAGAGGAGATCGAACCGATTATTCGTCAGCTACAGGAAAAACATCTGGCGAATAAAGAGCGTTTAAATCAGTGGAGCTATTATTTTACAAATGCTTTTAAACATTGGGCAGAAGACCACTTTTTAAAGAGCTATTTTGAGCAAACAGATGATTACACCAATGAGTGGTTACTTAAAAACGAAGACATAGAACCTTCTATGGAGCAGGAAAAGTTAGATTTCTTTCTCTATGTGGCGGTCAAAATCGGTTATAAAGAACCAGCTACTCGTTTACAATACCTTACTCTAGCTAAAGAGCTTGGCTCACAGCAGGCAACAGAGTATTTACGAAATGGGAGTGGTCGTTTTGAAAGTAAGTGCAAAAGTGCTTTTATTGAGGGGAGAGCAAATGATATTTTGCAAACGATTGATATACAAATAAAAAAGGAAGAGGAAGCGGCTTATCGTGAAGCGCTTCATTATATCATTCATCTTTTACAGGAAGGCTTTCCGAAGGGCTATAAAATGACTTTAAAGACGAAAGTGAAAAATTTCCTTCCGCTTAAAAAGCTAGCCAAATCGAAGCTTCATCAGTTTTTTGCTAATTGCCTAGCTTATCCTAGCCTTTTTCCTTTATTAGCAGACTATGCTCAGGTGGCAATGAAGGAATATGCATGGTACCAGGATGTAGAGCCAAGTGAAAAATCAGCCATGCCTGGAACCTATGCGGTTTTGGGCTTAGGGCTATATAGTAAGGATTATTTTCCGCTTGTGCAAAGCTACATGACCCTGGTCGATTCTGAGCATCAGTCTGTACAGGATTCCTATGGGGAGGCTTTTATTGAAGCTCACGGCTTATCGGTAGAGCTTATTCCTGTGTTTGTAGGCATTCTTCTTGGTGCTAATGAATCAGCAAAGCCGCTAAAAGGGATTGAAAATATGGAAGTAGAACTACTAAAGGCACTTGTTCAGGAGTTAGAAACGAAAGAAAGCTATGAGCGTGAATTTGTTTTGTACCGAATATTTGGCGGTGCTAAGAAGCTTGCACAGCGTATAAAACAAGAAACCTCAGAAAGGAAGGAAGTGCTAGAAAAATTACAACAATGGGTCAATTAGGAGGGGAAGCCAAATGGAATGGGCAGAGGTTAGCAAATCTAAAAATCTGGAGACGGTGCGAAAAGCTGTGAGCAAGCTGGATGTAAATGAACGCGATGCGCGAGGAAGAACACCGTTAATGCTTTTCATCACAAATCGAATTTCAATGGAAGGGATTGAGCTTCTGCTTCCGCAAAATATAGACTTGGAGGTGCGAGATAAGCTGGGTGATACAGCACTTAAAAAAGCCGTGAAATTTAAGCGAAAAGAAGTTATTTCATTACTCCTTGCTAGAGGCATTTCTTTACAGGCTACAGAAGGAATGACAGCCACTGCCTGGTATGCCGCAAGAGCGCAAAGCGAAATAGCCGATTTATTGTTGGATACACCAGGCGCCATCAGATTGACCTTGAATTCGGAAGAACAGCGACAAGTGGATACCATCCTTTATGAAGAAAATCTCGAGAAGATGTGTCAACAAATTAGCAAGGTTTCCTCGTCTATTATTTTGCATGCCATTGTCAATCATTACAACTGGGATGATGGGCCAGAGCCGATGATAGAGGCATTAAACAATCCAGTATGTGCGGTGATAACCTTTATGGACATGTTTGAGTTAATGGAGGGTGATTATTGGCTCGCGCAAACAGAAGAGGAACTGGATGGCTTGCCTTGGAAGCAGCAGTGGAGAGAGATGGCGGAGAAACTACAGGTCAAGTTAGAACTTTAGTAGGAGGAAATTTTTAATGGATCAAAAGGCAAAGAAAATTTTAATGCAAACATTTTGGCAATCTGGTAGATGGAGAGATGGGGAGTATACGTATACAGAGGAGGATTTTCAGTATGCGAAAAGGATGGGCTTGATGTTTGATCGTTTAACGATTTCCCATGATGAATGTATACAAAGACTGCGACAGCTTCATGATGACAGGCTAACTAAGGATCTTGTGGTGAAGGCTTTTTTGCACAGCCTCTCGACCCGTAAAGTATATTTACGGAGTGCGTTATCAAGCTGGGCTCTTACTGCACAACTACCGATCCATACGTATCATGAGCGACCTGAAGAGTTAGTATCCTACAGTGCCTGTGGCTATTGTAATGAACATAAAATAATGTCGAATGAAAACTATATAAACGAAGATCTAAATGTCCTTAATTTTGAACGAGTGAAGTGGGGAGGTGTTCGCTTAAACTGGCTAGTGTATTGTTTGCTCGATCTTGAATGTTTAATACAAGAACAAGAGTCATTAATCGTTTGTGAGGCAGATATAGAGATTTTCAAACAGATGCTAGAGGCTATAAAGTCCTGTAAAGATATGGATGCTGCTAGACAATTAGAAAAGCGTTGGAAGGATGTTTTCAAGTCCAATCAATATGAGCGAGATGCCGTTATGGAAATATGGGGGTATGCTCGCCTACTAGAATCGACAAACGATTATCGCAAGGAACGCGGGCGGGGAACTGATTTTATGTCTATGGCAACTTGGAGAGGTCAGGACGGCTATTCAGAAGAAAAAGTGAATTTCTACTTTGGCTCTTATTTATAAAAAGAAGCTTTTTTGCAATGAATATAGAATGGTTCGTGCAATGGCGTCAGCAGAGCTGTAATACCTTTTACATATGACTCAAAAGTTCACGTCATTACAATTAAAGAGGGGCTATATGAAAAAAATCAAAATTATTTTGTCTTTACTTATAATCGTCATCGCTATTGGCTTTTTGATTGCAAAGTAAGACGAAGGATACTCTGCAACAGACGTATTTAGAGAACGCTAATTTTACTGTTGAAAATCCATCTATAACCATTCATACCGTAGATACAGACAAAGAAGATATATATACCCGAATTAAAATTCCAGAAGAAACGCAAAAAAGGCTTTTACAAGCTTTTCAGAATGCAAAATTTGATAAAGCAACTATAAATCCAGTTGATTACGATTACCGAATCACCATTTCATTAAATACAGGTTATACTATGTACCTTGTTTCAGAAAAAAGGTCATTGACCGTTAATAGGACGGAAGAAAATTATACCATGGTAAACGATAACGATTTTTTTAGCATATTAGAAAAGGTAACTAAATAAAGAGTCCACCATTTACTATTGTAAAGTGAGATTCTAAAAGCTTTGTGATTCTGTTTTTATACAAGTCCTAAAACAGCGCCACTACAGGAAGCGTATGTGTTTCTTACGTTATTATTGTCTGCAATTGGTGTCACTAGTTTATTTTGTGCAGCAAAACACTGCATTGTTTTTTAATACTCATTACGCAGTCTTTTTATTAAACGTATTATTTTAGCCATCTACTGTTGTTATTACGAATTCAATATTGCATCTCTCTATAAAGGGAGATTTAAAAGCAAAACAACAACCTAAATTTTAAAAAAAGGTGAGAACATGAGAAGAAGTTTAATTTCTAATCTATTACTTTTGTTTGGCACGTTTATTTTACTAGGGGCTTTCGCTTATCGGTTATTGATTACTTCTGATATACCCGTTTCATATGCAATAGATGAAGCCGTTACTCTACATGTACTCATATTTATTTCTACAATGTTATATATTTGTGGCTCAATGATTATCTCTCGAAATACCATTCGATACACTGTAATAGCTGTATTAACGGTATTTATGGTGCTGAATATTTATCTTTTCAATACGGATAGCTGTATTAACGGTATTTATGGTGCTGAATATTTATCTTTTCAATACGGATGCTGAATATTTTGATGCCTCATATGCTCAAATAGCCATAGTCTTTATTCTGCATCCATTATTAGTTATTTTAATAAATGTTTTAGTGCAATTAAGAACAAGCCAACGCATTAAGACCGTTTTTGAGGATAAAACAGCTACAAGGTCGTATAAGGCTGCTGAATAAGCCCAAAATTAAATAGTGAATGACCGATAACAAACGCCATTTACTTGAGATAAAAAAATCTAGAAGTCCTGGCTATAAACACAATGAAAGGATTCAAATACGTAAATGTATTGAATCCTTTCAACAGTTTAGACAAAGAAAAAGCTGAATAGAGCTAATAAGATGGTCATAATAATGATGGGGGCAATCAGTTTCATATGTCGTTTCCGTTCTAAAACAACAATCGCTACATATTCACGAATCATGGCATTAGGCCAATAGTAAAAGGCCGTTTTCGAACCAATGCCCTGACTGTTTAAGCCAGCAAGTCTGGCATAAATTCCTGCACGAAATAAGTGGAAATTATTAGTTGTAAAGATACTGTTATATGCCTCGCCTTGTTTAATATCGTCCATTATTTGTTTCGAAAATAACATGTTTTGATACGTATTGACAGAACGATTTTCTTGTAGCGTATGCTCAATGGGAATCCCCTTTTCAATCGCATACCTTTGCATGGCTTCTGCTTCAGGTAGATTCTCATCAGATCCTTGACCACCAGACAAGATGATCGTTGGAGGGGTACTTACTGCAGCTTGTCTATGATAGAAATCGATCGCTTTTTGAATGCGGCTAGCTAACAGGGGCGGTACCTTATCATTAATTAAGCCACTTCCCAGTACAATGATAAAATCTTGATTATACTTGGGACGATTAAATTGATAGAGAAAATAAGCTGATAAGAAATTAGATAAATGGATAAAGAAATAAAATGTAATAAGGGATACCCCTGCAAATATCGGTTGGAGATGGCTTGAAAACAAGCTAGCTGGATTGATTATCGGTAACAGCATAAATAATAAAATGCCAATGGCTACTAGCAAGGTTAATGAATTAGCCAAGCGTCTACCTTCCCGTTTCATTAAAACTCTAGCATTTAAAAATAGGCCAAACATTAAAGCAATAATTGCAAAGGGAATAAGGAGAAAAAGGGCAATTAGTGGAATAACGACAGCCATTCTTAAAAAGTAAAGATCCGATGAAAAGGAAACAATGAAGCAGAATAACAGAAATGAACAGACAAACATATTAAATAGTAGTCCGTTAATCATCTTTCTTGGGTCTTTCCAATAAGAAAAGAGAAAAATGAACAATAAAATTAGTGGAATAATGCCAAAATACATAAAAAATACACCTCTAGTGATGTTGTGGATGGTATCTTTCTATTATAAGGAATTATTAGCTGAAATCAACTAACTTCCAGCATGAGGAATGCCTTAGACCTTCAATGAAGGAATGGCATAGCATTGATTTCTAGTAAAGTATATCCACAACAAACGATTCTTGCTCTCGCTCTGTTTGTTCAAGTATCACGAAGGTAAAGTATTTCTGTTATACTATCAAACAGATAGAGGTGATGAACATGTATATTGTGACGATAGAAGGTCTACCCTATGATTGGCTCGGCTCATTGCAAGAACTACATGCCCATGTCTTTGATGGTGCTAAGCTAACGGTTGAAAAGCTAGCCAAGAAAGAGGGCCTCCTTTGCCTCTTGGCGGTGGAGGATGCAAATGTCATTGGCTTTAAACTAGGATATCCACATCCAGATGGTGTATTTTATAGTTGGTTGGGTGGTGTTCATGTCACGAAGCGAGGTCAGGGGATTGCTAGCCAATTAATGAAAAAACAGCATGAACATATTAAAACACTAGGCTTTGACAAAGTTCGTACATATGGCAGAAATACATTCAAAACCATGCTCATCACCAATCTCAAGCATGGTTTTGATATTGCTTCCACATTTGTGGATGAAATGGGAAGACATAAAATCATTTTTGAAAAATCGATAGATTGAGGAGTTCAACATGAAAGCATATTTAGCAAATGGATTATTTTCTTTAGGGGATCGTTTAGTAAATGAACAACTAGCCGCAGCAATTCGTGAAGCAGTACCAGGCATTGCCTTATATGTTCCGCAGGAGAATGATGCTATCAATGATAAATCAGCTTATGCGGATAGTTTAGCGATTGCTCAGGCAGACTTAGAAATGCTACAAAATAGTGATGTATTAATTGCCGTATTAGATGGGGTTGAGATTGATTCTGGTGTAGCCGCTGAAATTGGGGCGTTTTCTATGCTGAATCGTCCTATTATTGGTGTACTGACAGATGTTCGTCAACAAGGGCGAGACAATATGCAAAAAATAGAGGCATTGGTACGAGATGGGCTGGAGAATCAATTTGTCTACCGTAATTTATTTGTAATTGGCTTAATTAAACGTAATGGGGTTATTACAGCTTCTATTGAAGAGGCTGTGGAAGCTATTCAAAAATTGTAATACGAGGAGGAAAAACGATGCTATTAGCAACATCCGATGTGGTGGCAGGAAAAGAAGTGGTTGAAACATTAGGTTTAGTGAAGGGGAATTCTGTACAGTCAAGAAACATTGGGCGTGATATGATGGCTGGACTTCGAAATATTGTGGGCGGAGAGATGAAAGAGTATGCTGAAATGCTAGTGCGCTCCCGTGAAATTGCCACACAGGCAATGGAGGAAGAGGCCAAACAACTAGGCGCAGATGCAGTGGTTGGCGTACGCTATGCAACGTCTTCCGTGATGGATGGCACATCAGAAGTATTAGTATATGGCACTGCTGTCAGATTAAAATAAATAGTAAGAGGACTTTAATCGAATGGATTAAAGTCCTTTTTTATTCCGCATTTCTGTCATTTAATGTGAAATTTTGTTATTTATGTCAAAAATTCAACCTATTTCGTTTATGGAATGAAGTTTTCGGATAGAAGGCGTATAGTACCAATTATACCAATTAACTAGAAATTTTATGGTGAAATAGGCTAAATATGTAAAGATTATTTAAAGTTTGGTCGTGAAAGAAAGAGTGGGATATATGGTGGATTCACTTGCTTAGTCAAGGAGCTCATATAGAAGTAATGGAGCCTCTTAAGCTTAGAGTAGAACTGATTGAGATCATTCTGTCTATGCAGCAAAATTATCGTTGTATGGAATATAAGTAGATAAAACAAAAAAGAGGAATCGGACCGCGATTTCTCTTTTTCTTGTTTTGTGCCTACCTGTTAAAGGTATCGATTCTGTTGTCATAAGTAACCTCAAATTGTACGTACCCGTTTTCATTTTCATCTGAAAAAGTCAAAGCCTTTGGTTTACAACCTGATAAGAACAACATACAAGGTGAAATAGTAAAAAGTTTACACCTTATCTTATACATCCTTCAAATGGTATTTGAACGTATATCATGGACATGAAACATCATTAGCATGGAGTGGTGTCTATGTTTATTTTATTGAAAAAGCTGTTCAATGAATGACGTATCGAAATCACTAGTAAGCTTGTAATCCTTCATGTAATTTTCTTCATATAAATAAACGAATAAATGCTCGGCATCATCTAAACGTAAGCCAACTTCTCGTTCGCCATTAATCGCTAAAGTGATCCAATAAGCCTCTTTAAAATTAGATTTAGTAAACCATACCTTTTTTAATGGTTGCTCGTTTAATTGCTGCATGATTTGATTCATTTCAGCTTCATCTGTTATCGTTATTGTTTTTTCATCTGAGGCACGAATAATTTCAATCGACTTAATTGCCTCTACATCAAGACGTTCCGTAACCTCCTTTGAAAAATCCGTGTCACGCGTTAACAGCATTGTAGAGATATACAGAATAAGTAGAGGTAGTAAAATGCCTAGAAGTATTTTATATCTTTTTTTCATGCTCTTCTCCTTAAATTCTAAAAATTCGCACATATGTATTCTTATCCACGCTATAATTGAGCATATACTGAAATGATAAAGGAAGGCAATAAAATGACACATAATCATGCAGAAAAAGAACTTTTTTACCCAGACGGAACGATCATGTATCAAGGTGGTGTCAAAAAAAATGATTTCGGCCACGATATTTATGACGGCAAGGGCATATTATTTGACCAAGATGGTGAACGATTATTCGAGGGTGAATTCGTCAATCATATGAAACAAGGAAATGGCATTATGTATTTAAAAGGGCAGCTTATTTATCAGGGCGAATTTATTCAAAATAAAAAACAAGGTCATGGCATTTTATATAAGGACGGTGCCATTCATTATGAAGGTTATTTCCGGAATGATTTAATGGATGGTTACGGCATTTTATATTATGAAGAGGATCTTATTGCCCCTTATCAAGCTTTGCGCGAACAATATCCCCATTTAAATCAGCCTCAATACGAGGGTGATTTTGTTCATGGCATGAAAAAGGGCAAAGGCAAACAATACTATCCAAATGGTTTTTTACAATACGAGGGTGATTTTATTTGGCATCATATGCAGGGGGCAGGGAAGCTCTATTATCCTACTGAATCACCGACAGCCGAGGAGCTTTCCATTGGTGTGACAGCGCTCCGATATGATGGCTACTTTTTTGAAGATACGAAGCATGGTAAAGGGAAAATCTATTCTCGGCAAGGGGTTCTAGAAGCGGAGGGGCAATTTAAAGAGGATGCGATGACCGGACAAGGGGTACTTTATTATGCAAATGGACAAGCCTCTTATATAGGAGAGCTCGTGCATGGCAAAAAGCATGGACGTGGGGACTTTTATAATGAAAAAGGAAAGATCATTTACAGTGGCGAATTTATCGATGATAAACGGCTGCGGATTACACCTGAAATCGAGCAGGAGATAGAGAAACTACAAATGCAGCTAAATAGCCTTGTAGGTCTACCAAATGCCAAAAAGGAACTACATAATTTAATCAATTTTATTAAAATTCAAAGTTTGCGGGTGGATCATGGCTTAACAAGTTTTCCTATTACCTATCATCTTGTTTTCTCTGGTAATCCGGGCACAGGTAAAACAACAGTTGCACGTATTATTGGTCAAATTTATAAGCATCTGGGTGTCCTATCAAGCGGTCATTTTGTGGAAACAGATCGTGCAGGGCTTGTGGCAGGATATGTGGGACAAACAGCGTTAAAGGTTCAAGAAGTGGTCCATAAAGCAAAAGGAGGTGTTCTTTTTATTGATGAAGCCTATTCCTTGATCAATGATAAACAAGATGCGTTTGGCAAGGAAGCCATTGATAGTTTATTAAAAGCTATGGAAGATTTACGAGATGACTTAGTAATCATCGTTGCCGGTTATACAGAGCTTATGGAGGAATTTTTACAATCCAACCCAGGCTTTAAATCACGTTTTAATCATTTTGTACAATTTGATAATTTTAGTACACAGGAACTCTATGAGATTTTTGCTATGCTTTGTCATAATAATGACTATCAATATGGTGAATCCTTTGCACATCATATGAAAAGGCAGCTAGATCAAATACCAATTGAAAGCATCACTAACTTCTCGAACGGTCGTTATATTCGAAACTTGTTTGAAAAACTGGTAACCATTCAATCAAACCGACTAATTCAACAGGCATCGATAACAAAAGAACAGCTGATGACATTTGAGGAGCATGATATCTTATTGGGCATGGCAGAAAATTTATTTGATAATACTTTTTAAAGATAGTATGGTTGTACGTCTGCTCTAGAGCAAGTCGGCTAGCGGATAATCAAATTAAAAGCCTTAGCTAGTGTAAAGTGTGATGAGCAAAAGCAAACAAATATTCATAGTCACTTATACTAAACACCAAATGGGAGGGAAAAGAAAATGGATGTGAAGACACTTTTATTGCAACAATGGACAAGCTGCTTAGATCAAGAAGACTGGTTTCCACCGCTTGAAAAAGTGCTAGAGGATATTACGCTTGAACAGGCGACTTGGAAACCAACTAAGGGGACAACGAATTCCATTTGGGAAATAGTTTGTCATTTACTTTTCTATAAAAAGCGACTTCTCGTGCGATATCTTGATGAAACAGAGAATGAACCGCAGGCAGAAAATAATGATGCTACTTTCCGTTTACCAACTTTGACGTTGCAAAATTGGAAGGAAACGAAAGAGGAATATTTATATGTACACCGCGAACTTGAAAAAATACTAGCAAAATCAGCACAAGAGGATTTAGATAGAGAGGTTCGTGGAGAACGAACATTAGTGCTTGAGCTGAAAAGTATAGCCATGCATGACGCCTATCATATTGGGCAAATCGTCTTTCTAAGTAAAATGCAGGATGTTTGGCCAGGGCAACACGACTGTTAAAAAGGATTCTGTAGAGAATAGGAATGTCCAAATCGGATGTTCCTATATTTTATACCAGAGCAATAACAATGCCGAAAAAAAGGGGGAAATGAATGAAAAAGCTCATAGCTATTATGCTAGTATGTGCTATCTTACCACGTGTAATCACCATCAACTTTACAGTGAATAATCATATCAATGTTCATCATAAAGGAGAGAAAAGTTGAAGAATTAAAAATAAGGTGGTAATATAAGACAAAACATACGCCATCGTATTTTTAAGGAGAATGATCATGCAAGTAACGAGAGATGATTGGATAAAAGCAGGCCTACAACAATTAGGGGAAGACGGCATACATAAAGTACGTATCGAGGCACTAGCTCGATCCTTAAACATTAGTAAAGGTAGCTTTTATCATTATTTTCGTGATCATCAAGAACTATTAGATGCCATCCTTGATTATTGGGAAACACATGCGACAAAAGCCATTATTGAAAGTATAGAGCAGGAAGGGGCTACTTTAGAGCAGCTCTTACGCATAAGCTTTCATAAAGATAAAAAAATAGAAATGGGTATCTATGCTTGGTCTAAGTATGATGCGCATGTCGCTACTCGAATTGTTCAAATTGAAGAACAACGAATTGACTGTGTCGCCAAGCTTTATCAAAAAAAAGGGATGGATGGAGAACAATCAATCGATCGAGCAAGGCTAGCTTATTTAACCTATGTTGGCTGGATGACTCGATATGAAGCCAACCCCCATTTTGATTTAGAGAAAATGGTGAAGCTGCTGTTATAGAAATTTATATGTCTCTAAGAGGGTGAAACAAATCTCTAGGGACCCTATTTATCCCCTAAACATACGGTGGCGTATGTTATTGATGGAAAAGGAGGAACTGATTATGTTTATTTTATCATTAGTTTCAGTGTGTCTATTATGGTTGATTAGTATCATTCATGTGTATTGGGCATTCGGTGGGCAATGGGGGACTGGAGCAGTTATACCCATTAAAGATGGCAGTCAACAAAAAGTTTTCAGTCCTAGGAAATGGGGGACATTCTGTGTGGCTTTGCTACTTCTATCAGCGAGTGTTATCATTCTTGTCCAAGGGGGTTATATGACAGCTTTACCTGCCTCTACCTATTCTAAAGTAGGATGTATCGCCTGTGCCATTGTTTTTAGTATACGAGCAATGGGCGATTTTAAATATGTTGGGTTTTTTAAAACAATCAAGCATTCTCAATTTGCTAGAAATGATACGAAGCTATACAGCCCCTTATGTTTGTTTTTGGGCTTAGTCTATATCATGTTATTGCTTTAAAAGAATGAATCCTCTAACATGATGAGAGTAAGCTAATGAATAGGGGGAACCAATTAATGCAGCAAATGATTTACTTACTTCGTCATGGCGAGACTGAATATAATACGCAGGGAAGATATCAAGGACAACTAGATTCGCCACTAACGGAGCTTGGTCGTGAGCAAGTGCAACAAAATGCTCGAATGCTGAAAACCTTCATTGATCATGCTCATGATTGGAAAATTATATCAAGCCCACTCGGAAGAGCCGTGGAGAGCACAGAAATACTTTGTGAAACGATCGGCTACAATTACAATAAGGTGGAGTTTGATCGACGATTAACAGAAGTGGCAGTTGGGCAATGGGCTGGTTTAAAAATGTCAGACATTCAGCAAACGTGGCCAGATTTATTGACGAACACAGATGCTTTTAATTGGTATTTCCATGCGCCAGATGGGGAAAGTTATGAAGCAGTAGTGAGCAGACTGTCCTCTTGGCTTAAAGAAATCCAACATCATCCAAAGGTGATCGTTGTCTCACACGGTCTAACGGGTCGTATTTTACGGGGGATTTATGCAGGGCTTCATAAAGAAGATGCACTTAAATTAGAGGTTTCTCAAGATGTGTTTTTTAAATTAGCTAATCAAGAAGTGACAAGAATTTGTTCTAATTTCGAAGATATCTATTAACGGGTTAAAGCGTATGGAGCCTTACCTTCTTTGCTTTTATTCAAACTTAAGGAATATTCAAAATTGCCGCCTATTATAATTGTGTAGGAGGCGTTTTTTTATGAAAAAATGGGTCTTATTTTGCTGTTTGGTTATCGTGATTTTCGTTTTATATGATACAAACAAAACACAAGAGTTTGCACATCTTGAGCTGCCGTCCTTACATAGTCAAAATGCTTTGCTACTTAATGAACAGGGCGACGTATTATATGAAAAAAATGCGGATGCCATCATATATCCTGCTTCATTAACAAAAATTATGACCGCTATTGTGGCAATTGAAATGACGGATGATTTACAAATGCAAACGATCGTCAAACCTCAAACAATCGCCAAATATACTGCTCAAAATGCCTCTATGGCAGGCTTTCATGCAGGAGATTTTGTCACGATTGAAGATTTGTTATACGGCACATTGCTAGCATCAGGTGCAGATGCAACGGCTACACTGGCTGAAGCCATTGCTGGCAGCGAGGATGAATTCGTCACTTACATGAACAATAAGGCACAGGAACTTGGCATGGACGCTACGCATTTTATCAATACAAGCGGCCTACATGATGAGGCACATGTATCAAGCTTACAGGATATGAGTAAGCTTCTCCGTTATGCATTAGAAAACCCGACCTTTTATCAAATTTTTACTTCGAAAGCTTACACGACACATGTTCCAACAGAATTGCTAATAGCAAATTCATTATTTACGAGAATGCCTAGCATGGATGGAACTATTTTGGGTGGAAAAACGGGATATACGCCAGAAGCAGGGTTATGTCTAGCATCATTAATGGAAAAAGATGGACGTAAATTTCTATTCATTACGACAAATGCTCCAGGTTATGCTTGGACACCACCCCCACATATCGAAGATGCTTTGACAGCCTACGATGCTCTTTAATAGGGCTTAACTCACGAATGATTGGCTATTTATGTTAAGCTATACTTGTTTGCAAGGAATGGAAGAAATTATCTAGCAGTGACCAAATGCCATGGAGGTAGAGTCGTAGTGAACCAACACCCATTTAAAATCATCCCATATGATCCCACATATGCGGAACAAACAGTGGTGATGTGGCGAGACAGCAAGAAACAGGCTATTGGGCAGGAAGAGCGGCATAGCATGGAAAGCCACATTTATTTTTTAAACCATATATTACTTGAAGAATTTCAAATCGATTTAGCGTTCATGGATAATCAAGTAATCGGAATGATTGCTTATAATGAGAAGGAGATTAGTCAGCTATATATTCATATTGATTATCAAGGATTAGGAGTAGGCCAAACATTATTAGACAATGTAAAAAAACAATCAAGTGGAAGATTAACGCTATTTACGTTCGAAGTAAATAAAAACGCACAGCGGTTTTATGAAAAGAATGGATTTACCATCATTGGAAAAGGACATGAAAATGAAGAGAATTTACCAGATATTCAATATGAATGGATAGATAAATGAATATTTAGCAGTTCAAAACTTTGTTGAAAAGGAGATTATCCATTTGTCACAAGGACTTATTCACCATATAGAAATAAATGTTTCTAATCTGAAAAACACCATACATTTTTGGGGATGGTTTTTAGAGGAATTAGGTTATCAACCTTATCAGGAATGGGAAAGTGGTCGGAGCTGGAAAATAGACGACACCTATATTGTTTTTGTCCAAACGAACGAAAAGTTTATGGATATCACCTATCATCGAAGTCGTGTAGGTTTAAATCATTTGGCATTCCACGCAAATTCGAGGCAACAGGTTGATGGTATAACAAAGCAATTAGAAGAAAAGGGCGTTCCTATTCTTTATGCTAATAAGCATCCATTTGGAGGGGGAGAAGAGCATTACGCTGTTTATTTTGAGGACCCTGATAGAATAAAGGTTGAATTAGTAGCACCGTAATTGTTGTGCGCAAGACAGGCGATCGTTTGTTCGAATTGTTAAAGCGCAACTATAATAGGCAATCACTATCCTTTATCGAAGCAACACACATGGTACTGAAATCAACTTGATTGATGACTAGTTTTATAGAAAATAGGGTAGTAGTACTGTATCCATGCCTTTCTAAAAAACATGAATTTGGAATCTGGTTGATTATAACTATTTTCTGGTATAGACGATTCCTCTATAATTAAAGTTAAATCTTAGCAATTTACAGACATGGAAAGACATCAAGGGCGGTGTAGAATAATGAAAAAATTTTTACCTTATGTTTATGCTTTTTGCTTGACGTTTTTACTAGGCTTAATGGTGGGGCAGCTGTCAGCAAGTGCTGAAGGATCAGTGAAGATTCAAAAGATCAATAAAGATGCGGTTATTTACGAGGAGCCATCCACAAATAGCGCGGAAATCGGTGAAGTTGCGAAAGGGAGCTTCCTCAAAGTGACACAAGCAAGTAAAGGGTGGACACATATTCAAACGCCAGAGCTGGCAGGCTATGTAACATCTGACGTTTTAGTGAAGGTAAAGTCGGAGGGCTACTTAGTTATTCAGAAGGGTGGCACAACTTTATTTACGGCACCAAGTCAAAATGCTCAGCATATTGGTCAACTATATGAAGGACGCATGGTCTATGTCTATGGCACAGCACCTGGTGGTTGGTCTTTCGTCCAATATGGAGAGGATATAGGCTATGTAGCAACAATTGCACTAAAGAAACCTGTACCAATAAAGAAACAAATTAATGCTCCAAACGGTGCTGAGTTACGCTTGACGGCTAGTCCAAATGGAGAAGTTCTAGGAACAATTGCTAATAAGATGACTGTGCAGCATTACATAACGCTGGCTGGCTGGGCTTATGTAGAAGCGGGCGAACAAAAAGGGTATGTCAAAGCTTCTGAATTAGCCAATATCCAGCTTACTAATAATAAAGTTTATAATAAAGGGGTGTCAGCACCAAAGGGTTCAAAAAAACGAGTAGCTTTAACCTTTGATGATGGACCAGATGCCAAAGTAACACCACAAATTTTAGCTACATTACAAAAATACGATGCAAAGGCAACATTTTTTATGGTAGGGAAAAATGTTTCAAAAAATGCTACAATCGTCAAGCAAATCTATGACGCTGGGCATGAAATTGGCAATCATACATCCAACCATAAAAAATTAACTGCATTATCCATCGCTGGTGTCAAACAAGAAGTAAATGGCACAAGCAATGCCATCTATGCAGCAATTGGTCAGTATCCGACTGTTTTCCGTCCACCATATGGGGCGACAAATGATCAAGTTCGTTCGGTAATGACAATTCCATCGATCTTATGGTCAATTGATACGCTTGATTGGAAGCATCATAATCCAGATAAAATTTTAGCGTATGTGAAAGCATCTGTAAAAGACGGCAGTATTATTTTAATGCATGATATCCATCAAACGACTGCCAATGGTTTAGATAATGTCCTTCTCTACTTACAAAAGCAAGGCTATGAATTTGTTACGGTTAGTGAGATTTTACAATAATATACGACCTAAAATCTAAGTCTGATATTTTGCTGACTTAGATTTTTTTCGATGAAATCCTTTCTGTGAACCTTGTATACAATAGGGGCGACGCGCAGCTAGTTATTTCAGCTGTAATAACTTTTAGAGTCGAGTTTACGTGAAGTGGAATAATCATAGAAAAAGCCGTACTAGTCTTTTAGAGACCAAAGTACGGCTTGTTTTTATTTAAATAAATTAATAGTTGTAATAATAATAGGAATACCAAACACGTCAATTAAAAAGGCGCCTACAATTGGTACAACGAGAAAGGCTTTTTTAGAAGGACCAAAGCGTTGGACAACGGCTGACATATTGGCCATGGCATTCGGTGTTGCTCCTAGACCATGTCCTGCGAAACCAGCAACCATCACGGCCGCATCATAGTTTTTGCCGAGTAATTTAAACAAGACGAAAGTGCTAAATACAACAATAAAGAATACTTGCGCAAAGACGATGATAAATAATGGAAGCGCTAAATCTGCAATTTCCCATAATTTAATACTCATTAGAGCCATTGAAAGGAAAACACCTAATGTTACATCTCCAATTAATGAGATACTCTTCATATTGATTGCTTCTGGTTTAAATTTATCCATAATATTTCGGACTAGGACAGCTACAAACATAGCTCCTACATAGCCTGGCAGAACGAAGCCTGTCGCTTCTGAGAATAATGTTCCAACATAGGTACCCACAGCCATACAGAAAGTAATTAATAAGACTTGTGTAAAGAATGAATCAGATGTAATTTGTTCATGTTTATTTTCATATTCGATTTCTTCAGCTTCTTGTTCATTGGGTGTTAAATTGTATTTACCAACTAAATATTTAACGATTGGCCCACCAATTAAACCACCAGCTACTAAACCACAAGTTGCAGCCGCAGCACCGATTGTCATTGCTGAGGAAATACCCAAATCTTCTAATGTTTGTCCAAATGCTGCTGCAGCACCATGGCCGCCTTCCATGGACACGGCACCGGCCATCATACCGATCAGAGGATGAATCCCCATCAGTGACGCAAGAGAAACTCCAATAACATTTTGCATGAGGGCAAGGAAGCCACATGCTAGCCAATAAATAATAAGTAATTTTCCGCCCAGCTTAACTAGCTTAAAGCTTGCTCCTAAGCCGATAGTTGTGAAAAACGTAATCATAAATAAACTTTGTAATGATGTATCCAGTGATATTTCTAAAGTTCCTGTAGTCTTTAAAATGGTCGCAAGTGCAGCAAACAGCAAGCCACCGACCACTGGTGCTGGAATACAAAAACGTTTTAAGAATCCAATTTTATTAATGAGAAAGCCACCTAATGCAAAGAGTGCAACGGCTAGAAACACCGTTGTAATTTGATTAATTTCGATCATGAACCTTGCCCCCCAAGTAAGTTGTTTAGTGCTTCATAGACAAAATAAGCACCTAATTTCACCGTACGTCCGTTTTCGTCTAATGACGGATTAACCTCGCAAATATCAAAAGAGTGTGTATGTGGATGCGAAGTTACCTTTTGAAGAATCGTACGCACAGTTGTCGGTTCAAGTCCAAACGGTGAAGGTGCACTTACGCCTGGTGCCGATGCTGCGTTTAATACATCCATACATAATGTTAAAAGCACATAATCGTGTTGATCCATATAATTTTGTAAATCATCCAATAATGGTTGAAGATTGACCGATGATGTCATGTCATCTTCTACTACATACTTCACTTGTAGCTCATCCGCTTTTTCGAACAGCTCTTTTGTATTGCCATAGCGTTGTATGCCAACAACAAAATAATCGACATATGGGTCTTGCTCTAAAATTTGACGGAACATTGTACCCGAAGAAGGCTGCTCGTCATATGGTCGTAAATCAAAATGAGCATCGATATTGATAATGCCGATTTTCGCTTCCTTTGGTAATGCCGCACGAACACCTAAATAATGACCATACAGTGTTTCGTGACCACCACCGAGCACGACACATTGTAATTTCTTTTGTAGGAGGGTGCTAACAACATCACCAAGCTCTCGCTGTGCCTCCTCTAGGGCGTGATTGAGACAAATAATGTTCCCTACATCAATGATTTGTTGCTCCTTCTCAAACGTCCACGGTAAACTAGATAATCCTTCACGTAGTGCGTTTGGTCCACTTGCTGCTCCTACTCGACCTTGATTTCGACGTACACCCTCATCGCAAATAAAGCCAATCATTGCAGCACTTTTCTTATCTGAAGCGCTTACATCATTAATCGCGATTCGTTTTACTTGTTGATGTAAACGGAAACTGCTTTTATTGGTTGTTGAGTCTATACGGCCTTTCCATTGTTTTTGATCTGTCATTGTGTACATAATCTTATCATCCCCATTGCAAATATTATTGTAGAAAAAATATTGTTGTAATTCATTATATATTCACATAATTATATTTACTAATATATAATTAATATTAATCTATAGCTTTAAACTATAAATGAGGGAGGATTACCGTATTGGATATTAAACAATTACAATATTTTATTGCTGTTTCAGAGCATATGAATTTCTCAAAAGCCGCAGAAAGACTGCATATTTCGCAGCCTTCCTTAAGCAATGCCATCAAAAAATTAGAACATGAGATTGGCACTCCCTTGTTAGACAGAAATACTAGAAATCTGCAGTTAACGGAAGCTGGTGAGGTGCTATTTGAACGTGCAAAAGTTATTGTAAAAAATATGGAAGTGTTAAAAATAGAAATGGATGAAGTCGTTGTACATGGCACGAGTGAAATCACCATTGGTGTGATGGAATCAATCAAGCATTGGCTTCCTAAAGTAATTGCTAACTATAAAAAAGACTATCCGCAAATGATGATCCATTTAGTAGATATTTTAGGCAGTAAACGTGTAAAAAAATCCTTGAAAAGCTATAAAACCCATTTAATTATTACCAATCAGCTAATGGATGATCCTGAGCTTGAAGTTAAGACCTTATATGAGGAACGTTTAGTAGCTGTTTTACCCCTCCATCATCCGTTAGCGAAGAAAGAGGCTTTATCGATTTCAGACATTAGTGCAGAGCCTTTTATTATAAGTACAGAGGGGTTTCAAACAAGACGTGATATTTTGAATACTTTTGAACAAGCAGGGAAGAGCATTGATATTCAATTTGAAATTGAACGTTTTGAAACGGCTGTATCTCTTGTAAGAGAAAATTTAGGGATAACCATCTTACCAGAAAACTATTTACAAGGTCCGACAGCTAAAACCATTGTTAAAAAGGAAATTGAAGGAGCGAATCTATGTCGGAATGTTTATTTGGTGTACTTAAAAAATCGCCATTTACCATTTGCTATCCGTCAATTACTGAAAGATGTGCTGCAATTTTTCGAAACGAAACCAATGTAAACTAATCCAATTGCTATATACATGAAATTTTCCTTTTAATTAGAAAATTCATGAAATGGAATTGATTTACTAGAAAAATAGCGGTAACATTTAATGTAAGAATAAAAATGAACAATCATTCATTTTTTTCGGAGTTCAAGCAAAGGGGGTTTCTTCCAATGAATTTTTCCTATAGTGAAAAAGTTGTGAAGTTACAGGACAAGCTGACGAATTTTATGGAGCAATACATCTACCCGAATGAGGCCGTTTATGCTGCACAAATCGAGGCGATGGAGGATCGTTGGGGAGCGATTCCGCCCATTATGGATGAGCTAAAGCAGAAAGCGCAGGAAGCAGGCTTATGGAATTTATTTCTACCAGATAGTGAATACGGAGCGGGTTTAACAAATCTAGAATACGCTCCATTATGTGAAATTATGGGACGTTCACTTTTGGCACCAGAAGTGTTTAATTGTAATGCACCTGATACAGGTAATATGGAGGTACTAGTTCGCTATGGTTCCACACAGCAAAAGAAGCAATGGCTTGAACCGTTATTAGGAGGGGAAATACGATCTTGCTTTGCGATGACTGAACCTGCAGTCGCGTCGAGTGATGCTACGAATATTGAGGCAAGTATTGAACGAGATGGCGATGAATATATTTTAAATGGTCATAAATGGTGGACAACTGGTGCTGGCGACCCGCGCTGTAAAGTAGCTATTTTCATGGGCAAACATAAAGATTCAACGGCGCCTATTCATGAGCAACAATCTATGATTCTTGTACCAATGGATACGCCAGGAGTAAAAGTGGAGCGCATGTTAACGGCTTTTGGCTATGATCATGCACCAGAGGGACATGGAGAGGTTATCTTTACGAATGTACGCGTACCTGTAGACAATATTTTATGGGGAGAGGGAAAAGGCTTTGCCATTGCCCAAGGTCGCTTAGGCCCAGGAAGAATTCATCATTGTATGCGTCTTATTGGCGCAGCTGAACGAGCATTAGAGGAAATGTGTGTACGGGTACAGGAGCGTCATGCGTTTCATCGACCTCTAGCAGATCAAGGTGTGATGCGTGAACGTATTGCCGAGTCACGTATTGATATTGAGCAAGCAAGACTTTTAACATTAAAGGCTGCTTATATGATGGACACGGTTGGCAATAAAGAGGCAAAAGCAGAAATTGCAATGATTAAGGTAGTTGCGCCAAATATGGCACTGAGAGTTATAGACAGAGCGATTCAAGCATTTGGAGCTGCTGGTGTAGGGCCTGATACAACACTTGCTGCACAGTGGGCAAATTCTCGAACATTGCGTTTAGCAGATGGGCCAGATGAAGTACATCGTAATACAGTTGCCAAGCTGGAATTAAAAAAGCACGCGAAAAAACATAAGGAGCTGGTGAAATGACTGTAATGGAGTTATTTAGCTTACAGGGGAAAACAGCCATTGTGACAGGTGGGGGACGTGGACTCGGAGCACAAATTGCCCAAGGCTTTGCCGAGGCTGGAGCCAATGTTGTCTTATGCTCGCGAAAAGTGGAGGCATGTGAGGAGGTTGCTACAGCTCTTGAAAAATTAGGGGTTCAAACATTAGCGTTAGCCTGTGATGTGACAAAACCAGAGAATATTGCCAATGTTGTGGCGCAAACGATGACTACGTTCGGTAAAATTGATATTTTAGTCAATAACAGTGGGGCCTCATGGGGAACACCTGCTATCGATATGCCGTATGAAGCATGGCAAAAAGTATTTGATGTCAATGTGAATGGAACATTCCTAATGAGCCAAGCCGTCGGCAAAATCATGTTAGAGCAGAAAAGCGGGAAAATTATTAATATTGCTTCTATCGCAGGGCTTGGTGGTACACTACCTGCATTTATGGATACCATTGCCTATAATGCCAGCAAAGGGGCTGTTATAACATTAACGAAGGATTTAGCCGTCAAATGGGGACCTCATGGTGTCCATGTCAATGCCATTGCCCCTGGGTTTTTTCCAACCAAAATGTCCAATGTATTAATTGAACGTGGTCAAGATTATTTGATGGGCGCTACACCATTAAAACGACTTGGCTCCGAAAATGATTTAAAGGGTGTGGCGTTATTTCTAGCATCGGCAGCATCAGATTATGTGACAGGTGATGTCATTGTTGTTGATGGGGGCATGAGCTCCATTATTTAAAGGAGGGATAAGATGGATACAATGCAAGTAAGGGCAAGTGAACGACTAGATGTAGTCAAATTGCGCGCATTTTTAGAAAGCCATTTTTCTGAACTACCGCAGGGGCAATTGGAAATTTCACAATTTAGTGCTGGTCATTCCAATTTAACATATTGCTTGAAAATAGCTGAGTTTGAAGTGGTCCTTCGTAGACCGCCACTTGGCCCAGTTGCTAAGAAGGCCCATGATATGAAGAGAGAGTTTACCATTTTATCGGCCTTGCATCCATTTTTACCTGTGGTTCCAAAACCTTATGTTTATGTGGAGGACCTAGACATTATTGGCAGTGATTTCTTTTTAATGGAGCGAAAAAAAGGCATCGTCCTCGATACCTATTTTCCAAAAGGAATAAAACCGACGGAGGAACTGGCCCGTCAGCTGTCTGAAAAGATGGTTGACTCATTAGTAGCACTCCATGCAATTCCTTATGAGGACACGCCGTTACAGGACATGGTGAAGCCTGACGGATTTATGGAACGACAGGTACATGGTTGGATCGAGCGCTATGATAAGGCTAAAACAGCCGAGTATGCTGAAGTAAAAGCTCTAACAGATTGGTTAAAAAAACATATTCCTCATAATGAGGAGGCAACCATTATTCACTATGACTATAAATTGAATAATGCTATGTTTTCTGAGGACTACTCCGAAATGATTGGTTTATTTGATTGGGAAATGACCACAGTAGGGGATCCACTTGCTGATGTAGGTGTCGCAATGAGTTACTGGCTGCAAGCGGATGATCCAAAAATGCTATTACATGCACTAGGCGACCCACCTGTTACGGTATTGCCAGGATTTTATACCCGTCAGCAATTTATGGAACGCTATGCTGAAAAAAGTGGGCGAGATATTTCAGACATTCAATATTACTGTACATTTGCCTATTTCAAATTAGCAGTCATTTGTCAGCAAATCTATTATCGTTATGCCAAAGGGCAAACCCAGGATGATCGCTTTGCTCAAATGGATAAAATGGTCGCTGCCTTAATAAAACAAGCTTCAGCTTCTATTTAACCGTTTAAAAAACAGTTACTTTTCATTGAAGTAGCTGTTTTTTTATAATCCTATAACAGATTATCCGACATTATATAATAGTATTATTTAATGCCACTCGCACAAAGATTATTCAAATGACTCAACTACCACACGTAAAAGAATTAAGAGAGATGGAATGTATGTTCTTTTTTATCATAGATTCTATCTTTTTGCTAAAACTGAAAACAATAACGATTTATTGTTTTTCGATAAAAAAATATTGACTTAAGATGTGATGGGTATTATTATAGCTATAGGAAATCAGACGATATGCTTGGAAATGGATCACATACAATAGACAAATTATATGGAGGAAACGATGATGAAGAAATATTTATTAGCAACAATACCTATGATGATAGGTGTTTTATGTTTATTTATAAAAGGAATTATTGGTGATGAGGTACTAGCAAACGGAGTAATTGTGGAGAAGAACTTCTTTTTAATCCCATTGAGCTATTTATTTTTCTTTAGTGGCATACTAACATTGATCTTTTTTTCTATGCTAAAAAAACAAAATATCGCAAAATAACGCAAAAAACAGGCTTTTCATAGAAGCCTGTTTTTTTGTTAAGACCATGTTTGATCGAGCTTGTCACTGTAATAATGAATAGCTTTTTTGTAATCTTTAATGCCCTGATGGTTGGTTGTGATGACTAAAGTATTCAATAATGTTTCCATAGATTTTGCATGTTCACCAAGATTATAAAGTGTCATGGCATAAAAAACCTTTACATGCTCGGCTTCAGGAAATTCGTGTATAGCTTGTTCCAATGTCCGTTTTGCTTGTTCGTACAGCCCCAATGTCCGATACGTGCTCCCTAAACCTAGATAGGCATCCACTAGAATAGCTGGCTCCAATCCTAATTGAATGGCTTTTTCATAGTGGGGAACAGCTTCTTTTTCTTGTCCTAAAGAATCGTAGGTCCAGGCACATTGAAATTGATAGTAAGCATTTCCAGGTTCTTCTTTGACCAATGCCACCATTAATTGGTTGGCTTCCTTAAGCTGGCCACTTTCTCTTAATATTAGAACTTGCTCTAATTGTTTATCCATTGATTAAACCCCTTGTTTGTAATGTTTCGCATCATATGGTAACCATTCAAAAAAATTTCTTACAGCTGCTAGAAAGATTCTTATTGAGTTGAAATACCTTCAAACGTTCTAATAAACTTTCTTTCATTTCCTCCCACCCTTTTTTAGATGCTTCCCTTATTATATAATCAATAATTTGCTAGAAACCAGTAGTAATGGTATTGTTTGTGTAAAAGTAAATCCATGAGGTGAATAGAATGCTAGAGCGTTCGATGGAAAAGACACGGGAATGCAAAGAGGAAAGGGAGTGATAGATTAATAAGAAAAGAGGATAAAAAATGACAAGAGACCAAAAGATTATTTGTGACGGATTTGAATTGCACTATTGTATAAAGGGACAAGGTGAGCCTATTTTAGTCGTAGGAAGCAGTGTGTATTACCCGCGATTGTTCTCAGAAAACCTTTCCCAGCATTTTAAGCTTATTTTTTTAGATCATCGTGGATTTGTGAAGCCTCCTCGTCCTTTAAAACAAGAGGATTATACTTTAGAGAAAATTGTCGACGATATTGAACAAGCTCGACGATTGTTAAAGGTGGAACATTTCATTATTTTAGGGCACTCAGGGCATGCATTTATGGCGATGGCGTATGCTAACACATACCCTCAGCATGTTCGGAAGGTGATTCTATTAAATACAGCTACAACAAATAGCCAAGAAAGACAACAGCAAAGTCTGTCCTTTTTTGATGCGAATGCCAGTGTCGCGCGAAAAAAACAATTTGAACAAGAGATTGCTTTCTTAGCGCAAGATTTAAAGAAGGAACCTGAACGACGTTTTGTTCATATGTGTATTCGTATGGGTGCACATAGTTTCTATGATTATTCGTTTAATGCTACAGCTATGTGGGAAGGCGTTTATACGAATATGGAAGTCATAGATTATCTGTGGGGGAGAGCTTTCGCTGAGCAGGATCTTTTACCACTAACTCGATCTTTCCCTAAACCAGTTTTTGTTGGACTAGGTAGGTATGATTTTTTAGTTGCCCCTGTTTCATTATGGGCGGCAGCAGAGGATGCTTCTCAGGTTAAGAAAGTTATATTTGAAAAAAGTGGTCATAACCCTATGTTTGAAGAGCCAGAGTCATTTGATGAACAGCTCATTAATTGGATAAACGAAGGATAATTTTATAAAAATTAGAGCAGTAGTTGGTAACATGTATATGTTATCATACTGCTCTTTTTTTCATAAAGAAATAGGAAGGGGGTAGCCGTTAACGGTGAAAAACTTTCGCCCTATGGTTAGATAGGGGAGTCCGATCATTCGTTGTACACATGCTGATCACCAGAAATCTAAGTAGGTGGAAGATCATTATTAAACACCTACACCAGGCTACTTTCAAAAGAGAAGAGCCCATGCACTAGCTTGCCGTATTCGTTTTGCTTATAGCATTCACTTGCTGGCAGTCAATAATAACGGGTCTAGCCATGTCATCGATTTGAAGGAAATAGGCACAGCAGCTATGTGGATCGAGATAGATAAAGTAAATACCGCAAAAACAATGGCCATCAGAAAGATAGACATCTACTAATGTCCCTGGGTCAAAACATTCTAACTGACTACAAATACAGCCTTCACATTGTTTTTTATCTTTATTTCTTACGTGGCTCTCCGACTGTTTATTCCCATCCTGAGAACTATTATAATACTTGATGCGATATGAATCTTCTTCTGCCATATCATCCGTGCCATAATAGTAACCTGTGCAATAGTTCTTCGAGTCACAATAGCATTTAGAAAATTTATGATAATTATTTAAATTTCTATCCAATCGTGTTAAATATCGATTTTCATCCATTTTTGAAACGCTCCTTTATGGTTTGAATGTTAATTTTAGCGCTAGTCTTCTATTTCTAATCTATGTAAAGGAGCTTTCTTGAGTTGGTATTCTGTCCATCTACTTGTCATATAAAAGAAAAAGCTAGACTCCTAAATAGAGTCTAGTCTTTTGAATGAGTTACATAATCTTCTTTCAGTAATCCATATATTTCTAAATCAACAACGCCTTTGCCGGACCATGATGTTGCTTGTCGTAATAAACCTTCTTTTATAAAGCCATTCTTTAGTAGTACTTTTTTCGAGGGCTCATTTAATGGCATGACTTCAGCTTGAATTCGATTCACCTGAACCTCCTCTAATAAATAGTTCACGACCATTTCAACGGCCTTCGTAGCAATGCCCTTTCCCCAAAAATCTTCCGCTAAGTAATATCCAATTGTCACCATATTTACTTTTTGATTAAAGTCCATAGCCTCAATAATACCCACTAATTTCTCGCTTTGGGACGCTTCAAAAATACCCCATTTTATTCTACTTTTCTTCTTAAAGTCTCTTTCAAAATGCTCAATCATTTTTTGTACGGTTTGATAGTTGTGTTTTGGGATAATACCACAAAACTCGAAAACCTTTGTATTATCATAAATGGCAAACAACTCTTCTACATGAGATACTTCTATTTTCCTTAATAGTAGACTAGTCGTATGTAGCAGAGGAAATTGAGTAAAAACCTTTTCAATCATCATTTTTTGGCTTCCTTTCTTAACCTTTAATGGGAACGTAAATTTTCATTTTCATATTATGTGGATAGATAGATTGCATAACATCTGTTATTTCAAAATCAGGACCCCTATCTCTTTCGTAATTAGAGTTAGGCAACCATACCACCCGTAAATGTAACGTCTTGTATTCTGTATACCTTCTGCACTACTATTCAAGATAAATTCAGCATATTGACCAGCAGGTAATTCTACATGGATAAACCCTTGCTCAACACGCTCCTCAAATACTTGGACTTCCTCTCCCACAACAAAAGAAAACTCACCATCCTCCTGAAAGTTTGTAGAGATTCCATAGGCCATATTAGGTGCTACTTTTTGTGTAATACGTTCATAATAGTGCTCGCGACCAAAATCATGATAAAAGCCTGAAATTTCAGCATAATACCTCTCATCTTGTAATGATGTTTGATAGGGATAGCCGGTGATTAACTTTTTTCCTACATGTACGATTGTTGGCTTTGGCATAGGGAGTTCACCATTCATTTTATAATCCAAAAAGTTTATTTTGTTTTGTAATGGTATAGAATTTGCACTCTTTCGGTACTTAGCCGGTGATAGCCCAAAGTATTGAACAAATGCCCTTGTAAAAGCTTCTTGAGAACCGTATTGAAAGTTAATCGCCACTTCAAGTATAGCTTGAGAGGTTGTTATTAATAGAACGGCCGCTTCAGAAAGCCTTCTATTACGAATATACTGCTGTACGGAAAATCCAGTTATCGCCTGAAACAGTCGCTGAAAATGGAAGGCTGAACAGTAAGATTGCGAAGAAATATCTGTGATCGACATTTTTTCTTGTAAGTTATCCTCTATATATTCTATAGCGTTTTGTATTCTTTCAAAATAATTCATACGATCATCCTTTCTTATTCTCATCGTACCGTTTACATGGAAATATTTTTTGATAATTTATGCTAATTTGTACATTATAGTGGACTGAAAACGAAATCAATAGAAATATTGAAATGAATGACAAATATAGGTATAATTTATTTAAATTTACAAGAAAGCGAGTGATCCATTATGATAGTCAGCTCTAATTTTCCATTAAATAATATGAAGGTGTGGAAGAATTAAAAGGGATTTTTCTTCCGCAAATAATCGGAGGAGACAATATGTATAGTAATTATGGACCGTTATGTACGGAACTTTATGATTTAACAAAACCAGTAGGATATTCTATTGGTGGGGATATTGAATATTATAAGGAACGTTTACAGGGACTTACAGGTAAGGTGCTTGAGGCGGGTGTCGGCTCAGGGCGTTTCTATATTCCTTTCATGGAGAGTGGTTTTGATGTAGAAGGGATTGACAATTCTTCAGAAATGCTGGCGTCTTGTCGTAAACGATGTCACGATAGAGGACTTACACCAGTTCTTTATGAAGGCGATGTTTGTCATTTTACAGTAGATCAACAATATGACGCTATCATCATGCCGGCGGGATCTTTCTGTTTAATAGAAAATTATCAAGATGCCGTGTCAACTTTAACAAATATGTATCATCACCTTGCTCCAGGCGGACGCATTCTATTAGATTTAATCATACCGACAGACTGGAAAACTGGTGAAATTACTACAAGTTATCATGCAACCTCCGAAGATGAAGGAATCTCGATTGAGAGGAAATCGATTGCGATCAACTGGATGGAGCAGTATACTTTATCGGTTTTAAAATATGAAAAATGGCAGCGTGGTACATTGATGGATACAGAGCTACAAAGATTTTTATTACGCTGGTACGGTCTAGAGGAATTTAAACTGCTTTTACAAAGTATAGGCTTTTCGGATATCACATGCTCTGCTAATTACACATTTCAGCAACAGCCTGATGAAGATTCATCATTTATTACATTCGAAGCTTCACGTTAATTAGCAATGACCAGCACACTCAAGGAGTGTCTGGTCATTTTTGATTGTTTAATCTACTTTTAATTTTCTAGCTGTACCAATACCTTTTGTTTTCACATTCACCTCAATTTGCACCGGTAGATTAGGGTAAAGCGTGGCCCAATCTTTTTTGATACGTTTCCATGCTTGGTGGTCTTCACGATGAAGTACCTCACTAAACTTTAAAATATCAGCTTGATAGGTTTTTTGAATCGTGTGCAGTGTTTGTTCTAAATTTTCTTGAACTAATTTACTTGTTTCTTTATTAATAATATCAATCGTTTCTGGCTTTGTTATATCCACTGGACAACTTATTTCCGCTATATTTTGTTCAAGATCAACCTGAATATGGATGGAGGGTTTGTCATTTTTTATGCTGCCAGTAACTTTTGTAGAGGAATTTAAAACTTCTGCTGATATTTTCCCCTTTTCCGAACAAGGCACTTTTTGAACGGTCCCTTTTATATGGTTGTGTAAGAAATTGTAGTATTTGCTTTCTTCCTCTGTTAAGAAGCCTATAAGCTTATAGTTTTTAAAAACAGCAAGTCCACTGTATTTTAAATTGGCGGGGCTATCCATTTTTTCTATATTGGAGCTATTTTTCCCGGCATCTGCATCTCCAAGTATTTGAATGGAGGGCAGAACAGCACTATGATCAATACTCCCTAAAGACTCGATTAAATCGTCTAAAATCACTGATTCAGTTGTTCCCAATACATCCTCAGAGTCCTTTAAGGATTTTAACATTTTACTGGCAGGAATATCTTCTAATGGTGTTAAAATACTTAAAATATCTTGCGCTGTTGATTCATGAGCAACAATAATATTAAAATCGCTTCTTCCCTCAGGATCTCTTTGAAATAAATCTAATATACTATTCATACCATATTCAGCCATCTCTTCACCAATAATAATAACTTGAGCATGTGCATAATAAGGTTTCCTTGGCGTCAGTGTTGTTAATTTTCGGATAGCTTCAAATAAGGTTCTCCCTTTTGCGTGATAGGTAAAAACAGGGACTTGAAAGCTTGTTGAATTTTTCGGCGCAATTTGACTCGGGTTAACAATTTGAACAGAAATTTCTATGAATTCGTCCGTTTTATCGACTCCAACAGCTGTGACAATGGCTAATTCATTTAACTCCCGCTTATTCCAACACCCAGTTAACAACAAAACGACTAAAAGTAGGAGAAAAAATGACACCGCGTGTTTAATGATTGGCACCTCCTCTAGGAAAAGGGCAAAGACATTTCCGATACTAATTAGGATAAGCAAATAATAGGGAAACTAAACAAGAAGAGATGCAAGGGTGAAATTTTTTAGAGGACATTCAAGTTCATATATAGAAAAAGTATAGCAATCATTTTAAAAAGGAGGAAAAAGAGATGCAATCATTATTACATGGAGTAGAGGCCATTTTTATCCCAATAAAAGACCCTCAATTATCAGCCAAATGGTATGAGGAAAAGCTTGGATTTAAGCTTTTATATATAGAAGAAGACGCAGCGGTCATGAAAATAGCGGAACGTTCGGCTACGGTTGTATGCTTAGTAAAAACGGAAAATCATCAACCATTGTATTTTCCAGATAATCATTTTGGGGTAGGGAAATACTACAATTTTCTTTCTTCATCAATTGAAGAGACCTACCAATCACTAGTAGAGCAGCAAGTGAACGTAAATCCTATGGGAGGGGAAGGGCAAACAAGATTTTTCACCTTTTATGATCTAGATGGAAATCCTTTAGGGGTTTGCCAATCATAAGTGGGTCACTGTTATAAACAGTGACCCTAGTAACAAATCTAGGAGGTGTAAGGCTAATTAGCTTTACACTACTATTATATACATAATTCTTATATTGAAATAGTTAATTGCCTGGGAAATAGATAGAAAATTAAGAATTGTTTTAAAAGGAATGGATTATATCTTATTTTTTAACCATGTGCATATAATGGATCGTTTCAAAAGCTGATAGATAATCTGTTCGATGCTGGAAATAAAGCTGTTGAATTGTAGATGGAGATAGATGTTCATAAATAAGTAGATCTGATTGAGCTAACATCTTCTCCATTTCTTCATAACGATAGCACGATTTCATGGGTTCACCACCAGCGGCCGCCATATTCACCATATGATCTACTCTGTTAGAGATGCCCTTTTCACTAAATAACGATTCATCAGCATAGTCCAAGACAAGGGAACTACCTGCTGGAACTAGCGCAAACAGATGGTCTAATAAGCTAGCCAGTTCTTCTTTCGTTAAATAATAGGAGACACCTAAGAGACTAAAAAATGTTTTCTTATACTGAAAGCCTTGATCCAAAAGAGGTTGACTATGAAATTGCTTCGTAAAATCCATCGCTACAAAATGTAAATTATTGATGCGGCTGAGTGACGCTTCTTGTAATTTTTGTTTTTTGAATGCTTGTGTGGTTGGGAAATCAACCTCAAATATTTCTAATACACGTTCTAAATGGGGGTGTCGATAAGCGAATGTATCCAAACCAGCACCCAAAATAACATATTGCTCAACGCCGAGCTGTATTTCGTTTTGTAAGACTCTTTCACAGTATGCGGCACGTGCCAAGGGAGTCGGCGCTAGTTGAACTTGCGTAATCCATTTTAATAATTTTCTCGAATTGCCTTTATATTTTTCGGCAATTTCCTTATTGAAAAATTCAATACCTTGCACCATATTGTCTTCAATGCTCTGAAATTCATCCTTAGAGATTAATTCCTGTGCTAGATAATTATCAAATATTTTCGGCGCATCAAATTGACTATGGTGGGCTCTGCTAAAGGCGGCTATTAATGAAGTTATACTAGATTCCTGCTTCTTCATCCGAACACTCCTTACAATAAAAAATAGGATTCCCCTGGCCAGGAGAATCCTATTATATAAGAAAATATTTTAATTGTAAATTATATCATAAATAACTTTTTTTGTCAAGTTTTTATCTATAGTTAGCAATTTGAATGGTGATTTTTTAAATGGTAGAATAATATCTAATTAGGTATTACTTGTAAGTGGAGGTGGGCGCTATGAAAATATGGAAATTACTCATTTTACTTGTACTGATGTTTGAATTTGCCCTAATTGGTAGCGACAATATCTCTACAAAGTCATCGGATGAATTTGATTCAAGTAAACGAAAAGATTCCCAGCTACAGGAAAGAGTATTGGCAAGGACAAGCACTCAGGAAATGGACATGCTTCATAGACTTCCACTGAATTATCTAAATGCTACAACTGCAAATGGTGAATTTCATAAATCTTTTTACAGCAATCATTCTCCACAAGAATTTGATATTCACTATGATATAAAGAATAAGGGGACACAACCATTTAGCTTAAAAATTTATAATGCAGATGCCAAACTATGGGCTCAAAAAACCGTAAATGCAGGAGCAAAATATTCAACGATACTAGAAAAGGGTAGCTATACAATGTCAGAAGGGGTGTATAGCATTTCCATCATTACAGTTGATGGGGCAGAGGGTGTATTTGATTTTGCCATTCAAGTAATCGATTAAAATATTTTTAAATTTTATGTAACTTATTGCAACATCAACCGTCTACCTCATTAGTAGAATACAAAAAACTAAAGCAAGCTAGTAACATTCACTTTTCACAAAAAGACCAGGATTCACTTATTTCGTGACTTCCTGGTCTTTTTGTGCGGGTAATCCTATTTTTTACGAAAAAATAGGCCAAATAATGAAACCTTTTAGCTGTTTATTCGTATTCATAAATGAATCTAAAGCTAAGCAATATTAATTAGTAAGATTCACTTTCACTTAAAAGGCTAGAACTTACATAATTTATGTAGGTATCTAGTCTTTTTTGTTAGTTTCCTACTTGCAAAATAAATAGGACATGAGTAACTCCTATGCTCGAAAAAACATAAATTCCTACCAAAAATTGAATGGAAAATATTTTAACTTGTTCCACGCCTCAACTTAGCGTAGTATTAATACGAATCAAAACTAAGTAAATTAGTAAGATTCACTTTCACAATAAAACCAGGCGCTCTTCTATGAGGAGCATCTGGTTTTTTGTTTTATCTGAGATTTTCAGAGAATTAATTTATGGGACAATCTAGCCCTCTATTACCACTACTCAGTATTTGGCAGGCATCATGCAGCTGTAGCGATGCTGCCCCATTAAATATGAAGCAACGAAATGTGCTAATGTAATAGATATAATCACACGTATAAACGCTTATTTTTTCTCTGCCACTATCATTAAAAACATAGGTCTTCGTAGTTCATCTTGCATACCTGGAATAGTTTGTATCATTTCCTCAGAGGGCATAGGTTCCTTCACAGCACGTATTGTAAATCCCACCTGTATTAAATCATTCATATAAGTGGATAATGTACGGTGATATTTAATGACATTTTCGGTAAGGAAGGTTGTTTCGCGCATGCCTTCTGTTTGATAATGGTCCACTGGCCAATGCAGTCGGTTTCCTTGTTCATCATTGTACCAATCCTGTTCATGGCGGGATGTGAAAATAGGGTGCTCCACTGAAAATACGAACGATCCGCCAGGTTTTAAATAGGTATAAACCTTTTTGCATAGTGCTTCAAAGTTTTGTAAATAGTGAATAGCTAAGGAACTTAATACAACATCAAATTGAGAAGCGGAAAATTGAATGTCCTCAATCGGTATTTGCAAATAGGAAATAAAAGGATCATCCGTTTTTTCCTGAGCTTTTTCCAGCATTTTTTCAGATATATCCACACCAATCACTGATTTTGCCTGTTGTGCGCGCGCATATCGACAATGCCACCCGAAACCACATCCTAAATCAAGCACATGTTTATTTTTCAAATCAGGTAAAAGTGTTTTTAATACATGCCACTCTCCTGCGGCGTCCAGCCCTTGAACAGAACGTGGCATTTTTTCGTAAGCAGAAAAGAATTGCATATCATCATATTTATTTTGCTTCATCGTTTAAACATCTCCTATAATTAAGCTAGCCTCCTACATATCCTTGGTGATCTAGGAGGCTAGCTATCTTCTTCTAACCATGGTTTTCACCCCTATAATAGCTTTTCAAAACCATTCAAGAATACATAAAAAGTAAAGTACAAAAAGAGTAATCCTGAAATAAACGAAACTATTTGCATAAGCCTTTTCCCATTATTTTACCACCGATGCTACTTAAATATGAAAGGATTAGCCCCCAAAGGATTGAAACGGTGATAAATCCGAAGAAGAAGGGAGGTAAGCTTTTAGTTGCTGAATGTCCAATAGTTGTACCACCTACTATACTTCCACCAACCGTTGGGAATCAACGATTGCAGTCGTTGCTGAAACTACTAGCCAAACACCAGTAAAAAATAAGCCCATAATGATTTCTTTTCAATCGCTGCTCCATGACTCTAATTTTTTGCATGCAAACGTATCTCGGAAAGCTTGGAAGGTTAAAGGGCCAAGCATGATAGTACCGCCAATCCATAAAATGAATTGGAATATTGTACTAGATTGTACTAGAAAGGCTATTCCCAAAACCTATAGTACAGCGTACACCATGTCACCAACAGCACAACCTAAAGAAAAGATAAATGCAGGGTAAAAGCCTTTTGTCAGCCCTGTTCGAATTAAACTTAAATTTCCTGTTTCTAGTTCAAAAGCCAATTAAAAAAACAAAAATAAAAAGTTGTTGGGCTTTCATTTGTCATCTCACCCATCATAGAATTTTTTTATTCAAAAAAGGTTAGATAACTGTTAGTATTCGTTCAAGCAAATAGGGGGAATCGTTTTGTTAAAAACAGTACAAATTATTTTATCAATAATAGGCATCACGCTTTCCATTTACGGATTTATGACACATGATTATCGGCTAAACTTTTTAATGATCCTTTTTCTAGGTTTATTTATGTTAACATTAGGAATTAATGAATTTCGGAGAGAGAGAAAATTATATGGTTGGTTTTTAGTCGGGGTATTTATATTTTCGATCTATGTGTCCATTCAAAGCTTCGTATTCGTATAAAAAGTTGAATTTCGCACTTGATAATAGTCGTGGGATTTTTTTACAATTAAAAACATGTTGCAATTATGGATGTTTTATTTTAGTATTTTAATATTGTGTCAAAAATATAATATTTTTTCTTCTTATCAAGAGAGATGGAGGGACTGGCCCGATGAAATCTCGGCAGCGGAACTATTAAGTTACTGTGCCAAATCCAGCAAGCAATGTTCTTGATAGATAAGAGGAGCGTTTTAACTATAAGGGCTCTTCTTGTTATTTCAAGATGAGGCCTTTTTTATGGTGAAAAAATAAAAAATAGGGCTGATTTTTAATTTTTGGAGGTAGACAATGAAGAAAGAGAATCCATGGGCGCTAATCCCATTTGTTATTTTTATGATTTTATTTATTGGTTCAGGGATTATAATGGGTGATTTTTATGCCTTTCCTGTCATTGTAGCCATCAGCATTTCAGGTGCTGTAGCTCTAGCGATGAATCGAAAAGAATCGTTTTCCCGAAAGGTTGATATTTTTTGCCAAGGTGCCGGAAATTTAAATGTCATGCTGATGGTTATTATTTTTCTATTAGCAGGGGCATTTTCAGAGGTAGCGAAGGGAATGGGGGCTGTAGATTCCACTGTTAACTTTGCTTTATCGGTTATACCGCAAAACCTGGTTGTCGTAGGCTTATTCATCATTGCCTGTTTCATCTCTCTATCCATGGGCACATCAGTGGGGACGATTGTTGCGCTGGCGCCAATTGGAGTTGGAATAAGCGATCTTACGGAGCTACCTATTGCTTTAGTGATGGCAGCGGTTGTAGGCGGTTCGATGTTTGGTGATAATTTATCTTTTATTTCAGATACTACTATTACTGCAGTTCGTTCACAAGGCGCGCAAATGAAGGACAAATTTAAGGTCAATTTTTGGATTGTATTGCCGGCAGCTATTATCACAAGTATTATTTTAGGGTTTATGACATCCGGGGGGACAGCCCAAGTAGAGCATCTAAGCTATAATTGGATAAAAATTATTCCCTATGTTTTAGTTATTATTTTAGCGTTATCTGGAATGAATGTTTTCCTCGTTCTTGCATTAGGGATTGTTCTCGCCGGTGCTGTTGGCTTAGCAGATGGCAGCTATCACATAATGAGCCTTATACAAAAGATTGGTGAAGGAATGGAAGGGATGTATGAAATCGCCTTTCTGGCTATATTAATAGCTGGAATGGTGGAAGTTATTAAATTTAATGGGGGAATTGACTTTTTACTCCGTCTTGTAACGCGCAGGATTAAATCGCAGAAGGGTGCTGAATTTGGTATAGCTGGTCTTGTGGGTCTAACTAATTTATCTACGGCCAATAATACAATTGCTATTCTAATTGCCGGGCCACTTGCCAAAAATATTGCTGACCAGTATGAGATTGAGCCGAGAAAGTCTGCAAGTATTTTAGATATTTTCTCTTGTACAGTCCAAGGTCTTCTCCCATACGGAGCCCAATTTCTTGTAGCCGCAAGCGTAGCCAAAATTTCGCCAGTGAGTATCTTGCCGTACTCTTTCTACCCAATTCTTATTGGTATTTGTGGTATGATAGCGATATTCATTGGGTACCCGAAAAAAAAGAAAGCCTAAACTTTTACTACTGAAAATTAAACATGAACGACGAAAGTAGCTCAATCTAAATAAAGATCAGCAAGCTGGTTATTTCAGACTGTAGACAAAAGCCATCGAGTAGTTTGATATGCTCCCTATTAGGTAGACAGATTAAAAAATAAAATCTGTTTATCTAAAGGGAGCATTTTTTTGTGGTGAAGTTAATATCCACTCCAGATTGGAACGAAGGGCGAGGGTGCAGTTCGACCCCGCCCATGGAAAGCTGGAAATCAATCAACGGCTTTACTTTATTTTAAAGTTAATAAATTTCAATAAGAATCAGACAATAAACACTAATGGTATTAGGTAAAAAAATAATAGTAGAAAAATAGGGGAGTAGTCTACTTTTAGGAGATAGGGGGATAGTTCATTGCCCCTTACAGTCGAAAATAAAAGAGCCCAGTTGCTCTATTATGAACTGAACCCCGAATAGTGGACACTTTAAAAAGTGACCCTATTCGGGGTTTTTTGTTCATTTCACAAAAAAATCT
>NZ_JBXAHN010000006.1:0-251690 GCF_058795135.1 Lysinibacillus sp. GW823-FHT06C08
CAGCGTTCGTCCTGAGCCAGGATCAAACTCTCCATAAAAGAAATTTGATTAGCTCAAATTGTTTTGCTGGCATCAATTTTGATGTCCAAAATTTTGTTTCGTTCACTAGCTAAGCTAGCTACTTAAAACTTTATTGATTACGTTTTGCTTGTTCAGTTTTCAAGGTTCATAACGTTGTCGAATCAGACAACTATTTAATCTTATCAAACAACCAAGAGGTTGTCAACACTTTTTTTTGGAGCGGGTGATGAGAATCGAACTCACGACATCAGCTTGGAAGGCTGAGGTTTTACCATTAAACTACACCCGCATTATTTTTAAAAAAATATGGCGCGCCCGGCAGGAGTCGAACCCACAACCTTCTGATCCGTAGTCAGACGCTCTATCCAATTGAGCTACGGGCGCATATGAATTAATTAACTTTGTAATTGACTTTGGTGCGGCCGAGAGGACTTGAACCTCCACGGGGTTGCCCCCACTAGGCCCTCAACCTAGCGCGTCTGCCGTTCCGCCACGACCGCATTCAATTAGTAACTTTCTTATTATACTATACATCAATAGAAAGTCAACCTTTTTCTTAAAAGAGATGAGCCATGAAGGACTCGAACCTTCGACCCTCTGATTAAAAGTCAGATGCTCTACCAACTGAGCTAATGGCTCAAATTAAGAAATGAATGGCTGGGGTACTAGGATTCGAACCTAGGCATGACGGAATCAAAATCCGTTGCCTTACCGCTTGGCTATACCCCAATAAGTGGCGGTCCCGACCGGGATCGAACCGGCGATCTCCTGCGTGACAGGCAGGCATGTTAACCGCTACACCACGGGACCAATATTATTTGCAAAGTAAATTATGAAAATGACCCCTACGGGATTCGAACCCGTGTTACCGCCGTGAAAGGGCGGTGTCTTAACCACTTGACCAAGGGGCCATGGCTCCGAAGGCAGGACTCGAACCTGCGACAACCTGATTAACAGTCAGGTGCTACTACCAACTGAGCTACTTCGGAATAATGAGTGTTATGTTGTCGTCGTTATCTTGTCGACTTTTACTATTATAGGGATAACTAAACAATACGTCAATCTTTTTTTAATATTTTTTTACTCTAATAATTTAAGCCTGCCCAAACACTTGCTACAACAGTACTTTTCAACATTCATTTTAATTTTTCTTACATATAATTGCTGGCAATTAGTACATGTATAGGTGTAGCGTCGTTGTTTTTTTATAGATGATTTAGAAGTATGTAACGCTGAACAGAAACGAGGTGCCTTTACTTTATTTAATAGTTCCCTGAATTCTTTATCCCGATGCTGATACCCCTTACCTTCAATATGTAAATGGTAATGACACAGTTCATGAAGTACAATGCCTTGAATTTCCTTAATACCATATAATTCAAAAGCTTTTGGATTGATCTCAATATTGTGCGTTTGTAAAAGATATCGCCCGCCCGTTGAACGTAACCTTCCATTAAAATAAGCTTGGTGTATAAATGGTTTTTGAAAACTTTCCAAAGAAATTCGACATACAAGCTGTTGTAGTTCCTCATTGTCCAACTTGATCACCTCCAACAACAAGAATACCACACTGTGTAGTATGCACAGCGTGGTAAAAATTTATTACTCAATCTAATAATTGATTTTTAGGAGGAAGCATTGTTAAAGAAATCCGCCCTTTACTAACATCAATCTGTTCAACCCAAACGGTTACAATATCTCCTAACGCCACAACTTCTAATGGATGTTTAATGCGTTTATTTTGAAGTTTTGAAATGTGCACAAGTCCATCTTGCTTCACACCAATATCAACAAAAGCTCCAAAGTCTACTACATTTCGCACAGTTCCCTGTAGCTCCATACCAACTTTTAAATCTTCCATTTTCAATACATCTGTTTTCAGCAATGGCTGTGGGAACGCATCACGTGGATCACGACTTGGCTTCATCAAAGTATCTACAATATCTTGAATCGTTACAACACCAATCTCTAGTACTCCACTTAATTGTTGAATATCCAAAGCAGCAATAGCTTCCTCCGCCTTCTTCGTTCCAAGTTCTTTTTTATCGATCTTTGCCTCTCCTAAAATCTGTTCTGCAAGATGATAGCTTTCAGGGTGGATACCTGTAGAATCAAATGGATTTTTTGCCTCAGAGATACGTAAGAAACCAATGGCTTGCTCATAAGTTTTCGCACCCAATCTTGGAATTTTCTTTAATTGTACACGGGTAGTGAATTGACCATTCTCTTCTCGAACCTTCACGATATTTTCTGCAACTGTTTTAGATAAACCAGAAACGTATTGTAAAAGTGATGAAGAGGCCGTGTTTACATCAACTCCCACTTGGTTAACTGCTGTTTCTACTATAAATGTTAATGATTCATTTAATTTCTTTTGAGAAACATCATGCTGATACTGCCCCACTCCAACTGCTTTTGGTTCAATCTTCACTAGCTCTGATAAAGGATCTTGTAAGCGTCGGGCAATAGACACAGCACTTCGTTGCTCAACCTGTAAATCAGGGAATTCAGCCCGAGCAATATCCGATGCTGAGTACACAGATGCTCCCGCTTCATTAACAATAACGTAGGCTACGTCCGTAGTCAGCTCGTTTAATACATCAACAATGAATTGTTCTGTTTCACGGGAGGCTGTCCCATTACCAATAGCAATTATACTAATTGGGTATTTTGCTAAGATTGCTTTTACAACAGCTTTCGATTTTGCCACATCTGGTTTAGGTGGATGTGGATAGATAGCGGTAACCTCTAGCATTTTCCCAGTTTCATCGACAACTGCTAATTTACAACCGGTACGATAAGCTGGGTCAACGCCCAAGACATATTTGCCTTTCATAGGTGGTTGTAATAGTAGATTACGTAAGTTTGCAGAGAAAATATGAATAGCCTGTGTTTCTGCTTTTTCAGTAAGCTCATTACGTATTTCTCTTTCTATAGAAGGTTGAATTAAACGCTTGTACGAATCTTCGATAGCTAGCTTCACTTCAGCAATAGCAGGAGATGTTCCCGTTGCTGGTATCCATTCTTTCCACATGATCATCAATACGCGATCCACCGGAACATGAATCGAAACTTTTAAAACATCTTCTTTTTCCCCACGATTTATCGCTAGAATACGATGAGGAACAATTCGATTAACAGGCTCCTCATACTCGTAGTACATTTCAAATACATTTTTCTCATCTATTTCTGCATTTTTCACACTCGTTACAAGTACGCCATCTTTCAATGAATACGTACGAATTTTCTCACGAATAGCAGCATCATCAGCAAAGCGTTCTGCTAAAATATCTCTCGCTCCTGCTAGCGCGTCTTCAGTATTAGCTACTTGATCATTATCGACGAATTTAATAGCTAGTTGCTCTAGTGGATCATGACTAAAAGCTACTAAAAGATCTGCCAGTGGTTCTAAGCCCTTTTCTTTTGCAATAGTAGCCTTAGTACGACGCTTTTGCTTGTAAGGTCTATATAAATCCTCTACACGCTGTAGTACTGTTGCTGAAAGAATAGATTTTTCTAATTCTGGTGTAAGCTTATCTTGCTCTTGGATTAATCGAATAACTTCTTCTTTCCGTTGTTCGAGCTGCTGTATGTAGTGATAACGATCCTCTACAGCTTTAATTTGCACCTCATCCAGAGATCCCGTTACTTCTTTTCGATAACGCGCAATAAACGGAACTGTATTTCCTTCTTCTAATAATTTAATAACAGCATCAACTTGCCCTGGTTTAACCGCTACATCTTTTGCAATGAGCTGTAACATTTGCTTTTGTTCCACACCATCACTACCTTTTTCTTTTCATTTTACCATTACACTTTACTAAAAATGCAAAAAAATAGTCTACTCAAACGAATATGAGTAGACTATTTTCAAACATTTAAAAGGTGTTTAGTATGATTCACAGCACACCCATTGATGGATTAGAGCGACACACCGCCACTTGCTAGAATAGCCTCTTGTAATTTCTTGATTGCTTTTCTTTGTATTCTAGATACATGCATTTGAGAAATCCCTAATTGTTCTCCAGCTTCTTTTTGACTTAGTTGCTCTAAATATGTAAGCTGAATGATTTGTTTTTCTCTTTCATTCAAAACAACCATTGCCTCGGAAACAATCATTCGTTTATCAGTCATTTCATAGCCATCGTCTTCCCTACCCAAAATATCGAATAGTGTTACGGTGCTACCATCTGAATCTGACTCTATTGAATGATCCATAGAAAGAGCTTGATAACTACGGCTCATTTCCATAGCCTCTAATACTTCTTCCTCCGCTACATCTAAACGCTCGGCAATTTCTTGAATGGATGGAGAACGCTGCAATTCAATAGTCAGCGCCTCCACCGTAGATTTGATTCTCGGCCCAATTTCTTTTATGCGTCTAGGCACATGAACATCCCATGTTTTATCACGTAAAAAGCGCTTGATTTCTCCAACAATTGTTGGTACAGCAAATGCTTCAAAACTACGGCCAACATTTGGATCAAAACGTCTAATTGCACCTAATAAACCCAGCATCCCTACTTGAACAATATCATCATAATAAGATTTACCATTCGAATACTTACGTGCTATTGACTCAACTAGATATCGATAATGAATCACTAAATTCGTTTGCGCTTCATCATCCTCCGTTGATTGGTACAATTCAATCCACTTTAATACATCTTCTTTGGATGAAGATTTATGTAGTGATTCTTTCGACATTTTTTTCCACCTGCTCCCTAGTGACATACTTTGTCATAAAGACAGTTACGCCACCATCGTTATTGATCATCACCTCATCCATCAAAGTTTCCATTAAATAAAGCCCTAACCCACCTTCTCTTAGCCCTGCAATATTTTCCTCAGGATGGTACGGTCCAATCTTAGTTTTAATCTCCTCGAAATTAAAACTATTACCGTAGTCAGCAATCATCAATTCCATTTTATTGTCGTATAACGCACATCCGATGACGATTTCGCCTTCTTCATCTTCTTTATAAGCGTGATGCACGACATTAGTGACAGCCTCACTTGCAGCAATTTTCAAGTCTTCGATATCATCATAATTAAAGCCAATCCTGCTTGCTAAGCCAGAGACAGTTAACCGAATAACACTGACAAATTGCGGTTTAGCAGGAACTCTAATTTCAATATAGTCAAATTCCTTCATTATCTTAATTCCACCTTTTTATCAGTTTCGATATCCATCAAATCACTCAGTCCTGTAATTTCAAACAATCTTTGTAATCTAGTCGATAAACCAACGAGCTTCACTTTGCCATTTTCACGTAATGTTCTTTTATAAAAGGCAACAAAAATCCCGAGTCCTGTACTATCCATGTAATTTACCTTTGATAAATCGAGTTCAATTTCCAATCCTTCTGTAATCTTTACAGCTTCCAATTCTTCACGTAATCCTGATGCCGTAAACGTATCAATTTCACCTTCTACAAAGCCAAATAATTTATGATCAATTTCTTTAAAATGTATTGTAACGTCCATATAGCACACCTCCACCATATTTATTAGACTATTTTCTGTTCCCTGTTTCATTAAAACGTAAACCTATTTTTTAAAATAACTACAGTAAAATCATCTGTCAGTTTAAAATCCTGTATTTTCTCTATCTCTCTATATAGAAGCAAGCACAATTGTTGAGCTGATAAGTACTTGTTTTCTTTTATGAGTGCTGAAATAATTTCTCTTGAATTTAAGTCATCCTGCCCTCTAAATTCTGTTACTCCATCGGTCATCATGATGATCAAATCATCTTCCTCTAAAACAATTTCATGAAATGTATATTTGGTTTCAGACAACACACCTAGTAATAAGCCTTTAGCTTCTAAAGGAATAAATTCATCTTGCTTGGCTCTATAATGTAAAGCCGGCTCATGTCCTGCAGAAGCATAGGAAAATATATTTTGGCGAATATCTAAGCAGCCATAGAACATAGAAACAAACATACTATCATCAACACCTTTTTCTATTACCCTATTAATGACTTCTAAAACATACGAAGGATCTTTATAGGCATAACTCAATGTCTCAAGTCCGTATTTCACCATAGACATACATAAAGCAGCAGGTACACCCTTTCCTACAACATCTGTTACTGCCACACTTAAATACTCTTCTCCATCGTGAAAAAAATGAACATAATCACCATTCATTTTACGAATAGGAAACGAAACCATTCCTATATCAATACTTTGTAGCTCAGGCACATATGATTTTAATAAGGTCTTTTGAATGTTAGTTGCAATCTTCATTTCCAATTCATACTCAGCCTGTTTTTGTAGTAAGCTTTGATGCTCTCGATGTGCCATACCATAATGCACCATAACTTCAATAAGAAAATCATATGCTGGCTGCGATTCACCCATTCGATTAGGAAATATTGCTTCTACAGCATTTTTATGAATACTAACAACATCCTCAGGGGCTATACTTTTTTGAATTAATTGACGTGTGAAATTTTGAGCAATATATAGATTTTTTTCTGTTTGATTCAACATATAATCTGACAATATTTTTTTATACTGAGCTTCTAATTGTTTCAATTTCTTCACGTCCTAACGCAGCCATTTTTCGGTCCTTATTGTTGTACCCTCTCCAATGACAGATTGGATGTGTAAGCTGTCCATCAATCGCTTAACCCCTGGAAGGCCAGCACCTAGACCCCCCGATGTAGAATAACCATCCTCTGTTACTTTGCGAATATCCTTAATTCCAGGTCCTTGATCAGTTGCAACAACTACTATTTTCTTTTCAGTTTCTGTCTCAATTCTTTCAATTTCAATTATACCTATACTGGCATATAAATAAATATTTCTTGCTAATTCACTAATAGCTGTGGTTATACGAGCTTGATCAACAGTGCCAAATCCAAGTGCCTTTGCCTCATTACGCCCCAGTTGTCTTGCTGTAATAATATCCCACTCTGTAATAATTTCAACCGAAGACTTACTTGTCACTGCTGCCCCTCCATTTCCTTACGGAGTAATACCCTTTTACTTTTATTCGACATATTACACACAAACTATATAGTATTTATAAATGGAATATTCTATGTATATTTTCATATACCTTTAAGAATTTTTTCAATAATCTATTTTTATTAAAAATCTTGTGTATATCTTAAATCTTTTTTTATTATTTATCAAATACGTCATAGCATAATAACGAAGAGATTTTTTGCTACCATCAAACATTTCAACATTCTTCCTATGTACTAATGACATAAGAATTTCAAAGTATACGAAATAACTGAAGGAATAGAAAAGACAAAAAAGCATCGAGATATCAATTATCTCGATGCTTTCTATACACATATGTATATCAAAATTTAACTAGACCTAAACTGATCATCAACGCACCATCAACTTTTTCCATCACAGCATGATCAAGTTGTGTAATACGATCTGTCAATCTTGACTTATCAATTGTCCGCACTTGTTCTAGCAAAATAACCGAATCACGTTCAAAACCATACTTTTCAGCATTGATTTCAACGTGTGTCGGTAACTTTGCCTTTTGAATCTGTGCAGTGATAGCCGCGATGATGACAGTCGGACTAAATCGATTGCCAATATCATTTTGAATAATCAGCACCGGCCTAGTGCCCCCTTGTTCAGAGCCTACTACCGGTGATAAATCTGCAAAAAAAACGTCACCACGTTTTACATTCAAAGTGTCATCCCCCGCTTACGAGACGCTCCACCATATGTTGTGCTTCATATTCTGCATGCAAGCATTCACTCGCGATCATTAAATTAATATGAGACATTTCAACATATCCTTTAATCATAGCTTCCCGTATTTGATTTGGTTGCTCCTGCATTAAATTTTTGCGCGCTAAAGAACGCACAAAAGATTCACCTTCAATTACTTCCTTTGTTTGTAGAAATAGTCTGTCTTGAACAGCAATTGTAGCTTCTCTTAACTTTTTATCGTACACAGCAAGCACCTCCAACGGAACCATACACTTTTCATTACTTCCCATTCTATCATTGAAAGATATTGTTGAAAAGACATGAAATGACAAAATATCTGACAATTTGAAGTACAAATTGTAAAAATATGTTGGCTGTCGAAGGTATATGACGAATAATTATTATTGCAACTTATTACCAATTATGATTCATCTATCATTCGGAAAAGAAATAAGATCTCCAGTGCTTATTAATTGACCAAATTCTTCATACTGGCATAAATTGAAAGCTAAAATATATTGGCATAAATGTGTTTATTAAAAGTATATTCTAGGAACTCTTGCTGTGATCATGCATGGTATTTCATAGTTAATGGTTTCAAGCTTAGTTGCCCATTCATCGATGGAAATCCTATTCTGTCCTTGTTGGCCAATAAGTGTTACCTTCTCACCTATAGCATATGCTTTTGGTAGGGCAACCATACATTGGTCCATACAAATTCGTCCAACAATCGGCATTCTCTGTCCATCAATTAAAACCTCTTGTCCACCTAACTTACGAATAACACCATCTGCGTAACCTATTGGAAGAGTTCCAATCCACATATCTGTTGGCGCAACATATGTAGCTCCATAGCCTACAGATTCACCTTTTTTTATTTCCTTCACATGAACAAGTTCACTTTCGAGTGAAAATGCAGGTTGTAAGGCAAAGGGTAGGATACTCTCTACATAGGAGGACGGTGATAAACCATACATTGAAATCCCATATCTCACAGCATCATACTGCAAGTTAGAATCCTTTACTAATGAAGCTGCTGTATTAGATGCATGAACAAGTGGCGGCTTTATCGGCAATACTGCTAAACAGCTTTCAAAAAATTGTACTTGCTGATCAAAATAAGTTGTATCTTTCTCATCCGCTGTTGCAAAGTGCGTAAATATTCCGTTCAACTCTACATTATCAGTAGAATCAATTGTCTGATACAATGCTAACAAATCCTGCTCAGAGCGAATGCCGATTCTACCCATACCACTATCTACTTTCATATGTAGCAGTAAAGGAAGCGCTTCATTGGCTATAAGTGGTGCTGCTTGCTGTACCCACTCACTTCCATACACAGTGAGCATAATACGCTGTTGAGCTGCGAAAGGAGCAAAGGACACTGGAGATGCACCTAATATTAGTATGTCTGGATCTTCAAAATGTGCTCGAATATGTAATGCTTCATCAGGCGTTGCCACTGCAAGTATTGTGGCACCAGCCTCAAGAGCTGCCTGTGCTACGGCTACATCTCCATGACCATATGCATTCGCCTTTACTACAGCAATTATTTGAACATTAGGTCGTATAAATTTTTTTAAATTTTTGACGTTTTGTTGGATTGCTTGTAGATTTATCATTGCTTTCGTTGGTCGAAAATATTGCTGTGTCTTCATAAGAATACCCTCTTTATTTTTAATTAAAACATTATGTATTACATACATATTTTTTATTTAGCTTGTACAATTATACGTTTATTAGTCCTGAAACGTTTACTTTATAGACAATCACTTAACATTTTCTAAACCACAAATTTTTATATTGTCAATAAGCTACAGCTTTCATGAACTAGAAAGCTGTAGCTAGAAAAGTTACTTCATACTACCTATCGTCATAGATGTAGCAACTTCAATCATTTCTTCACGCGTTAGTTTACTGGAAGCTACAAAGAATTCAACACCATCTTTTTCCCAACTAACTGAAGTATCTGTAATCGCACCTATTGTAAATCCTAAATCAACTGGATCACCAGGCGAAGATACTGGTAACATAGAGTTTTCCTTTGTCACTGGCTGTTGCATAACTGTAAAGGCTTTTTCTCCTTCAAATGTTAAGATAACGCGTTCCATACCACTTTCTTGAACGACTTTTTCATTCGCCAATTGTGCCCAATTTAATACTGGATAGCTAGTTTGGAACTCTTGATATTCTACTTCTGCACCAACTGCTTCTTTGTCTTCTTTGTCTTCTTTACCATCTTTCTCTGCTGGTGTAGCTTGTTCACCTTTAGTTTTATCTTTATCTGTAAATTGCTCAACTGCATACTCTTTGGCAGCATGCTGCACACCTAGTTTAATTTTCTTAAATGTAATTCGAATTTGTTCTTCTTTCACATCATTCATAATGACAACAGAAGTTGGTAGTAAAGTTTTCTTATCTACTGTAATCACCTGATGAGGCATACTATTTTTATAGCTATTTCTAGTAGCCGCTTCAAATATATATGCTTTCTCTTCCTCTTTCATGACAAGATTTTTATCTTCTGCTAAATCTTCTGCAAGAGCTCCTATTAGATATGCTTGACTATTCTTCTTAGGCCAATCACTTTGGAATTTATACATTTTGTTTAATGTTGGTGTTACAACAAATACGCCATCCGCATTACGCACAATCATTTGAGAAACATCTTTTCCACTTTCCATAACTTCTACTCGATAGAAATCAGGTTTAGTATGCCATACTGTTACATTATAATTTCTAGGCTCCCCACCAGATTTGATCTCCATCGTAGCATTTAATTCATAGCCATTTGTCTCTCCCCATTTACCATTCACTTTCTTCAACACTTTTTCCTGTGAGGCTGTACCACATGCCGACAGAAGTAATATCGTACAAAATAAGACGAGCCATTTAACTATTCGGTTGCCCACGCTTTCACCCTTTCTTCTTTCAAATCCACTACGACAATATATGAACCGTATTTGTCAGTTATGTCATTTGTAGAAAAGGCAATATATTTAAATTTACTGGCTAACCTTTTTAGACAACTTCATTCCTATTCTAATAAGATTACTTGAGCAGCTGCATATTGCTTGGAATGCGTAATACTAACAAAACCATTGGCAAGCTCCCCCTTAAAATATAAAACGGGTTTTCCAGCCTCTCCTCGTAATATCTCCATATCATGAAGTTTACATTGTTCGCCAATGCCAGTACCCATCGCTTTCGAAAATGCTTCTTTCGCAGCAAAGCGTCCTGCTAAAAATTCTATTTTACGAGTTTCTGAGTAACCATCAAATAATTTTTTTTCCCTTGTTGATAAAATGCGGTCTTTAAATTTATCTGTACGCTTCATCGCTTTTTCAATACGGTCTATTTCTACAATATCTAGACCAATTCCCTTAATCATGTAACCTTCTCCTTTACCTATTTCCAACAAGGCATGTATAATAATTGTAAATTGAGGTGGAGCCATGTTTAGTAGAACAGAAAATTTTAAGCAATATACAAAGTATTACCCTGTTGTGTCAACGTTAATAGCAATCAATTTAATTCTTTATGTATTGTCTCTTTTACCCGGTGTAGGAACTCTTTTGTGGAATTACGGAATTCAAGCGAATTTCCTCGTTCAAAAAGGTGAGTGGTGGCGTGTATTCTCTGCTATGTTTTTACATGCAGGGTTTATGCATGTGTTTTTTAATATGTTTTCCTTATATCTCTTTGGACCAGAGCTTGAAAAAATTGCAGGTAAAGCCCGTTTTATTACAATTTATTTAGTATCGGGTATTGTTGGCAACATGGCAACCTACATATTCTATGATAGTAGTTATGCGAGTCTTGGTGCAAGCGGAGCTATTTTTGGAATTTTTGGTGCTTTTGGGGCATTAGTGTATTATACTCGTAGAACAATGCCAATGCTTCGTAAGCTTATTTTACCAATCATCATTATCAGTGTCATTATGACTTTTCTTCAACCGAATGTAAACGTTTTTGCACATTTAGGTGGGCTAGTAACCGGATTCATTCTAGGGCTTATTTATTTACATCCAAAAAGAATTTTAAGCTGGCGCAAACAAAAAATGGCGGGTAGACCATAATTTAAGAGAGGAGCAGCACCATGGGTTATAAGTTAGATCTCATGGCACTGCTCCTCTTTATATGAATCGCTTTTTACAGGGCGACCGTCGCTTCATTGGTCATCTTAATTTTTTTCCACTCAGCTGCCGTTATACCATAAACCACTTGGTCTACATGATGATCATACAGCCACTCCGCATCCCTTAATCGCCCTTCTTCATGAAAGCCCAACACTTTTGGAATCGTACGGCTACGAATATTTCCAACCGCTACTCGCACTTCAATACGGTGTAGCTTCAAATAATGAAAGGCATAATCAATTAATGCTTTCATTGAATTTGTTACAAGCCCCTTGCCTACAAACTCATTCCCTAACCAATAGCCAATACTTGTCCACTTGTGTTGCCAGTTGATTTGATGATACCCAATGACACCCGCGAGCTGTCCATCATAGTAAATTCCTGCCTGTATCCCATCGTTATCAGCGTATTGTTGCATAGCCTTTTTTACAAATGCCTCTGTATCTTTAACTGTCTGAACACCATCTACAAAAGGTAACCATTCACGTAATGTATCCCTTGAACGATCAGTCAATGCAAATAAATCATGAACATCACTTAAATCCAATAATTTTAAATAAGCGTCTTCATTAATATCATATTTAAACATAGTCCCCACCCCTTTTGTTCTATTTATTTTATTATAAACTTCATTACCAAATATTTGTATGTAAAAAGCTAATCCTTCCATAAAATTGAAAGAATTAGCTTTGCATTTAATGTTCGTACCAAGATAATATTGTTTCAGCATCTCGTTGTTCCAGACTCGAAACACTACCCGTTGTACCGGATGCTCCGGACATGACTGTTGCTTTTATAGACATAACATTTTTTCTTTTTTGAAAATACGATTGTGTACTTCCCATCGATTGTATACGTTTTTTCTCCACTATCAATGTGATTCGACTGAATACTCTATATTGTAAAGCCAGTTGCTTCCCATCAATTTGATAGCCTGCTGTTTTATGCTGCCAAACCCCAAGTAGTATCGTTAATGGAATGAGTAGCAATGACAATAGACCATACGGGTAGAAGAAATAACTACATGCACCAATAATAGGGACAAGCCAAATAAAATCTATGCGATAAAAGAAAGGTCTTGCTTTTTTAGGTGATCGAGTAAAGGAAGGATTCCAATTCATATCTGGGAAAAGACCCTCTAATGTCTGCATACAATCTTGTTTCTTAATGAGTGGGAATAAGGTAATTTTTTTATCCTTCCCCTCTTCACCATTACCTCCAGCACTCTCAACAACAACCGTTGCAAAGCCTGTTAATTGACGCAATGGATTTTCAACAATACGAATAGCCTGGATTCGGTTTAAAGGTAAGGTTATACGCTTTTTCTCTAAAAGTCCTTTAGTTATGATCAGCTTATCTTCTTCGATACGGACTGTATATTCATAGTAATTAATCAAGGTAATAAGGACAGAAACAACCCAGGCTACTATTAAAATTAACATAACCGATATCGCTATTAAAAAGGCCCCGACTTTCACAAAATCAGCCAACTCATGGAAAACAGTTTCATAAGGAATAATATCTGAAAACTGAGAGGCGATAGCAGCAAGACCAGATAACACAACACCAATCCCACCAGAAGTTGTGGCTAACACTAGTAAGTCACGCATGGACATATGGTAAAGAGTTGGTGCGGAAATTGAAATTGAATCGTCTGCGACCTCCGTCTGTTCTGCATATTGTTGGTTTACACCTTCATTTTTGGCACGGCGCATTTCTAGTTCAATAACATCTGCCGCTTCTTTACGAATTGCAGTAAGTTCTACTTCAGGCTTGCCACCTTTACTCCCTGCTGTTTCCACCTGAACTTTGACTAATCCAAAAATACGGTGGAAAATTCCTTCATTATAGTTCAAACTTTGAATACGTTCAAACGGAATATAACGCTTCTTTTTAACAAACAATCCATATTTGATACGGAGTTCTCCATCCTCATACCAATAAACAAATGTCCGCCATTTAATAATGCCTCCAATCAATGCAAGGAGTGCGGCTATTCCCCATACACCGAAGAGTAAAATGGTATCAAAAAAATGATCACTACGGAAATTTAGTGAAAAATTAAAGCCATTCGTTATGATAATGATCGCAATGGGTAATATCATACTTTTTAATGCTTTGACGCTCGTAATTACTGCTGATATAGGATGTAAACGATTAATCTCCTTAGACATCATCTTCCGCCACCCTTGCTAACTCAGAGATACGAGCACGAAGTGAATCTGCTTCGTCCATGATAAGTGCGGGAATTGTATGTACGGTTGCTGCCGTTGATATGGAGATATTACCTAAATCATATTTCTTTAAAATCGGTCCCTGTGTCGTATCAACATGTTGGACACGAACCATTGGTATGAGCGTACGTTTTACTACAAATAAGCCATGTTGTACTTCAATTTCATGTTCTCGCACTTCATATCGCCATCGTTCCCATCTAATTTTAGGAAAAATAAAAACTGATAATATGGCACTTAATACTACAATCGCCCCAGCTATGTAATAAATAAACGTTGGCCATTCAAAATAATAAGTACCATAGCTTACGATTCCTGCTGCAATTAATAGCACCACTGTTTGTATGACACCATATAAACGCCATACAGTTAACCCTTTACGGGAAATTTGATGCACTGGTTGAGCTCTCATTGTCGTTCCCCCTCTTTTCTATAGTAGGTTATACGGAATTCATGACCGTTTTGTTTCAACTATATACGAAAAAAAACCTTACAGCCAGTATGACTGCAAGGTTTTAATATCTACTTACGAAAATTAATCTTCGTGACGTCGAGGAGAACGAGAACGACCTTGTCCACCTTCACGACGGCCTCCTTCACGGCGACCACCTTCACGACGACTGCTACTGTTACTATTACTATTACGGCGATCTCCACCACGAGAGTCACGACGTCCACCGTAGTTACGATTATTACCACCGCGACCACGATCTCCACCGCCACGATTACTGCTAGAGCGTTCACGACGCATTGGTAATGGACGTTCTTCTGAAATTGTTACTGGTGTATCATCTGGCTCTTTCGTTAATGAGCGAAGAGCAGCTGCAACAACATCAATTGCCTCATGATTATCAAGTATTTCTGACGCAAGTGTACGGTAATCACCTAAGTTGTTATTAGCAATAAGACCTTCAAGAGTATCAAGAGCTAATCGTTGTTGTCCTACTAATGCTTCATCTGTTGTTGGCGGACGAAGTGGAGTCATACGTTTCTTCGTAGTTTCTTCTACGATACGCAAGTAACCCATTTCACGTGGCGTTACAAACGTAACAGCAAGACCTGACTTACCTGCACGACCTGTACGACCAATACGGTGAACATAAGATTCAGGGTCTTGTGGAATATCGAAGTTGTATACGTGTGTGACACCAGAAATATCAAGACCACGTGCCGCTACATCCGTCGCAACAAGGATATCAATTTTATTTTCTTTAAATTGACGCAATACAGAAATTCGCTTAGCTTGACTTAAATCACCGTGAATACCTTCAGCAAGGTAACCACGAATAGATAAAGCTTGAGCTAGCTCATCTACACGACGTTTTGTACGACCAAAGATAATAGCAAGTTCTGGTTGGTGAACATTTAATAAACGAGATAAAACATCGAATTTTTCACGTTCAGCAGATTTTACGAAATATTGATCAATATTATCAACAGTTAATTCTTTTGCTTTAATTTTTACGATTTCTGGATCACGCATAAATGTTTCCGCAATTTTACGGATTGCTGGCGGCATTGTTGCTGAGAACAGTAATGTTTGACGCTCAGCAGGAACGTTTTCTAGGATGGAATTAATATCATCGATAAAGCCCATATTTAACATTTCATCTGCTTCATCCAATACTAATGTTTGCACATCTTCTAATTTTAACGTACGACGATTAATATGGTCAATAATACGTCCTGGCGTACCAACAATGATTTGAGGTTTATTTTTCAGTGCACGGATTTGACGGCCAATTTCTTGTCCCCCGTAAACTGATAATAATTTCACACGTTTATCATAGCCAATCTTGTAAAGCTCTTCAGATACTTGAATAGCTAATTCACGAGTTGGAGCAATAACCAATGCTTGGATATTAGGGTTTTTTGGATCGATTTTTTCAATTAGTGGAATCCCGAAAGCGGCAGTTTTACCAGTACCTGTTTGCGCTTGACCTAATACATCACGGCCTTCAATAGCAAAACGAATAGTACCTTCTTGGATTGGTGTTGCTTCTTCAAATCCCATACGCTTTACAGAGCGTAATGTAGATTCGCTAATATTTAATTCTGAAAAATTTGTCAAACTTCTCAATCTCCTTTTTTTCCTTTTAAGTTGACAAATGGTTACATTTTCAGATGAAGTTGTCGGCAAATTCGAGCCTGTGTAGTGGAACGTTTCCGTTACTTAAAAATTCTCTCTACATGATCATTCATGTAGAGCTCTCTTATATGAAAAGGAAAGCCCGGTCTTTACCGAGCGGTTCGATTCTGTCGTAATTATTCACTTTAGAATAAAACCGTTGTGTTCAAAAAAAAGTACTCTTCAACCAAATATGAAGAGTCTTCGCACAAAATGTATCCATTGCTTACACTAGTCTAACATGGCTTTAATACGTATGCAACGATAACGCATGAGTCGTAATAATCTGACTACTTCAAGTATCCTTTAAAAACAGCAAAACCCGCGGAAACCAATCGGAGCAATCTTCCTCAAGACATATATGATGCCTTCCATTATCAGAAAAATACAAAATTTTATCAGTGGAAGCCAATTCATCATAAAGAAATTGTGCTGTGTTAAACGGCACTATTCCATCCTGTTTCCCTTGCACTATAAAGACAGGAATTTCGATATGCCGATAATACGGTTCCACGATTCGAACCAATTTCATAAATTCAATTGTTGAAGCTAATGGCACATTATTAAACTTATGTCGATAACGTAAAAATAGCTCATTATTCGTTAAATTATGATGATATGCATCTGTCGCAAGTAATTTGAAATCAATGACCAGTTGCTTAGGACTAATATATTTTGCAGCAGCACTCAATAATACTAGCTTTTTTACCTTATAACGTTTCGCCAAATATAAAGCTATAATGCCCCCCATTGAAAATCCAACAACGATGAGCTCATCTACTTTTTTAGCTAATGACCGTATGGCTAGCTCTGCGTCCATTAACCAGTGCTTTGCAGTAAATCCATCCATATGCAAGGCTTCACCATGACCCGATAATGTTGGTTCTACTATGAGCCAATCCGTATGCGTCCGTAAGTATGTTGTAAACGGCTCCATCTCATAGGGACCACCTGAAAAGCCATGAATGCATAGTACACCTATTGACAAATCCCTCACCTCGTTTAACAAAGAAACCTCTAAAAAAATGAATCGGTGAGCAATTTATCCCACCGATTCAATGAAAATTATGACGTAAAAGCTTGTAAAATTGTCTCTAATTTCATACCACGGGAACCCTTCAGCAAAACAATAGATGATTCATTAGCAAGTTTTAGTTTTTCAATAATAGCCGTATAATCATCTTCGGCATATAACAATCGCTCTGCTCCAAAGCGCTCTTTTAATACTTCATAAAGATGAGTCATTCGAGGCCCAAATAGACAAACGTAATCGATTTCTTGCTCATCTATTTCCTCCGCTAGCCCTTCATGGAAACGCTGTTCATCCGGCCCAAGCTCTAGCATATCCCCTAATACAAGCCATTTTTCAGGTCGAATAGTTGAAGTAGCGATAAATTGAATAGCCGCTTTTACAGAGGTAGGTGCAGCATTATAAGCATCATTAATAAATAATGCACCATTTGTACCTTGTACTTGTTGCATCCTCATATCTGTTAATACTACATGCTCTAAGGATGTACGAATTTGCTCATTTTTTAAACCTAGTTGATGAGAAATTAACATGGCAACCAATGTATTTTTCACTTGATGCTTTCCAAGTACAGAAATAAAGAAGTCACCCTCTATCATACCGTGGGTAGTAAAGCTACTACCATTAGCATTGGCATGAATATGATCAGCATATAAAAGGTTATTTGGCTCTAATCCAAACGCTACGGCATTTAAATGCATTTCCTTAGCCACTAATTCCTGTAGCAATGGTTCATCTCCATCATAGAATAATAGGCCATCCGGCTGCATTCCTTGAATAATCTCAAACTTTGCCTGTGCGATACTTGCACGGGACCCTAAGTCCTGCATATGGGCCTCACCGATATTTGTAATAACTGTCATATGTGGCTGAGCTAGCTTTGTTAAAAATTCAATTTCGCCGAATCCACTCATTCCCATTTCAAGGACAGCTACCTCTGTATCTTCATCAAGCTGTAAAATAGTAATCGGTAAACCTAGTTGATTGTTAAAATTCCCAATTGTCTTTTGAACTTTAAAGAACGGTGCAAGTGTACCCGCTAAAATATCTTTTGTTGATGTTTTACCGTTAGAGCCAGTAATACCAATAAATTTGGCTTTATGTTCATTACGATAAGCTCGTGCCATTTCCTGTAAAGCTACTTCCGGATCATCCACAAACAATAAAGGTATACCTTCCGGCGGATTAGGTTCATCCTTTTGCCAGAGAGAAGCACCTGCACCTTTTTCAAACGCCTGAGCAACGAACCGGTGTCCATTTGTTTGCTCACCACGAAATGGTACAAATAAATCCCCCTGTTGAATTGTTCTTGTATCAATGGAAATTCCTGATACAACCGTATCATCGTAAGCCGACATATCCTCATTTAACCATGCAGCTAATTGTTTTAATGTTTTTTTCACAATAATCCCACTCAGTCTTTTTTATAGTGAAGCTGTTGTTTTTCTTCAAAACGTTCAATGGCTAACGTAATCAAACGATTGATCAGCTCTGGATAGCTTACATTTGTATGTTGCCACAATAGTGGATACATACTTACTGGCGTGAAACCAGGCAATGTATTGACTTCATTAATGTAAACGCTATGATCAGCTGTTACAAAGAAGTCGGCACGAACTAAACCGCTACCATCAATCGCTTTAAAAGCCCGTTTTGCCAGATCTTTTAAGCTTGATTCTGTTTCCTCTGGTAGCTCAGCTGGAATAATAAGTGCTGTGGAGCCGTCCGTGTACTTAGAATCATAATCATAAAATTCTGTAACAGGTTTAATTTCACCTGGTACTGAAACTTCCGGATAATCATTTCCTAAGACGGCAAGTTCAATTTCTCGAGCGATAATACCTTGCTCGACAACAATTTTACGATCGTATTGTAAGGCAACCTCGATTGCTTTTTTTAATTCATCACGGCTTGTTGCTTTGCTAATTCCAACGCTAGATCCTAAATTTGCAGGTTTCACAAACATTGGCCAAGTTAATCTTTCTTCACAGCGTTCAATGATAGCCTGTTGTTCATTCTTCCATTCACTGCGAATAAAGTACGTATAGGGCACTTGTGGTAAACCAGCAATCTCGAATAATTGCTTCATAACCACTTTATCCATTCCAGCAGAAGATGCTAAAACCCCATTTCCTACATAGGGAAGATTTAAAACTTCTAGTAAACCTTGCACGGTTCCATCCTCACCATTTGTTCCATGTAGCAATGGGAAAATAACATCGAACTGTACTGATTTGCCATGTTCATCGATTAAAAAATCAGTAATATTATTTTCTAAAATTGTAGTATTATCACCAAATTGTAGTTCTTCGATAGTACTTACAGGCTTTTCTAAACGATCTCCACGTCGCCATTCTCCTTCAGATGTTATGAAAATCGGATATACTTCATACTCCTCGAAATTCAAAGCACCAGTGACTGCACGAGCTGTTGATAAGGATACCTCATGCTCCGCTGACTTTCCGCCGTATAATAAACCGATTCTTTTTTTCATTTTTGTGCCCTCCACATACTTCTTGAGTACTATTAGTTTATCACGAAACGTCTTGACAAATGACATAAAAATCCCACCGTAATTTTCGACGGTGAGATTTAAGTGTATATTTCGTTAAATAATATAAATCAATTCATCGTGCTCAGTTTTCAAAATGGTATTTAAATCGTCCCATACTTCATCAGGAAAAGAATATTCTGACAGGTTGCGGACTTCTATCCCATATGCCACTTTTGGTTTTTCAATACGGTACAACGATAATAATGCACCGTCTTTAGCAAATGATCGATAAGAACGTAAGAATTCAGGTGAAATGGTAGGGATACTTGATTTTACTTTTCTACGCCAAAATCCAGAGCTACGTTCCTTTTCGCGAATTAAACTATTAAAAACATTTGCCACCAATAAATCCGAATCACTTAAATGTCGGAAATAAATTTTTGTCATTTTTTCTAAATCTGAAGAGTAATAGACGAATCTATTTTGCAATTTGTTAAAAAATGCAGATGTAATCGGTTCTTTTTTATGACTTATGTAAAGCAATTCCCCTTGTTCCATCGGTGTTAGATGGTCTAGCCTCTTCTCATCCATAAAATCGACCCAACATAGTTCCTTGGACTCAGCCGATTTTTTTACAAAATGGGGTACCTCTTCATCCAATACATATTCAAATTGTGTATGCATATTAAAAGAACCGTCTTCATAGGAATGTTTTAATAAAAGTAAGTGATGCAGTGGTTCAAGCGAAGCCGCAAATTGCGAGAATTTTAACCCGCTAAAAATGACAAATTTATCGACATCATTCATATGAACATAAATATGATACATAAAATCATCAGCTGACTTTAATTTTTTAGCCACAACCATCACCCCATTCTTCACTACATTATAAGACTAAACTCGATTTTTTTGAAACATTTTATGTTAATTGTCGTCACAACTATATACGCAGGCATAAAAGTGCTTTTTGCGTTATAATAGGAATGTTACACATGCATTTGCATACAGGTTTTCGATTACTCATTGAGTTAAAATATTTGCTTAAAAGTTCCATTGACAACGTTCAAAGCAAATTGCAATCTTATCAGTAGACATTCTTCTTTCTGATTTTGAATTCGCACTATTCTTTCAACATTATAAACGAAAATGGAAGAAACGCATTATATTTACTCATATTGAGATACTATTTTTATTTAGGTGGATTTTATGGAAAATAAACGAAATTTCGCAAATCGTTTTGACTGGACCCTTGCTTTTATTCTTTTCACTTTTCTAGTCATTAGTTTGTTAGCTATTGCATCTGCCCAAACATCCGGTCAATATGGCATTAACTACGTTCCAAAACAAATGCAATGGTATGTAATTGGTGCAGTAATTATTGGCATAGTGATGTTTTTTGAGCCAGATCAATATAAAAAAATGTCATGGTATATGTATGGAGCAGGGATTGCCTTATTGGTACTGCTTATATTTATGCCTGAAGGAGAAGGTCAAATTGGTGCACCGGTCAATGGCGCAAAAAGCTGGTACCATACACCGCTTGGTAACATTCAACCTTCAGAGTTTATGAAAACATTCTACATCTTAGCACTGGCACGATTAATTAGTAAGCATCATGAAGTCTATTCATTAAAATCATTAAAAACAGACTTCTTATTATTAGGAAAAATCGGTTTAACTCTTATCGTTCCATTAGCGATTATTTTGAAACAACCAGACCTTGGTTCAGCACTTGTATTCTTTGCCATTACCGCTGCCCTTATTATTGTAGCAGGTATTTCATGGAAAATAATATTACCTACATTTTTAGGTGGCGTAGTAGCAGGTGGTTCACTATTATGGATGGCTCTCTATATGCAAGATTTCTTAGAGAAAACATTCGGTTTTAAAACGTATCAGTTCGCTCGAATCTATTCTTGGCTCGATCCCTACTCCTATTCTTCCAGTGATGGTTACCATTTAATTACATCGCTCAATGCAATTGGATCAGGTGAAATTTTCGGTAAGGGCTTTCGAAACCGAGAAGTATATGTTGCAGAGAACCATACCGATTTCATTTTCACTGTAATCGGTGAGGAATGGGGCTTTATTGGGGCAAGCATTGTTATTTGTATTTTCTTCCTACTAATTTATCATTTAACAAAAACTACTCTTTTATTGAAAGACCCATTTTCAACATATGTTTGTGCTGGTATTATCGCTATGATTACATTCCATGTGTTCGAGAATATAGGAATGACGATTCAATTATTACCGATTACCGGTATTCCACTTCCATTCATTAGCTATGGTGGTAGTTCATTAATGGGGAATGCTCTAGCTATCGGACTTGTCTTTAGTATGAGGTTCCACTATCGGACATACATGTTTACTACACATGATGAAGATGAATAAAAATAGAAAAAGGGAAGCCTCTAGTACAGAGACTTCCCTTTTTCTATTGTAAACGAGTTAAGCTTGAACTTGCGGTGTCTGCGTTGGTGGTGTTAGCACTTTTAAAAGTTCTAGTCGAGACTTTGTTACAGTGGCTGTTACACCCAACTTAGATAAATTCGAAACAATCTTTTTCAAATCTACTTCTTTCCTCATACATTCCACCTCAATCTTTCCTCGATTTTATATAACGTTTAATTGGCAAAAAAGTTTCATTTTTCTACGAGTATGATGTCTGACAAGTTTATCATACCATTTAACTTTGCTTTGAAATTTTTCTTTTTTGTGACATTGTATTTTTTTATACCCTGCCCTGTTCACCACCAAACATTTATAAACTAACCTAAACCCCCATATTTTATTCATTTACATTATTTCACAGCAAAAGAAAAGCCGTCTATCCATGTTTCTCCTTCCGTTTTCTTGTAATAGCAAGAACAACGGGGTTAGAATATACATATTGAAATAATGTATGAAAGCAGGGAACTATATGAAAAAGGCAATTTTATTATTAATGTCTGTTCAATTCCTCGTTTACCTAGGGTTCGGTATTATTATTCCAGTCTTACCTGAGGTTATTGTGCAGCAAAATTGGGATAATCTCCATGTTGGTGGCTTACTGACCGTCTATTCATTAGCTAGCTTTTTCACTGCACCATTTTGGGGCATGCTATCAGATAAGGTAGGTCGTAAACAGCTAATCTTAACGGGACTAATTGGTTTTAGCCTAAGCTTTGTTATTTTTTCATTATTTATTGATAACTTAGCTATTTTATATGTTTCCCGCGTTGTAGGAGGATTATTTTCAGGAGCTTTATATACGGCTGTAACAGGATTTATTGCAGATATGTCTAGCGAGGAGACACGTAATAAATATATGGGCTTTATGGGTATGTCCATCGGTCTAGGATTTATTTTTGGCCCAGCAATTGGTGGAATGCTAGGTCATTATAGCTTGCAATTACCGTTTATCGCATCAGCTATATTAATTGGACTATTATTTATTTATGCAAGTTTCGTCTTAAAAGAACCTGAAAAACGAAAAGATTCAAATAAACGTGCTATTGTGCCAAAAGGTGCTGGGAAAATGCTACAATACCGTGTGCGTTACTTATTTATGTTTTCATTTTTAGTAACATTTATGTTAGCAGGTGTAGAAGCTACATTCCAACTATTCCAAATCGAAAAAATTCAAATTACACCATTACAAATTGGTTATTTATTTATGTTTAGTGGCTTTGTTGATGCTGCGATACAAGGTGGTGTCGTTCGCCGAATTAAAAACGGCAGTGAGACAACTTGGCTAATCGGGGCACAAATTGTAACGGCTGTGGGTATGCTTTTATTCACGTTAACCGCTAACCTATTTATCGCAGGGCTAGCATTATGTGTCTTTACAGCCGGAAACGCACTTGCGAGAACATGTGTTGTTTCACTATCCTCTAAAGAATCTGGCGGGCAATATGGTACAGCAGCTGGACTATCTTATTCCATGGATAATCTGGGACGCATACTAGGTCCACTATTTTTCACCTGGTTATTTACAATGCATGCAAGTCTCGGTTACTATACATCAGCAGTAATCGCTATTCTTTCTATTAGCTTAATTTTTATTTTTAAAGCCTCTAAAAAATCGTTGCGTTTTGATTAACATTGATCATGGCTACGATAGAATGATTATCAAGCAATTCGGATTATCTCTAGTAAATCATAGAGATAATCCTTTTCTATGCTAACTAGCTATTTAAAATCTTCTTTCCTCATTTGAAGTAGGCTATACTAAGTATGTTATTATCAATAGTAAAGGCAGGTGTAGGAATGAGCATTTTTACAGATATAGAATACTTAGTTCCTTTTACTTTATTTTTTAATATTTTATTAGCCATGACTATCATTTTTTTAGAACGTAAAGATGCTACATCTACATGGGCATGGATTCTCGTCCTATTTTTCATACCATTAGCTGGGTTTATTTTGTATCTATTACTTGGAAGACAGTTACGAAAAAAACATTTATTCCGTTGGGAAGGGCGTAAAGATATCGGTATCGATACGCTCATCAACTATCAAATGGATGCCATTCGTAATGAAACATTTGAGTTTCGTATTTCAAATGCAGAGAATTATCAAGAGATGATTTACATGCACCTTAGAACAAACAATGCCGTTTTAACGCAGGACAATCATCTAGATATTTTTGATGATGGGGCCAATAAATTTGAACAGCTCCTTAAAGATATTGAAGCGGCTAAGGACCATATCCATATTCAATACTATATCTTCCGTCTTGATGATTTAGGAACACGAATCGTTCAAGCACTAATTAAAAAGGCGCAGCAAGGTGTCAAAGTACGCCTCCTCTATGATGAGATGGGCTCACGTAATGTGAAGAAACGTCATTTCAAAGAATTGCTTAATGCCGGAGGCGAGGTAGAAGTCTTCTTCCCTTCCATCTTCCCACTACTTAATCCCCGTTTAAATTTTAGAAATCACCGAAAAATCGTTGTCATTGATGGCCGTATTGGCTATATCGGAGGTTTTAATGTTGGGGATGAATATTTAGGCTTACAAAAAAAGTTTGGGTATTGGAGAGATACACATTTACGTATTGAAGGTAGTGCTGTACATCCACTCCAAACACGCTTTTTATTAGATTGGAATCAAGCAAGCTCCCAGCAAAAGATGGGTTACTCGGACCGCTACTTCCCTGCTATCCCGAAAAAAGGTGATGTTGGTTTACAAATTGTATCAAGCGGACCTGACTCCGATTGGGAGCAAATTAAGATTGGTTACTTAAAGCTGATAAATATGGCTCAAAAGTATATCTATATTCAAACGCCTTATTTTATTCCCGATGTAAGCTTCTTAGATGCCATTAAAATTGCGACTTTGTCCGGTATCGATGTACGTATTATGATCCCTAACAAGCCAGATCACATGTTTGTTTATTGGGCTACATATTCCTATGTTGGACAGCTGCTTCGTGCAGGAGCAAAAGTATATATCTATGAAAAGGGCTTTATTCATGCCAAAGCTATCATTATCGATGATGAGGCTTCCACTGTTGGTACAGCTAATATCGATGTTCGAAGCTTTAGCTTAAATTTCGAGGTGAATGCCTTTATCTATGATGCCAACATTTCGCATCAGCTGGCGGAGCTGTTTGAAAAGGATATTTTTGATTGTACAGAGCTGACGTGGGAGATGTACCAAAACCGTTCCTCATTGATCAAATTTAAAGAATCAATATCTCGGTTATTAACTCCTATCTTATAAAATGAAAAAGGAAGAGAGCTTGTTCGTTTAGAACCGCATCTCTTCCTTTTTCTTATTTCACGCCTAAATATTCTTCTAGCGTAATGCTTTGCTTAGCAATTTCTTTAGCTACATCCTTACCAACATAACGATAATGCCAAGACTCATACATATAGCCTGTAATTTCCTCTTTGTTTTGAGGGAATCGTAGAATAAACCCATACTCTTGAGCGTGTGCAAATAACCACTGCCCTGCTGGTGTTTCTCCAAATTCCTCTGTCAGCCATACATCTTCTTTTCCACGCTCTCCTATATCAAACGCTAAGCCTGTTTGGTGTTCTGAATAGCCTGGACGAGCACTGTATCGATCTGCCGCCTCTTGTCCATCACGATTAACATAGTTGTTATAAAGTGTTGTTTGATATTCAAAAGAACGATAACCGCTAAAAGCAACTAAATCAAACCCTTGTTGCTTGGCAGCCTCTAGCATTTGATTGAGCGCTTGTCTTGCTTCTGGATTTTCCTCAGGTGCAAAGGTAGAAGGAAGCGGATAAATTTTATTTGCTAGCAGAATGCCTTTTATATACGTTGGTTCGGTAGGTAAAGTTTGATTAGGCAGATAGCCATTTTCGTCTGGTTGCTGCTCTGGCTTTTCAGGTGTTTCAGGTGTAGTGTCTGTCTTCTCTGTTGTAGAAGAATCTTGGTCTGTTGATTTATTTGTTTCTGTAGATTTTGGTTGCTCATTAGATGCACTATTTACTTGATTATTTTTATAGTTGTAAACTACAAAAATAGATACGATTAACGCAACAGAAATCAAAGCACCCATGATGAGCAAAAGACGATTGTTTTTCACTATTTATGCCCCTTTTAAAAATAGCACATACGAAAAGAGTAGGTCCTCCCTCTGTAAATACTTATCTTATTTTATTACTTGATTGATATAATCTCATTTTAGCACTGTTCACATTTTCAGGTGTGAAATTCACCTGTTATTTTGTAAATATTAGTCTGTAAGAATAATGATGAATACGATGATTGAAGCTAACGCAAAAAATATCGCCATATACTTCATCCATTTTGCTTCTTTTCCATATCCTTGTTCTTCAAAACTTTTTGCTCTAAAGCCATTTGACATGGCAAACATAATTGTCATTGCAAGTACAGCAAAATTAAATTTCCCTATAATAATAAATACAAGTGCCGCAATACTAAAAATAGCGACTAAAATGGATGATAGCCATTTTCTGTTCATCATGTTGTCCCCCTAAAAAAATCGAGGCAACAGAGGCGCCTCGACATGAATAAATTATTTTGCTTTTTCTGGATGTTGCGAATAGTACTTTCGCCCAATATATGTTTGTAGAATTAACAACGCACCACTGACAGACCAATACAAAGGTAATGCTGCCATAGATGACATCGAAATAAAGACAATCATAATTGGTGAAATATAAATAAACATTTTCATTTGAGCCTTTTGCTGCTCAGGTACAGTCCATAATGATACTCGTGCCTGAACGAGGTACACAATACCCGCTACAATCGTCATGACGATATCAGGTGACCCTAAGCTAAACCATAAAAACTCATGTGACTTCACATCTGTTGAATATAAAATTGAGAAATAAAGACCCATAATAATCGGCATTTGAATTAACATTGGTAAGCATCCCATGTTTAATGGATTAATGCCATGCTTTTGATAGAGAGCCATCATTTCTTGTTGATATTGCGTTTGCTCTTCTTTTGTCTTAGCTTCTTTCATTTTCTTCTGAACTGCTTCCATTTCAGGCTTGAATGCATCCATTTTTGTTTTCATCAATTGTTGTTGACGATAGTTTTTCAACATAATTGGCATTAAGACTAAACGGATTAGAACAGTAATCGCAATGATTGCTAAACCATAGCTGCCTGCAAAGATATTGTTCCCGAAAAATTCCAATAAAAATTCCATAGGTTTTACAAAGATACTATAGAAAAAACCTTCTTTGTTTTGCACTGCTTGACAGCCACTAAGTACAAAAACAGCCAGCCCAAGCATTGAAAATAGTTTCAAATTTTTCATTTTTCCACCTACTATAATTTATCAACTACTGTGAAGTATACCTTATAGGGTCTATCTTTATCAAATAGCAAGTGCTACTATTTATGTTTGTTATTTTCATAAAAAAAGGTGCGAGCTATAGCAGTATAGCTAACACCTCTGCACCTCATATTTTTCTATGCTCAAAAGCTATGCATTTTGTAATTCTGTCTCAGCCATTTCAAATCGGTAAAATTCATGATGAAGCTCATCTCTAAAATGCTTCGGCGTAACACCAGTATACTTTTTGAAAATACGTGTAAAATAACTTTGGTTACAGAAATGGAATTGATCAGATATAGATGTGATACTTTTGTTGGTATGTCGTAAGTAGTATTGTGACTCTTCTACACGTCGAACATTTAAGTATTCAACTAATGTAATACCTACATGTTCTCTAAAAATACGTGATAAGTGACTAGTACTTATGTGGAAATTATTAGCTATACTTTCCACAGTTAAATCATTTTCTAATTCATCATTTATATACATGATCACTTTGTTGACAGTTTGATGTCGGAAAGTCGGTTGTTTGCGATCTGCAATAAAATAAACAAAGAAATCAATTAAATCATCGGCAAATTGCAAAAATTCTGCGTCTTTCATTTGGTTTTCGATCATATCATTACAAGCAATATTGAAAGCAAATGCCTTTTTTGAAGGTACTTGATTGTCTAGCAATTTTCGAGCAACGATCGAAGACAAAACGGAAAAATAACCTCGAACAATTTTAATGACCTGCTTCCCAAAACGAATTGAAAGAATATCAATTAATTCATGTAAAGATTTTTTCGCTTTGGTGGATTCTAAATGGTAAATTTCAAAAATTAATTTCGACTCAATATTAAAAAATTCTTCGACGCCGATATATTGATTTATATTATCGATTTCTTGGAAGTATCTTTTGGAAATCGTTTCTGACATAGAATGTTGATGTAGTTGCATAATCTTCCCCATCTTTCCTCAGAGTGCACGAACTGCATTACAATATTTGACATCAATCCCAGTGAATAAAAAATAAGAAAATAGTATTTATTAATTTATCTTAAGAACTGAGTCCTATTTCACATTTTTTTTAAAAAACTACCTTATAAATAACCTAACTTAAACACCAGAACACAAGAAAATAGACTATACAGTGAATTTTACCATATTCTGCGATTTCCTTTCAACCACATTTTAATTGCTACTCTAGTTCTAATTTATCACATAGCCATAGTAGAAACCTTGTAAACTTATTCCTAACAATTAAATTTTACCATATACGTATTAAAATATTTTAGTCATTATCTAAATGTATTTACAAATTATACAAGACAAATTTCACCATTCTAATGAGTCAATCGACATTTTTCTATTTTATTCCTAAATCTTCTCTATATAATTTATATGATTATGTAGTAAAATAGATGATAATACTATTTTTAAAAGTTTAGACGAGGTGTTTAAAGTGGAACCAAAACAAATAGAAGAAATTATGGAGATTATTAAGGAATTCTTTCCCGAGAATACTTCCATTGCTATCTCTGATACCAATGAGTATTTGTATTACCAGCCAAGTAAAAAGGTTGATTTAAAAATTAAACCTGGCGACCCTATTAAAGAAGGTTCAGCGGCTCACAAAGCCCTAAGCTATGGTCAAAAAATTAGCTCGTACATCGAACCTGATGTTTTCGGTGTAGCTTATTACGGTATGAGTATTCCTTTAATGGAGGAAGGCGAAACTAAAGGAGCTATTACTGCTATCTTCCCGCAAAAACCATCAGCATTCTTAACAAACTACATTACCATTAAAATCGATGATTGCTGGTACCCAATTAAGCATGATCAAGTGATTTATTTAGAAACACAACTCCGTAAAACATTTGTTAAAACAATGTCTCGTGAAGGTTATCACCGTTTAAACCTAAGTGATTTAGAGCTATTTTTAGCACCTGATTCATTTATTCGTTGTCACCGCTCTTACATCGTTAACATTGACTACATCGATGAAATTCAACCAGATTCTCACTCAACGTTTTTATTAATTATGAAAGACGGTACTCGTATCCCTGTTAGCCAACGCTATGCAAGCTATTTCCGCCGTTCTTTAGGTTTCTAATTTTAAATACAGCGAGCAATCTATGTGGATTGTTCGCTGTATTTTTTTAATCCGAAATAGATCCCCTCATGTCCCCTATTAACAATTTTTGCATAGTTTTTATGTAGAAATTACCTATATTTATACAGCTCTACAATAAAACGTTTTCTCTGTCGAAAAATCATCTTAATGCTCGATTTTCCTTTTTTTACTCAATTTAATGCTATTCATAAAGTAATTGTGACAATTTGGTGATAGTATTATTCAAATGGTTGGAGTCATACTACAACTGAATAAACAGAAAATTCTCAAATGTTTTTTCTAGTTTTGTAATCGGTTTCCATCAAAATTATTTAGGGGAGGATTTTTTTATGGATGCAAATGTTCAAAAACGCCTAGGTTTAAAAGAGCTTGAGAGTAAAATTGTCACTGCTGAAGAAGCAGCAGCGCTTATTTCTAATGGTGATGTAGTTGGGATGAGTGGTTTTACTCGTGCTGGGGACGCAAAAGTTGTGCCAATGGCTTTAGTTGAGCGAGCAAAAAATGAAGAATTCAAAATTGATGTATATACAGGTGCATCATTAGGACCAGAAGTGGATAAGTACTTAGCAGAAGCTGGTGCCATTCGTAAACGTGGACCATTCCAAGGAGACGCTGGTATCCGTAATTTAATTAACTCTGGTGATGTTTTATATGTAGATGCTCACCTTTCTCATAATGCTGAGCTAGTGCGCCAAGGAATTATCGGACCAATTAAGTATTTAATTCTTGAAGCGGTTGCTATTACTGAAGATGGGTTAATCATTCCAACAAACTCTGTAGGTAACTCACCTATCTTTGCAGAATATGCAGAAAATATTATTATCGAGTTAAACATCTCACATCCAGAAGCTTTAATCGGCATCCATGATATTTATGTACCTGGTGAACAAGGTAAGCGTGAAGCTATTCCAATGACAGACGCTATGCAACGAATTGGTGATATCGGTATTAAAGTGGATCCAGCTAAAATTAAAGCAATTGTTATTTCTGAAGAGCCAGATGCTCCTTCATTAATCGTACCTCCAGATGAAGAAACACAAACTATGGCAAACATTTTATTAGACTTCTTTAGCAATGAAATTAAAGCAGGTCGTTTAACCAAACAATTAATGCCATTACAATCTGGTGTTGGTTCTGTTGCAAACGCTGTACTTGATGGCTTTGCAGATTCAGAATTTGAAGATTTAATCGTGGCATCAGAAGTACTTCAAGATGCAGTATTTAACTTAATCGATGCAGGTAAGGTTAAATTTGCCGCTGCAACTTCAATTACATTGACTGAAGAATTACAGCAAAAAGTATATGGCAATTTAGAAAAATATGCTGATAAAATTTGCTTACGTCCACAAGAAATTTCTAACCACCCTGAGCTTATCCGTCGTTTGGGTCTAATCTCAATCAACACAGCTCTTGAGTTAGATATCTATGGTAACGTAAACTCAACGCATGTCTCTGGTACTCGTATGATGAACGGTATCGGTGGTTCAGGAGACTTCGCTCGTAACGCACGCCTTGGTATTTTTGTTACAAAATCATACGCAAAAGGTGGAGCAATTTCTTCTATCGTGCCAATGGTATCTCACGTTGATCATACTGAGCATGATGTAGATGTTATCGTAACAGAACAAGGTATCGCTGACTTACGTGGTCTTGCACCAAAAGAACGTGTACCTTTAATTATTGAAAACTGTGCACACCCAGATTATAAAGAGCAATTATGGGATTACTACAACCGTGCTGTCGAAGCAACTGGTAGCCATCAAACGCCTCACCTTTTAGAGGAAGCACTTTCTTGGCATGTAAATCTTGCTAAAAACAAAACAATGAAAAAAGAAGTTTCAAACGCTTAATCTTCAATTTTCAGGACGCCTACTAAGTGAAAACTTATTGGGCGTTCTTTTTTATTGGAAATGTTATAATAGGAATATATGCAACTAACTTACTAATTTGTTCTAATTCATGGGAGGAGCTATGAAAAAATTTATTTATGTAATTATTTTCTTTTCTTTTTTCGACCTATTTACCCAGCTACCTGTTATGAGTACATATGCTGAGTCTTTAGGAGCATCAGCATTCCTTACAGGTCTTGCAGTAGGTATGTATTCGTTATCCAATACATTTGGTAATATAATTTCAGGCTTTTTAACGGATCGCAAAGGACCTTTTATCATACTCATCGTTGGTCTCTTAACAACAGGTTTATCATTAACACTTTATAACTTAGTAGAGGAGCCTATTGCGCTTTTAGTAGTCCGTTTTATTCATGGACTTGTTGCAGGCCTCATTGTCCCTGCCGCCTTTACATTTTTAGCAAACGCTACTGAGCAAGAAAAAAGAGGTAAGGGTAGTGCTATTTCTGGCGCATTTGTTGGTATTGCTGCTATTATTGGCCCTGCTTTTAGTGGTATTCTAGCAAGCCGGACAAGTGTCCCATTTGTTTTTAATATTACTGCAAGCTTTATGCTTTTATTAGGGATTCTTTCTTTCTTTTTACTAAGAGCAAATCAAGTAAAAAAAGAAAAAGCGGCACCAAGTACATATATTCCGATAAGTGTATTTTTTAATAATACAGGAACATTAAAGGCATTTTCAGGAGCCTTTTTCTTAATGTTTTCACAAGGTGTAATTGCATATCTTCTACCGCTCAAAGTTCAATCTCTAGGCTTTGACTCTCGTTTAAGTGGCACATTGATGAGCACATTTGGTATTATCGCTGTACTTGTTTTTTTATTACCAACTAATCGTATCTTTGATAAGGTTAACCCTCTAAAAACATTGTCACTCGGTATTGGATTAATGGGATTAAGCCAATTATTAATAAGCCAAGCCGATTCTAGCTCTTTTCTTTATCTAGCAATGGCATGTTATGGGATTGGGTTTGGATTCCTTTTCCCTTCCGTCAATTCACTTTTAATCGATTCTACAACGGCTGAAATACGAGGAAAAGCATATGGTTATTTCTATGCATTCTTCTCTCTTGGTGTAGTATTAGGTTCTTCCTTGTTAGGATGGCTATCACTTGGAGTGATCAGCGGCTTTATCTTTACGGGAATTGTATTATTAATATTTGCTGGAGTAATACTACTCCCACACAAAAGACCTTCTCATGCATAGATGAGAAGGTTTTGTCATTATTTTTCCTTATCTTGAATTTCCTCATTATAGAAGTGGACACCAGTATGTCCTCCACCTTCAGCGACCATTTCATTTGATGCAATCTTCGTTGGAGAAGTACCAGCCTCTGTTGCCACCTCTGTTGATACGCGTTCTGCAATATTGTCGTGCATATCAGGACCTGTTGTCAGATAAGATTCTAATCTTGATTTCATATTATTAAACATCGATAGTGCTTTATCACGGTTCTCTTTTTTACTTAAATAAGATGCTGCTAATCCCGCTAATCCTGCAATGACAACACCTGTTCCTTTTCGTTTAGCCATAATTTATTACCTCCTAAAAATATAGAAACTAGCTCTGTACTATAGTTTTTCCCTATTCTTAGAAGAATAAACATTTATTTTTTTATCTCTATCTGCATATATATAAGAATAAGAAATATACTTGCCTACATATCCGCCGTACTAACCATTCTTCTATTAACATTCAGCTCAATTTTCGACATTTATCATAATTATGTAATTTTTTATGATTATAATAGGCAAGTAAAGGGAATTAATGAATTAATACTAAAAATAGGAGCGTGATTATGATGAAGGATTTCGATTTAGCGTATGATTGGATAGACATGGCTTCATTAGTAGGTGGGGCAGGCCTTTTAACCGTACTAATTTATGGTGTGATACTTCTGTAAGGAGCTACTTGAATGAGTTATCTTAGCAATTAAAAGGCAATCCGCTTACCTTATAAGCAGATTGCCTTTATTTTATCGTTTTACATCATTATAAGCATCTGATTTGGCAAAGGCCGCAACTACATAGGAACAAACTGCTTCCATCTTATAGCCATGTTCACGCGCATACTGTGCTGCCTGATCAAGCAATTGTTTGGCCACCCCTTGACCTCGGAGCTTATCTGATACATATGTGTGATCCATTACCATTACTTGCCCGTTTTGCTGCCAAGTAATTTCTGCAAGTCTTTCCCCTGCTTGCTCATTCAAAAATGCAAATTTATTTCCTGCTAATTGCTGTAATTGAAATTCCATTTCTCACCACTCCTTTTATTCATAGTACCATAGCCTTTTGGATTTTCACAAAACTTGCGACTGTTCTAAACAAAAAGAATCTGTCCACTCATTCTAGTAGATGAGTATGACAGATTCTTTTATTATTCATTGTTAGTTAAACCAAGAAGATATAGTATCTTTTAAATTAGCAAAGAAGCTTTTCACACTCTCCCAAAATCCTTTATCTTCCATAAGAGAGCCGAACTTTTCTTGAATCGTATTACTAATATCGTTTAATTGTTCAGACCATTTACTGAAATCAATATCCAGCTTACTGATTTTATCCATTAAATCTACGAGCAATTGACGGTCCTTTTCACTTAAATTGATGTCAAGCTTGTTTAATTGCTCTTGAACGATCTTTTCAACTTCTTCACGTGTAGCTGGCTTTAATTCAGCAATTTGCTTTTTAATTTCTGTTAGTAATTCAGCTACCTTTGCATCATCCACACCGGCAGATTCAGCAATAGATGTTGCAACCGATAACTCCTCATTTGCTACATCTGTTCGTTCAATATCAAGCGTTTCACCTGTAGTAACCTCGTATGCCTTGTAAATACCAACTAACGCCGAATGCCCTGTTACCGCCTTAGGTGCAGCCACCTGTACTGTAGCATCTTCAATCCCCGCCGTTAACATTGCATTCGCGTACATTTCTGATGTCACCTGTGTAATATTTGTTGGTGTGACAATTTCTATTACTAGACCTTCCCCTACATCTCTTCGTGTAATTTTAGCAGAAGAATACATGCGGGAACTTGAATTACTATCTTTAATGTATTTAACTAGATCCTGACCTGATACCGTTATTTCTTCGATTTCAGGTTCTTCATTGACTTTTAATGATTTTTTTACTGACTCTTTTTCAGCTTCAGATAAATTTGCTCCATATACAACGATTGGAACGCCTAACTTTTCATCAATTGCTTTCGGAGGCGTATTATCAGATGCAAACCCTGTCGCTGGTGCCATCACACCAAATACCAACATAGTAGCTGTTAGTATTTTCATCCAAGTTTTTTTCAAATCGTGTGACCCCTTTCGATAAAACCTCATAATTAGCCTGTATAATGTATACCACTATACAGTTATTAGTACGTAAAAAAGCAGAGAAGGTTTCAAGGATGTCTCTTGTCGCTATTACTTAGTTTAATTAATCGTCCACTAGACTTCTTCAGTCCAGCCGTCCTGTTGCTTCACTTTACCAGCTTTCATCAATGTTCCTAAGGCACGTTTAAAGGCACCCTTACTCATATGAAACATTTCTTGAACTTCTTCAGGAGAGGATTTATCGCCAAATGGCATTTTGCCCCCAACATCCTGTAGATAGCTCAAAATTTGCTGCGCATCATCGGAAAGGCGCTCATGTTTTCTCGGTAAAAGAGAACCGTTCATGGAGCCATCTTCTTTTACATCAATAATTCGAACTACTACATCTTGTCCTAAGCGTGGCTCTGCATTACGCTCTGATTCATGCACAAAAATACGATATGGATGTTCTACACCTAATAAAAACGAGCCAACTGGTAACAAACGGTATGGGCGTGCCTGAATGTTTTTATTATGCAAATCTTCAAATGCACCTTCATATAACTCCAAAATCTTTTCTTCCGTTGCTAATCGTCCAAATAAATCACCGTTACGATCTGTGCGTAGTGTCATAAATAAATGATCACCTGGAACCGGCCATACTTCTTTTAATGGTGGTAAATCCTCTGCTTTAACTAACACTTCTCGAGAGGAACCAATATCTACATAAGCCCCTTCACGTTCTACTACTTTTAGCACTTTCGCCCAACCGTATTCTCCTTGTGTAAAAGCTGGGATTGCTGTTGTAGCAGCTAAATCCCCTCGTCGATCTACAAATAAAAATACTTCAAGGCGGTCACCTACTGTTAGCGGCTCTGTTACCTCTGAAGCATTTAAAGGTAGTTCTTCAACTCCATTTGTTAAAATCCATTTTGATGTTTGTTGCTCTAATACCGTTAATGTAACGACTTCACCTGATTTTAATGCGTCCATATTGTCTCCCTTTCCTCCACACTATCATTTTATAGATTGTGCTGTGTCTTTGATGCCTCTAATTTTTTCACGATGTCTGGATTCTCTTCCATTACTTGCACAAGATCCGCTATACGATCGATTGAATTCCAACTTAAATGATGCTCAATTCCTTCAACATCATTATATATACGCTCTTCATCCACACCAATCATTCGTAAAAACTGCTCGAGCAATTCATGGCGCTGCACAAGACGCTTTCCTAGCTTTTCACCTTTCGGCGTCAATGTCAGTCCACGGTATTTTTCATAAACTAAATAACCATCTTTATCTAATTTTTGAACCATTTTTGTAACAGAAGAAGGAAGAACAGATAATGCTTCAGCAATGTCAGACACTCGCGCATATCCTTTGTTAGCGATTAGTAAATAAATTTGTTCGATATGGTCCTCCATACTAGGTGTTGGCATATCCTTTTCCCTCTCTTTCCTTTTCTTACTCTCTAGTTTACTACAAGCTTGGCTTAAAAGTTAACTGAAAATACATATGCCAGAAAATCACGACCTGTACAACTTAAAAAGAGCCTCTTCATTTAAGAAGTAGGCTCCACTTTGTGTCGAGGATACTTATTTACCACATGTAACGCGTGAATAATCTCTTTGTTGATGCGCTCAATACTTTCAGGAGTATTCATTTCCTTAAATGCCTCGTCTCTAGCTTCCATAGATGTAACATACTTACTCGGCAATGCATTTAGTGTAAGTGCCACCGTGTCGAGTTCACAGATTTCGCATTTACAAAATGTTTGATATTCCGGTCCTCGTAGTAAAAAGCTTACTAAACCACGCACAATCTCTTCTGTAACATTTACTAAAATAGGATCTGACTTATTCAAACTTTCGCCTCATTTTATATTGAATGGTTACATTACTCCTGAAACTATAATAGCTTTTAAAAAGTACTTTTTCAAGAATCACTAGTAGCATCTATTCGCACAAAATTAGTAGTGTCAAAGTAAGATTAATCTCCTGCTTTTTCCTATCAAATCACATCTTACCTACTATTTTTTTGCTTTTATTAGTCTTAATGAATTAAAAACAACTAATAGGGTTGCGCCCATATCTGCAAAAATTGCTATCCATAACGTTAGCCATCCTGGGATAACTAGCAGCAACGCAATTAATTTTAAGGCTAGGGCAAAAATAATATTTTCCTTAATAATGCGTAGTGTTTTTCTGCTTAATCCAATTGTGTATGGGAGCTTTGTTAAATCGTCACCCATTAAGGCAATATCGGCTGTCTCGAGAGCTGCATCTGTGCCTGCTCCCCCCATTGCAATTCCCACATTTGCAGTGGCCAATGCTGGCGCATCATTTACGCCATCCCCAACCATTGCTACGGCTCCAAACTGTGCACGTAAATCTTTAATCGCCATTAATTTTTCCTCTGGTAATAAACCAGCACGCACATCTGTTACCTGTAATGATGTAGCAATGGCCTTAGCAGTAGGCTCTGCATCACCTGTTAACATCACCATATGTTTTACTTTTAGGGCATTAAGTTTTTGTAAGACATCCTTACTTTCATGACGCAATTGATCAGCAATCCCAATTAATCCAATGAGTTGGCTTTTCGAAACCGCTGCTACTACTGTCTTACCCTGTTCCTGTAGCTTTTTAACCTGATTTTCTATATTTTTATCGATAAAGGCTAATGTGGACACCCATTTCATGCTACCTACGTAAATAATCTGCTGATCAACTGTTGCAAAGGCTCCTTTGCCTGTGACTGATTGGAATTCTGTAGGCACTAGCTCAGGTAAATTTTTATCATGTAATCTATTTAATATAGCTTTTGCCAAAGGGTGCTGGGACTGTTTTTCTACTGCTGCCACTAGCTGTAATACATATTCCTCTGACCAACCATCCATTGTCACTATATCCGTAACAGCTGGCTGTCCTTCGGTTAATGTACCTGTTTTATCAAAGGCTACCGCTTCAATATGTCCTAATTGTTCTAAATGAATTCCGCCTTTAATAAGGACACCTTGTCTTGCAGCATTCCCAATCGCAGTAACAATAGCCACCGGTGTAGAAACAACGAGTGCACAAGGACATCCTACTACTAACACTGCTAAGCCTTGGTAAATCCAGTGCTGCCAATCTCCTATAAATAAAGGTGGAATAACAGCTACTAAAAAAGCAACAATGATAATAGCTGGTGTGTAATACTTCGCAAAGCGATCTACAAATTGCTGAGAAGGTGCTTTCTCTGCCTGCGCCTCTTCTACAAGATGAATGATCTTAGCAATTGTTGTGTCTTCTACTCGCTTTGTCACGCGAACCTCAAGCGCACCCTCTTCATTTAATGTACCTGCGAATACTTCATCATTCACTGTTTTATTCACTGGAATGGACTCACCTGTTATAGCTGCTTGATTCACTGCAGATAGCCCGCTAATGACAATGCCATCCATCGCAATCTTTTGCCCAGGCTTTACAAGTAAAATATCCCCTATCTCGATATCTTCTGTCGGCAGTTCAAGCTCATGAAAATGCTCGCCATGCGCTCTTTTAATGATAGCTGTCGGTGGAGCGATATCCATTAACCCTCGAATCGATTGTCTTGCCTTATCCATAGAGTAAGCTTCAAGTGCTTCACTTACGGCAAATAAAAAGACTACAACTGCCGCTTCTTCCCATTCCCCAATAATAGCAGCTCCAATAATAGCGATTGTCATAAGGGTCTTCATATCAAATTCAAAGCGAGCTAAATTACGGAATCCCGTTTTAAAAATACCAATTCCCCCTACAAGAATAGCTATGATGAACATGGCTATTGGAATCGGGTTTGTTTCTCCCTGCATAGAAACAAATAAATAGCCTAGAATGACAAAGAACAAAGATATCCCTGCCAAAATATTCTCTTTTTTGCGGTAAAAAGGTGTAGATTTTTCAACTGTTCTCACTGCTGATTGCGACACCTTGATCCCATCAAAGGCACCTGCTTCTTCAATTTGATTCACACTAATGTTGCCGACTACCGTTATTTTAGAAGCACCAAAGTTGACTTGTGCATCCTCCACCTCAGGAATAGCCTTTACATTTTTCTCAAACTTCGCTGCACAGCTAGCACAGGAAAGATTTTGCAATCTGTATTCTTGTTTAGTTGGCGTCGCTACCATTCGCAATCCCTTCTTTCGCATGTTCATAGGCAATTGTTACAATTTGAAATACATGCTCATCCGCTAAAGAGTAATACATTTGCTTCCCTTTGCGGTGTGACTTTGCTAAATTATTATCTTTTAAGTAACGTAAATGATGTGATGCTGTTGCGACTGACGAGCCAATAATCGATGCTACATCACAAACACATAATTCATCCTCTACCGTTAAAGCAAAGGCGATTTTAAGCCTTGTTTCATCAGATAATGCTTTTAAAAACTTTGCTACCCCTGATAGATCAGGCATTTGTTGTTGTACCTTAGTGACTGCTTCTTCATGTACTTGCGTCACCTCACAAATTTCTTTTGGCATTGTTCCTCACCTCATTCAAATATTCGTTTGATTGTATTCAATGTAACATATTATTCCATCTTATTCAAATGAATATTTGAATGTTGTGATTTATATCCTAGTAAAAAAAATTAACGTACTTTAAAAAGTACGCTAATCATTTTTGTTACTTCGCTTTTAATTTTAATGTTTTACCTTTAATATCTTCCTGTTTTACAAAAGTTCGATGATAATCACCATCTGCCCAATCGAGTACTTGATCTTGGTACCAATCAGACTTTACATGACCACTTTGACCAGGTCCAACAATATGATAGCCAGAAGTTAAATCACCCACATCCACAACAAAACGCCAAGAAGCACCATGATCCACATTACCAGAAAGATCATTATCAGCAGCCTGTACCGTCACTTTGGATCCTCCAATTGGAACCTTTTTAGCATTAAAATAGGCAGCTAAAATTGGAGAGGCACTACCTAACGTATGATCAAAAGTGAGCTGGTGGAAATCTCCCCATTGCCACTTGGATGCATTTTTACCAAATTGATCTTCTAATTGTGCAATGGTAAGCTCTAGTGCCTTGTAAACTGTTGCATCAACTCCACCTTGCTCCTCGATCCAAATACTCTTGCCCCCTGCATAGGCTGTGCGTAAAAGCTGGTCTGTAATATTAAATTTACCATGCATGATGTCATACATATCTGCAGGCATTTGATCTTTAAACAATACTTCCTGTAATTTGGTCATAAGCGTATGGAATACGAGTGGTGCACCTGATTCCTTAGCATCCACCATATCCCAATTCTCCAGCATGGCAATAATCTCTGTGTACGTACCAGCCTGATCTTGCGCTTTCATAGATGTTAATAAACTAGGAAGAAATTCCCTAGCATAGAGATTATGTTGATCCATTTGCAAGTTCATCATATCTTCTACCGTTATCGAATCATTCGCCTCAAGTACTTCTTTAATTCGTTCAAAACGGTAAGGCTGAGCCCAGAAATCTGTAATGTGATAAGGATATTCCTCTCCTACGACTTGATTATTGGCGGTAGCAATAAAGCCTTGCTCTGGATTCACTACTGTTGGCAGCTCATCCCATGGAATAAAACCATCCCAACCATAATCACTAGAATCACCTGGAACTGGCAATTGACCATCACCTTGCTTACGAATAGGAATTTGACCATTTGCTTTATAAGCAATTGTGCCATCCTTTGAGGCAAAAACGAAGTTCTGCGCAGGTGCCTTAAAGTCTTCTAAAGCTTTTTCAAAGTCATCCCAAGATTCCGCCTTATTAAAACCAATTACTGCACGTAATTCTGCAGTTGATTGAAGCGCTGTCCACTGCATTGAAAATTGTGCAGTTGGCTTGGTATCTTTGAATGCTAGATCCGTCATAATCGGACCATGGCGTGTCACCACCACTTCAAAATCTACAGTTTCTCCGTCCTTCACCTTAATAGATTCATCACGTACCTCGGCTTGCTCCCATTTTCCATCGTAGCGGTATTGTGTTGGATTATCTGGATTAGGTATTTCAATATATAAATCCTGCACATCCGGGCCAACATTCGTCACACCCCATGCTATATCATCATTATGACCTAAAATAATACCTGGAATTCCTGCAAAAATAACACCACTAACATTTTGTTGTGGAGATTGCAGATGCATCTGATACCAAATTGATGGAGTACTCAATCCTAGGTGAGGATCGTCCGCCAAAATAGGTGTACCTGATTTAGTTTTATCACCAGAAACAACCCAGTTATTACTGCCGTTAAATTCATTAGGCAGTAGATCTGCATTAAATTGTCCTGCTACCGCTACAGGGTTTTTAATATTTGCCTCAATAATAGATGAAGCATTTTCAGGATATTTAATAAATAATTCTTTGGCCTTTTCTTCATCAAAATTTTGTAAAGCCCAATGACGGAAGGCAAGTGTATTCCAATTCCCTCCCAAATCATATGCCATATACTTCCCAATCGTTAAAGAATCCACAACTGTCCATTCCTCTGGCTCGTAGCCCAATAATGAAAATTCATAGCTTAAAGTTTTATTTTCCTTAGCTTGTGCAATAAATGCATTTACCCCTTCTGCATACCACTCTAGTACTTGCTTGCTTTCCTCATCATAGGCTGCGAGTGATTTCTCAGCGGCATCGCGTAAGCTAAAAGTACGAAAGTGTTTGTCCGTATTTATTGTTGCTTCCCCAATAATTTCTGATAATCGACCACTCGCCTGTCTTCGTGCTAAATCCATTTGAAATAATCGATCTTGTGCCTGAACATAACCTTGCGCACGATATAAATCAGCATCTGTCTTTGCAAAAATATGAGGAACCCCTTTGTCGTCCCTTGTAACCGACACATCCTGCTCTAAAATATTGACAGCTAATTCGCCATCAATTATCGGCTTAGATTTATTCATAAACCATGTTAATCCGATAAAAGCTACGATAGCTAAAGTCGCTACGATCCCAGCAAGGACGATAAGCCACTTTCTCCATTTGAACTTTCTCTTTTCCATCTCATTACCCCCTCTGTGCACTATATTCCTTCCTACCTCTTAAAATCCTTAAAACAAGGTTTAAAAGATTGTCGATAGCGAATATTTGTGCGTTATGTAAGTAAATCCATCTTTAAATACAAAATTTCGTCACCATTCGCTATTAGACTAGTATAAACAATTGGCTATATGAAGGCTACAGAGCATTGTTAAAAAATGTATTTATAGATAAATGGCTTTCCTTTCATTAGTCTCCTTTTTTATTCATTCTATGTATTATTGCAAAGACAAAAAAATCGTATTTCCAATAGAAAATACGATTTTTAATGCTAGACATGTAGTTGTAATTCAATAGGGCAATGATCGCTGCCCATAATGTGTGGGTGAATAGTCGCTTGATCAATCTGATTTTTTAATTGCTCCGACACAATAAAGTAGTCGATGCGCCAACCAATATTTCGTTCACGTACTTTATTCATATAGGACCACCATGTAAAATGGTCAGTTTCATTAGGATGCTTGTATCTGAAAGAATCTACAAAACCACTGGCTAAAAGCTCCGAAAATTTAGCACGCTCCTCATATGTAAATCCGGAATTTCCCACATTCGATTTAGCATTTTTCAAATCTATTTCAGTGTGTGCAACATTTAAGTCACCACAATAGACAACAGGCTTTTTACTATTCAAGTCTTGTAAATAGCCGGCTAAACGATCTTCCCAAGTTAGTCGAAGTGGTAATCTCGCTAAATCTCGCTGTGCATTGGGGGTATAGACATTTACTAAATAGAAATTTTGATATTCTAAAGTAATGATTCTACCTTCATCCTGAGAATCTTCATCGCCAACTCCATACATAACGGATAATGGTGTATGCTTTGTAAATATAGCCGTCCCCGAGTAGCCTTTCTTTTGGGCATAGTTCCAATATTGCTCATAATCATCTAGTGCAAGCTCTACTTGTCCAGCCTGACATTTGGTTTCTTGGATACAAAAAAAATCTGCCTCTATTTGATGAAAGAAATCTAGAAAGCCTTTCCCCAGGCAAGCCCTAATTCCATTAACATTCCATGATATAAATTTCATCTCATACTCACTCCTTAAAAAAACGCCCTTCGACTCAAGTGAAGAGCGTCACATTATAGATCATCACCAACAATTTTAACTTCTGTTTCTAATTCAATACCGAATTTTTCTTTCACAATCCGCTGTACCATTTGAATAGTTGCAATATAATCAGAAGCAGTAGCATTTCCTTTATTGACAATAAAACCTGCGTGCTTCGTAGAGACCTCTGCACCGCCTACTCCTTTGCCTTGCAAGCCACTATCTTGAATAAGCTTACCTGCAAAATGACCTGGTGGGCGTTTAAAAACACTTCCCGCAGATGGATATTCTAATGGTTGCTTAGATTCTCGCTGAAATGTTAAGTCAGCAATCTTCGCATCAATTTCCCCCTGTTCGCCAGGAGCTAATTGGAACTCAGAGGATAACACGTAATAGCCTTTCTTCGCAATAACGCTTTTACGATAACCAAGTTCAAGCTCATCCTTTGACAAGGTTAAAATTTCTCCCTCTTTTGTTAACACCTTAGATGAAATAATTATATCTTTAATCTCACCGCCATAAGCACCTGCGTTCATAGCCATTGCACCACCAATTGATCCAGGGATACCACAGGCAAACTCGAAGCCTGTTAAAGATGCTTTAGCAGATAGCTTCGACACATCTTTAATTAGCGCACCACTTTGAGCATAAACATGTTCACCATTAATACGAATCTCATCTAAATTTGAAAATGTTACAACGATTCCTCTATGACCACCATCACGAACAACCATATTAGATCCGTTACCTAACATTAATAAAGGAATATTATTTATATATGCATAGCGTATTACAAATGCTGCTTCTTCTTCTGTATCAGGAAGAACAAAAACATCTGCTTTGCCACCTAATTTTGTCATTGTATATTGTTGTAATGATTCATCTAACTTAATATTGGCAGGATTAATGCTCTTCGCTAAATCCTTTGCCCATTGTTGTTTTGTCATGAGAGCTAATTCCTTTCTAACGTCCTTCTTACTCTACACCAGTATGGATTTAGAACCCCAATTTGACAAGTAAAATGAAGGGTATTTTTATCTCACATAAAAAGACAGGTAAGTCCTGTGCAGAGATGATGAATATTATAAAGAAAATTGACAGTCATTCCAAGTGTCGTTTTTGGCACAATACTACCTAAAGAACAAGCCATTCACTTTAAAGCCAGCTACTTGCCCATGTTTCAATATTACGGATAGCGCCTTCTAGTGCTTGCCCTTTATCCGTTAATGAATATTCAACTCGTACTGGGACTTCAGAATACACTTTACGTTCAACAAGTCCTTCTTTTTCCAGTTCCTTCAAACGTTCTGATAATAAACGGCCACTAACAGGTAATGCAGACTCTATTTCATTAAAACGCTGTGGTCCATCTAATAATTGATATAATATTAAACCCGTCCATCGTTTTCCGATTAAATCCATTGCTTTAGCTAAACGAGGACATAAAGTTGTCTCATTCATATTTCTTCACCTCTATGTAACTATTGTAACGATTATTGCAGGAAATGTAAATTTAGAGTAACTTATTTACATAACATAATTAATATACTTTTATATACTTAATTACAAAAAGTAACTTTAATATTCAGTCTTTTTCAATTACGGTGGAACCTTCCATCATTAAACCGTCCGTCCTCCTAATAATACAATGCCCTAGATATCAGTAATATGACTAACTATTTATTTTAAGTCTTGTAAATGTTCACAGTTTACACTTTTATTGGTGATTATCCATTCCTATTTATGAAAAACCCATTGAATATGGTATTTGTTTCCTTTATCATTCGTTGTAGAATGCTGTTTTAGGGGGTTTTTAAATGAAAAAATACACTATTGATATCAGTCATTCCACACTTAGTTTTTCTGTACGACATATGATGATATCTAAAATTCACGGTACTTTCGAATCGTACAACGCTGAAATTGCTGCAGCCAATATTGAGCATATGCAAGATGCAAGTATCTCTATTACCATTGACGTGGCTAGTGTCTCCACAAAAAATCATGACCGTGATGTACACCTTGTGTCTCCAGATTTTTTTGATGCAGACGTCTATCCAAAAATAGTTTTCACCTCTACATATATTGATAAACAAAATGATAAAACTTTTTTGATACATGGGGATTTAACGATTAAAAACATAACAAAGCCTATCGTATTTACAACAGTATATACAGGAAACGGTGTTAATCCTTGGGCACAAGTATATGGCTTTCAGGCAAAGACACAAATTGATCGCCGCGATTTTAATTTAGTCTACAATACAATTCTAGAAACAGGTGGCGTATTAATCAGTGATGAGATTGACATTGTGGTAGATGTCGAATTAAGCCCCCTTTAGTTATTGATTTACTTTAAGGAAAGAGGGAACTTTACATGCTATGGTTTGATAACGAAATTACATTTGTATCGAGCTTTATTACAATCGTCTTTTTTATTGTTTTTGGTAGCATCGCCTTCAGCCTTATTAAAGCTATTGTCACTTGGTCTATTAATAACCAATCACAAACCTTAACTGTACCCGCTAAGGTTGTGTCAAAACGTACAAATATTCGGGGAGGCTCTACTAATTCTGCGGCATATACTTCCTATTTCATAACGTTTGAAGAACGACATGGGGAGCGTCAGGAATTTAAAGTGAATGGTCGTAATTATGGACAGCTAGTGGAGGGTGACATTGGTCTTTTAACGTATCAGGGTACACGCTTTCATACTTTCGAAAGACAATAAAGGGAGAGTAGCGATTAACTCGTACTCTCCCTTTTAGTTTTATTTAATTAAATACTTGGAAAATCCTGCCTCTGTATCTTCTAAATATTCAATGTTGCTATCTGCTGAGATAAATTTTTGTGCATCTTTCGCAGATAGATAAACAACTTTCGTCTTGGCTGGGAATGGTACAAATGACCAGTTTTTATCCGCAGCAGGGTTAATTGTTTTATTTGCCATAATATAATCAACTACAGCTTGACGATTTTCATAGGCATAGTTAGTTATATTCGAGCCGTCCGTATTTTTAAATGTCGCTCCATAAGAACCACCAACACGATAATTATTTGTAATGATAATGAATTCTTGTTTTAAATCAATTGGTTTACCATTATATTGTACATTTTTAATACGGTTCGCCTTTTCATCAACAAGATTACCACGTCGGTCATATTTAGATGGAGATGTCACATCAATTTGATAGGTTAAGCCATCTAACACGTCAAAATTATAAGAGCGTGCTTCTGAATCAATAATATTTTGCTCTTCTGTCTTATTCGGATCTATTGTTGCAAAAATACCTGCAGCCATCTCTAACCACTCGACGGCTTGTGCACCTGTAACTTTAATTGTGGCTACAGTATTATCGTAATGATAAATGTCTGCCATATTTTTAATGGCAAGTGGACCAACTGGAATGTTTGTATAATCTAATGGATTATTTCGTGAACCGGCTTTAAAAGGTGCCCCAGCAGAAAGAATCGGCGTTTTTTCATCAGCCGTTCCCTTTAATTCCTGTTCAATAAACCATTTTTGTGCTTGTGTGACGATTTGAATAGAAGGATCATCTTGCACCATTGAGAAATAACTATGGATTGGCGCAGTTGTTTCACCAACAGGCTGGCGAATATAAGTTAAAGTGCCTTCATGTGCTTGTTTCACAGCTTTTAATACCGTAGTGGATGGTTGTAAACCTTCTTGCTTGATTGATTGTAATGACCCACTACCATCTACTACAACCCACTCTGATCCTTGTTGTTCTAGTTTTAGATCAATGATACCAAGATGGCTACCATAGCTACCTGCCATAACTGTTGGAACACCGTGAATCGTTCCCTTTTCTTGATCTACATCTTTCAAATCTTTGTAGTCACCTGGGAATGTTAAATGCGAGTGCCCTGTAATCAAAGCATCAATTCCGTCAATTCCTGCTAGTTGATAGCCAACATTTTCAGCACCTTCCACGTAAGTGTCCTCACCAATACCTGAATGTGAAAGAACAACAATTACGTCTGCTCCAGCCTTCTGCATTTCAGGAACTACTTCTTTTACTGCTTCAACAGGTTCTTGCATGTCAACTTTACCAGCTAAATGAATGGCATCCCATTCAACAATTTTTGTTGGTACAATCCCTGTCACACCAACTTTCAGTGTATGTTTCTTACCTGTGCTATCCACTACTTCTTTATCAAGAATAACATAAGGTGTAAACATACGCTTTTTTGTTTTAGCATCGTAAGTATTAGCATTTACGACTGGATATTTGGCATCATTTAAAACTTCATTTAAGAAATCAAGACCATAGTTGAATTCATGGTTTCCTAAAGTTCCACCATCATATTTTAAAGCGTTAAGTGCCGCAATAGCCGGATGTACTTCCCCTGGCTTTAATACACTTTCTAATGCTTTATAAGAGCCAAGTGGCGTACCTTGAATTAAATCCCCATTATCAAATAGTAATGTGTTGGGATTTTTAGCACGAGCTTGTTCAATTAATGTAGCTGTATTAGCTAAACCAACCTCAGATGATGGAGCATCTAAATAGTAATTATAATTTGCTAAATTTGTATGAATATCTGTAGTTCCTAAAATTTGAAGATCTACTGACACTCCATTAGATGGTGCCTTGTATTCTGCTACAAAGCGCTCTACAATACTTTCCATTTGCTCATGTGTTACATATTCAAGAGGACGGATCGTATTATCCTCATACGCTTGAAGAATATCTGCTGCAACAGCATTAGCTAAATCTTGTTTATAAGCTTTAGCAATTTGATCAGCATCCTTAAATTGGTCTAAGACCGCAAGGGAAGCGTTTTCACTAACAAGTCCACGAGCAGATATAACAAATGCTTGTTGACGTGTTAATTTATCGTTTGGACCAAATGTAGTTGCTGTTTTTCCTTTTATAAGTTTTAACTGTACAGCCTTTTCTACATATGGTGCTAAATCCTTGGAGACATCCGTAAAAGTAAGGGAAGAACCATCACCTATTTTGACATCTAAGCTTTCTACTAATTCTTTTACATAATCAGCGCGTGTAACTTCATTGGAAGCAGCATTAGCAGTGAATCCAAATGGTATCAACGCGAATAAAACTAGTAGCATGGCTAAAAATTTAGTTATTAATTTCTTGTTCATACAACAACCTCCTTATTCATCTAGTATTTTCCTACAGATACTATTATATTAAACTAACTCTATTTTTTACTGAATAATTAGTCCTAATTATATGTATTTTTAAAAGAATGGGTTATTACTTTCCTATAAAATCACATTTTTCTATCATTTTTATTTTTATACCACCAATAGAATGTTAGGAAATGTAAATTCCGAATAAATAGTTAATACCAATATATCCGACTTCTATACCACACCATACCTCTGTTCGCAAAATAAAAAAAGACCTCTCAAATTTGAGAGGACTTTTATTAAAAAATATTTTTTACGCGTTTACTGCTTGAAGTGATTGAGCTACTTTTTTCACTTCTTCTAGGCCATTTGCAATAATTTCTTGTGCTTTATCAGGTGATGCATTGTGACCTTCAATAATTACTTCTTCGATAATTTCCATACCGAACACGCCGCCTGCTACATTTTTAATGTAGTTTACTGACATTTCCATCGGCTGTGTTTCTGGTAGTGAGTAGTAGCCACCACGAGCATTTAAAATAATCGCTTTTTTATCCGTCATTAAGCTAACCATTTGGCCATCTTCACCATATTTGAATGTGAAGCCTGCTTGGTACACATAGTCAATAAATGTTTGTAAAGGTGCTGGAATAGTTAAGTTCCAAAGTGGGAAAGCAAATACTACTAAATCAGCTGCTGTTAATGCATCCATCGCTTTTTGTTTAGCAGCTAAAAGACGTGATTCGATGTCTGTTAACTCCCCACCATTTTGTACTTTACCAAATGCATTGAAAAGATCTTGCCCAAAGTATGGCATATCTTCTGCAAATACGTCAAAAGTTGTAACGTTTACACCTTGTACGTTTTCCATAAAAGTATCGTACATTTTTGTTGAAATACCATCTGGACGGTTGTTTGCTTTTACTACTAAAACGTTCATTATATAAAATCTCCCTTATATCTCATAGTCTATTATCTCGAATTCAAGATATAAACTTATCTTAAAAAAATTCTTCTAAAAAGTCAACGATACTTTCCTCAGACTTTTGACTGAAATATTAGATAAAATTTTCACTAAAACGAATAAAAGAGGCTTGTTATGTCAAGCCCCTCCGTAGTTAGAGTAATTTTAGCACTATAATTTACAGTTATCATCTGTACAAACACCAGCGTCACCCGTGCCAGCCATTTTTAGACCAGGTTGTAAGCCCTCTTCCTCAGCCACTTTACGTAGTGTATCTTCGAATACTTCTTGTGGCTGGGCACCAGAAATACCATATTTACGGTTTAAGACAAAGAATGGGACCCCACGAACTCCAAGCTGCAATCCTTCTTGAATATCTGCTTCTACCTCATTTTTAAATTCATCCACAGCAAGAACTTTTGCCACTTCCTCGCGTTGCAATCCTACTTGTTCGGCTATATCTAATAATACATCCTCTTGTCCAATACGTTTTCCTTCAATAAAATGACTGTGCAGTAGAGCTTCAACTAATGCTGTAACATCTCCCTGCTGCTCAGCCCATTTAACAAGTCGATGTGCCTTTAACGTATTCTCTTCCATTAGATTGCTAAAGTCATAGTTTAAGCCCACTTCTTTCGCACGCTCTGTAACACCTAATGTCATTTCTTTGGCTTTTTCTAAAGTCATACCATATTTCTTCGCTAACGATTCATAAACAGTAATGTTCGAATCTACTGGGGTATTAGGATCAAGTTGATAGCTTTTATAAACAAGCTCCACTTGCCCACCAAAGCCAGTATCTTCAATCGCTTGCTCTAATTGTTTTTTACCAATATAACAAAATGGACATACGTAGTCAGACCATATTTCAATTTTCATTACTCACACTCTCCTTTTGCTACATTGTAGCGATAGATTAAATCGCAAGGCAATTTTTATGCTTCATCGCATAAATTCTCCAGTACATCTACATACTGAACATAAAAACATTGTGAGGTTTATCTATGACTCAATCTCTTTGGCTCGCTACTTCCGAATCAGTCTCACTATCTTCACTTTCTTCATCTACAACTTGTGATGTATGTATAGTCGGAGGAGGCTTAACTGGTCTTTATACAGCCTATGTCTTGGCAAAAGCAGGTGTTGATGTACTTTTACTTGAGGCGAATGCCCATTTTGGTCACGGTACTACAGGCCATTCCACGGGTAAACTAACTGCCCAGCATAGTATCGTTTATGCTAACCTTTTAGAAAAACTATCCGTTGATGAGGCACAGCTCTATTACCAACTCAATCAACAAGCCATTGAAAAGGTAACACAATTATTCCCAAAAGGCAGTGTAAAGCAAGTAGATTCACTATTGTATGCTCAAACAAAAGATGGGTATGCGCAATTGTTAAAAGAATGGAATGCTTATAAGGTGTTAAATATCCAATCAAAAATCACCACAGAAACAGAGCTTCCCTTCCCCATTACAAAGGCTTTATGCATGTCCCAGCAAGCTCAAATAAATCCTGTAGAGGTAAGTAATTTTCTTGCTAAAGAAGCACAAGCGATGGGTGCCAAGCTTTATACAAATACCCGAGTTCAGCAATTAAACATAGCTCAAAATAACTTACATACCGAAAAGAATATATCGGTTCAATATAAAAAACTTATTTTGTGCTCACATTATCCAATTGAAGCTTTCAAGGGGCTAAAGTTATTTAAACTGTCAAATAGTCGTTCTTACATGGTGGCTAGTAAAATTGCTGAAACGATGCAGGGGCAATATCTATCCGTTGATTTCCCTTCTCGTTCCATTCGTACAGCTACAATTAACAACGAGCATTATTTAGTACTTGGTGGAGCGAATCACATCGCTGGGGAAACAGTCAATACAGAGCCGTACTATGATGCCATTGCAAATGAAATGAAAGAACATTTTGAGCAAGAGCCCATTTATCGATGGTCTGCTCAGGATATCGAAACTCCTGACATCGTTCCTTACGTAGGAAGAATTACAAACTCATTGCCAAACGTATTCATTGCTACTGGCTATAGAAAGTGGGGCATTTCTAATTCCTTTGTTGCTGGTGACATTTTATCCAGCCTAATCACGGGATCAAGAAGTGAGGATGGTGCCATCGCACTCTATTCACCATCACGTACAAAATTCGGTGCCCAGTTTATGCAAATGCTTAAAGTTGGCGGCTTTGTCGCAAAAGAATTTATTACTGGGTATATGAGAAATGCCAGTGCTCCAACATGTACTCACTTGGGCTGTAAGACGAAATGGAATGAGGCTGATGAAACATGGGATTGTCCTTGCCATGGCTCCCGCTTCAATGCTCAAGGAGAAGTACTGGAAGGACCAGCAGTACAACCTTTGAAATTAGATTAAAAAAGAGGCTGTAGACAAACTCTCCATAAATTATGAGTTTGCTACAGTCTTTTTTACGATGAAATAAAGTAAAGCCGTTGATGTCCACTATGGGCGCACTTCGTTCCTATCAATTTTCTATATAAGAGACTCCCTTTTCATATGTTGAAAAAAGTAAAAAATCTATGCAAAGCGCAAAGAAAAAGCATGGTGTATGATGGACAACCTGTAGAGGTCATAAAAAAACTGACCATACAGTCGATGCTTACTTGAGCATGTTAGATTCGACAGTAATTACCCAATATGATACATGCAAGAAACATGACAAAAGCCATCGAAAGTGTGAACTTTTCGATGGCTATTATCTACAGCCTAAGTAGCTGTCTTCTTGTGTAAATTACTTTAGCGCTTCTGTTAATACTGGCACAATTTGCTTTTTACGAGAAACAACGCCTGGTAACACAACACGGTTGTTGATAAGCTCAGCACCGAATCCTTTTGCTGCAGCTTGTGCGACTTGTCCAATTGCTACAGCTGTAGAATCGTTATTTAGGATATCTGTCACAACGAAGAAGAATAAATCTAAACCATTCTCAGCAACATTTTTATTTAATAAAATCTCTAATTCCTCTTGTCGATTAAGCACATCATCAATATCCACAGCATTCACCTGTGCAACTACAGATTTGTACTCACCGAATTGGAACTCCTTAGCATCTAATGATAGTAGATCTTCTAAAGATTTATCAGATAGGTCTGCACCGGCTTTTAGCATAGCTAAACCATATTCTGCAACATCCACATTAGCAATTTTCGCTAGTTCTTCGCCAGCTTTTACATCTTGCTCTGTGCAAGTTGGTGATTTGAATAATAATGTATCTGAAACGATTGCTGATAGCATTAAACCAGCAATGTTCGCTGGAATATCTAAACCGTTTTCGTTAAAAATTTTCTTTAGAATTGTAGCCGTACAGCCTACTGGTTCTGCACGATAATATAGCGGATCAGCTGTTTGGAAGTTAGCGATGCGGTGGTGATCAATTACCTCGGCAATTTGCACTTCCTCAATACCATCAGCCGATTGCTGGAATTCATTGTGGTCTACTAGAATAACTTTGTCCGCTTCTCCAACTACAGATGAGATTAAACGTGGCGCTTCAAAGCCAAATTTATCTAAAGCAAACCGGGTTTCATTATTAACATCTCCAAGACGTACAGCCTCGGCTTCTTCTCCAATTTGTTGTTTTAAATAAGCATATACAATTGCAGACGTGATCGTGTCTGTATCTGGGTTTTTATGTCCAAAAACTAATACTTTACTCATTGAATTTATTCCTCCTAAAATGACCTTACATTTATCTTTTATTTTATCATATCTTATGGACTAACAAATGATAAATTGAAACATTAAGTAAACTATGCTCATTCATTTAATATACAATAATAATTCCCCACTCCCAATAACCAACTATACAAATATGAATAAAGTATAATGGACCTTCAAACTGTCACATACATATATTTTGTGCACCCATCCCCTTTGTTTGCATTATCTTTTTTTACCATCCTATTTTTAACATTCAATAGCAAAAGCGCATATTTTTCTAGTATTAATTATTTTACATAGATATTTAGTTGGATTTTCATATTTATGTAAGCGTAATTTTATGCTATTATCAGATAGTCTATATTTTTGGATATTCAGGAAATGGGGATTACGATGACAAAGAAGATGGAAAAAAAGTACATTCCTTTAGCAAATTATTTTGAAGTAGCTTTACAACAAGAAATCACTTTATCCTTTAGTGAATTAGAAAACATTATGGGACAAGCCTTACCGAATGCCGCCTACTTAAATAAGAGCTGGTGGAAAAAAACAAAGCCCCCTCTATCACACTATTTGTCATGGACAAATGCAGGCTATCATGTCATTGATGTTAGACTAGGTACTAGTATAACTTTCTCATGCACGCAAACTAAGGCAACTGTAAACAATCTTTCTAAAAATGAAGAAGAGAACCCATCTGCATACATAATTCGAGGGATTGAAGCATCGGATGCTAGATCGTTTATTCTTTTACAGGAAGAAATTTTTCAACAAACCGACTTCATGTATAATGTTCAAAATGAAGTAGATCTAACTGTCCAACAACTTCGTAAAAATTTAACCTATTGGAAACAACTAAAAAATCGCACTATATTACTTTGCGTATTAAATGGTATTTTTGCAGGCTATGCAGTTGTACATGGGTATAAACAAACGAAAGCTAAACATGTTGCCTCTGTTCGCTTAGCTGTGAAGGAAGAGTACCAACAAAAAGGCATTGGCTCTGCGCTAATGAAGGCTGTGGAAGGTTGGTCAAAACAGCGTGATATATCCAGATTAGAATTATCAGTTATGGAACATAATAATGTTGCTTTACATCTTTTTACGAAAATAGGATTTAAACAAGAAGGCATTCGACAAAATGCTATTAAATTAAATGATACTTTCATTAACGAGTATAACTTAAGTAAAATTTTATAAATCACTTTGCCTAGATGTCTAAAGAATATTTGGACATCTTTTTATATAGTTAGACTATAAAAAATGCATAGAAAAGCAATATAACACTTTTCCATGCATAACATTAAAATACCTGTTTCTCTCTAGCAGCATCCAGGAATAATATATTACTATCTACTTGCTCATAGGATTTTTGATATTTTTCATACTGCCGCTTATCTTGGCTAATCATTTCCTCCAATAAAGCATGTAAGAAAGAAAATAAAACGGGCACTATATCTAGCGAGGAATACTTGTTTGTTCCAAGCGCAAACAAAATATTAGCATATTCACGAACGGGTGAAAATGCAGTTCCAGTAATAGCAATAATTTTTACTTTCTTCATCCTTGCAATTTCAACAATCGTTTGAATATCCTTTAACTGTTTATCAAATGATAAAACAATTAATGTTGTACGCTCTCCCATGCTATTAATTTGATTCATTATTTCATCGGAATCTATACGAAGCTGCTTAATATTAGAACGTAGTGTTTTTAATGTGTTGGATAACCAATTTGCTACAGATGCTGCCTGACGAGTACCTAGAATATAGATATTATCTGCTTCATGCATCCATTTTGAACCTTTTTGAATCTGTTGATCGCTAATTATTTGAATTGTTTCCTGAATGTTTTGGCTATCTTGCTGCATTACCTTGCCAAAACGAGAATTAGTTTGCTTTTTACCCGTATAGGTAGATTGTAGATTTGTTCCTACATCTTGGGACATGACATAGCCTCTTATTTCTTCTTGCAGTTCCACATATCCCGATAAATCCATGGCATAGCAAAAGCGAATAACCGTTGATTCACTTACATTAGCCAGTCTGCCTACTTCTGCTGCTCCATTAGCAATCACTGTATTGGGATTATCCATTACAAATTGTGCTACTTTACGCTGCCCCTTTGACAGTCTTACAAACCTTTTCTTTATATCCTCATGAATGCACATTCCTAACAACCTTTCTTTCAATGACCTTATCACGAATGGGAGATTGTTTCCTACTTACTCAAAATTCGATTAAAAATACAGTATCATGATTGCAATTTGAATACAATGACTTTTCTGAAAAATCTTCAGCGCATTAACCTGCTAATATGTCGACTTTTTGTACTTTTCTATGTTGATTTGTTATTTTACCAAATTTATTGGTACCGATGAATAAAATTCAATAATTCCTAATTTTTATGTAATACACTAGCGAATAAAGACAAAAATGTCCTGGATTGATTACTCTTATCCAGGACATTGTTTAGTTATTATTCTAATTCTAGCTGCTTGGTTTCCTTCCCAAGGAAAATGACACCAATAACACCTATAAGAATGGCTCCACAGAAAATGGCAAAAATGAAGCCTATATCATAACCAGCTGTTAATAAAGAACCAACTAGTAGCGGTCCGAAAATACCACCAATTCGTCCAGCAGCTGCTGCCATCCCTGCACCAGTACCACGAATAATGGAAGGGTATTGCTCAGGTGTATAAGCATATAGGGCCCCCCATGCTCCTAAGTTAAAGAAAGATAAAAACATGCCTGACAATAACAGTACTACAAGTGTTTCAGCATTCCCAAAAATGAAAGCACTCACTGCAGTACCAATTAGATAGGAAACAAGCACAAATTTCCGTCCAAACTTTTCAATAAACCAGGCTGCAGTAAAATAACCTGGCAATTGAGCTAATGTCATAATGAGAACATACTTAAAGCTCGTAATCATATCAAAGCCCTTACCAACCATGACACTTGGAAGCCATAAGAACATACCGTAATACGAAAATACAACTGTAAACCAAAGCACCCAAAGCATCAATGTGGAACGTGCATATTTTTTTGACCATACTTCTTTTATATTTTGAAGGATACTACGTGATTTGGCCTCTTGCTTCACCGTAAACTGTGGTGAATCTGGGAGATGCCATCTAAGATAAATAGCATAAAATGCAGGGAGTGCTGTTAAGATGAGCGCTACTCGCCATCCCCACGTTGGAATAACGAAATAGGATATCAATGCGGCAATTAGCCATCCAGCTGCCCAAAAGCTTTCCAGTAAAACAACTACGCGTCCTCTTTCTTTTGCTGCTACGCTTTCAGATACTAACGTTGATGCTACAGGTAGTTCACCGCCCAGACCCATTCCTACTAAAAAACGTAGCATTAAAAATGCCGTTAATGTAGTCGTAAAAGCGGATAGACCACTTGCAAGGGAAAATAGGACAAGTGTCCACATAAAAATTTGTTTTCTCCCTATTTTATCGGCAAAAACACCGAATACAAGGGCTCCAACAGCCATTCCAATTGAGTTAATACTACCAATCCAGCCAGCTTGACTTGGTGTCAGTCCCCAATCTGCTGCCAATGCTGCAATGACAAACGATAATATTCCAACATCCATTGCATCGAAAAGCCATCCAATCCCTGCAACGCCCAATAGTCTATTTCTAGAAATAGTTTGCTGAGATTTATTTGTTCCTACAGTATTTGTCGCCATTTCAACCACCTGTCTTTACACTTGACTTTACATTACAAGATTACTATACAGTTGTTTCAAGAAAGTGACAAGCAAAATTCTAATTACCGAATTGTTTCGACAATTTATGAAATGCTATTGAAATAATAGTGTGATTTGCGTTAAAATGTCTTTTATACAAATACAACTGTTCTTTCTATAAGAACAAAAGGAGATCGTATCTTTATGTGGAAAGGCCTTATTGAAGAATATAAACAATTTTTACCTGTAACAGAAAATACACCCGCATTAACTTTAAACGAAGGCAATACGCCTCTTATACATTTAGTGAATTTATCTAAGCAATTAGGCATTGAGCTTTACGGTAAAATTGAGGGTGCAAACCCAACTGGCTCATTTAAAGACCGTGGTATGGTGTTTGCAGTAGCTAAAGCTATTGAAGATGGTAGTAAGTGTGTGATTTGTGCCTCTACAGGAAATACATCCGCTGCTGCAGCTGCTTATGCTACAAGAGCTGGTATTCAATCCATCGTTGTAATTCCTAAAGGAAAAGTTGCCCTTGGTAAGCTTGCACAAGCAACTATGTATGGTGCAAAAATCATTGAGATTGATGGTAATTTTGATGATGCTTTAAGTATTGTTCGCCAAGTAAGTGAAACAACTCCTGTCGCACTTGTAAACTCCGTTAATCCATACCGCATTGAAGGTCAAAAAACTGCATCATTTGAAATTGTAGATGCCTTAGGCTCAGCTCCTGATTATCTATGCATCCCGGTTGGTAATGCAGGGAATATTACTGCTTACTGGAAAGGCTTTAAAGAATATCATGCTTCTAAAGATTCTGGTCTACCAAAGATGTATGGCTTTGAAGCAGAAGGTGCAGCAGCAATCGTTAAAGGAGAGCCTATTACAAATCCGGAGACAGTTGCCACTGCTATTCGAATTGGTAACCCAGCTAGCTGGAAATTGGCAGAAGCAGCTCGAGATGAATCTGGAGGTATTATTGATTCCGTAACAGATCAAGAAATTATTGCTGCTTATCAATTAATCGCCAATACAGAAGGTATTTTCGTTGAACCCGGCTCTGCCGCATCATTAGCAGGTGTTATTAAATCAGTGGAGAACGGAAAAATTCCAAAGGGTTCAAAAGTAGTTACAATCTTCACAGGTAATGGACTAAAAGATCCCGATACAGCTATGGATGTATCCACAGTCGAAGTAATATCCCTTAAAAATGACGAGAATGAAATTCGAGAATATATCGAGGGAGTACTATGAGTAAAGCATGGCAAATCTCAGTTCCAGGAAGTACAGCCAATCTAGGGCCTGGCTTTGATTCCATAGGACTCGGCTTGTCTCTATACTTACAATTAACAGTTACTTTACAAGATACATGGGATATTATCCATCTTGATGATAACGGTCCTAAAAAGTTTGAGCTTGACGAACATTTACTATACGTCATTGCAAAAAAAGTTGCTGATCAATATGGTCAACAATTACCTGCATGCCGTGTCGAGATGGCTAGCGAGCTACCATTAGCACGTGGGCTTGGAAGCAGTGCTGCTGTGATAGTTGCAGGTATTGAACTAGCCAATCAAGTATGTGGGCTTAACTTAACAATACAAGATAAACTTAACTTATCATCCCAAATTGAGGGACACCCAGATAACGCAACCGCTTCTGTTTTAGGAGGCTTAACCATTTCTTCTATGGATGAAAAAGGTAATGTTGATACTTTTCATATCAATGAAATTGATGCTTCCTTTGTGGTATATGTACCAAATGTCGAATTAAAAACGAGCGAGTCTCGATCTGTATTGCCAGACCAATTTGACAGAGCCTATGCAGTTCATGCTTCGGCAAATGCTAATATGTTAGCAGCTTCACTAATGGCACGTGATTTCCAGCGTGCTGGGCGTTATATGGAAAACGATCTATTCCATGAACCGTTTCGTGCAAAGCTAATACCCGAGTATACAGAAATTCGTACAGCAGCAAAGATGAATGGTGCGTATGGTACAGCTTTAAGTGGAGCTGGCCCTACATTGATTTCTATCATTCCTTCTACCATTGCATATGACTTTGTTCAAACTATGAAAAATCAATTTCCTGAACATCAAGTGATTTTAACAAAAGCTGATGAACAAGGTATACAAGTACGTGAATATATAAAACGTCTACTATAATAGTAGGCGTTTTTTCTTGAAAGCAAGTGTGGATAAAACTAATATTATAGAAGTATAGGATTTACCTTGAAACACCTATTATTTACAACTAGGATGTGCGCTTTTCTAAGGAGGAACTATCTTGAAGCCAATTATATTCTGTGATTTCGATGGCACAATAACAGAAACTGATAATATCTTTTCTCTGATGACGGAATTTGTTCCACAAGAATCTGAGAAAATTGCAAAAGCTATTATGGAGCAAACCATTTCGTTTAAAGATGGGCTCTCTGCCATGTTTCATTTACTTTCTACTCAACAGAAAGATGAAGTCATTCAATATCTTATGGATACAGCTATCATTCGTGATGGCTTTGGAGATTTTGTTCGATATGCTCAAGATCATGGCATACCATTTTACATTGTAAGTGGAGGGGTCGATTTTTTTATTGAGCCTTTAGTAGAAAAATACGGTCCTTTCTCAGGTATTTACTGCAATACAGCTGACTTTTCTGGTGAGCAAATTAAACTGATTTATTCAAATAGCTGTGATGAGGAATGCGCAAAATATAGCATACAAGGGTGTGGTTGCTGCAAACCTAGCGTTATGCGGAAAGTGGCAAAAGAAGATCATTTTAAAATCGTTATCGGTGATTCTCTTTCAGATTTTGAAGCTGCTAAACAAGCTGATATTGTTCTGGCTAGAGATCATCTCATTCAACGCTGTGAAGAGCTTCAAGTTCCATATAAACCATTTATCACATTCCACGACTGTTTAAAAATTGTACAAGAACTTATAGAAACCAAACATACTATTCCAGCAACTTAATGCACGACTATAAAAAAAAGGGAACCACATGAATGGCTCCCTTTTTTATAGACTTATACTAATAACACGAGGCTGATGGCCATGACAGCCATTCCAGCTACCAAACCATACATAGATAAATGAGTTTCATCATACCTCTGCGCTGCTGGTAATAATTCATCCAATGAAATAAAGACCATTATGCCTGCCACTCCAGCAAAAATGATGCCAAACATAACGTCTGTTAAAAATGGCATAAGGAGCAAAAATGCTACTATTGCACCGACGGGCTCTGCTAACCCCGATAAAAATGATAATTTAAAAGCCTTTCGACGATTACCCGTGGCAAAGAAAATCGGGACAGATACTGCTATCCCCTCTGGAATATTGTGAATCGCTACTGCTATGGCAATGGCAATTCCTACATTTGGGTCATTAATAGCTGACATAAATGTAGCTATCCCCTCTGGAAAGTTATGAATTCCAATAGCTAGAGCTGTAAAAATACCCATCTTCATCAAATGATCTTCATTGACCTGTGGCTTTATTGCATTCACATCTTCTACTAGCTTTACTTCATGAGGATTTGTTGATTTTGGAATGAATTTATCGATTAAAGCAATGAATAACATGCCACCGAAGAATCCGGCGATTGTCATCCAATAACCATTTGTAGTACCTAATGCATTCGTTAAAGCATCTTTAGCCTTAACAAAAATCTCAACAAGTGAGACATAAATCATAACGCCTGCAGAAAAACCCAATGCTAGCGATAAAAATTTTGTATTTGTTCGTGATGTAAAAAACGCTATTAAACTACCTACCCCAGTTGCGAGCCCTGCAAATAGAGTCAGTCCAAATGCTAGTAAAACGTTTCCGTCCATACCCTTCTTCCTTTTCCCTTTTTTTTATTGTACTCATCTTAACGCAGAAGTTTCCTAAGAGCAATTCTTTTTTACAAGGTAAATATCGCCCTTGTCCTTCCTTTATCCTTTTGCACAGAAAAAAGCAGTATCAAATCCTATGAATTTGATACTGCTCTCACAACCTATTTATGATTCGATTGGAATGTTTTTTTGCGACGTTCATACCAGATGACACAAATGATAAACCAAGTATAGCCCATACTCCAGCCTGCAAGTACATCCGTAGCAAAGTGTCTAGCACCAGCTATACGAGCTAATCCTATAAGCACCATTAGGATTGTAGCCCCAACCCACAATAGGATTTTACGACTTTTACTGTTATTTTCAGCTAATATATAAGCAGTTGCAAATAAATACAGAATACCCGTCATAGCATGTCCAGATGGAAAACTATACGATGTTAATTGATCTTCAATTTCAGGTCGTGCTCGTTGGATCCACTTTTTTAATACTTGATTTAACACATTCCCTGCTGCAAATGTTAAAACAACAAATAGCATGCCTCGATAATTTTTTGTCTTCCACGCTAAATACACAATCAAAAGTACCGCTACAATGACAACAAATATCGGTTCTCCTATATAATGAAAGACTTCAATAAATTGATTGCCAAAAAAGACATCTGCCATTTTCACATCAAATTTATTCATCCAATCACTTTGAAAAGTAAATTTTAAAAAAATAAAAATAATTAGTGTGATAATTGCCAAAGGATAGGCCCATTTTTTCATACGTTCACCTCAAAAACATACTGCTATGATCTTCATATCATAACATAATTATGTCCGAACTAGAGGGAGAGAAGCATTAATTTTTATAAATACAGTTTACATTCTTCAGTGACAATCATGGCCTGTTCATTAGGCTTGTTAAAATAATTAGAGACGACCAATGCAACAATGAATAAAATGGCCACGATAGGTAGAATTTTTCTAAATATCATCAACACACCTCTGTTCCACATCTATATTATTTGATGAGTACTGGATCAAACAGCCAATCCTTTGGACCAAAGTTTCGATCTTTTTCTCCTCTTACTTCACGAGAGATTCCATGTTTTATAATCACTTCTCTAAACCTTTTACTAAATAAAGTTTTTTTATAAAGATATCTTCCATCATGACTCCATTCAGCTGAGTAAAAGACATCGCCTTTTAAAGCAGCTAAATCTTCCTGATGATAAATATCTGGCCCCTTAATAACACCATTTAAACCACAGCTACATGGAGGTTGTTCAGTTGCAAAGTATAATTTCACTCTATCCTGACTACTAGACGGTAGAATTTGTGTAGGAATAATTTGATAAGCTGGCTGTTTTCCTTGCTCAGGTCCCTGATGGATTACCTCTAAAAATTCAAAGCCTTCTAGTTTTTCATTTTTCAATAATGCTACCAGTTCCTCTGAAGCTACCCAATATCCACTTACATGAACTAAATGACGTCCTTTCATGTGTGAAGTATCAATAACTATAGGAGATAATTGCTCTTTATCCATAAGTCCGCAATTTTTACAATGAGTACTTAAAGAAAATAAGGTCCCTTTGTCCTCTAGAAACATCTCGGGTGAATTTCCTGTTGAATTTAAAGTAAACAATGGTGCCCATTCATATTCCAAATCAGAAAACTCAAAGTAGAAACGCTCTCCTATTGAGACAATGCCAAATTCACGTTCTAATGACTCGTATACGGCAGCTACTTTCTCATATGTTACATCTTCATTTAATGTAAAAATAGGATTAAATTTTGTTTTTAAATTTCTCTTTCTAATTTCAGGCGCACCAATAGCAATACCATGACGATTATAAACGTTAATCACTTGATCTTGACTAGATTCATCTATAGAAAACAAATTTTCGAGTTCTACTTTCACAATACACGCCTACCTTTATAAAGTTTTATGGTGAAGTATATTGACTGCTAGTTACCATTCTATTATCTACCTTTTACATAGATAGTCAGGTTCCTTTATTTTGAAGAAAATCATTTGTATTATTACTCACTATAGCAAATCTACTTAACCACGGTAATTTAAGCGTACCAGTACTTATACCGATATTTCAACTTCGGGTTTACGCCAATTTTTTGGCGTGATTCATACGAAAATATGGCGTGATTTGGCGGACATAAAAATACACCGCCACTTTTTTGGCGGTGTTTGAAAATTTTATAGTAAATCAAGCATAATAATAAGGTGCTTTTTTCCATAAAATTATATGAGAAGAATTTTTGTCATAAAGTACCTTTTGATAGAAAAATACACCAACAGTATAGCATGGAATTTCTTTAGAGTAAATTCATTCTTTCAGCAAGATTGACAGCCTCTGTTCTTGAATCTACATTTAGCAAAGAAAAGAGCTGTGTTAAATATCTCTCAGTAGTTCGCTGAGGAATATTCAACTCAATAGCAATGGCTTTATTTGTATGACCTTCTGCAATCAGTCTTAAAATTTTCTTTTCTTTTTCATTTAAATGAATATCTTTAGCACTTTGCAATTTAAATTTATCATCCAGAAAATCTAAGAAATTTTTCGGTAGAACAAATTCACCATTTGCAATCGCTCTGACTGTCCGTATGATTTGCTCCTTAGAGGCCGTTTTCGCTAAAATGCCTTCTATTTTTCTCTCTAAAATAAGGGGATAATAATCCGTTATATCGTCTCCTGTATAAAGGATAACGGAAGCATCCGACTGAATAGATTTAATATGACGGGCTAAATTAATACCATTTTCCAATGGCATGTTAATATCAATCAGGTAAATAGCATATGGTTTATTTTTTATTCTTTGTATAACACATGTGGCATCACTTTCAGTATCAATTATAATATCTTCATTTTCGTGAAATAAATTTTTAGTTCCCTCTAAAACTATAGGGTGATCATCCACTATGAGCATGGTAATCATGTGTTTCACTCCCTTCTTTAACTGCTATTCTAATTGACATCCCTTGATTTAGTTGTGAGTCAATATAAAAATGACCATTAAAGGCTTTTACACGTTCTTGCATACCTCGGATGCCCATTGACTCTGCTACGATAATATCCTCTACATGACACCCAACACCATCGTCACTATAAATGATTTCAAAACCATCATTCATTTCCTTTAGATGGATTTCAACAGCTGTTGCATAAGAATGTTTTAAGGCGTTATTCAGTACTTCTTGGAATAATCGGTAAATCATTAAATTCATACGCTCATCTTCTAAATACAGACGATCTATTGAATAAATTAGAACAAAATTAGCTCTTTCTTGAACCTTTCGAATTAACTTTTCTAACGCAGCATTTAAACCTAATGTATCCAGTAATGGAGGTTTTAAATTCTCACAATATGATCGTAATTCATGTAGAGAGTCAACCATTTGCTTATGAATTTTTGCAAGCTTCTCCTGAATGTCTGTTGTATCCTTTGCATTAACAAGGACATCCACCTCTCTTGCAATATGAAGTTGTTCCTGCAAATTGGTGTCGTGTAGCTCTTGGGCTAACTGGTACTTTTCTTCTTCGAATCTCAACCATAACAGCTTATTAAGCCACGGCAATTGGCCGTCATCAGCTTGCTTCATATGCTTCAATTCCTCTAATAGTTCTTCCACCATCTTTGTATTTTCAATAAAATTATTTACATACAATAGGAGCAATTCGAGCCATAGTAGCTCCTCATCTTTTAAATGAATTGTATTGTTATGCCCCAGCACTAATGCTCGTTTATAATGTACATCCTGATGGAGAAATGCTAAATAAATTTTATCAATCTTACGTATTTCTCCTAATCTTATATCATCCATTGTGTCAGGATGTATCAAAATTCTTTCCCCACTATTTGTAAGGAATTCATTCGTATCATAGTTATATGTTAAAACAAAAACATCCTCTAGCTCCAAATGAACAGAAACCTCATATGCGAATTTCTCTAAAAGCTCATCCATTTTAATAGTTTTCCCTATTTTATCGACAGCCGTGTACAGCTGATGAATGTAATCACCTTTTGTTGAAAATAATATTTTCCGCTTGCGATAGTCAACTTTTTCTTTTACATAAAAGAGTATTACTAACGAAGAAAATGTAAAGAAGGACACGCCTGACATGACAGTGATTCTTAAATGTTGACCGGCAATGAAATACAAGCCAACTGTGAACCATAAGGTAAATAGTAAAGAAAAAATAACATAGTAGCGCAATCTAGTAATATGATACTCGATATCAAATAATCGTTCTGCTAATTGTGTAAATATAAAGCTAAAAGGTATCAGTAATAAAAATAAGGAGCTAATCTCAGATGAAAGGATATACGTATGAAAAAGGATTTTTGGAAGTACATATAAAAATAGAAATGGTAAGAACGGAATCATTATACTACTTAATAAAATTTTCAACTGAGGTGAGCTATATTTGAAATAGCTTATTAATAAAATACCTAAGATAATAATAAGCAAAATAAGGAACATAAATAATACAATATTCGAAAGTATATCATTAGAAGCAGGGAAAACAGTTCCAATACAAGCCAATATAAAACCAATCAAAGGCATTAAATAAAAGAACCGGATATTATTCGTAAACATCCATTTTGTTTTCATAAATGCAAAATAATTTCTTAAAAAATGTAATAAAATCACTAAACATAATAACATAGTAGTACGATTTACAATAATCCCTATCCCATCTAACCTACCCGAAACTCCACTACTTACATAAGCTAGCGAGACAGCTAATATAAAAAGAATTAGTAAATCTGTTAACCTAGTATTTCTTTGCTTGAAATATAAATAAAAAGCAACAAATAACGTTAATAAATAATAGCAAGCTGGAACTATTAATACATAAAAAAACTGCTGAGGAATATCTAAATGTTTAATATGTATATTTATTATTTTCCCATCTGGCTTCATAATTGTAAGGTCATTCGCAGATAGTATTTTTGATTTATATTTCAATTGATTTAGTTCGGCAATCGGGCCATCATCTACGTTTAAAACAGCATCGCCAATGGATATATTCTGCCCCTTAGCCCAATCTTTATAATATAGTTGAGATACTAGCCATTTACCATCTTTTTCTTCTACCCCAATTTCAATATATGGCGCGCTATAATTCACAAAATTTAAGTATAAACCTAACACTAAATAAAGAACTATAGCGGGCCAAAAAAACTTGCTACGCAAAGTTTTTAGTTCCAAATTTCACTTTCTATATTCATTTCATCAATAAATGCTTCTAAAATTGCCATTTGTTCTATAGATGAAATTCCAATTAATGAGGCTCTTTGTTCTTTTAATAATGCAACTAGGCTTGGGTTTTTTTCTAAGTACTGAATTACATTAATCATCCAATCGCTCCTCATCACTTTATTAATTTTTGTAGGTAGTCTTTAGCTAAATCATTTAATTCTATATTTTCAAGATCATTTATCGCCTTCAATTTATAGACATTTTTCACAGTAATTGCATAGCGTATTGCTCCGCCATTTGTCAACTCATTTTCTGCTTCTTTATGATCCAAAATTGTAACTATATCATCATTATAATAGTCAGCTACAGATTTTGAAACATCATTTTTCAGTGATAAAAGATAAATAATCGGCAAGGAGAATCTTTTATTTAGTAGGTCATTTTTAGGTCCCCATGTTTTCAAACTTTGGATATCATTTTTAATTTGTTGGATAATGCCTATGTACTTTCCATAAGCCTCTACTTCTTTGGATACTTCACCTTTGGCAAGAACCTCTCCTATTAAGCAACTCATCGCTGTTAAGGAACCAGATTTAAGTGTAATCATGTGTATATAAGAATCTTCATCCCGGCAGTTATTTAATAAGTCCAATTGCTGACCACTAATACTTTTTAATGCGCATTCTTCAAGTATTGTTATAGCCGCTCTTTTATGTTCAAAGGAAGTTTCGTCAATTGTTTTTGAAGCCATAATCAACATAGCTAGAGCAACGTTTAAAGAAAGTTCTGGCGTCCTGCTCCAACTATTATCTGAATCCTTATCTTGAAGATCATCAATAATATCAAAAGACAGTATTAAAAGTTCAACCGCTGCAGCAATTTTGTAAATGTCGTCATTTACACTATCTGAAAACGACTCATAGTGCCAATAGCATAATTTACCAAAAGAAAAACCTACTTCTATTTTTTCTTCTTTAAAGCTTTTAAACAGCAATTTTAGCTCATGATCAAGAAATGTTTCATTTTCAATAAGAATGTCTAATGATTTATTAATACACTCATCCAACCCGTTCAATAGTCCTCTCTCCCTCCCGATATATTAATAAATATTATATATATTTGTGGGAATTAATACTAGCAGTGTCAATATTTAATGCATATAATCCCATAGTTTCTTATATAAAGAAGTATCCCGCCAAAAATTGGCGTTAATTATACAAACCACGCCATTATTTTGTTAAATAATAGTTATAATATGGCGGTAGAGAACTATGTACCGCCATAAAATTGGCGTAAACTCACCATTGAAATGGCGTTATGACAGATGTTACGCTTATATTAATATAAATTGATTTTCGCATTATCCTGATAGATTGATGAACATGAATTTTTTTGTACTGGGAGTGTTTTAAAATGAAAAATGGATTTAACGAAACTGTTTTCATACTTACGGCTACTTTTTCATGTAATATCTCTGTCTCAGCTGAAGAAATTACACTTAAAAAGCCTACAGAGGAGCAACTACGAATTGAACAGATTATTATTCAATCTGAGTTAAAAGCTTATCAAGAAACCTTAAAGGTCTATAAAAAGCTTTCAACCTTTTCAAACTTTATTAGTGATGTTCCTGGATTTGAAGATACATTTCAGCAAAAAAGAGATTGCTATATTCAGCAATATGGCATTATTAAAATTTCGAATGACAACCTATCTAGTATGCCATCCGTCAATCCATTAACCTTTGGATTAAATATAGCGTCATCTACCGCTTACATGACAGCAAACTACACAATTATTAATGCTAGAGGACTGGCAGCGGTGACAGAATCATCTATAACTCATAAGCTAGATGAAAATACTAGCATCTCAGGGCTTTCCATTAATGAAAGCACTATTTCCTTTAATATGGATGCTACATTTTGTAGGTCAATAAAAACACCGATTACCCATTAGTTTGAATAAGCTGATAGCAATGGCATCCCTTTTCGTTCCATTGTTATCTGCTTTTTTATGTACAACAAAAAGGTGCCTCAATCGCTTGAGACACCTCTAGGCTATTAACCTTTTACATAATATACTTCTTGTCCGCTTTCAATAATATGATCAGGCTTTGGCTTACCTGCGCTTGCCTTATGACCAGCAATATGCTCAGGGCTCTTCTCCCAATTCTTCCATGCTTCTTCTGATTCCCAACGAACCATCACTAGCACTTCCTCATCACCACGGCGAACTTTCTTAACAAGTACCTGTTTATCAATGAAACCAGGTTGTTGTTCAAGTAATGATGGTCCGTTTGGATTAGCACCAAAACGTTCCACCACTTTATCCGAATTCCCTTCCGTCACAACGATACGTTTAATTTGTACAAACATATTAGTTAAACGCCTTTAATACATCTTCAACTTTTAACGTTTCAGATTGTAAACCACCACCTGAAAGGTACCAAACTTCTGGATCTAGGTAGAATACTTTACCGTTTTTCACAGCGTTTGTTGCACTTACGATTTCGTTTTCAATTGCAGCTTTTGTACCTGATTCACCGTTTTCATTTACAACAGCGTCACGGTCAACTACAAATAGAATATCAGGGTTTGTTTCACGAACATATTCAAAACTTACATTATCACCATGTGTGCCAACTTTAACTTTCTCATCAGCAGCTTTCACACCAAATACATCATGAATAACACCGAAACGTGAACCAGAACCATATGCTGATAATGCGCCTTCACTACCTAATACGATTAAAGCTTTCTCTTCTGATGCAGTTGCTTTGCCTTTTACTTCTTCAACTTTTGCTTCATATGCAGAGATTGCATCTGCTGCTTCTTTTTCTTTACCAAAGATTTTACCAGCTAATTCTGTATTAGCTTTGAATGATTCTAGGAAGTTTTTGTTATCTACACCAATGTAAACTGTCGGTGCAATTTTAGATAACTCAGCATATGCTGCTGACGCACGACCAGAGATGAAAATAATATCTGGGTTGATTTCAGATAATTTTTCATAATCAGGCTCGAATAAAGTACCAGCGTTTACATAAGTGCTATCTTTATACTTGCTTAAGTAAGATGGTAATGAATCTTGTACTACTGCAGTAGGATTAACACCTAGTGCATCTAGAGTATCTAGGAAACCATTATCAAAAACAACAACTTTTTCTGGGATCTTATCAAGCTTTACTTCTTCAAACGTAGTATTACCATCGCGACCTTCAATTGTGCTACCTGGAATAGTTAGTGGATATGCTGAAGACGCCTCGTTTTGTTCTTCTGCCGGTTTGTCAGTTGACGTACCTTTATCTTCTTCTTTTGCTTCGTCTTTTGAACCGCAAGCAGCTAAAACTAATAGCATCATCGCCATTAATACTGTTAGTAATTTCCATTTTTTCATTTTAAAAATTCTCCTTTAAAATTTATTTTATAGTTAATGGATGGTTAAACCATCTGTTACTATTTCTAAGAATTAAAATAAACACAAATTCGGCAGCCATCCTGCTCTTGAACAGGGATATCCATATCATAGATTTCCTTCAGCGCGTCCGAGTTAATAATATCGTTGGTAGAACCGTTTTTCACAACACGGCCATCTTTTAATGCAACAATATTATCTGAGTATACTGATGCAAAATTAATGTCATGGAGTACAATTACAACTGTTTTCCCTAACTCATCCACTAGCTTACGTAAAATCTTCATAATCTGAACAGAATGTTTCATATCTAAATTATTTAATGGCTCGTCCAGTAAGATGTATTCTGTATCCTGAGCAATAACCATTGCAATAAAAGCCCGCTGACGTTGACCGCCTGATAATTCATCTAAGTAATTATGTTGAATATCTTCTAAATTCATATATTGAATAGCTTCATCCACTTTTTCTTCATCTTCGGGTTTTAAATTTCCTTTTGAATAAGGGAAACGACCAAAGGATACAAGCTCACGAATCGTTAAGCGGACATTCATAAAGTTAGACTGCTTTAATATGGATACACGCTTGGCGAAATCATCTGATTTCCAGCGTCTTACATCTGCTTTGTCGAGTAGTACTTCACCAGTATCTGCATTCAGCAAACGGCTCACCATTGAAAGTAGCGTGGACTTTCCTGCACCATTGGGTCCAATAAAAGACGTTATTTTCCCTGAAACAATGTCAACACTTACATCTTGAACGACAGGTTTTTTCCCGAAAAACTTCGTAATTTCTTTGACTTGTATCATCCTGCTGACCTACTTTCTCTTAATAATAAGTAGATGAAGTATACTCCACCCACAAAATTAATAATGACGCTTAGTGTAGTACTGAAAGTGAATACTCGTTCAACCATCCACTGCCCACCGATTAAAGCAATAATACTCATTACACAAGAACCAGCAATTAAGACGGAGTGCTTGTATGTTTTAAAATACTGATACGATAAATTCGCAACGATTAATCCAAAGAATGTAATTGGCCCAACTAGCGCTGTCGAAACAGAAATCAAGATAGAAGCTAAAATTAACATGCGTTGTACCAGCTTATCGTATGGTACACCTAAATTAATTGCTGTATCTCGGCCTAAAGACATGACATCTAATTGATTCATATGACGCCAACCATATATAAACGTTAGTAAAATGATTACACCAGCAAGCCAAACTAAATCTGAATTAACATTGTTAAAACTTGCAAACATTTTACTTTGTAAGCCTAAAAATTCATTAGGATCGATCAATACTTGGAAGAATGTTGTGATACTTCCTAAGAACGTACCGACAATCATACCAACAAGTAGTAAGAAATATATTGGTCGCTTTCCTTCTTTAAACAAAACTCGATAAAAAATTAAAGCGAAAACAATCATTGATACAATAGCAAGGGTAAAATTATAGTAAATATTGATAACTAAAATAGATGTAGAGCCAAAGAAAAAGTAGATGCATGTTTGAATCAACATATACAAAGCATCTAATCCCATAACACTTGGCGTTAAAATCCGATTATGGGTAATGGTTTGGAAAACCACTGTTGAATAGGCAATAGCTATACCCGTTAGCCCCATCGCTATAACTTTTATGACACGTCTCGGAAAAGCATAGTGATAATTCCCATTCAACTCCCAAAATAGATACAATAAGATAGCTATCACGGCAAGACCCAGCAAAATGAACATTCTTGTACGATTACGCATATGCTCTCCCCCTAAACAACATGACTAGGAAGATGGCACTTCCAATTACACCAACAGTCATACTAATTGGTATCTCATAAGGGAAAATCAGTACGCGTCCTAAAATATCGCAGAATAATAAGAATGACATACCAAGTAATGCTGTATGCGGCAATGTTTTTGCCAAATTGTCACCTTTAAACAGTGAAATAATATTCGGTATGATCAAGCCAAGGAATGGAATGACACCGACTGTTAGCACCACTGTTGTGGAGATAAGAGCCACCAATACTAAGCCTAAATTCACCACAAACTTATAGGATAGACCAAGATTTTTAGCAAAATCCTCACCCATACCGGCTACTGTAAAACGATTGGCATAAATATAAGCTAAAATAAGTACTGGTACACTTATGTATAACAGTTCATAACGGCCTTTCATGATTAATGAGAAATCTCCTTGTAACCATGCAGAAATGTTTTGGATAATATTTGCCTTATAAGCAAAGAACGTTGTTACGGAAGACAGGATATTACCATACATTAAGCCAATAAGCGGTATAAAAATCGCATCTTTAAACTTAATTCGATTTAATATTTGCATAAATAATAATGTGCCGGCTAAAGCAAATATGAAAGCGAAGGAAATTTTCTGGAAATACGTGACATTTGTGAAAAACATCATGGAAATCAATACACCCAGTCGAGTGGCATCTAAAGTACCTGCTGTCGTTGGTGATACGAACTTATTCCTACTTAAGCTTTGCATAATTAAACCAGCAATACTCATACCTGCACCTGCTAGCAAAATAGCAACAAGTCTAGGTACACGACTAATTAAAAATAGTCTAGTTTCTTCTGATTGGAAGTCTAATAGATCAAATGGTTTAATATCTACTACTCCGATAAATAGCGATACTATAGACAACACAACAGTTGCTGTTAAAAGATATCTTATTTTCATAGTAATCCCCGGTAGATTTCAATTTTGTGTGTAATGAATGTGTAGTGAAAATGATTATCATTACTCACGATTTCCATTATAGTCATGTTTTCATTCTCAGTCAACATGCAAATGAGAATTATTCTCGGTTTATTTTAAAGGAACTAGAAAACGTGTCTAATTAATGAAATATTAGTATTTTCGGCAAATTTCACACCTTAAATAATTCACTATTTCTACAATTTCTTTATCCAAACAAAATGGTAATTGAGAACACCCCCGCGTCTCAATTACCATTTTTATTCGCTATATGATTCGTCTCACTTTTCTTAACCATGCTGAAATAATGAATATAATTAATACCAAACCTACATATCCCATTACTGCATAGAGCTTAGCTACAAGCGTCGTAAATCCTGCTAGACTTGCTAAAAAGCCTAAAACCCCTATAAAAATAACTGCTACTTTAAAGCTAGGTCTATTAGGCTTAAAGAATCTTACCATAAATGAATAGAGCATCCCTACTGCAGTATTGTAAATCATCCCTAATAGAGAGAAAGTCATTAATAGCCCAACTAATGGATGAATTTCATTTGCTAATGCTAGCATAGGAATATCTAGTCCTATAACAACGTTCATTTTTGCAAGAAGAGAAAAATTAATAAGCAGAATTAAAGCGCCTAATAGAATTCCGCCAATAATGCCCCCCATTCCAGCTATTTTATCATTGCGCACCGAGCCGCACATCACCGTTAATAATGAGAAACTTACTCCAATATTAAATGACATATATAACAAAGCAGTCAACCACCAGCTTTTCGAGCTTATTTGCGCCTGCTGGGCAATTACCGCTTGTTCGACAAAGGTAAGATCCATCGTTGCAATGGCATAGATAGCAATAATAGAAACAATCACTAATAAGTACGGAGTTGCTAGTGCAATAATATTAATGATACTTTTAACATCCATCATCACGGTGGCTACTGTTAGCAGTATCATACATATACTCCCTAGCCAAATAGGTAGTCCAAACATTTGCTGCAATGTTGCACCCGCACCAGCAAACATAATAACAGCCACGCCAAATAAAAACAGTGATAATAAATAATCCAATACAAGACCAACAGCATTACCAGAAATCTGATAAATTAAATCCTTATGAGATGCAGTGCGTAGTCTTGAACTAACCTGGGCTACACACATACCAACAATAGAGAAACCAACCATCGCTAATAGGGCACCATAAACCCCTTTAAAGCCATAGCTTGTAAAATAGAGGACAATTTCCTGTCCAGATGCAAATCCTGCACCAACGATAATTCCTACATAGGCACCGCCGATTTGCAAGCTTTTTTTCAATCAGTTCTCTCCTCGTTTTTTCCTTTATCGTAAATGATTTTTATTGATAGACCTCTTTGCTAATCGTTAGCTTATCAATAACAGCCCTATTAATTGTATAGCCAATGCCGATTTCTTGAGGTACATCAATGTATCCATTTTTGACGATGACTTCTGGATTAATAATATCCTCATACCAATAATGACTAGAGCCAGCAGTATCTCCAGGCAACATAAAATGGCTAAGAGAAGTTAAGGCAATATTATGTGCTCGTCCGATTCCTGCCTCTAACATTCCTCCACACCAAACGGGAATTTGATTCTCCTTGCAGAGGTCATGAATTCGTTTCGCCTCTGTTAAACCGCCAACTCGTCCAATTTTAATATTTATTACACCACAGCTCCCTAGCTCAATTGCTTTACGAGCATCTTCAAACGATGTGATACTTTCATCTAAACATATTGGTGTTTTTATGTTTTTCTGTAGGGTTGCATGATCCACAATATCATCAGTAGCTAGTGGCTGTTCGATCATTAATAAGTTGTAATCATCAAGCTGCTGTAATATGGCGATATCATCCAACGTATAAGCTGAGTTCGCATCGACCATTAAAGGTAGATCCGGTAGCTCTGCACGGATTGCACGCACCACTTCTACATCATAGCCAGGCTTAATTTTCACTTTCACCCTTTTGTAGCCCTTTTCCATATGGCTTTTTATTACTTCTATTAATTGAGCTGTTGAAGCTTGAATACCTACGCTGACCCCAACTTCAATTCGTTGTTTTTGCCCTCCTAAAGCCCTTGCGAGTGATTGCTTTGTTTGCTGGGAATAAATATCCCATATCGTACCTTCTATCGAAGCTTTCGCCATGCAATTTCTGCGAATAGGAGCAAACAATGTAGTCACCTCATCTGGATGCCCAACCTCTTTATGTAGCAAGAGAGGTATTAGAAAATCTTTCAGCATATGCCATGTCGTCTTTAAAGTCTCCTCTGTATACCAAGGCGCTACAAAAGCTACCGTTTCTCCCCATCCAGTAATCCCAGATTCATCTTGTGCTTCTATTAATAACAGTTCCTTTTCATCGATTGTGCCAAAGCTTGTTGTAAATGGTGCTTTCATCGGCATTTTAATATGTCTTAACGTCATCTTTTCTATTTTCACAAACTTCACTCCCTATTATAATTATAAGGCTAATAAGGAGCGTCTGACTAACAGATAGCTATGGACATATTCTGGGTGCTTCTTGACGCGTACAATGGCATAGTCTTGATTGAATAATGTTGTTAAGATCTTTCTAATTTTATAGCGCCAGTCCTCAGCTAGTTTAGGACTTTCAACTTTCACTTTCTGCAAATATTGAGGAATCGGTAATAGATAGGCATCCTGATGAAAGGATTCCTCCATTTGAAATGTATTATCTATGTCTAGGACAGGCAAGCCATCGACAGTTAGTGTCCACGGTACGATTTCATCTGCGATCTCTTCTAGTTCGTCAAGGCTATCCGCCATTTGTTCACGCTCTATCCACCACTCTACAACCAGCCTATCTGATGGCAATCCTTCATTAAAGTCATCTTGAAGAGCGCCGTAATAATCATTTTCGTATTGATAACTCATAGCATTTAGCTTTAAAAATGCTAAATTTGCTAAACTCACCTCCAGAGGCTCAAATAACCAACGAACCAGCTGAAATCCATTTTCTTTTGCGTATTCTTGCTGAGCATGCTTTAATAACTCACCTACACCTTGTTCACGATATGCTTTTTTTACACCAATCATGTGTGAATGTAAGTATATTTCTCTATCATGAGAACCTACAAAGCAATAGTTGAAGCCAATTAGCTTTTCTTCTAAATAAGCACCTAAAACTAATCCGCCATTTTGTACAACTGCTAGTAATTGGTGAGAGGGAATTGCTTGGCTTCCCCATATTTCAGCATTCAACTTTTGGACCTCTCCAATTTCTATAGGTGTCATTACTTTGCGAATATGCACTTGCTCTAACATTATGCTGACGCCTCCTTTGTATCCGTTGATTCCAATGCTAACAAGACTGCTCTCGTAAGAATCTCCACGCCAGTAACAAGTCTTGCTTGTTTAAACTTCATTTTCGGATGGTGTAACCCTGGTGATAACCCACACCCTAAACCCAACATTGTTGTTTTTAAGTGTGGTCGTTTTACCGCATAATGATGAAAATCCTCTCCACCAGGTGTGTGTACCGGCTTTCTTAAATTTGATAATCCAGCAGCTTGTATAATTGCTTGTTCCATAATATATTGTGCACTCGTATCAACTTCTGCTGCTACAATATTGGCAACAGTACGTAATTCAATCTGCACCTTATGCAATAACTTAGACGAATCAATAACACGTTTGACCCCTTGCGCTAAATCGTCCATAACATTATTTTGTTGGGCTCGAATATCAATCGTAAATGAGGCATTTCCAGGTATAATATTTCCTGATTCTCCCCCTGCATGAAACTTTGTCATCTTCACCGAAACAGGTACCATTGGATCGGTATGAATGGTTCGTAAATCCTCAATGATGGTAGCCCCTACTTCGATTGCATTAATGCCAAGGTGTGGCCTTGCAGCATGTGCATCTTCCCCAATAATCTCCCCTTCAAGTAAACGAGAGGCACCATGATACAAGGCAGCACAGTATGTACCATCCTCTAGCTCATGGACTGGTCTTACATGAACTCCAAATAAATAGTCGAGCTCATCAATTACCCCTTCTTCTAAGACCGCTAATGCTCCTGTCCCTTTTTCTTCAGCCGGTTGGAAAATGACACGGATTGTACCATTAAATGATGGCTGTTGTTCTTTTAATAATAAGAGTGCACCAATAGCCATTGTCATATGTCCATCATGCCCACAGGAATGGTTGGCACGGAAATGGCCATCAACCTCCTGCCATAATGCGTCTATATCTGTGCGTAAACCTACTTTAGGACTACCATGACCCACATCCACATAAAGACCTGTAGAATTTTTAAAACGAATTGGCGAAAATCCTTCTTCAGTTAATAAATCTACTATATAATTGGTTGTTTCTACCTCATGCCAGCTAATTTCCGGATTGGCGTGTAAATACGTAAAAATCTCCATTAATCTTGACCTCAAACGGTCCAATTCTTCTTTCATAACATCCAACCCCTTAAAATTTTCTTATAATTATGATTATTATAGCGAAAATAATGATCTTCTACATAGAAACTTATACCCATACTCAATAAAATTACTACTTAAGATAATATATTTCGCGCTAGACTTCATAAATAGACATTAATTTAGATAACAAAAAAAGATGTAAATACAGCCCATTATCCGGACTGTATTTACATCTTTAATTTAGTTAATACCTTTCATTGCCTTTGAAATAATCGGCGATAAAACTAACAATAATATACCAATGACAATTGAAAGCGATCCTAAGAAGCCAAAGTATGTGAATTCGCTTACAACTTCATAAACCTTTACTAACTGCGCATTAATTGCTTGTGCTGCCGCACTTGTTAAAAACCATAAAGACATTGTTTGTGCAGCAAATGCTTGTGGTGCCAATTTCGTCGTAGCAGATAAACCAACTGGTGATAATAATAATTCACCTACAACTACTAAGAAGAATGACAGTACTAACCACCAAGGACTAACTAATGTTTCTCCACCAGATAAATGTGCTGGAATCATCATGACAAGGAATGATAAACCTGCAAAGAATAAGGCGTATGAAAACTTACGTGGCGTAGTTGGCTGCTTGTCTCCCCATTTAAGCCATAACATCGCAAATAATGGTGCCATTGTTATAACAAATAGCGGGTTTAATGACTGGAACCACGAAGATTGAAGCTGAATGCTACCAATACTTAGTTGTGTACGTTCGTCTGCATACGTAGCCAGAATTGTTGCCCCTTGTTCTTGAATCGCCCAAAACATAACGGCTGACAAGAATAATGGAATATAGGCAAGAAGTCGAGATTTTTCATCTTTTGTTGTCTTTTCACTACGATACATATAAATAAAGAAGACTGTTGGAATTAATACACCTAGAGCTGTAATGATTAAACTGAATACATTCATTGTTAAAGTACCCGTTTTAATACCAATAGCACCAAGAATAATAATAAGTAAAGCAACAATACCAAATTGCGCAAAGACTTTTTTACGTTCTTCAGGCTTTAATGGGTTATTAACTTGTAAACCCGCTAAGCCTAAGTATTTTTTCTCTGTTAATTTATAAACAATTAGCCCAATGAACATCCCTAAACCGGCTAAACCAAAGCCTAAGTGGAAGCTATACTTTTGTCCAATTGTTCCGACAATAAATGGTGCAATGAATGCCCCCATATTAATACCCATATAGAAAATAGAGAAGCCTGCATCACGACGGCTATCTGTTTCAGCGTAAATATCCCCAACAATACTTGAAACGTTTGGTTTTAATAACCCAGTCCCCATTACGATAAATGCCATTGAAGCAAATAGCATCGTTACACCGCCAGGCAGTGCTAGCAATAAGTGACCAATCATAATTAACACGCCACCATAAAAAATAGTTCTACGTGTTCCTAATACTCGGTCGGCAATCCATCCACCTATAATACCTGACATATAAACAAGGGAACCATAAATGGCCATAATAGAGTTCGCTGTACCGCGGTCTAGACCTAATCCACCCTGATTCAATTCGTAATACATAAAGAAAATGAGAATTGCTCGCATACCGTAATACGAGAAACGTTCCCAAAATTCTGTGAAAAACAAAGTAAAGAGCCCTTTAGGGTGTCCAACAAAGCCATTTTGAGGGACAGATTTTACAACTTCATCTTTACTAGACATACAATACCCTCTCCCAATTAAAAATATTCTCTTAAAAAAACATTATTACCCTAAAATAAGGATTAAAAAACTGTGTTTCATCATACTAAAGTGTTTTTTTAACTTTAGCAAGAGTTTTAAAAAATGTTGAAAATTTATCATTTTTCTTTAAATTCTGATTGTTCATTTTGATAATTATTAAATCCTTTGATATATCTAAGTTTTCTCACACTTCCGTAGTACAAACTTGTTTTCTGAACATTAAATTATTCTAAAATATTTAAAATTCAGATTTATAACTTTTTATCCAAATTTAAACTATTTTTTCTAAAAATTATTAAAATACGTACATGCTGTTGCTCTAGATTCTATATTCCCCTTAATAACAAAAAGCATGCCAAAATCTTTTTGGCATGCTTTTTATTATTTTTTCATTTTATTAATTTACAACGTATTGCTGATATTTTGCATAATCTGCTTCTTTAACTTCAAGCGATAATAAAGTACCGCCTTCTTCGTATGCTGTATTAGAAACAGAGGCATGTTCATTTAAATAAGAAACAATATTCCCTTGGTCATAAGGTATGAGCATTTCACATGTCACATAATCAGAGAAAATGTGTTGACGAACTAATTGAATTAATTCTTCTAACCCTACCCCTTGTTTTGCTGAAACCCAAATATTATCCCCACTTACAACAGGGTAAGGCACTTGGGCAAGATCAGCTTTATTGTAAACATAGATGGTTGGGATACCTTCAACTCCTACCGCTTTTAATGTTTCATTTGTAACGTCCATCATAAAACCATGCTCTGAATTAGAAACATCTACGACATGTAATAAAAGATCTGCATCTCTTGCCTCTTCTAATGTGGAGCGGAACGCTTTTACTAGATGGTGAGGCAACTTGCTTACAAATCCAACTGTGTCCGTTAATAAAAATGTCTTTTTATCAGGTAGCTCTATCTGACGAACTGAGGTTTCAAGCGTAGCAAAAAGCATATCCTTCTCAAAGACTTGTTTATGCTCTTCTTGTCCTATCTCTGCCAGCAACTGATTCATAATCGTTGACTTACCAGCATTCGTATAGCCGACAATAGATACTACCGGAAGGGCATTTTTTCGACGCTGTTTCCGCTGCGTTTCTCGTTGATCTTTGACCTGCTCTAGATCCTTTTTGATTTTCGCTATTTGATCTTCAATTTTTCGACGATCCAATTCTAGCTTTGTTTCCCCAGCACCTCGGTTTTTAAAGCCACCACCTGTACCTCCACCCTGACGGCTTAAAGAGGCATGTAAGCCCACTAAGCGTGGGAGCATATATTGAAGCTGTGCTAGTTCTACCTGCATTTGTGCCTCCCGTGTTTTCGCACGTCGGCCAAAAATATCTAAAATAAGCATTGTTCGATCAATAACTTTTGTTGCTAGATCACGCTCTAAATTACGAATTTGCGACGGTGATAGCTCATCATTAAAAATAACGAGATTTGCTTGTGCTTCTTCATAGAAATTTTTGATTTCTTCTATTTTACCTGTACCAACATAATGGGAAGGTGTCACGCGCTCTAAATTTTGCGTAACTACCCCTACAACCTCCACATTGAGAGCCTCTGTTAAATTTCGAAGCTCTTCCATTGAATACTCAAAGTGCGCATCATTCCGTAAATTTACGCCAACGAGAATGGCCTTTTCAATTAATACATCAACTTCCTTAATTCTATCCATTAGAAACCTCCCACCAAAGCCTTGGTGACCCTACGACAAATTTTCTCCATCTTACCATAAATTACACCTGTCCGTATGTTCGGAACGTTATGAAAAACGTTTCAAAAAATGCGCCTCTTAGAAAAGGCGCATTTCACTTATTTTCTTTCTTCTTTTAATAATACTTCCGAACGGTTAAACTCTTCTTCAATTTCTTCATTATGTCTATACGTCAATAGACTAACAATAACCGCAACGATTAAACATACAAAGAAGCCTGGCACAATTTCATATAGGGCACTTGATAATGATTCAACTTTCCCCCAAATAAATGCTGTTGCAGCACCCGTTACCATTCCACTTAAAGCTCCGTAATTCGTTAACTTTCTCCAATATAAAGAAAGTAAAATGACTGGCCCAAATGCTGCACCGAATCCTGCCCATGCAAAACCAACTAAACTTAAGATCGAGCTATCTGGATTCCAGGCTAAAATTGCTGCAATAATCGCAACAACTAATACAGCCATACGCCCTACAAAAACATAATGCTTATCGGTTGCTGTTTTGTTAAACAGTGCTTTATAAATATCCTCTACAAGTGCCGAAGAGGTAACGATTAATTGCGATGAAATGGTACTCATAACAGCAGCTAAAATGGCCGCTAGCATAATTCCAGCTATAAATGGATGGAATAAAATTTGTCCAAGTACAATAAATACTGTTTCAGCGTCTTTTAGCTCACCTGCATTTTGTTCATAATAAGCTACCCCTACTAACGCTGTCCCAATGGCGCCAAATAAACTTAACATCATCCAGCCAATACCAATACGACGAGCCTGCTTTGTTTCCTTTACAGAGCTGATGGCCATAAAGCGTACAATAATATGTGGCTGCCCAAAATAGCCTAATCCCCAGGCAAGTGAGGAAATAATACCGGCTGCTGTTGCAGTGGCAGGTAACATGTTTAACAGATCTGGGCTAACTGCTTTAATAGAAGTAATTGTATCCCCTATCCCACCTGTTACAAAAAGACCGAATAGCGGTACAGCAATAAGTGCTATAAACATGATAAGTCCTTGTAAAAAATCGGTATAACTTACTGCTAAAAATCCACCGAACAATGTATAGGCTACTACTACTGCCGAAACAATTAACAAACCTGTATGATAGTCATAACCAAATGAGCTATCGAAAAATTTGCCCCCTGCTACCATCCCGGAAGAAACATAAAATGTGAAAAATAATAAAATAATGATACCTGAAGCAATTCTTATTAACTTCGTATGATCGCGTAATCGATTGTCCAAATAACTCGGTATTGTAATGGAATCATTGGTAACCTGTGTATAAACGCGTAGCCGTGGTGCTACTAATAACCAGTTTAAATAAGCACCTACAGTTAACCCAATGGCAATCCAAGCCTCAACAAGACCTGATAAAAAAATAGCACCAGGTAAGCCCATTAAAAGCCAGCCAGACATGTCCGCCGCACCTGCACTTAGAGCCGTTACAGCCGGACCTAAGGAACGACCACCAAGCATATAGTCTGTTAAATTGGATGTTTTAACGAATGCATACCAACCTATCGCTAGCATGGCGACCATATAAATAATAATTGCTAATAATTGATACATATTATCTGACATACTTTTTCCTCCTATTCAGTCTTTAGTATCACCAATTCATAAAGAAATACTATACACATAAAGATACCATGAACATACAATTCTACCTATAATTACACAGAATTTTTGTGAAATTTTTTTCAAAAACATTGTTCGTTATAAAATGTGTTAAACTAGTGCCATCTATTACACAATAAAGTAGGCGAAAATGTATGACATTTGAAGAAATGAAAGCTCATCTCATAGAAAGAATTTTACAGCAACAGCTAGTTACTGCGACAATAAGTCAACCTCGCATGAAATCTAATGAAGTTAAACGCATGAAGTTGAAGCCTTTAATGTTAAAGAACAGTTATCATATACAAATTGAATACCAATATGAACGAATTTTAAAACATGAAAATATTCAATTGACCGAATTTCCCGCTAAGCTGGAGACTATATTCGAAGATTATCGCCAAGCCCATGTTGATTTTATTGATGAAAAAGTACAAGTCCAATTATCCAAAAAGAATAAAGTACTTTGGAAATCCGATCAATCCGGTACACCTAAGCAAGTTAATTTGGCACATAATCGTAAAAAGAATTACTTACTTTCGGATGATCAACCTTATCCGTTTTTAATCCGGCTTGGCGTGCAAACAGAGGATGGAAAAGTTAAAAAACAAAAATACGATAAATTTAAGCAAATTAATCGCTTTATTGAATTTATTGACGATGCTTTATCCTACTTACCAAAAAATCGGCAAGTTCGTATTTTAGATTTCGGATCAGGCAAATCGTATTTAACGTTTGCTTTGTATCATTATTTAAAAATCGAAAAAGGTCTAGATATACGTGTAACAGGCCTAGATCTAAAAAAGGAAGTTATTGAAGAGTGTTCAAGAATAGCACAAGACCTAGGCTATGACCAGCTTGAATTTCTTGTAGGAGATATTAATGATTATAATGAGGAATCCGCTGTAGACATGGTCGTAACACTGCATGCGTGCGATGTTGCCACAGATATGGCTTTAGCCCGTGCCGTGAAATGGGGCGCAAGCGTTATATTAAGTGTTCCTTGTTGCCAACATGAATTGAATCGTCAACTAAATACCCCTTCATTGGACATTATGTTACAACACGGTCTTATCCGAGAGCGTTTCGCCGCCCTTGCTACCGATTCCATTCGGGCCGAAATCTTGTCCCTTGTAGGCTATGAAGCACAGCTTCTTGAATTTATTGATATGGAAAATACGCCTAAAAATATTTTAATCCGAGCATACCGAACAGGAAAAAAAGCAAGTATAGAGCAACGTGCCAACTATGATGCTTTCTTAAATTTATTACATGCAACACCATTTTTACAAACGGAGTTAAAAGAGTATTTATAACATACCAAAAAGGGTCATCCGACTATAGACAAGCTCGAAAATTTTGAGTGTGGCTATAGTCTTTTTTGTTTTACGAAGCTGATGCTTTTCATGATGGATAGTCGAGAGAAAATATCCACTCTCTTCATGTTTACTTTTGAACAGCTACTAGCCTATCTGGTGTAGTTATTCACCAATAAAGAACAAAAACCATCGAGAATGAAAACTTCTCGATGGTTTTGTCTACAGTCTAAGGCAAGCCAACCTTATTATAGCTCTTGTCGTAAAGCATGGATGACATCAATTTTCGTCGCCTTACGAGCAGGACGATAACCTGAGATCATTGCTACTCCAATACTAATACCTGCTGCAATAACGACTAGCTGCCATGGAATAAGAGAGAATGTAATATCATTTGTAGCAAATGCATCTTCTCCTGTGGCTGCTTTTAGAATCAACGGCAGCACTGCATTTGCCGCAAAACTAATGGCGTATGAAATGATAACCGCAATGAAGGTTCCTAAAAGCCCAATAAACGTACTTTCCATTAAAAATAAACGTTGGATCAGTTTTGGACTCGCACCGATCGCTTTTAATACACCTATTTCACGAGTTCGCTCTGTCACCGCCATTGTCATCGTATTGAAAATACCGATGGAAGCAATGAGCACCGCAATCGTACCAACAAAAATCAAACCAATTTTTAATACTAAGAAAAATACATTCATTTGATCTAATTGCTCCGTCACGGAATAGACACTGTAGCCATTATCTTTTAGTTTTTCTAAAATTGGCTTCACGTTTTCCAAAGTATCAGCAAAAATATTGAATTCTGAGTAAAACAATTCCTCCTTGGTTGTATCTCCAAGAGCGGAAAAATTCTCAACTAATGCTGGCTTTTGTGCTATGTCCATATGAATAGTATTATCAATCATCCAATCATACGAAGGTTGCTCCATGACACCAACAATTGTATAGGTCATTTTTTCTGTTTCCTCATTGTTACCAGTGTTAGGCAATAGTGATATGTTAATGTTCTGTCCAATTAATGATTTTTTATAGCCTTCATCACTTCCATTATAATAGGTACCATCTGCCTCAGCCTTTTTGCTTTTTTCTTTAATCACATTGCGATCGGCCTCATTCAATAATGTTTGTGCAAAATGATAGCCGACCACTATTTCATTTGGCTTTGATGGATATACACCTTCTGCAAGCTTGCCATTCACCTGCTCAAAATCCTTCATATCGTTCAAAATTAAACTAGAAGTTGAATCACGATCACCTAAGAAGGAATGTGCAGAGGCATTCATGCCCACCGTTTCAAGTACTGTTTCCACATGATCTATCCTTTTAATTTCTTGGACCTGATCTTCTGTAAATTGCTTATCCCCATACACTTGAATTTTCGTAACTGTTTCATTTGAAAGGATTTCATTACGTAGAGATTCCTGTAATCCAAAACCGACGGATGCTAGTACGATAAGGAAAGCACAGCCCATCGTTGCAGCTAGAACCGTCATAAAAACACGTAATTTATTTTTCTTGATATGCTGCGTGACAAAATCTATTTGGTCTTTAAATAACATATTAAGCTTCCTCCTTTACCAATTCGCCATCATACATACGGAAGCGTCTATGTGCGATTGTCGCTACTTCTTCATCATGAGTAATAATGACAAAGGTTAACCCAAACTCTTGGTTTAAACTTTGAATAAGCATCAAAATATCTTGCTCTGTTTCTGAATCCAAACTTCCTGTTGGCTCATCTGCCAGCAACACAGGAGGATTCGTAATGAGCGCTCTTGCAATACTGACACGCTGTTGCTGCCCACCTGATAATTCATTTGGATAATGATCGGCGACTTCTGTTAGACCAACCTTGTCCATTATTTTTTTCACTTTTTCTTTTCTCATTGCTTTGCGCAATCCTTGTAGCTTCAAGGGTAACTCAATATTTTCGAATGCCGTCAAGCCAGGCATTAGTTGAAAGTTTTGAAAGATAAAACCGAATTGTCTCAAGCGAAATGCGGCGCTTTCTGTTTCATTTAGCTGTGCTGTTTCTTTACCATTCACTTTAATAGAACCCTGCTCAACCTTCATAAATCCAGCTAAAACTTGTAATAAAGTTGACTTTCCAGAGCCACTTTTTCCGACAATTGCTACAATCTCTCCTTTATTGACCTCAAAGTTCACGCCTTTTAAAACGGGAACCTGCTTTTCTTTCCCCTTTTTTCCAATTAAAAATGTATGTTGTAAGTTTTCAACTTGAATCATTTGTTAATAAACACTCCTTTCTCACTCATTTCCCATTGTAGAAAACAATTCTTAATAAAGAGGAAGGATAAAAATGAAGATATTCTTAAGAATAAGGAGAGACTCCTTCTAAAACAAATTGAGTTTACATTCCCTTTACAATTCAAGTATTATTTTCACTGATTTTCATTGTAAATCACACATAATTCTGTGCTAAACACGTGTGAATGTCAGTAAAAAACCTAATAACAAAGGATTTATCTGTACTAATAATAACAATTACAGTTTAATCCCCCTTTATTTTGTGAACGAATTGTATATTACAGCAATGTAAATTTTTATGTCGAATATAAAATTTTTATGTAGATAAATTAAAGATTTTGTTATGATAGTAAAGTTTAGAGGTCGATTAATTTATTTATATCCAGGAGGATTCGATTTACATGCTTAACTCAAAAAAACAAGACCCTTTCTTTATTGCATTGCATAAAATTGCTGAAAATATGAGAGAGGCTGTGCATTACGCAAATGATTTTCGTATTAACAGTGTAGCTGACCTAAAAGAGATTAGCATTACAATGAAAAATTACGAAACTGCTGGCGATAAGCTCATTCACGAACTGATCGTAATGCTAAACAAATCATTTATGACACCTATTGAGCGTGAAGATATTTTAGAGTTTGCCATTCGTATGGATGATATTTTAGATGGTACAGAACATTGTATTGCCCATTTTGAAATGTTTTCACTCACAGAAATTGATGAATCCATGCGCACTTTCCTAGGCTATATTTCTAAAAGTGTGGATGAAATTGTCAAAGCAACTGAAGAGTTAAAGAAAAAGAATCTAATTGGTATGCGTCCTCACGCTATTCTAATTAAAGACTATGAACGTGAATGTGATGAAGTACAACGTTCTTCCATTAAACAACTGTTTTTAAACGAAAAAGATCCGATTCGCCTCATTAAATTTAAAGATATATATGAACAACTTGAAGATATCGCTGATCATTGTCAAAACGTAGCTAATACTATGGAAACAATTATCATGCGTAACGCATAATTAGGAGATGGGCACTTTACAATGAATACAATCATTATACTAACCGTACTGGTCGTCATCTTTGCCCTAACATTTGACTTTATCAACGGCTTCCACGATACTGCAAATGCTATTGCAACTTCGGTTTCCACTCGAGCATTGCCACCTCGTGTAGCGATCATCATGGCCGCAACCATGAACTTTATCGGCGCTATCACTTTTGTAGGGGTTGCTAAAGCTTTAACAAAAGACATTGTAGATCCGTTTTCTTTAAATGCCTTTGAAGGAGACACAACCGGCTCAGTCGTTATTTTGGCCGCACTAATTTCAGCTATTATTTGGAATTTACTTACATGGTATTTCGGTATTCCATCAAGTTCTTCCCACACATTGATTGGCTCTATCGCAGGTGCTGCTGTCGCATCTGCTGGCTTCGATGTATTAAACTATGGCGGCTTTACTAAAATCCTTATGGCCTTAGTGTTTTCTCCAATACTGGCTATTTGTGCTGGTTTTATTATGATGACACTATTTAAATTATGGTTTAAAAACCTTAACTTATATCGCACTAATAAAGGTTTCCGTACGATGCAAATCTTCACCGCAGCCATTCAATCGTTCACACACGGTACGAACGATGCGCAAAAAGCAATGGGGATTATGACAATGGCTTTAATCGCTGGAGGATTGCATAGCGGTGATGAAATACCTTTCTGGGTACGTGCTGCTGCTGCCACAGCTATGGGTCTAGGTACATCTATTGGTGGTTATAAAATTATTAAAACCGTTGGCGGTAAAATTATGAAAATTCGCCCTGTTAATGGGGTAGCGGCAGACTTAGCGTCAGCAACAGTTATTTTTGGTGCGACATTAATCCATCTACCTGTATCTACAACACATGTTATTTCTTCATCGATTATGGGTGTTGGTTCTGCACAGCGTGTACGTGGCGTTAACTGGGGAATGGCCCGCAAGATTGTTACTACTTGGGTTATTACAATGCCTATTTCAGCCGTAATGGCATCCATTATTTATTTCATCCTATCATTATTCTTTTAATAACAAGGCTCCTGTCTAATAAATGGACAGGAGTCTTTACTTTGTCACACGACAAAATGTGACACATCCTTTAAATAAATGGAAAAGGGGGATACATAAACAACTATGAAAACTTTTTCAACTTTTATTACCACACATGCAAAAGCAATCGTAGCCCTGTGGATTGTTATTTTTCTAGCAATGGCTTATTTTGCTTTACAGCTTCCCGGTAAACTTCAAGGGGATGGCTTTTTTGTTGAAGCGGATCATAACTATGTCACAAAAGAGCTAGCAAAAACATTCGATATACCAACCAATACAATCTTGGTTGTGTTCGATCCAGCTCAGGATAAGAAAATTGAAGAAACTTTAAATAAACTCGATCACATAAAAGAAATACATTCCATCCAGTCACCTTTAGAGGACGCTTCTTTACGTAAAGATGGGATTGCCTATGCTATGGTCCATTTAAAAAACGATGCTGAAAACCTTTCTGAAATCGTTGAGGATATCCGTTCATTAATTGAAGAAGACGGAGTTCATATTACGGGTGGACCAGTTATTTCTGCTGACATTAATACAGCCAGCCAAAAGGATTTAGCATCTGCTGAGGCCATTGGTTTACCTATCGCCATTATCGTCCTATTATTGGCTTTTGGTACGGTTATTGCTTCTATTTTGCCAATTATCATTGGGGTTGTTACAGTTGTAACCGCCTTTGGTATTATGACATTACTTAGCGGTAGCGTGAATCTATCCATTTTCGTTTTAAATATTGTTCCAATGCTTGGTCTTGCTTTAAGTATTGATTTCGCACTATTGTTCATTAATCGTTACCGTGAAGAGCGTGCTCACACATCCATTGCACAAGCTATTCAAACTGCCACCCAGACAGCAGGACGCTCCATCATCTTTTCTGCAGTATGTGTCATGATTGGTTTAGGTGCCATGATCGTCATTGATGTTGAAATATTCCAGAATATCGCTCTAGGAGGCACCATAGTAGTTCTATTAGCTGTTCTTTCCGGCTTAACCTTACTCCCTGCAACGATGATGCTTTTGGGCGACCGACTCAATAAATGGCGTCTACTGCGTGTTAAACCAGGTGGCGCAAATCGTTGGCGGAGCTTTGCAGGCTTTGTCATGAAACATCCAGTAGCTATCGTAATCGCTGCATTATTAATACTTGGTATCGGAATGCTTCCATTAAAGGACATCCAATTAACAATTCCTCAGGTAGATTCCCTACCGACAAAATATGATGCACGTGTAGCGTACGATAAATTAGATGAAACGTTTAGACTCGGTGAAACATCTACTTTATATTTGTTAGCTGAACGTAAAGAAGGCTGGGAGGATGCTGAAGCTAGAGAGCTGATTTATACTATTCAAGAAAAGTTATTAAAAGATCCACTCGTTACCAATGTTTCAACTATCTATACAGCAACAAACATTCCAACACCTAAGGAACTCTCTGCTTCTTTAGCAATCCCACAGGTGGCGGAGCAATTAAAACCGGCTATTCAAACCTTTTCAAAAGATACAAAGCTATTCATCCCAATTACCATTGATGCAGCTGGCTCTTCCACTACTGCCCAAAAATTTGCACGAACTTGGATGGATAAAGATTTAGGTGTACACTTTGCGCTTGGAGGACCTGCAAAATTTAACCAAGAGATATTTGATGAGATCGCTAATAAAATTGTTTTAGCGATAGCCATAATCATCGTGTCCACTTTCTTTATTTTAATGCTGGCATTCCGTTCAGTATTAATTCCATTAAAGGCCATTATTATGAACATTATTGGGCTTTCCTCTGCCTTCGGAATACTCGTCTATATTTTCCAATACGGACATTTTGGCATTGAGGCAGGATCAATTGTATTGATTATCCCAGTTATTGTTTTCTGTCTTGTTTTTGGCTTAAGTATGGACTACGAAGTCTTTTTAATTTCTCGTATCCAAGAGGAATATTTAAAAGGCGCCAACAATACACACGCTACAATAGAGGGACTGACATCCACAAGTCGGATTATTACTTCAGCAGCGCTCATTATGATTGTTATTACAGGAGCGTTTGCCTTCACAGATGTCATGCCTGTGAAACAAATTGGTGTTGGTATAGCCATTGCTGTTGCTATTGATGCCACAATCATTCGTCTTATGCTAGTACCAAGTCTCATGAAACTATTTGGTGATTGGAACTGGTGGCTTCCTTTCGCAAAGAAAAATAAATAATAAAAAATCCGCCTCCTTGTTCAAGGAAGCGGATTTTTTCTCTATGCATAAATACTGTTATACCACTCTTTTGCTGCGTGAACTTCAGGAATCGTTAGCTGATGTCCAAAATCAAACCAGTTCGTCGTCACTGTCGCACCCGCTGAACTTAAAAGAGCCTCTAAATCCTCTGATTCTTGTGCTGTACACATTGGATCATTGGTACCTGCACCTATAAAAACAGGGGTAGCAGATAGCTTAGGTAGCTCTATCCCTCGTCTCGGCACCATTGGATGATGTAATATAGCCCCTGCTAAAACGTCCTCGTAGTGGAATAATAAGCTAGCCGCAATATTAGCGCCATTTGAATAACCGACGGCTACAATTCGTTGACGATCAAAGCCATATTGCTGTGACGCCTCGTTCAAAAATTCATTCAGTTCCTTTGTACGAATGATTAAATCCTCTATATCAAAGACACCTTCCGCTAGTCGACGGAAAAACCTTGGCATTCCATGTTCTAGTACATTGCCTCGTACACTTAATATATTGGCTGTATCATCAATTTCCTTGGCAAGTCCAATTAAGCTTTCTTCATTACCACCCGTGCCATGTAACAACAATAGAGTTGGTTTTGTTTCGTCTGTACCTTTATAAAAAATATGTTTCATTGACAGTCCACCTCTCGATTATCTTGAATTCGAGATAATTGTAGCCTGTGGCAAAATTAAATTCAAGCTCTTTGACTTATTCATTTCGCGATTTTCACGATTCGGTTGTTCCTCATGGTTTTTATAAAAATTAGTTATAGTAAAAACTGATAGTAAACAAGCCACAATCACAACAACAATAACAATTCCCACTAGTTTTTTCCCGTTCATTTTATGATAATCCCCCGTATTTATTATTTCTTTTTACGAAAGCCTTCTTCTAGCAAATATTCTTTTGCTGCATCATACGTACCAAACGCCTCTTCAAGATTTTCCCCATGGTAGACATTCCAAGAACGTTGTTCAAATACTAGCTGTAATTGATCACCCTCTCGACTATGCCAAATCTCGATAATCGGTTCTTCCGTCTCTACCTCTTCAGATAGATATTGAATAGCATCCGCAATAATCTCACGAAGTTGTTGCTCATCATAATCACGGATATTTACTAATCCTTTATTAGCCTCTTGCTCATAGCGCAATAAATCTCCAACAAAGATAAAGCCATTGCCATTCGGATGTAGCTTTTCAACTACAATTGTCTTTTCATAAAGACTGTCCATAAAGTGATAATTTAAGCGTTTTAATGATATTTCCTTTTTCGTTAGTTCAGAAAATGATTCAATAATTGCTTGTTTTTGTTCAAATGTTAGCATATAAAAAATGCTCCTTTTCTTTACAATCTATCTAACAGTATAACTTATTTTTTCCTGTTATATTGTGTACATTCTCATCATTTTTACAAAGAAAATAGGATAAGCTATTTTCTAGCTTATCCTACCCAAATTAGGATGTTTGATTAAATATTTTCTCACGCGCAAATTTGATCACATGTGCAACATACAATTCACGATAAGGAACAAATTGTGCCGTTCCAACTGGTCTGACAATTTTCACACGTTGACCATCAGGGAAGTATTCGTATCCTTCAATATTCAGAGTTGTCGTTTCTCCCAAGAAGAAAGCTTCGGCCTCATTCAGTCTTGCTCTTACTACACCTGATACTTCCTCATATTGTAAAGCAAAGGAATTCCAATCATGCTCGAAAGGATATATGTAGACATGGCAAAATTCATTATCAATCATATTTTCAGAAACGATACTACAAGAGGTCATGCCCATTTTGACAACATCTTGGACATCTATTTGGAGCCCTAATTCTTCTTTTACTTCTCGTATACCTGATTCCACTGTTTCAACAGCTAAAAGATGGCCAGCTGCTGTAATATCGAGTAAACCTGGATAATCCTTTTTCTGTGAGCTTCGTACTTGAAAATAAATATAGTCCTCATTGACAAGCCAGCAATGAAATGTCTCATGCCAAAGCCCTTTTTCATGTACTTCCGACCGTGTAGCTGTCCCAATTTCCTCATGCTGTTCATTAAATACCTTTACAATTTCTTGTTCCATTGTTTCGACTCCTATACTGATTTCGTCGCTTTTTTCTTGATTGCATTACGTTGATCATAAATATTGGATACGATAACTTTCAATACTGCATAAAATGGTACAGCGATAATAATTCCTATAAAGCCTGCAATATTACCTGCTGCGAGAATAATTGTAATAACAGTTAGTGGATGGATATCGAGCGATTTCCCCATCACGTTAGGTGTAATAAAGTTGCTATCAATTTGTTGAGCAACAAGCGTCACAACGGATACCCAAACAACTAAAATAGGATCCTGAATAACCGCTACGATTAGGGCTGGCGTAAATGCAATCCAAGGCCCAATAAATGGAATCATATTCATAAAGAATGCAAATATTACTAATAGTAACGAATATTCTAATCCAATAATTAAGTAACCCACATACATAATAAGCGCTAATAAAAAACTAATTTGCAGTTGGCCCTGAATATAACTACGTAAAACATCATCAATTTCACTTAATGTTTTCTTTACCCATTGCTGACGTTCGCCACTGAAATATTTATAAATAGATGGTGCAAATTTCTCATGATCCTTCAACATAAAAATAAAGAAGAATGGAATTAAAACAGCTAGTAATGATACAGACACTATGGATTGTAAAAAGGAAATAAACCCTTTACTCGCCACCATTGCAACATCTTGCACAGAGTTCGCCATTTTTTCAATTACATCATTTACCTGCTGTGGGAAGTTATCTTTATTGAGCAGTACATAGTCTGTTAATTGCTGAATACTCGTACTAATACTTGAACTAATCATAGGGGCATTCTTCACTAATTTATTGACCTGCTCGGCAATCGGGTTCCCAATAATCCAGCCAAAAACCCCTGCAATTCCTATGAGGCCGAACACAATCGTCAATATGCTTGCCCATCTAGGAAATTTACGCTTTTCTAAAAATCTCTGAATTGGTTCAGTCACATAATAAAAGACACCCCCAAGTAGTAAAGGGATAAAAATGGCTTTTAATATGATAACTAGTGGTGAAAAAATCCAATGAATTTCTATAAAATATTTAATAATTAATAGTGTAAGTAATATCCCTACACCTACTTGAAACCAAACCTTCCTCGTCACTTTCATTCACTTCCTTTTATCGCCGTTACTCAAGATACTACTGATATATTAACCATTTCGCAAGTATCCTAGTATGTTTTGACTCAATCAATTTTTTCTGTGCGAATTTACTACCAGATTTTCGCGATTACTTAAAAAGCTCCCTTCCAACAAACTAAAAAATTCGCTCACTTCCACTATACTAGTCGTGGAAGTGTAGCGAATTTCAGTATTTGTTATAGCGAGGAATCGTCTACAGAATTTAGGTATGCCTCAATTTCACCAATAACTGATTCGACACAGCCATCTTCAAATGGTGAAATTAAGCCTGCCTCTTTTACAAGCTTTGTAAATGACATGGAGCCACCTAAACCACATAGATGAATATAGTCTTTCCAAGCCGCCTCAAAGTCTTCACGTGAACGCTTCCAGAATTGGAAGGCACAAATTTGTGCTAGCGTGTAATCAATATAGTAGAACGGACTAGCATAAATATGACCCTGACGTTGCCAAATTCCACCTGCTTCGAGGTAGCTATTGTGATCATAGTCACGATGTGGCAAATATGTTTCCTCAATTTTCTTCCATGCTGCCTTACGCTCAGCTGGTGTCATTGTAGGATTTTCATAAATAATATGTTGGAATTCATCAACTGCAACACCATATGGTAAGAATAAAAGACCACTACTTAAATGTGTAAATTTATACTTTTCTGTATCTTCTTTAAAGAATAGCTCCATCCATGGCCATGTGAAAAACTCCATACTCATCGAGTGGATTTCACAAGATTCGTAAGTTGGCCATAAGTATTCAGGAATGCCGATGTTACGGCTTGAATAAACTTGGAAGGCATGTCCGGCTTCATGTGTTAACACATCGATGTCACCTGAAGTACCGTTAAAGTTTGAGAAAATGTACGGAGAATGATAGTTTTCGATAAATGTACAATACCCGCCACTCTCTTTTCCTTTCTTCGCCACTAGGTCCATAAGGTCATGATCAATCATGAAATTGAAAAACTCTCCCGTTTCAGGTGATAGCTCCTCATACATCTTTTTACCATTCGCCACAATCCATTCTGGATCACCCTTTGGCGTCGCATTGCCTGATAAAAAGTTCAGTGCTTCATCATAGAATTTTAAATCGTCAATCCCAATACGCTTCGCCTGACGCTCATACAGCTTTGTCGCTACAGGAACAATTAAGTCGCGAACTTGATCACGGAATTTCTTCACCATCTCTGCGTTATAATCAATACGATTCATACGAATATAACCAAGCTCAACATAGTTGTTATAGCCAAGTTTAACCGCAATTTCATGGCGTACTTTTACAAGTTCATCGTATAAGCGATCAAATTCATCGTCATGCTCCGCAAAGAAACCAAAGCGTGCATTTGTTGCTTCTTTACGCGTAGCTCTATCTGTAGACTCTGCAAACGGTCCAAGCTGAGCAAGTGTTAAAGTCTCACCATTAAATTCGATTTGTGCAGATGCTACAAGCTTATTATACTCAGAAGCTAGCTTATTTTCTTTTTGCATCAAATCAATGACGTCTGGTGAGAACCCTTTAATTTGATAGTTAGCGAGATCGAATAATTGTTGACCCCATTTTTCTTCTAGTTGCTCACGGAAAGGTGAGGCAATCAATGCTTTATAATACTCCGTTGTTACTTCTTCTAGCTCAGGACTAACTTCATCGAAATAGTCGCGCTCTGCTTGATAAAATTCATCGTTTGTATCAATCGATGCGCGAATATACACTAAGTTAGCCATTGTAGCAAAGTCATTACTGATTGCATTTAATTTTTCAATGATGCTACTTTGTTCGTCCATCGATTGCGCTTTTTTAAATTGGTCGACGAGCGCTAATTGTTGCTCTTTCATCCCCGCAACATGTGGACGGTTGTACTCATAGTCTTTAAACGTTTTCATTGAAGTCCCCTCTTTCTGTCATATACCCCGTGATATTTCTATTATATGTCAAATCTTAGCTATTAAGAAACAATTTTTTAATAACCTACTATATATGTTTTTAGTAATGCCGCTCGCTCTCTTATTTTTAGTTTAGCTTCTACTGACTTTGGCGTTTTAGCTGACACTACATCTACTTCAAAATCTAAAGACTCGGCTAAATATTTCGCACGTTTTAGATGGAAGTCATTTGAAACAATCGTAATTTTCTTTGTTTCCTTTGGTATAAGTTCTTTAGAAAATACTAAATTCTCATACGTGGAGGTGGACTGATCCTCCTCGATAATTCTCGTAGCATCAATACCATTTTGCTCGAGATAATCTCTCATCACGGATGACTCCGTTCGATCTTCATCGGGTCCTTGTCCCCCTGACACAATGACCTTTACTTGGGGATACTTTACTAAATATGGAACGGCCTCCTCTAATCTACTTTTTAAAGAAAGTGATGGTACACCTCCTGGTTTTACTTTCGCTCCCAGTATGATCATATAATTAGCCGAGCCATCTGCATTTGCTTCCACCCCACGTTCAATTTCTTTCCCCAACCAAATATAGAGGACAATTGCTATAAAAATTAGAACAACACCTACTCTAATCAACCATTTTTTCACAAATCAACCCTCCCTTACCTTTTATTAACGTGACTACAGAAAAAAGGATGCTTGATTACCAAGCACCCTCAATAATTTTATCTTAAAATAAAGCGTTTAATGGATTCCTGTAACGCTGTAATCTCATCTGTTAAATCATTGGAAGATTCACTAATAAGCTGAATCGCTAGTTGTTGCTCATCTACCGATGCTGTCACCTCTTCAGAAGCAGCGGCATTTTTTTCACTGATCATTGCAATACTTTCAATGGATTTCATCATATCATTCTTAGCGCTATTTACATATTTTACGCCATCGGTCATATCACCAATAATTGAAATGATCTTTTCCACAGCCATTTTGATTTCTTTGAAGGAAGACTCTGTTACCATGACAGAATCATTTTGTTGACTTACAATGACGTGAGTTTTCTGCATTTCATCATTGACTAAATTTGTTTCACTCTCAATCCCCTTTAAGGTAGTGCGAACTAGCTCAGTTGCTACGGATGTTTGATCAGCTAGCTTTCGTACTTCCTCTGCGACCACAGCAAATCCTTTGCCATGTTCACCTGCTCGTGCAGCCTCAATAGATGCATTTAGAGCCAGGAGATTGGTTTGATCAGAGATCTCTGTAATTGTCCCTACAATGCCTTCTATTTCACGTACCTTCACAATTAAACTCCCAAAAACGGACTGAATATTCTGAATAAGCATTGAAGATTCCTGCGACTTATCCTTTAAACTAGCGATATTAACGATACCCTCTTCATTTGATTTTTGCATATGTTGTGATGCATCTAGCATTAATTCATTTTTATCGTGCAATCCTTCAATTTGTTGAGCAAACTCAGTAGCTGTTCGATTTGTATCTTCCGCCTCTGCTGCTTGTTTTACGGCGCCATTCGATACTTCATTAATAGCTTTAACGATTTCATCGCCATAAGCATTTGTTTCTTCAGCAACCGCGGTTAAATTTGACGATGTCGATTGAATTTCTACAATTGCTTCTTCTACATCTGAAATTAGTGTTTTTAATTGATCAACCATTTCATTGAAGCCCTCATTTAACTGGCCAATTTCATCTGTACGCTGTAAATGCTCAATATCTACAGTTAAATTACCCTTTGCTACTTCACGTACGCGTTGGGATAATTTTTTGACTGGTAATGCCAAATGCCTAGATACTAAAATAACAACCATAACACCTATGATAATAGCACCCGCTAACGTCAAACCAATGACTAATAGTAACGAGTTTGCCTCTGCATTAAAATCCTGCATATATGTACCTGATGCAATAATCCATCCCCAATGTGGATCTTTTGCTGAATAAATAATTTTATCCGCCAATACATTCTGGCCTGGTAGCTCAAATTCGTATTTAGTAAAACCACCCCCATCCAATGCTCGGTCAGTTACTTCCCGAATAAAGTAATTTCCACTACTATCTTGATCGTTCCAAAGATTGTCACCTTCTCGAGTAGGGTGTGTTGTTAATGTTCCCTTATCATCTAATACATAGATATAGCCGTATTCCCCCAAGTCACCTGGATAATTAATCGGCCGCTTCCCTTCACTATCCTTAGGTCCCAAGAAAGCCTCGCGAACCCGTTCCTGTGCTACATCTAAAGGTATATCTCCCTTTTCAACACTTTCATTGGCAAGTTCAATTATTTGCAAAGCAGATTGAACACTATTATAAATTACTTGCTCTCCTATATCCTCCATACCATTCTTGGCCTTACTATAACTAACCACGCCAATTATTAAACTTGGAATAATTAGTAGTGCCAATGAAATAACGACTAGTTTCCCCTGTATCGAACGTAAAAACCTCATACTTTAGCCCCCCTTATTCTTCTCGTTCAAAGAGTATATTAACTTATATTATGTTATGATTTGGAAGTTTCCGCAATGGATAAAACGCAAATTAATTCCCCTATTCGGTTTATTTCGATAAATACATATCATTATATTTTTATTTTTCTCCAACTAGCGTAAAAAAACTATTTTTCTACAAGACTTCTTCTCATAGAAAAATAGTTTACAATGATCATAATTTGAACGTATTGATTGTTTCAGTTACCTCTTTAGATGTTTGATCTAACAACGCTACAACTTCATTTAATTCTGAAACCCTTGTTACTTGTAAGTCAGAAGCCATTGCTACTTCTTTTGTTCCTTGCACATTATGCTGAGCAATATCATTCATCTGTTCTGTAGTAGCTAATATTTCTTCAGAGCCCGCTGACATTTCTTCAATGACAGCTGAATCATCCTGAATCTTATTGTTTACCTCAACAACTGATTCTAATATTTGTTCTAGGCTTTCACCAATACGTTGTACAGCCCTATTACCTGCTTGTACATCTACCGCACTACCAGACATTTCATGTAATGCTCGTTCTGTAATGGTCTTAAAGCTTTTCAGATGTGTATGTATTTCATCCGCTGATGCTTTAGACAGTTCAGCAAGCTTCCTTACTTCATCTGCAACGACTGCAAACCCCTTACCAGCTTCCCCCGCCCTCGCCGCCTCTATCGCCGCATTTAATGCCAGTAAGTTGGTTTGGTCAGCAATGCTCGTAATAATTGTTACCATCTCTTCAATAGAGCCGAATCGATCTCCCATTTCCTCAACATGTTTAGCCGTTCGTAAAACGGAGGATTCCACGTTTTGAATTTGAGATACGACCTCTTGAGAATGATTCACGCTAGTTTCCACTAGGCCCGTCATCGTTGAGGATGATTCAGCAATCTCAGAAGTTGTATCAGCCAGTCGTTGAATACCTATCGACATTTCATTCATCGTTAAGACAACTTCTTGATTGTTTTGCTGTTGCTGCTCACTACCAGCAGCGATTTCAACTATACGATCAGCAATTTGAGCATTTGATGTTTCAACATGTTGTGTAGTTTCATCAATCTTTTTCACAACGCTTTGTAAGGCGAATGTTTGTTGCTGAATGGTTTGGAATGTTTCTTTTAATTTTTGTAAGGACTCCTGAAAGGCTCGTGCAAACATAGAAATTTCATTTTTCCCTCTTAGCTGGATTTTTTCAACCTCCATTGTTGCCTTCGCGATATCCCCTTGTGCAAAACTTGACACCGCGTCCCCTAAATTTGCCAATGGCTTTAGTGCTTGATTTATGTAACGGTACATTATAAACATAACAATTCCTGTTAAAACTAACATTACTATAATTAATGCTGGCAAAATGGCTATCAATACAGCATTCGTTACACCGCTTACCTCGTTAGCCTCTATATCTACCCCTATAAACGCCACAATATTTCCTGAAGCATCCTTTAATGGTACTGTACCAGACAAATAATCCCCAAAACCGCTATGTAAAATATTAGAGTAATAACTTCCTGTATCCATTACTTTTTCAATATCTTTATATAATGTAGAAGAAGACTCCTCTCCTATAACACCTGCATTTTCTTGGTCATCTGCTGGCATACCATCCACTAAAAATCGAACTTTTTGATCTTCCTGTGGAACGGCAAAAGTATAGGCATACAGGACCCCATTTATTTCACGCAATTCATTCAGTTCTTCTCTTAGCTGCCAATATAAATTTGATTCCCTTGGGTCCTTTGATAGTTGTTCATAGTCCTCTGGGTTTAATTGTTTCGCAATGTTTTCTGCTACCGCGACAGCCTGTGCACCCATTGTTTTATTAACGGATGATTTCGCTGTGTAGATCATTGTGACAATAAAAAATGCTAACAAAGCTACTAACATAACAAATGACATCAACACGATTCTATTACTTAATTTACCTGGTACTCGCATGCTTACCTCCTTTAACATACTACTAAGTTAATCTATTAACTATTGTACTATTATTTGCACTATTTCGACAATAAAACTATGCTAATAACGATATCCAAATAACTAAAGCAATTAAAGTAGCGAATAATGTCGGAACTGTAAGAATTATGCCGAACTTAAAATATTGCCCCCAGCTAATTTTAATCCCTTTTTGAGCTAAAATATGAAGCCATATTAATGTCGCAAGTGAACCGATTGGAGTCATCTTTGGGCCAAGATTAGTACCAATTATGTTGGCATAAATGAGTCCCTCTTTCATCATGCCTGTTGCGCTTGTTTCAGAGATTGCTAATGCATCAATCATGACTGTTGGTAGATTGTTCATGACTGCTGATAAAACGGCAGCTACAAATCCCATAGTCATGGTCGCTACAACGAATCCTTGCTGCACAGCATGTTCTATTAAACTAGCTAGTATACCTGTCATCCCTACATTTTTCAGGCCGTAAACAACCACATACATACCAATGGAAAAGAACACTATATTCCATGGTGCCCCTTTGACAACTCTCTTTGTATCTACAAAAGAACTACGATTTGCCAGCCATAAGAAAATAGCGGCTACACTACATAAAATAAATGACACTGGAACGTGGAACATTTCGCCGATTACAAATCCCACTAGTAAAATTACTATTACATACCAAGATATCGCAAATAACTTCGGGTCTCTAATCGCCTGCTTAGGTTGTTCAACTGCATCGAGAGAATAGCACTGTGGTATGGAACGACGAAAAACCACATACAGTACAGCTATACTTGCAATTAAAGAAAAGAAGTTCGGTACAACCATATGAATCGCATAATCCATAAAGCCAATCTCAAAAAAATCTGCTGATACAATATTTGTTAAATTACTAATAACAAAGGGTAAGGATGTTGTATCTGCTATAAAGCCACTAGCAATAATAAATGGGAAAATCATTTTTTCCGTCATATTCAGTTTTCTAACCATTGCTAAAACAATTGGCGTTAATATTAACGCCGCCCCATCGTTAGCGAATAGCGCTGATACTATCGCTCCTAAGCAAGCAATATAAACAAATAAACGTATACCACTTCCTTTAGCAAGTCGTGCCATATGCAGGGCAGCCCATTCAAAAAAGCCAATTTCATCTAAAATTAGGGAAATTAAAATAATACCAATAAACGATAAAGTAGCATTCCAAACGATTCCTGTTACTTCCAGCACATCCTGCCATGTAACTACTCCAATTATGAGTGCGATGGCGGCTCCTATACAGGCTGACCAACCAATCGATAATTTACGTGGCTGTACAATAACAAAAAATAAAGTCACTAAAAACAAAATAATCGCTAATGCAGTCTGCATGATTTTCCTCCCTAATTAAAAACCAGTAGCTTTATGTGCTACTGGTTTACTCAATCAATAATATATTGGATTATTCACCTAAATCAGCATTGTGGAAGACATTTTGAACATCTTCTAAATCTTCTAATGCATCGATTAATTTTTCGAACTTTGCAACATCGTCGCCAGTTAATGTTACTTCAGTCTGCGGTAGCATAGAAAGCTCAGCTACTGTGAATTCTTGTATGCCAGCAGCCTTTAATGCCTCTTGTGTAGCAAAGAATTGATCCGGTTCTGCATAAATAATAACCGCTTCCTCTTCTTCCAGAATATCACGAGCATCTACATCTGCTTCCATTAAAATTTCTAGTACTTCATCAGCTGTTTTACCTTCTAAACCGATAACTGCAGTAGAATCAAACATATACGCAACAGATCCACTAACACCCATATTTCCGTTATTCTTACCAAATGCTGCGCGCACATCAGATGCTGTACGATTTACATTGTTTGTTAAAGCATCTACGATAATCATTGTGCCGGCTGGACCAAAACCTTCATAACGTAATTCATCAAAGTTTTCGTCACCGCCACCTTTTGCTTTATCGATGGCTTTTTCTATAATATGCTTAGGAACACTATATGTTTTTGCACGTTCAAGCACCACTTTAAGTGCACGGTTTGACTCTGGATCTGGTTCGCCTGATTTAGCTGCCACATAAATTTCTCGCCCAAATTTAGCATTGATACGACTAGTGCTTTGATCTTTAGACGCTTTCTTTTCTTTAATGTTATTCCACTTACGACCCATTGTTTCCACTCTCTTTCAAAGGATAGATTTATAAAAAAATAATAGATATGCAGTTGCACATCTTAAAATGGTAATTAAATACTTATCGTATCTTTACTCTGCAAATAATAACATAATGATGCTTACAAAGCTAGATATACCAATGTTTATGCTTGTTTTTTCTGTAGCAATAGCTGTAAAAATTTACGCTATTTAGCATCCTTCTATAACCATTCCTCTTTAATTTTATCTAGTAATGCCGTACAGCCTTCTAGCACTAAATCATAGGTTTCTTGAAAATCCCCTGTGTAATAAGGATCAGGAACGTCTTTACGATGTTCTGTTAAATCTAAAAAACGAAAAATCTTTGGTGAAGTAGGATTTCCTAAGATCGTTCTGATATTGCGAATATTGCTCTCATCCATACCAATAATGTATGTGAATCTTTCTACATCAGCCTTTTGTAGCTGTCGACCTACCATTCCTATTGTAGAAATACCATATTCTCTAAGCTTATCCTGTGTGCCTCGGTGAGGAGGTTCATCGATATGCCATGAGCTTGTTGCGGCAGAATCCACAGCAATTTTATCGTCTAAACCCTCTTTTCTCACCAGCTCTCGCATAACCGCCTCCGCCATTGGCGAGCGACAAATATTGCCTAAGCAAACAAAAAGTACTTGAATCATTACGATAATCCTCCTACAACAAAGCACCCAAAATCAATACGATTATGGGTGCCACTTCATTTTATTTTACTGCAATACGATTTTCCAATTCTTCTGTTAAAGCGACTAGTTCACGTTCAAGGTGTTGAGTAAATTGCTCCCGACCTTCTTTTCCTTTACCCGTTACATAAAACGGCTCGCCATAAATTAAATAGCCTTTACCGCGCTTCATGACATCTCCAGCATTACGTGCACCAACGTAGGCCGCTGGAACAATTTGCGCCTTTGCCAATTGAGCGATTGTAATGGCTCCTTGCTTTAAGTCCGTTCCTTCTGAATTACGTGTTCCAGATGGGAATATCCCCACTACTTTTCCTTCTTTCAATAACTGTGAGGGAATTTTAATAACGCTCGGACCAGGATTATCACGGTCCACTGGGAAGGCATTTAAATGTTCAATAAGCCAGCCAAGACCCTTCATTTCAAATAATTGCTTCTTCGCCATAAAGTGAATTTCTTGAGGGTACATGGCAACGCCGAGGTTTAAAATATCTACATAGCCTGTATGCGTACAAGCTATAATATATCCACCTTCTTTTGGCAAGTTTTCCTCACCATACACACGAGCCTTCGAACCCATAAGTTTTAATATTACTTTAACAATATTTGCTACTAATTTATACACTGTCACATTCCTACCTTATTCAATAGTTATTCCCATTGTAATCGAAAAGACTAGTATACTGCAATTGTAGGTGATCATCTTACATCTTTCCAACCAATAGATCTACATCAATCGTAATTTCACTTAATACAATATCTGTCTCATCTTTTTTATGCCAGCCCATCGGTGTCATCTCCAATAAAGCAGGGACAAGCTCCTGAGCAAGTGGCAATGTATAAGTGACTCGTTCTATATTTACTTCGCCAAAACTATCTTGGAAACGAGCAACAATTTGTTCATTAGAATATGTTTCCTTACTCGAATCGGCATATAATTGAGCACGCAGCTCCTGTAAATAGCCGCTTTGTGGCACAACCTTCACCATACAGCCATTAGGCGCAAGAAGCCTTTTAAATTCTTCATAATTTGCCGGTGATAAAATATTTAAAATAGCGTCAAAGCTACCTTGTGCAAAAGGACTCTTAGCTAAATCGCCAACACACCAAATTTGCTGTGGATAATGTCGAGCCGCAGCCAAAATACCCTCTTTAGCTATATCAATACCGATGCCTACCCCATTCTTTTTCTCATTCATAATACGGGCTAAATGCGATCCCTCTCCACAGCCCGTATCGAGCACTGTATTCGCAGAGTTAATAAGCTCCCCAATCTTTGCTTCTACAACATCATAAATCCCACTATCAATAACAGCTTTGCGAGATTCAAAAAGATCTTTACTATATTTAGAAGTAGAGCCATGTGTCAGCATATTGACATAGCCCTGCTTGGCAATATCAAAAGAGTGATTGGCAGAACAAACGAGTCTCCCTTGCTCATAGACGTGCATAGATTGCTGACATAACGGACATGCAAAAAGCGCGATATGTTGATCGATCAATGCTGCACCTATTGCACGTTTAGATAGTGCTCCCATTGCTATTCCTCCTTCTGTTCATTCGGTGAAACGAGGGCAAAACGCTCCCACTTTCGGCTTTTCCATCTAAAGTATACGATAATTGCCCGTACCCATTCATCTGCAGAGATAGCTAACCAAATACCTACTAAACCCCAATCGAGGACAAATACAAAAAAGTAACCTAATGGGAGGCTCATACAAACCATCGACAGAAAACCGATTTTAACAGGGAACCTTGCGTCTCCTGAGGCACGTAAAGAGTTAATGACGACTATATTCATCGTCCGACCAGTTTCTAGCACTATACTTAATGCCAAGACAGATGCTCCGATAGCCATCACCTCGGGGTTATCTGTAAAAACATGCATAAGCTGCTTGCGGAAAATGGTCACTACACCAACCATAATAATGGTGAAAATAAATGCTGCTCGGACACTTGTCCACAGCTGATGATAAGCCTCATCCTTTTCTCCAGCACCTACATGCCTACCGATAATGATGGCCGTTCCTGTCCCAATCGCAATAGCGAATAAATAGGTAAACATTGATATGTTCATAGCATATTGTCTGGCTGCCAAAGTTTCTGCCCCTAAATATGTGGCATAATATAAAAATATGATCTGGCAAAACTGGTAAAGAACCTGCTCAAAGGCAGACGGTAAACCAATGTTTAAAATTTTTCTTACATATTCCTTGGAATACTCAAAGTAGTAGTGTAGCTTTACTCGTACTTCCATTACTTGATAAAGCAACCAGAAAAACACGATCATCGCTAATCCTCTACTAATCACTGAAGAGATGGCTGCACCTTTTACACCAAGCTCTGGTAAACCAAAATTCCCAAAGATCAGGCCGTAATTAAGGATAACATGCAGTACATTCATGCCAAGTGATACATACATCGTCTGTTTCGTCCAACCATGAACACGAATAATTGCAGCAAGGGCATTAATAATTGCTTGAAGGAAAATAAAACTCCCTATAATCACTAAATAACTTTGAGCATAATGAAGGACCTCACCTTGCAAGTTCATCATCGACATTAAATGACTAGCAAAGAAGAAAAATAGAACACTCATTATAAGGCCAACTGCCAAATTCATTGTGACTGCTAGAGCCGATATTTTAGCCGCTTCAAAAAACCGTTTCGAACCTAAATATTGTGATACAACGATGGACGCACCGTTGCCGACTACCTCAAGAATTAAAATAGCGATATGAATATATTGATTGGCTGCACCTACTCCTGACACAGCATTATCTGATAGAGCACTAAGCATAAAAGTATCGGCTAGTCCCATCAACATAAATAAAAACACTTCTAAAAAGATAGGCCATGTTAAATGGAATAGACTTAACTTAGTTGTTTCTTTTATTGTGTCTGCCAATACCTTCACTTCTCCTATACTTTTCTTAAAAATCTATTGTATCTTATCATAAATTTTCAGACTGTAAAGAGATTTATAGGAAGACAGCGCTTCCACATAAAAAATCCCTCTCACTAATTGTGAAAGGGATTTTATTTAGATTAAGCAATATGACTGTAATTGCTCACGCTTATCAGCCGTTAGACCAAACTCCTGCTCCAAAAAAGCTGTCTTTGAGCCATAACGATGATCCATAGCATCTAACGCTGCCTGTAAATAATCCTCACGAGCGGACATTAAAGCATAAAATTGCTGTAATTCTTGTTCATTATACTGGTGCTGGATCGTTTGAGCCATTCTTTCTACCATGGGACGCAAATGAATATTCGTATCTAAATAATCTTCCATAATGGTCTCTTCAGGTACGTCTAAAGCCAATAAAATAAGAGCTCCGCCAATTCCTGTTCGGTCTTTTCCAACTGCGCAATGATGGACTAGCCCTAAATTATCAGGGTTTTGTATAGTCATCATTAATTCTTTAAAAGAGGGATTATGAAAAGGCATTTGTGCATAAAAGTCCTTGAACATATCAGCGTTAACTACTTTATAAAACTCTCTACCACCTGTATTAGTTGGCATTTCAAAAGCATGCTTTCCCTTCGCAGGGATTTGAATATATCGAGTTTGTGGAAACACAGGATTAGGATTATGTTGTACTTCATTCGTGTCACGATAATCAAAAATTGTTTTAATACCTAATGTTTCAAATAATTCTTTATCTGTCGATGTCATTTTACCAAGTGCGGCAGAGCGATAAAATAAGCCATTTCTTATAACACGCCCATCCCTCGTTTGATATCCCCCCATATCTCGGAAATTATAAACGGCCTCAAACGAAATATTTTTTTGTATTTGCTTCACTGAACTACACCTCCCTATATTAATAAGCGTTCTTATCTTTATTCTATCGAACAAACTACATTAATACCAATTTTCACACTAGGTAATAAAATAAAAAATGCTAGCTGTAATAAACAACTAGCATTTTCTACGATCTTATTTATATAACTCTGGATACACAGCTTTAGCAACAAGCTCAACTGCTTCACCGATACGTGGACCTGGACGATTTGAGATATCTGTGTCAAGGGACTGAACTGCCTTGTTCTGAATAGCTGTTACCGTATTCCACCCATCACGAGCAAGGATTTCTCCAATTGGATTTTCTGTATAGTTGACTGTTGTTAAAATGACGTCTGGATTTCTCGCAATTACATCTTCCTCAGATATTTGCTTCCAGCCATCTAAATCTGCAAACACATTCTTTACATTTGCCGCATTTAATATTTCTTGTTGGAAAGTGCCAGAGCCTGCTGTATATATTTCTGGCTTTGGACTAATTTCTAAATAAACATTTTTTGGTGTTTTTACTTCCTTAATCTTTGTTTGCACATCAGCGATTTTTGCTTTAATTTCCTCGTTTAATGCCTTTCCTTTATCCTTAACATCCATAACAGCTGCAATTTGTTCGATATCTCCATATACATCATCAAATGTAGCCGCTGATTGAATAACAAATACTTTAATTCCTGCATCCTCGAGTGGCTTAAGTGCATCCTTCTCACCAATCGTATACGCAATAACAACATCTGGCTTTAACGCTAAAATTCGCTCACTGTTATAATTCACAGTATCAGAAACACGTTCGATTTTTTGGGCAGCTTCTGGATATGTATCATATTCAGTGGCACCTACAATTTTATCGCCAACCCCTAATGCAAATAGAATTTCTGTGTTACTTGGTTGTAAGGACACAACTGTTTTTGGTACTTCCTTAAACTCTATTTCTACACCACGATCATCGGTTACTTTGTAACTTGTTTGCTCAATCTTTTGTTCATCTTGGGTAACATTTTTATTTTTTGTATCTTCCGCAGTTCCACAACCTGCTAAAACGAGCGCTAGCAATAAAACCGATAGCCATTGTAAATTAAATAGTTTCTTCATTATTATTCACCTTTTTCTTTTTCATTGGATATGATTTACTCATAAACGGAATTTCAGCGATTCCAGCTTGTTGATTCGTATAGACAGCCATTACAAAACATACATTGGCTAATAAGCCTAAATAATCGAAGAGAATAGTCGGTACCTCTCGTTCTTCCGAAACCCTGTGTAAAGTTCGATATGATTTTTTCGCCTCACTACGACAAAGATGTAAAGCAGCAGCAGCCTCTGTTCCTTGAGGTAAAACAAAATTTTGAATCTCTTCCTTCACATGACTTACATAAAAATCATAGCGCTCACTTAACCAGGATAGATCCTCATCTGTAACTGCTAGCTTCCCACGAACCGAGCCATTCACATGATAAGCCATAGGTAAAATCTGTGTTAAATCATCTGCAACAACCTGGACATCCTCTTTCTTCACTATAGCTAGTGCAGCCCCTAAATGCGTTGTTAAACTATCTGTGCGAATCTCAAAATCGACAGTTGAAGCCTTCTCTCGCATAAAAGGATAACAAGAATAACGTGCATCTTTTTTCAACCTGCTGTCCCCCTTTTCATAATGAAAACCCTTACTTTTTTAGAACATAAAAAAACGTCGCTCCTCACGCAAAGGAACGACGAAAATAACATAATGATTGTCATAGAAACACGACACTGCCTATGTATTTGCCGTATATCCTCCTAGCTTCCGAAGAGTTGTTATACGTTCAAATAAAGGTCGGTCTCCTGGCTTGTACAACGCTCCTATATAATTAAATAAGAGCTATAAAGAACCTTCCCATTTCCTATGAAACAGTGGTTCATCTTTATAATAGTTGTACTTACAGTTGCGGAAACAGCTTCGGCTTATACCGAATTCCCGATTATGCTAGCTAGCACCTTTATTCTGCAAGAATAATTCACTTGTAAAGCAGTTTATCATAGTTTGATAGGAAAAAATAGTTGCGTACAAAAATGATAGCCGTTTTAGAAGAATTTTCATTTCCATAAAATCACTCTACTATAATACTTTTTCAATTGCTTGCTCAATATCTAGCTGTGAGTCTGTAGGCTCAAAGCGAGCTATGGTTTTTCCGCTTGCATCTACTAGGAATTTAGTAAAATTCCAGCGAATATTACGACCATCTAAAAAGCTTGGAGCAAGTTGAACAATTGCCTCAGCAAGCATTTTCTCCTGCATGCTTGCTTTTCCGAATTCACGAAAATCAACTTCATGTTTTAAATAATTAAATAAAGGATGTGTCGTCTCACCATTTACTTGGACTAGTTCAAAAATGGGAAACGAAACTCCATAGTTGACCTTACAAAGATGCGCAGTTTCCTCTCCATCTTCAGGATTTTGATGGCCAAACTGATCACAAGGAAATCCTAGAACGACAAAATTATTTTTGCCATATTTATCGTACATTTTTTGTAAGTCTTCAAATTGATATGTAAATCGGCATTGATTGGCCGTATTAACAATTAGCATCGTTTTCCCTCGAAAAGTTTCCATTGATAAAATTTCACCATTCGGCTTTCGTACTAAATAATTATAAATGCTCATTCCCTAACCCCTTTTGTCTTTTTCATATATTATAGTTGACTAATCTCCTAATAACCAAAGAGTTTGCACAAAAAACACCATCTCGTTACTAAGAACGGATGGCTGACTTATATTTCTTTTTATATTTAACATTTTGCTCTTCATTAATTAAGCGATGGGCTATGTCTAATAATTTAGGATCACTCGTTTGATCATATAATTTTTTTAAAGATACAATAATATCATAGCGAATGAGAGTAGGATGCTTTTCATCTAAACAGGTTTGAAATCTCTTGGCTAAATAAGATACGACTAAATCGCTTTGTACTTGACCTGCTAAACCAATTTTCCAAATAGCCTGTAATGTATGCCTTGCCGTGACGGGCTTTTCATCATAAGTCACAGCCCAAATCTTTAAAAAATCTTCTAATACTCTTTCTTCGGGATCACTTTTTGCAGCTAAAGCACATAAAATTTGTGCGGCAAGTGCACGTGCATGCCCATTTTTATATGTAAGCGCTTGTACAAGCTGTTCCCACACTGCATATGTCCAATCTACGGGCTCCTGCATAATTTTCATCAGTTCCTCGTAAGATTCATATTGAATATCTCGATCACGCTCTGTTAGATTACTAAAAAGTTGCAAAATCTCTTTTTCCATAATTTATCCCTACCTTTATTGTTTCAGAACGTCATAAAACTTGATTTATGTTACACTTAACTTAATTTTTTCGCAAAGAAGGTGAGTTTATGAATAAATTTAATGCTAGGAAATTGATTTTTCGATTGCTAGTGATTCTGTCCCTAATTATAGCCGCTTATTTTATTATTCCGGTATCTATGCCGTTAATATTAGCAGCTATCAGCGCATTTTTCCTTGAACCAATCGTCATGTTCTTTAAAAGGCGCTGGAAAATGTCTCGAAAAATTGCAGTTGCCTTTATATACATAGTGAGTGTCATTATAATTTCCATTATTTGCTATATTTCAATTACGCAGATCATGACGCAAATAATTTTATTGTCTAAGCAAGCTCCCTATTATATTTCCAAGCTATCAGATATGTGGCTTCATATGCAAGAAAATATTTCTAAATACACGGAAGACTTTCCACCCGAAGTAAGTACTTCGCTTCAAAAAACCACAATGGATTTCATAAAGAAAATTGAAGAAACGTTTTTAAGCTTCTTTAATTATAGCAAAGTTTCAGCCTTCTTTTCAGAGATTCCAAGTCTATTTATCAGTCTTCTCGTCTATATGATTGCCCTATTCCTATTTATGCTAGATCTGCCGAAATTGAAGCGCATTACTTATAAGTATTTAAAGCCAAACACAGCAAAGAAAATAAAAATTATTTTAAACCGTTTAAAGGATGCAACATTCGGCTATATGAAAGCACATTTATTTGTAAGCTTCATTATTGGAGGCGTTACACTTATTGGACTTTTATTAATCCAGCCTAAATATGCCATAACCATGACCATTATTATTTGGCTAATAGATATTGTCCCTTTTTTAGGCTCCATCATTATTTTAGCACCATGGGGGCTTTATCACCTTTTAATGGGAAACACATCTATTGCTGTAAAATTATTCATCTTAGCTGCTATTTTACTCATTATTCGTCGTGTAGTCGAGCCTAAACTAATGGGTGAGCATATTGGGTTATCAACTTTACCAACATTAATTGCCATGTTTATTGGTCTACAGTTATTTGGTATTATCGGTTTACTTGTCGGGCCATTTGTCATTATTTTCTTTATCGCCTTAAAGGAAACAGGCATCATAAAAGTAAATTTCAAAATTTGATACCAATAAAAAAGGTCATCTTTGTATTTTTCCCTTACAAAGATGACCTTTTTATCATGTTAATCGTCTATATAATATAGAGGCTTATTGAATTCGACCAAAGCCTACTAAATATTGATTCCACCAATCAAGTGATTCAATGACAACACCATTATTTTGAGCATCAATCATTGTGTTATTACCTAAGTAGATACCTACGTGCGCTACACCTGAGCCATAGCTAAAGAATACTAAGTCACCAACGCGTGCTTCCCCAGCAGAAATACGTTGTGTTGCTAAATATTGTTGAGATGCAGTACGTGGTAAAGAAACGCCTGCTTGTTTATAAGACCATTGGACAAGACCTGAGCAGTCAAACCCTGAAGTTGGGTTACTACCACCCCAAACATATGGACGACCAAGGAATTGTTTTGCTGTAGAAATAGCATCACCTGAAGAGGCAGTACCAGCGCCTGAACCAACGATAATTTTTTGTGGTTGTTGACCATCACCATCACTGTTATTTTGAGTAGCTTGTACTACTGGCGTTGCTGCTTGAAGAGCACGTAAACGAGCCGCTTCTTCTTCAGCTGCCTTACGTTCAGCTTCTAAACGTTCTTCTTCCTGTTTTGTTGCAATTTGAGCTTTTAGGGCTAATGATTTTGCTTCATTTTCAGCCTTTTTCACTTCCATTTCGCTTTCCTTTTGTTGAAGCTCTTGGAATTGCTTTTGAAGCTCTTTCTGTTTTTCATCTAGAATGGCTTTTTGTTGCTCTAAGCTCGCTTTGTCAGCTTCTTGTTGATCCACTAATTCTTGGTCAGCATCCATTAATGTTTTAACCGCTACGACACGGTCCATTAAATCAGCAAAGCTTTTTGCTTCAAGAACTACATTTAAATAAACACCCACTGTATTGTCTTGTGCTTGGTATGCAGCCATACGTTCACTTAAGATTTTAGAACGTTGCTCAATACGTTTTTTTGTTTCAACAATACTAGCATCCACTTCTTTAATTTCCGCTTGTACTTGTTTAAAAACTTTTACTTTTTCGTCGATCTCTTTTTGTAAATTCGTTAGTTCTTCTTGTAATTTTTTAACCTGTGCATCTATTTCAGCCTTTTTCTCAATCATTTGTTGAGAAGTTTCTTCAGCATGTACTTCTGTTGGTTGAATTGTATTAAATAATAAGCCGCCTGCTAGTGCTAAAGCGAGCACCATCGACTTACGCCATTTATTGCGCTTACCCACGTACCTTCAATTCCCTTCATTTATCAATTTCGCTCTGAATACTCTATGTAATCTGTTGAACGATCCTATATTTAATCAATTGTTCTTATATATTTGTTTTAGCCTTTTAAAGTTTAGCATTTTCAGCATAACTTTTATACTATTTCCTATCTATTTAATACATTAGTAAAACTCGAAACATTCCTGTAACATTCGCGTAAAATTCCAATTATTCTACAATGTCCTTATATATTCTACACAAGTCTGTTATTAGCTAATTCGACAATAGTCACATGACCTACTTTGTAATGTTTTTGTAATATTACTTGGAAATGTTTCAAAAAAAAAGAGGTAGGGGAATAATCCCTACCTACTGCTTCATGGAACGCAATGCCTGTATCGATAACCTTACTAACAAAATTGCACATAAAAATAAACCTAAATAAGCAGCTGTGTTTAAATACACTGCATAAGAATCGTGGATAAATTGTGAGATTGCTAAAAGGGCAACAGAAATAATTCCAAATGTAATCCCTACTAAAAGCAATACAAATCGGGAAAACAAGTTGGTAATGAAGCGGGCATTATGCTCATCAGAGAATATATCGTGATGTAAAATAATTTTTCCGCTCTCTACACGCTGAATTAGTTGATCCACTCTTCTTGGCATTTTACGCAAAGTTGGTATCAGCATAGATAATTCCTCTTGCAGCCGTTCTTTTGTAGCCATTGGTTCTTTAAATGGTTTTAGGAAGGAAGCACGCATATATGTAGCAGAGAAATCCTTAGCTTCCGTAAAAATATCAAAACGTGAATCAATTACCCTTAATGTTCCATCTAATGTCACCAACGAGCGGAGTGCTAAACCTACCGCTGGGTAAAAGGCTAGCCCAAAATCCCGCACCACTGTAAATAAAGCATGTATTAATTCTTCTGTTGGTATGCGGTCAACATACGAGATTTTTAGTAAAATTTGATCGATTGCTTGTTCCATTCTTGCACGTTCCGCATGATCGGCATTTTCCACTAATAGTGTTAAGCCATCGTACAAGACACTGGAGTCATTGAGCTGAATACCCATTAAAAATAGCTTTAAGCCCTCTTGTTGTGTGGCACCCAATCTTCCAACTGCTCCAAAATCGAGCAATACGGGTGTACCATCCTTCTCATCAATGTGAATATTTCCCGGATGAGGATCAGCATGAAAAATACCTGAAAAAAGCATCTGTTCAAAAAAAGAATATAATATTGTTCTAGCAAATTGTCTGCGATCAATGGACAGACGATTGAATTCTGCCCCCCCATCCGCCACACTATGTCCACGAATATATTCCATCACTATAATATTTTCATTACTGTAAGCTGTATAAATTTTCGGAATGCGGACCTTATAATCACTTTTGGATAATGCGTTCTTTACCTGTAACGTATTACGTACCTCAATATCTAGATGAATCTCTTCACGTAGTCCATCTGCGAATCCACCAGCTAGCTCACGAAAGCCTAGTGACTCTGCCCATGTAGATTTGGATGAAAGCCAATTTGCAAATTCCTCTAAAATTTCAAGATCATCGCGCATAATCCCTTTTACTTCTGGACGGAGAAGCTTGACGACAACATCTTCATAATTTTTAAGCCGTGCTTTGTGCACCTGACCGATAGAGGCTGCTGCAATAGGCTCCATTTGAAATTGGCTAAATACTTCATCCATTGATTGAGGAAGTGAGCGCTCCAAAATACTTGTCACTTGCTCTGCTGGTAAAGGCTTCACACGATGTTGTAGCCTCTCTAGCTCATCAATAAAGATGGGTGAAAATAATTCTTTACGTGTAGACAATACTTGTCCAAATTTAATGAAAATCCCACCACATTGCTCTAATGTTGCGCGCAATGCAATCGCCAGCTCTTTTTCGTTTTCACGTTGCCTTGCATATTTAATCGTTTGGACGACACCATTTGTAACTGCAATTTTTAAAACTTGTCGCAATCGTTTCTGCTGTCGCCAATAGCTCCGCAGCCGTAAGAGCAAAGATTTTTGACCATTTCGACGATCTCCAGTTGTAATACCACTTGGATCAAAGAGCTCAAAAACCAAATACAGCAACATAGAAATGAGTAGCATACTCCCAATCCAAATTAATGTGCTGACCTCTGTCACAGTTTGCATCATGGTTTCTGACAAAAAATCTGTATGACGTAAATAAGAGTACCAGTAAACAAAAGAGGTTAATGTCACACTAATGACGACTGAAAGCACTCTTCGTACAAAATTAATATTAGAGCCTATTAATCGTCCACTCACAATATAAATCAAACCCGATACTATAATGATTTGCATCAAAAATTTCAAAAAAATCAACAATGTCACCTCCAATGTCATTTCCATTTCCTACTACTGCTAGTATAGCAAATTTATACATTAACTTTCTTTCACAAGGAACACCTTAGAAAATTAATTAAGTCTTTCATCTTGAAAATATACCCATTAGGGTATATTATTTAGTTTGTAGTACTTATACTACATTATTTATTGATTTCAATAGCAAAACATATATTTAAAAGCTTTTATATACCCTTATATGTATTAATCAAAAGGAGTGTTGACCATTGAGTAAAAAATTTTTAATTGTTGGTGGCGTTGCAGGTGGAGCATCCACTGCCGCCCGCATTCGTCGTCTCGATGAAAAGGCAGAAATTATTATGTTTGAAAAAGGACCAAATGTTTCATTCTCCAACTGTTCTCTCCCCTTCCATTTAAGCGGGATTGTTGAAAATAGAGACAAATTGATCTTAATGACACCTCAAGCCTTTCAAACAAAATACAATATAGAGGCTCGTGTACAGCAAGAGGTTGTACGCATTAACCGAGAACAAAAAACCATTACCATTAAGAATTTAATAACGGGTAGAGATTATGAGGAAAGTTTCGATACATTAGTTCTATCACCAGGAGCAAGTCCCATCGTCCCTGACCTAGAGGGTATTCGTTCAAACCATGTCTTTACCATTAGAAACGTGGTAGATATTAACCGTTTAAATCAATACCTACAAACGGATCATGTACAGGATATTGCTGTGATCGGTGGAGGCTTCATTGGTGTAGAGGTAGCGGAAAATTTGAAGCTAGCGGGCTATAATGTCTCTTTAATTGAATTCGGCCAACAAATTATGGCCCCCTTTGATTATGATATGGTTCAAATATTGCACAAAGAAATGACCGATAAGGGGGTTCATGTTATTGTCAATGACGGTCTCGCAAGGGTTACTCCAAGTGATGTGACGTTAAATTCTGGCAAACAATTGAAAGCACAAGCCGTCGTATTAGCGATTGGCGTTCGTCCTGACATCCACTTAGCCAAAGAAGCCGGGCTAACTATCGGTGCACTCGGAGGCATTCAGGTTGATGCTAATTACGTGACATCCGATCCTTCCATATATGCTGTGGGCGATGCGATTGAAGTATTCCATCAGCTTACCCATAAACAGACACGACTTGCTTTAGCCGGCCCCGCTCAGCGACAAGCTCGTGCTGCAGCTAATCATATGTATAACATCCCTCATCACAATAAAGGGGTTATCGGATCTTCAAGTGTACAAATTTTCGACCTTGCCTGTGCTTCAACGGGTTTGAACGAAAAAACAGCTCTATCAAATGGCTTTCAGGCGAAAAGCGTTTATCTGATAGCTCCTGATAAAGTAGGCTTAATGCCGAATAGTAATCCACTTCACTTTAAGCTCGTTTATGAAACACCAACAGGTAAAATCCTTGGAGCCCAAGCTATAGGTAAAGGCAATGCAGATAAACGAATTGATGTAATAGCTACCCTCATCACAATGGGTGGTACTTTAGAAGATTTGAAGGAGCTGGAGCTATCCTACTCTCCAATGTTTAGCACTGCCCGCGATATTGTCAATTTAGCAGCTCTTGTAGCTCAAAATCAACTACATGGACACTACAAACAAATAAAAGTTGATGAAGTGCGAACACTCATTGAAAATGAAGCCTACTTCTTAGACGTACGCGAAAAGAATGAATTTGAATCTGGTCATCTCCTTCATGCACACAATATTCCTTTAAGTGAACTTCGAGAAAGAATGCATGAGGTACCTAATGATCAACCAGTGTATGTACATTGCCGATCCGGTCAGCGTAGCTATAATGCTGTTATGGCCCTTCAAAATAGCGGATTTTCTAACATCTTTAACGTAAGTGGGTCATTCCTCGGTATTAGCCTATATGAATATTTTACTGATTTCACAACAAACAGAGATAAAATTGTCACTGCTTATAATTTTCAATAATAGAAAAGGGATGCCCATAAACAGCATCCCTTTTCGTTAGTTTGTAGATAGCACCTTTTCCCAATCAATCGTACCATTTTTAACTTGTTCACGTTTTTCTTTAGTCATAATATCATTTGGTTTTCCGCCTTTTGGCCAATCTTTATCATGATTTGGCCATTCAGGTCGATCTTGGGATAAAATAAACGCTGCTAAATCAGCCGCTTCTTGATCTGTTAAAGTCCCTGTTGCACCTACTGGCATATTATTTTGAATATAGCCAGCCATTTTTGACATACGCGCCATACCTGCTCCATCATTAAAGGAATTATCACCCCATAATGCTGGACCAGTATTGGCACCAGTCCCAGAGCCATCAGCTGCATGACAAGCTATACAGGACTGACCATAAAGCTCCTCACCATTGTCAACATTTGGAGTCGGTACATTCTTCATATCACTAGTACCTGCCCATTCACGTTTTGCTCCAATTGGAACACCTTCAGAAATATATGCAAAATAAGCGACCATAGCCTCTAGCTCATCACTATTCATTTCGAATTTTTTACCATTCATACTACGAACCATACAACCGTTAATACGCTCTTCTATTGTAACTACACCACCAGAGCGTCCAATATATTGTGGATAATTAGCCATTACTCCTACTAATGATGATGCTTGCTCGTCATAGCCAGCACCAGCATGGCAGCTTGTGCATGATAATTGGTTCCCTACATATTCGTCCGCCGCAACATGTGTGTTATTAACAAGCTCATAGCCGTTTAAAATTGCATCCTTCATTGGTCCATCTGGCACTTCATCAATACTTGGTGGAGCATAGACAACTGACTGAGCAGCTGCTGTCGTTGGTAATTGCGTCTGCACTGTCGTTTCGTTCTCCTCCACAATCGAATCAACTGTAATTTTGTCACTAATAATGGTTGCTACAAAAATTGTGCCTACTAACAGTACTGTCCCTGCTACTCCTGCTACTATAGGTTTCATCTATAATACCCCCCTTTGTATACTCACTTATATTTTAGCAACATAACATTTTATTGGATGTGATTTTTCTCACACTACTGTAAAATAGAACCATTCAGATGATAAAAATGGATAAATTATCCACTAATTGTTGTACTACAACACCGAAATCACGACTTAATACCTCTTGTAGTATGTGGGTGAATCAAAAAAGTGCCGAGTACTTTAAGTACTCGACACTTATCCATCGGTTTACAGGTTACATGCACCATCCGTACACGTATCCTCACCATTTCCCATTAATTGAATCGTTGGCTGAATCCCCACTATTTTTGCTGTTTGATGTAATGTTCGCACAAAGACTTCATTTGGCTCTGCCCCTTTAATGCCATAACGATTTTCAAATACAAAGAATGGCACGCTTTGTATACCAAGTTGCTGTGCATCATATCGATCCTGATCTAAAGCCTCAAGAAAGACATTAGTAGCTAGAATGTCCTGCGCCCCCTCTATATCTAAACCTAATTTTGCAATCACCCTTAATAAAAAGGAATCATCATTCACATCTTCACCAGCCATAAAATAACCAGCCATTAGCGCTTCCGTATATGCCGATGCTTGGCCAAATTGCTGTGTCCATTTTGCTAATCGATGAGCTTTTTCTGTGTGAGCTGTTGTCATCAATTCAAAATTATAATTCAACCCAACTTCTGCAGCTCTTGATGCCATATTCTCTGTCATGTCATGTACTTCTTCACGCGTTGCGTTATACTTCATAACCAAAGTGTCTAAAAAGGTTGGTGCATTTACTTTAGGCGTTTCTGGACCTATTTGAAAAGCCTTGTATTCAATTTCTACTTGTCCCGTATAGCCGCTTGTCTCAATCGCACGTTCCAATTCTCGCTTGGCAATATAACAAAACGGACAAGTAAAATCCGTGAAAACTTCAATTTTCATGGTTAGACCCCTCCAATAATATCTACCCAAATTTTAATGGCAGTCGCCAATATAAGCATTGCCAAAATGCCTTGCAAGCTTTTGGTATTTAATTTTTTTCCAGCTCTCGCACCAAGTGGGGCTGCTATAAGACTAGTAATGATCATAATGAGCGCGGGGAAATATTCAACTTGTCCGGTCATTAATTTCCCAACCATTCCCCCTATGGAGGAGATAAATGTAATTGCTAAACTAGTAGCAATGGTCATACGCGTAGGGATCCCTAAAACCACTAACATAATAGGGACTAATAAGAACCCACCACCTGCTCCCACAATACCTGATCCAATACCAACAACTACGGCCAATAAAATTGCCAATGTCTTATTAAATGTGATATCCTGCATCGGTTGATCATCAATTTGTTTTTTTGGAATAAACATCATGACTGCCGCTATTAAGGCTAGCACACCATAAACTATATTGATGCCTGACTCGGAAAAAAATTTGGAACCAAAACTACCAACAAAACTTCCTGTTAATATAGCACCCCCCATATAGATAATAAGTGATTTATTTAAAAATCCACCCTTGCGATATACCCATACACCCGCAATGGATGCAAAAAATACTTGTATGGCAATAATTCCGGATACCTCATGAGCCGAAAAGGCCATAAATCCTAATAATGGTGGAATATACAGTAGCATTGGGTAATTAATAATGGCACCACCGATACCTAACATCCCTGATACAAACGAACCGAGAAAACCAATTAAAAAGATCGTTAATATCCATGTAATATCCATGCATTCTTCCTCCTTTCCGAAAAGTGAAAGAAGGGTTGTTCTATTTAATAGACAACCCTCCATTAGCCTTAAGCTTTCTGAATTAAAAACGTGATGACACCAGCTTTTTCGGATTGATCTACGATATGATGACCCCCAGCTTTTGCCCAAGCAGGAATATCCGCTAAAGCCCCTTTATCTGTCACCTGAACTTCTAAAATTTCTCCTATATTTAATGTGTCTATCGCCTTTTTTGTTTTCACAATAGGCATTGGACACGAAAGACCTGTTGCATCTAATTGTAAATTTGATTTCATATTGATCCCCTTCAACACGGCAAAGATTGTAAGCGATTTGCCTGTTCTTCTTATTATTTTAGATTCATGAGGGATGAGCGCCTTCAATTTCTGGACGATCCACATTTTTAATACACAGACGTATCCATTGTACTTTTAATAAATTTCATCGAACAGCACAGCGATTTGGGCCGATTTCCATTTCCGTTTGTTGATCTGGCGAAGGCGTTATTTTCCCCATATTTACCTGACGAATTTCTTGATAGGCATTAGGTTGTGGTGGCAATTGATCTGTCACGACACGTTTAAATTCTACTTCATCATGAATATTCAAACCATGATTTTGTAAAAATAAATCCCCTAGTTGTTTCGCTACCGTCCCATCTTCATTAAGTTCATCAATGATCATAAAGTGAGCTGGTAACACGATAAGCTCTCTGGACAATTCTCGATAACGCTTATAAAGTGTATCTCGTAAATCTCCAACCCAGTCCTCAGCAAGGCCTGCTAAATCAGGACGTCCAATAGAATCGACAAATAAAATATCCCCTGTTAACAAATATTGGCTATCGACAACAAATGATGTAGAGCCAATTGTATGACCTGGTGAGTAGATAGCTCCTACATTTATTTTTGATGATCCAATTTGAACAGTCACCCCATCCACTAACGGTCTATATGAAAAGACAACCTCTTCTGCATCTTTCGGTGGCAAGTAATAGACCGCACCAGTTAACTCAGCTATATGGCGTCCACCTGAAATATGATCGGCATGTAAATGTGTATCAAAAACATGTGTAATCTTCACATTCTTCTGTTCGGCGAAATTGATAAATACATCTGTAAAGCGAACAGCATCAATGATAGCTGCCTCTCCTTCAGATATCACCATATAAGAAAGACAGCCCTTCCCTAAACGGACAAATTGATAAAGCTCTCCTCCGCCCGTTAATTCACCAATTTTAATAGGCTCTAAATATTCGCTCCAAGATTTCATACCGCCCGCTAAATAGGCAACATCTCGACCAGCTTCTGACAACATTTCAGCAACCATCAATGAGGATCCTTCCTTAGCACAAACAACTAGAATTTCTTTATTGGAGGGGATGTTCGGCAGGATCTCCTCAACACCATCTAACAGTTCAAAATATGGTACATTTAAATACTCAAATCGGTGACCATCAATTTTCCAGTCTTCAAACGCATCTGCATTACGAACATCTAAAATAAACAACTCTTCATTGTTAATGACCTTTTTAGCAATTTGTGAAGCGTTCCATTTCTGCATTGGCATATATATAACCCCCATAGGTATAATTTCGAAGTTTTTTAAAGCGGAGAGCCTTTAGCCCCTCCGCCTTCCTTGCACAAAAACTCTTTAGAAAGTTAGTGATGGTGCTGCATCTTTTGCAAATTCAAGGAAAGTAACAGCTCCACCCACTTCAATACCATCAATAAAATCATCTGTCGATAAACCCATTACATCCATCGTCATTTGACAAGCAATAAATTTAACACCTAATTCTTGGGATATGTCCACTAGTTGAGGAATGGCAGGAATATTCGCTTTCGCAAACCCTTCTGCATAATGCTCTGCCCCTGCAGGCATTGGTAATGCATGCATCCCTTGCTTATGAATGAGATTCAATCCTTCAAATGTGAAGAAGATTGCTACCTCCTTCTCAGAAGCTGCAGCTGCTGTTGCGATATTAAACACCTTATATGCATCAAATAAACCACCGTTACTTGCAATAATTGCTACCTTGTTTGACATAAAAAATTCCTCCTATTAAATGTTTTTTGTTAATGTACCTTTCCAAGATGTCATTCCTGGTAAAACATTAAAGACCTTTATAAAACCATGTGAAGCTAGCTTCTGCGCAGCCATATCACTACGCTTTCCAGTACGACAAATAACATAAATCTCTTGCTCTTTGTCGAGCTCCAAGAGTCGTGCTTCCAATTCCCCCATCGGGATAGATTTAGCGCCCTCAATATGCCCAAAGGCAAACTCCGCTTCCTCACGTACATCAAGAATTAATCCATGACGATTGTTAATTTGCTCTAGATCAATCGTTGGGTCAAACGAAATTTCTTCTATTTGATCGTTTGTACATTTGCGAATGTAATGCTTGAGCACTCCTTCATTATCTAAAGTGCCAATATATTGGTGTCCTACCGTTTCTGCCCATGCTGCAATATCAGCTTTTGATCCTTTATCTGTCGCAGACACTTCTAAAATTTGACCATCTTCCAGGTCGGCCATTGCTTTTTTCGTTTTCACTATGGGCAAAGGGCAAGAAAGACCCTTGGCATCTAGCTGAAAATCTGCCTTCATCCTCATTACAACCTCCATATACCTATAAGGGTATTATTTTTAGCAAAAAAATATAGCTATAAGCTACTATTGTACTTCGCCCTCCCATGACAACATTCCACCAACCATATTCGAAACATTAAAGCCTTTACCTTCTAATATCTCGGTAGCACGGCCACTACGAGCACCTGATCGGCAAACGATAATATATGGTTCATCCTTATTCAGATCCTGTACGCGGAACTCTAATAAACCAAGTGGAATATGAATAATACCCGGAATATGACCAGTCGCTACTTCATCTACCTCCCTTACATCAATCAAATTCGGCGTTTCGCCCTGCATGATTGCTTGTTCTACTTCTTTTGCTGTAATTTCCTTCATTTTCTTTCCTCCTAATAGGCACTCATTCCACCACGAACATTTGTAATACGCTCAAAGCCTTGCTTTTTCAATTGCTTACATGCCTGACTACTACGCATACCACTTTGGCAAATCACTACCACTTCTTTATCCTTCGGTAGTTTGTCAAAGCTTGACCCGAGAGGCATATTTTTAAACTGCGAGATATGGCGCCCTTTAAATTCGGCTGGCGTGCGTACATCGATAAATATCTTATCCTTATCATTCAGCATATTTTTTAATTGGGCAGTAGAAATCGATTGAACGCCCTTTGTTGGTTTCATTCGCCAAATGAAAAATGCTGCGATAATCGCAATAATGATCCACATTTCCAAGTTATCACCGCTCCTTTTTATACGATAAAGGGTATATAAAAACTATCTGCTTTTCACTACTAAATCCATTGCTTCTCGGATGGCTGAATTCATTTTTTCCGCATTACCTTCAGCAGTAGTGACACAATCTAATAAATTTTCACTAACAATAACTCCTATCGTCCGATCAACTGCTGAACGCACGGCAGATAGCTGTGTAATCACATCCTTACAGTTTTGACCTTCCTCCATCATGCGTAAAATCCCGCGTAATTGACCTTCCATCCGCTTCACTCGATTAGCTGTTTTAGAGTCATAAGCCATTCTGTTCCAGCCCCCTTTCAAAACGATAGATTCAACTTGCTTACGTGATTCATATTATACCCCAATAGGTATATTGTCAACATGAAAGCTTCAACTCTTTTTCTTGAAAGTCTTTATCTGTATTGACTTATACAAAAAAACCCTGCTATGAGCTGTAACTCATAACAGGGATTTCTACGATTTTATTTAGCTAATTGCATGGCTGGTCCGAAGAATTCATAATGAATTTTCTCGTCTTTCACGCCAATTTCTTGTAAATTTTTAATAACTGCTTCCATAAAGCCTACAGGTCCACATACATAAACATCAGCGTTATCAGCTACTCTTTCTGCTAATAATTCTTTTGTAATTTGCTTGTCTTCATCAGAATATAGAGCCGTATACGATGCATTAGGTAACGCATTTACTTTTCCTTGAATATCATCGCTAAACGCTACAACTTTTTCATTGCGTGCGCACTGAATAAAGTTAACTTTATTCGTTGAATCTTCTTTTAGAGATTGTAGCATACTGTTTAATGGTGTTACACCTATACCACCACTCACAAATGTAATAGGAGCAGTTGTTTCTTCTAAAACGAATAATCCTGCTGGCACACTTACATCTACTAAATCTCCAACTTGTAAGTCATCATGAATAAAGTTTGACACTTTACCGTTTGGCGTATGATCACTTTCACGTTTCACTGAAATGCGGTAACCATCTTCTGCGCTTGCTTGTGAAAGTGTGTATTGACGATTCATTAAATACTCTTCACCAGGAACTTTCACGCGGATACTAATATATTGTCCTGGCTCGTAAGATGGTAATGATGAGCCATCTTCATTAACAAAATAAACAGATGTAACTAAGTCGCTTTCTACCACTTTTTTCGCCACTTTTAATGGTCTAAATAGACGCCATCCACCATTATTTTCAGCTTTTTGGTATAACTCTTCTTCTACTTGAATGAAAATATCTGCAATAACGCCATATGCCTCAGCCCATGCATTAATAATATCGTCAGTCGCCGCGTCGCCAAGTACTTCCTTAATCGCTTTTAATAAGTTTTCACCAACAATTGGATAATGCTCAGGTAAAATACCTAAACTACGGTGTTTGTGCGCAATAAGCATGACTGCTGGTAAAATAGCTTCTAAATTTTCAATATGAACTGCCGCAGCATAAACTGTGTTTGCTAAGGCTGTTTGCTGACGACCTTTTTCTTGGTTAGTGTGGTTAAAAATATTTAATAATTCTGGATGAGCTTGAAACATATTTTTGTAAAACGTTTTTGTAATCTCTACACCATGAACTTCTAATACAGGGACTGTTGCCTTAATAATTTGAATAGTTTCTTGTTTTAACATATCGCTTACCATCCTTTCGTGATTACAATATAACGCTTTCATTTTCTTAAAGCAATATGTAAAATACATCTTTAACAAAATGGACATAATTAATGTATTTTAAATACATCTTTAAAAGTGGTTTCAAAATATTATACTTCATTGTAAAAATGCTATAATTACTTTGAATTATAGAAAGTAGGGTGTTCTTATGCGCTTAACTTTATACACAGACTATTCTCTTCGTACACTTATTTACTTAGGTGCAAAAGAAGATGGCCAATTATCAACTATTCAAGAGATTTCAGATGCTTATAATATATCGAAAAACCATTTAATGAAAGTGACGCACCAACTTGGATTGTTAGGCTATATAGAAACAATTCGCGGAAGAGGTGGCGGTATTCGCTTAGCCATCGATCCAAAAACTATCACCATTGGTGAAATTGTTCGTCATACAGAAGAGGATTTTCATTTAGTAGAATGTTTCGATAAAGAGAATAATTTATGTAAAATAGCTCCGGAATGTCAGCTAAAAGGTGTCCTATATGAAGCTTTACAGGCCTACCTAACAGTACTAGATCGCTACACATTAGATGACTTCTTACATTCAAAGGAAAAATTAATGGCCCTCTTGCTAGGTAAATAAAAATACCCGCTCAACGTTTGTTGGACGGGTATTTCTTTTATGAAAAACATCTACAATTGCTTAGTAAAGAAGATCATATCTAATGCACGAATGCCGTTTTCATATATTGGCTCTGGATAGTCGAGAAAGAAATCCTTTTCAATGGTCTCCATGCGAAAACCTGCCTTTTGATAAAAAGCTATATTATCAATACTTGAATTTGCTGTTCCAACTAAAAGCGTTTGATAGCCTTCCTTCTCACAAAATGCCGTAAGCTGTCGCAATACCTCTTTACCTAGCCCTTTCCCTTGGAATTTTGGCACAATCGCAATATTTTTCAACTCAATGGTTGTTTGAGATTGAGGGGTTAATAATGCCACTCCCGCAAGCTGTTCTCCACACTTCACTTCAAATAAGGTACCCTCATCTAGGTATTTTCGGATAGCCTCTTCACTCTCATCAGCAAGTAAAAGCTGTGGTAAAAAGGACTCTCTACTCCCATTTACTTTTTTTAGAGCTGTTCGAAATTGTACAAAATCCTCACGTTCAAAAACATTTAAAACACATGGTTGTTTCTCTTTCGCTTCTAACCATGAATGTTCTTCTGGATAATCTCCTTCCACCCCTAATCGAATAAAGCTCAGCTTTTCCTGTGCCTTTTGTGAACGGATATTCACCTTCCTAGCTCCCGCAAAAACTCGCTTTAGTCCAAGCTCAAAAAAGGCGATATCTAAAATAGCTGTTTTAGCCTCAAGATTATAACCTTTCCCCCAAAATGGATGCCCGAGCCACGAACCGATATGACAACTGTTTTTATGTTGGTCTATAAACATCAATGCGGTCACACCGATTAACTGTCCCTCCTCATTTAAAACAACACGAGGAACGGTCTTCCCTTCTTCTTCATCGATGCATTCACGTTTGATAAAATGAATAGTATCTTCTACTTTACCAACAGGTAGCCCTAGTGCATCTCGAACCTGTGGCATAGAAGACAACTCATGCATGGCCTCGGCATATTTGATATCATGTTTCACTAAAGTTACCGTCATCTTCTAATTCCCCTTTTACTAACATTCTATTGTCGTATTCTATTCTCAACTATACGTTAGTTGCCAGGAGACGCCAAAGCGATCCTGAATCCACGCAAATTTCTTTGAAAACCCATAATGATCAAGTGGCATTAACGCCTGCCCACTTTCCTCTATTTGATTTACTAAATTCTTTATTTCTTCCTCAGATTCACACTCTAGAAAGATAGACGTTGATGGCGTAAACGAAAAGTTATGTTGAATAACACTATCATTCACCATTAATTTTAACCCCTTTAATTGTAGGGTGGCCATCGCTACCTGCTGAGAATTTTCCATATATTCTATCTGTATAACTTCTAAATCTGTAAACCATTGCTGATATTGTTCAATCGCTTCATGCGCTTGTCCTTGAAACATTAAAAAAGTTGTCGCGCTTTTCATCTATTTTTCGCTCCCTCATAATGTGAAATCCACTCTGCTGGTGTCATTTTTGCAACAAGCTCACTAATTAAATCAAAGGGAATATGCTTCGTGCTTGTAAAACGAATACAACTTTTCCCCATATTTAATTTTGTTGGTACTCGCCTCGCATATTCCTCCTGAAACCAAGAAAGTAATGCTTGGTCTGCATATATACCCATGTGGTAGAGCGCAATATGACGTTTTTGAGCTGCAAGACTAATAAAAGGTAATGGCGTATTTGGCGTCACATGATAGCCACTTGGATACGTTTCTAATGGCACAACATAGCTAACCATGTCATATTGCATAGTTTGTTCAAAACCCTCTGGCAAATTGGCTTCTAAAACATCTACAAGCTTACTAAAGGCATCACGCCATTTTTCCTCTACTTGCTCCATATATATGCTCTTCATACCTTGCCTCACTTCGTCGTTATTTTCCCTACTTCACTCATTTATTTGTGCCTTGTGATACAATTCCTTTGCTTTATAGCCTAGTGGAATAATTTGACGCATCTCCTGTAAGCGAGCTTCTTGTGTTTCTAACTTTTTTGCACTATAAATATAACGTGCCCAATCCCTTTGATATCCCGGAGTGAGTCCATCATAAAAGGCTAAGTCATCCTGATTTTAGGAAAGTAAGTCCCGCAATGGAGGGATCATACTCTCATAGTCACTCACACATTGACTAATGGCTGTTATTTTCTTGCCTCTTCCTTTACCATCTCTCTTAATACTTAAGATTGAAAATGTTTCATCTAATGACATCAGGCTAGAAAATTTTAAATCACTACCATCCATATACTTTTCCTCGTCCACATGGATCGCCGGAAAAATCTCATCTCGGTGAATAAACTGTTCATATTTTTTATTACCCTTTTTAGGATAAACAAAAAATAAATAGCCCAGCTCCACTAGACTATTATCTTTTAACACTTTTTGTAAATAAGTTACCATGGCATCTATGGAAAACGCAAAAGAAATAATACGGTCATAAGGTGCCTCTCCAGAATGAAACACTCCATCTAATATCGAATCAAGCGGCTGATTATGGATGGCAATGGATACATCATCCTTTAGTTTAAATTTCTTTTGCATCATTTAAACACCTCTTCTCCCACTCATTTTTAGCTACTAAAAAACAGCTCATACATTTGGAGCTTAGTTTTGATAGTATACTGAATAAATGAGAGCTTGGGAACAAAAAATAAACGCTCGAAAATATCTCAAGCGTTTACAGTTCGGCTTTATTTTATTTTGCGAGTAACTATTATGCCTTTAATAATCGGTATAAAGATTCCAATTACGACAATTGGCAAGAACCACCATCCTATGGAAGTAGTCTCTCCAAGAGCAATGCGAATCATTTGGAATGATATAACTGCGAATAAAATAAGACAGAAGTTTTTTACTTCGTTTAACATTTTTCTGCTATTTAAATAAAATGCTTCTACATTTTGTTCATTCAAACGAGCTGGAAAGTTATACATATGTGGGACTTTCTCTAAAAGACTCATGATTATCCATAGAAACACACCTATAAACGGAAGAATAATGAGCTCAATTTTTGAACCCCACCGATCAATCTCTCCCTTACCATTAAAATGAACAGGAATTTCTTCAGGCAATTTCCCCCACATTACTGCAATATAAAAGATAGATAATAGGAATATGATAACTCCAATATAATCCCAGACCTTTTCAGACCTTGTTTTAGGGATTTTTAAAATAGGTCTATACACTTCGCACCACCTCAGTTCATCTTCATACGTAATTTACGTTTTGCCTACTCTATAAGTTTCAAAATTTATGAATATTGGCTTAATATTCAGTACAAAGAATTAACTTTCGCTTTATTTCTAGCATATTTTAGCGGTAAATGTCTTTTTTTTATTACTTCTATCACGAGTTTCTGTCACCTTTAAACTAATTATTACAGTAAAAATACTCATAATACTTTGTAAAATTCATATTTTCTGATATAAATGATATATATACATATTTCATTAATTTGTAACATTTCTACTAAATACTGAGAAAGGAAATTTCATCTATGCGATTTACTATCTACAAGAAATTATTACTCGGTTTTTTTATAGTTATTTTAGTTCTAGTTGCTACTATCGGCTTAAATATAAAGCAGCTTGATTCAGTGAACAAAACTTATCGTACATTATTGGAGGAGCAAACAACTAAATCTATCGCTATTCAGGAATTACGCGTTATTGCCAAACAAGAGATTGTTAGTTTGCGTGGCTATTTACTGCTTGGAGATAAACAGAATCTTCAAAGCAATCAAGACTCTCGAACAGAATTTAAACAAAAATCTGAAGAGCTAATGTCATCTTTGACGACCGAAAAATCCATTAAATTTCTAGAAGCTATTAATAAAAGCGAGCAAAATGTTCAACAGTTTGCGGACCGCATGTTTGAGTTAAAGGCTTCAGGTGAAACGGAAAAGTATGAAAAGCTTGATAGTACACAGGGGCGTCTAATTATTAAACAATTTGATGAACGCGTTGAAAACCTTTCCGATTATCAAAATGAGTATATTGAAGGAAAAATTGCTGCTACATCGAAACAAATTCAAGCTATTAAGTTCCAAATGTTAATTCTTGGAGTCTTTGCTGTTGTCATAAGTCTGATAATTGCAATGGTTGTTGGTAGTCTAATGTCTCGTCCAATTAACGGCATGGCTAAAGCTGCTAAAAAAATAGCTGAGGGTGACTTAACGGCTGAACAGATTCGTATCAAAAATCGTGATGAAGTGGGTGATTTAGCCCAAGCATTCAATCAAATGGCCGTTAATTTGAAAGATTTAATTACAAATGTACGCCATAACACTGTACAAGTTAGTGGCTCTGCCGCTGAGTTAACAGCAAGTGCTGACCAAACCATTCAAGCGACTGAGCAGATCACTTCTTCGATTCAAGAAGTGGCTAGTGGCTCTGAAGCTCAAGGTAAAAATGCTACAGAAAGCTCCGAAGCGATGAAGAATATGACAAAGGGCATACAGCAATTAGCATCTACTACGGCGGCGGTTTCTGAACTGGCATTGGAAACGAATTCAGAGGCTCAAAAAGGCAATGAATCATTACATCGAGTGATTTCACAAATGACTACCATTAACACTGCTGTATTAGAATCAGCAAGCGTTGTGAAAAATTTAGACGGGCATTCTATAGAAATTGGTAACATTATTGGCATTATTACAGATATTGCAGAGCAGACAAATTTACTAGCGCTCAATGCCGCTATCGAGGCAGCTCGTGCAGGCGATCATGGGCGGGGCTTTGCTGTCGTGGCAGACGAGGTGAAAAAGTTAGCAGAGCAATCCAAAAAATCTGCAGAGCAAATTGCTACGTTGATTGCAGAAATTCAACAAGATACAAACCGTGCTGTGACGGTGATGGATACTGGTACACAAGAAGTACAAATTGGGATGCAAGTGGTACAGGTAGCTGAAGAAGGCTTCTCTAAAATTATGGAGCTTATTGAACAAGTGTCCATGCAAATCCAAGAAGCTACAACAGTTTCGGAAGAAATGTCATCCAGTGCAGAACAAATTTATGCTTCCTTCGATGAAATAGCAACAATCGCGCAAATGTCTTCTAGTAATTTACAAAATGTCGCTTCTGCCTCTGAGGAACAGTTAGCAACTATCGAAGAAGTCGCTGCTTCAGCAGCAACACTTTCAAATATGGCAGAGGAGCTTCAAACAGAAGTCTCTCGCTTTAAATTAGAATAAATGAAAACTGCTCGGATTCCCTCTAGGAAACGAGCAGTTTTTTCTATATATGTATAGGCCTTTACTCACTTATATTTATCGCTTAAATGACTGAGCATTTCTATAATGGCTGCTTCCTCACTAGGTACTTGCAACGTAGCCCAATCACCAACCTGATGATTCCCTACACAAACACTTTCCTTTGCCTTCAAGAACATCGAGACATCGTTTGCATCATTTCCAAAAGCAATATACTCCCCCTCGATGACACCTAATTTAGTTAGGCCATTCCACTTATCAATACCATTAGGGCTTATATCTATAATATTTTCTGATGCATGTTCATAAAGAGTAACAGCAAGCTGTTGTAGCTCAAATAACACTGCATCTCTATTCTCCCCCGGAAATAAAACAACTTTTACAATATCATGAAGATCTTGCAACGCTACTTTTTTAGCTATTTTTAGAGGATCTAGATTTTGATAAATGGGATGCGCTTCACTGCCTGTATACGCATAATCCCACTGACTATCTACTAGGTAGGGTAATTGAAATGCTGTAATGATCTGTCGAAGCGCCCCTACTATCTCCGTCTCAAATGCTGCAACCTCCTTCGTTACTCCATTACAGGCGACGAATGCTCCATTTCCACCTACCATCGGAAATTCTCGCATCTTCTCAGGCAATACAGGTAATAGATCACGTATTGGTCTAGCAGAAGCAAAAATAACTTCATGCCCACTTTGTCTACATGCCTCTAACGCATTGATAATACCCCCACTCAAAGGCTTCCCTTTAAAGCAAATTGTACCGTCTAAATCAAAGACAAATTTCATAGTTCTTCCTACCTCTCCTACGTTCATTCACAATTTTTATTATCTCACAGAAATGACTATTTTTAGTGGACGTTTATTTATTTCACAACTATCAAATATTTAACAGAACAAACAATACTTTAGACAGAATTAAAAAAAAATTTAGAAAATTATTGACAGGCTATTAATATCCACGTAATATTGCTTTCAACAACACATTGCAGGCCAAGATTGGAAATAGTAAAAATGGTGATGTACTTGTAGAGAGCCGATGGTTGGTGAAAATCGGTAGACACACATTTTGAACTCGTCCATGAGCTACTCCCTGAATAGTCTAGTAAGGGATGTCGGTTTCCTCCGTTAACAGGATAGACAGTGATAGCTGTCGATAAGGGGACTTTTTCTGTACAGAGAAGGTCAATTAGAGTGGTACCGCGAGCATAAACTCGTCTCTATTTTTAAATAGAGATGGGTTTTTTTATTTTTTAATGAATCATTGGCCTACGTGTAGATTTTAAATACAGATAACTACAAGAGGAGTGTTAAAAAATGGGAAGAAAAATTTGGGTATTTGATACAACATTACGTGATGGTGAACAGGTGCCAGGAGCCAAGCTAAATTTATATGAAAAAGTAGAAATAGCACAGCAACTGAAAAAATTAGGTGTGGATATTATCGAAGCCGGATTCCCCGCTTCATCACAGGGGGATTTTGATGCTGTCAAAGCTGTAGCTGAGAAGGTCGGTACCACTAGCGATATTATGATTACAGCATTAGCACGTGCAGTAAAGGCAGATATTGATGCCGTCTATAATGCTGTGAAATACGCTGAAAATCCAATGATTCACATGGTTCTTGGGACATCCGATATACATGTGGAGAAAAAATTCAGTAAATCCAAAGATCAAATTCTGCAAATTGGTGTAGATGCTGTAAAGTATGCGAAAACTCTATTGCCACAGGTTCAATATTCTACTGAGGATGCGTCTCGTTCAGACTTTGAGTATCTTTGGAAAACGATTGAAGCTGTTATGCGAGCTGGTGCAACTATGATTAACGTTCCTGATACAGTCGGTTTTGCAGAACCAGAAGAGTTCGGTGAGATGATCTTTAAATTAAACAACCGTATGAAAAACTTAGATGATAGCGTTCTTCTTAGTGTTCATTGCCACAATGACCTTGGAATGGCAACAGCTAATACGCTTGCCGCGATAAAAAATGGTGCCGATAAAGTAGAATGTACAATTAATGGTATCGGTGAACGCGCAGGAAATGCGGCATTAGAAGAAGTCGTTATGGCGCTAAAAACGCGTAGCACTATCTACAATGCTGATACACGTATTAACACAAAAGAAATTATGAATACATCACGACTTGTATCTAGTTTTATGGGCTTAGATGTTCAAGTTAATAAGGCTATTACTGGAGATAATGCTTTTGCCCATTCATCGGGTATCCATCAGGACGGATTACTAAAATCCCGTGATGCCTATGAAATTGTGCATCCAGAAGACGTAGGTCTTGATGATATGGAGCTAGTACTGACAGCACGTTCTGGCCGACATGCCGTGAAAAATGCTCTTGAAAAATTAGGGTTTTCGAATCTTTCTACAGATGAATTCGAGGGAATCTTCGAAGGCTTCTTAAAGCTAGCGGATGCCAAAAAAGAAGTATACGATCATGATTTATACGTGATCGTTGAAAGCTATTATGAGAAACATGATGCTTCTCACAAGAATGCCACACATTATAGTGATCAATTCTTTGATATCGAAGATCTACAAGTCGTCAGCAATACAAGCTTCCCTTCTGCGAGCGTTAAAGTGCGGAAAGGTAATGAAGTATTGAAGGCTAGCGCAGTTGGCTCAGGCCCAATTGATGCTCTCTATTCTGCCATTGCCGAAATTACAAGCATGGATGTAAAACTAGTGGAATATAATATCAATAGTGTTTCGCGTGGCAAAGAGGCGCTAGGAAAAGTAAAAATCACGATTGAGCATGAAGGTGAAAAGTATATGGCTAAAGCTGCAGATACTGACATACTAAAAGCAAGTGCTCTAGCCTATATTAATGCCATCAATAGCATTGTGGTTGCCAAATTGACACCTGTCATGAATTAAAACAAAAGAAGCAGTATGGTCCATTAGCCATACTGCTTTTTCAATGCTAGCGACTATCTCTTACTAACTTTTGATATTCTTCTTCTATTAGTTCGATATCCAGTCGTTCAAACAAAGGTGTTACGCCTTGAATGGTTTTAGGTAACTCTACTTGTTCATGCCACATCATTTCATCTATACCTAGCATATTTCTTACTTTCTCTGCTGAAAACGGTAGGAATGGATGTAGTAATTGTCCGAGATTGGCAATGATATAGACGCAGGTTGCAAGTGTGCAATTGCCCGCCTCCACATGTTCTTTTACTTGTAACCATGGCTGCTGTTCATCGAAGTAACGATTAGCGCCACGAATATACTCAAAAATGGACTCTAATGCTTGCTTGAAATGGCCACCCTCAATAAGAATACCCACTTCATTAAATAGCTGAATAGTTTGTTTGCGAATAGTACTATCCACTTCAGCCTGAGGTACTTGATTAGCAAAGGATTTCTCTATAAATTTCAATGTTCGGTTCACAAAATTACCATAGGCACCAAGTAATTCACCATTATGGCTGTAAATAAATTCTCGCCATGAAAAATCAGTATCTCGATTTTCTGGTGCATTAGTCGTTAAAAAATAGCGAATAGAGTCAGCATCATAACGACTTAAAATATACGGAACCCATACAGCCCAGTTTTGACTCGTCGATAATTTGCGTTTTTCTAATGTTAAATATTCATTAGATACGATATGTGTCGGCAAAGCTTTCGCACCTAGTCCCATTAAAATAGCTGGCCAAATAACTGTGTGGAATGGGATATTATCCTTTCCATGGACATAGTATGAAATGGTTTCTTCATTCCATAAATCTTCAATCGCCATATGATGTTGCTTTGCCCATTCTAGGCTAGCCGTTAAATAACCTGCAACTGCTTCAATCCACACATATATTTTTTTACCCTCAAAGCCAGGAACTGGAACATCTATTCCATTTGGCAAATCTCTCGTTACTGCTCGGTCAGGAACGCCCTCTGCTAAGTAGCGCTCTGTCAATCTTAAAGCATTGTCCCTCCAACGTTTTTCTGCCTTTGCCTCGGATAAAAAGGTCTCTAATCTCCCTTGAAATTGACTAAAGGTAAAATAAAAATGTTCTGTCTCTCGAATGACTGGCTCATTCCCACATATTTTACAGCTCTTATCGATTAAATCCAATGGGTCTAAAATTTCCGAGCAGTTATCACATTGGTCTCCTCTCGCCTTTGCACCACAATTTGGGCATATGCCCTCTACAAATCGATCCGGCAAAAATTGCTGATCTGCCTCACAGTAAGCCTGTTCAATTTTCTTTTTATATAAAAAATTGTTGGCAAGTAGCTGTAAAAATAAGCCTTTAACGGATTCATGATGGTGCTCTGCGTCTGTTCTTGTGTATAAATCATAAGTAAATCCTAGCTCATTAAAACATTTTGTAAATTCTTCATGATAATGATTAGCAATCGCCTCGGTTGTTGTGTTTTCCTGTGCTGCACGTATAGAAATTGGTGTACCATTACAGTCACTACCCGATACGTATAATACTTGCTCACCTTTTTGACGGTAATATCTAGCCAAAATATCACCTGGTAATAGTGCGGCTACATGTCCTAAATGCAAAGAGCCATTTGCATACGGCCAAGCGCCTCCAATAACAATACTCATTCTAAATTGCTCCCCTCACATAAAAAAATGGTAAAAAAAATCGCCCTAATCAAATCTGATTAGGACGAGTCTACCCGTGTTACCACCTATATTTACAAATAGCTCACACTATTTGCCTCATTCAGTACGTCTTTTTTTAAATATGAGATACTGCCGCCGTTGTAACGAGTGCCCATCTCGTCGTAATCTACTTGCTAAAAAGCTTTCGGTACGAAGCTCAAAGGTCATTTTCAAAAGGATTCATTTACCTCATTTCCACCAACAGAGGCTCTCTACAAAATGCTGTTCCTATTTACTTTTCCTTTTCAATGCATTATCTATAGGATTGGCACTATTCTACGCTTTATTGCGATGAAATGCAATAATTGTCGTTAAGGTCGCTTCCATTTTTTCAAAACGCTCACTCATATGTTAATGTGTTTATCATGATTAGCCTATTTCTATGTTTAATAACTCCGTTAAATCATCTATTACAATATGTGCCTGTTGCAATTCATGATCCTGAGCAAAGTCAAAACGAACACCTATTGAGAGTAGCTCATTATCGTGGGCAGCTTGAATATCGGATGAACGATCTCCAACTACCGCCCCGTCCTGAATCCCATTGTCTTGCATTACTTTTTTAACTAAATCTGATTTATGTCCGCTTGCAATGGATTGAATGCTGTAAGTCCCCTTTATAAATTGCTCTAATTGATAGGTTTCAACAATTGCCTGTAAATAGTCAACCTGTCCATTACTCGCTATGTATAACGGATAGCTTTTCGACAATGTAGCAAGGGTTTGCTCAGCATGTGGATAAAGCGCACCTTTACGACTACGGATTTGGTCGGTCAACTCTACATGAAATAGCACATTGCTCTCCTCACGTATGTCTACTGAATGCATTGGACATAAAGTCTCCCATACAACCGGTAAAGGAACGCCCATAATTTCACGGTATTTTTCAATAGGTGTTTCTCCCTGCCATAAGCCCTTTGTACGCAACACATCAAATGTGGCATCCAGCGCAGGTTCTAAAATAAGATTTGTTTGAAATAAAGTGCCATCCATATCAAAAATAAAAGCTTTCGTCACAAAATCACTCCTTGATTAATGATTAAAAAACTCCATATGTAACTTTTCCTTCTTATAATAATCCAAACGATCTTGTAAAGTCCCCGTATGGAATTCAAACTTATGTCCATCAGGATCGGTAAAATAAATTGATTTTTTATCTCTTTCATCTCTTTGTCGGCCATCTAAAATATGAACCTTCAATTGTACCAATTTATCATACATTTTATCGAACTCATCCTCAGAGATCGTGAAAGCGATATGTGTATAGGAATATTGAATGTCATTGCGCGGTATATCTTTTTCAACATTGAGGGCAAGCCACAGCCCATTTACATCAAAATAGGCTGTGTGTTTCCCTTTACAAGTAACTTGGCATCGAAAACATTTTCATAAAATGCAATAGATTGCTCTAGATCAGACACTGAAAATAGTAGATGATTTATGCTTTGTATGGTCATATGTGTTTGTGTGCTCCTCTTTATTTTTTTCCCTTTTTAACGCCTTTAGAAATTTGCTTCCATTTACGTTGCTCCTCGAGCTTTGCCTGCACATTTGTTTTGCGTTCCATATAAGCCAATTCTCTTTGTAGCTTAAAATAGCTTTGTAAACGATTTTGATCAAGTTCACCATCTGCAATAGCTTGCTGTACTGCACAATACGGCTCTTTTTGATGGGTACAATCACGATAACGGCAAGCTTTTGCTAATTCCTCAACATCTTGAAAGCTAGATGATAAACTATCACCTTGATTCCATAATTGTAGCTCACGCATTCCCGGCGTATCAATTAAACAGCCGCCAGAAGGTAACATCACTAACTCTCTGTGAGTCGTTGTATGACGTCCTTTAGCATCGTCTTCACGTATGTCTGATACCTTCATCAGCATTTCGCCACACAGAGCATTCGTTAATGTAGATTTCCCTGCACCAGAGGAGCCCAGTAATGCCCCAGTAACTCCTTCTGTAAATAAGGCCTGAATTTCCGTTAAGCCTTCTCCAGAAATGGCACTCGTTACGAAAACATCTACTCCAAATGCTACTGAATCAACTTCCTTCACTAAGCTTGATGCATCGTCGCATAAATCCGCCTTTGTTAGAACAATAATGGGCTTTGCACCTGAATCCCAGGCAGCTACTAAATATCGTTCCAAACGGCGAATATTAAAATCAGCATTCAAGCTCATGACAAGTAACACAATATCCACATTCGATGCAACAATCTGTTCCTGGATTTCCAGACCAGCAACTTTTCGAGAAAAGACTGATTTTCGTTGGAATAATTGATGAATAATTGCTCGTTCCTCACCAGGCATTTTCTCTACTAGCACCCAATCGCCCACTGCGGGATAGTCTTCACGAGCTAAAGATGTATAGGCATAATGGCCAGCTATGGTCGCAAGCCATTCCCCTTCCTGAGCTAACACTCGATAGGAATGCTTATGCTCTAAAGTAACCCTCGCAGGCACACAATTTTTAAACTTAGACTGTTTCTTCATTTCTAACATTTGCTCTTCAAAATATTTTGTAAAACCTAATGTTGTTAAATTCAAATTAATTTCCTCCTAAAGGTACGTTTCCATGACGCTTCTGTGCAGACTTCCGCCAGAAGCAATTATCTTGATTCAGAAAATTTGAACCACGATAAAAAAACCTTGTATCTGCGCAATTCGGCAGTTACAAGGTTTCACACGCACGTTTAAAGGATATACAAATACCTCGAGCTATGCACGACGTCGCTTTGTATATTTTAGGCGTGTGAAATGAAACAAACCGAATTGCAGTTCGCTAAAAATAGATTTATTCATCATGTCACATCACCTACTTTCCATTTAGTTGTTTCCAATATATATAAAATTTAGGGAATTGTCAAATAAAATATTATTAGCATGTATCTCCTTCCTTCACGCATAGAATGTACAAGACCAATAAATGCGAGGAGATGTTGAATTGCCTAAAATCATTTCTATTAGCACACATCAACCACCTTACACATTACAGCAATCAAATGCAGAGGAGCTTACAAAGGAGCTTTTCTATGAAAAAATCCCAAAACTAGAGCGCTATTTAAAGGTTTTCGATAATGGCGGAATTGAAACACGTCATTTTTGTGTACCACCTGAGTGGCATCGTACAAATCACTCCTTTGAGGAGCGTAATGGTTTATATATTGAACTAGCCACACAATACAGTGTAAGCGTCATTCAGGCATGCTTACAAAATGAAGCCTTCTTACATTCACCCATTTCTCCTAAAGAAATCGATGCCATCATATTTGTAAGCAGTACGGGGATCTCAACACCTAGCATTGACGCTCGTGTGATGAACAAGCTTCCTTTTTCCGATCAATTGAAACGTATTCCGCTATGGGGATTAGGCTGTGCAGGAGGAGCAGCAGGTGTTAGCAGAGCCTATGATTTTTGTAAAGCACACCCTAATGCAAAAGTGCTTGTTGTTTGTGTTGAACTATGTAGCCTCACTTTTCAGCCAAATGATTTTTCTAAAAGTAATTTAATCGGTGCTTCACTTTTTGCTGACGGTGCCGCCTGTATTCTCGTATGTGGCGATGAAATCATGATTGATACAAAAAAACCATCACCATCTATTTTGGCGGCAGGCTCTAAATGGATGCCTGATTCAGAAAATGTAATGGGATGGGACGTTAAAAATAATGGGCTTCATGTCATTTTCCAAAAAAGCATTCCGGCTATTATTACTAGTTGGCTTGGACCATATATTGAACAATTTTTACTGGAACAAGGAATTTACAGTGAACAGCTTACTCATTTTATTGCACATCCTGGAGGAAAAAAAGTATTAAAAGCCTATGAGGACACGCTTTATCTTTCTTCTCAAAAAACCGACATTTCTCGGGAAATATTACGTCAGCATGGTAATATGTCATCGCCAACCGTGTTATATGTGTTAGAACAATTTATGTTACATGAAGGACAAGTGGAGGATACAGGTTTACTCGTCGCTCTTGGCCCTGGTTTTTGTGCAGAAGCTGTATTACTAAACTGGAGGGAGTAGCATGATCTTCTATCTAATTGTAACGCTTGTCATTCTACAAAGATTGACAGAGGTTGTCATTGCTAAACGAAATGAGAAATGGATGATTGCTCAGGGAGCCTATGAGGTTGGTAACTCCCACTACCCTTATATGGTCACTATGCATATTAGTTTCTTCTTGTTTCTAATTGTTGAAGTAGTAACCAATCACAATGGTATATCGCCCTTATTCCCATTATTTTTTATTTTATTTGTAGCCGTTCAGGCATTGCGTATATGGTGTATCCGTTCTTTAGGAACGTTTTGGAATACAAAAATTCTCATTCTACCTCATGCACAAGTCGTGCGTAAAGGTCCCTATGAAATTATGCGCCATCCTAACTATGCTGTCGTTTGTTTGGAAATTCTCCTTCTACCTCTTATGTTTCAGGCATATTTCACGGCGTTTTGTTTTACACTATTAAATATTACAATGCTTTCTGTACGAATTCCGATAGAAGAAAAGGCATTACGAGATGCTACTAATTATAATCGTGTGTTTGAAAAGAAGATTTCGGAATCGTAGCCGAAATCTTCTTTCTTTTTATGAATGCCATTCCCAGTTAAACGGATCTTGTAGTCGTTCCCAAGGATTACGAAACTCTTCATCTGTTAATAAACAGCTGTCCAACTGTTTGATAATACGCTCTCTATCTAAGTCTATACCAATAAGAACAAGTTGGGTCATGCGATCTCCAAACTCGCTATCCCAATCTTCCAACACCTCCGGACTTTGTAGGAAGACATCTTCCTGCTGAGCTTTTGGTAGTGCCGCTACCCAATAAGAAACAGGTTCAATTTTTGCAGATGAACCAGCCTGTGATAGCAATAATGCTACGTCTTGATGCTTTGCACTCCAAACAATTCCCTTTGCTCGCACAATTGATGGTGGCATTTGGTCACACCACTCGACAAAGCGCATTGGATGGAATGGTTTTCTACTTGTATAGGTAAATGAAGATATGCCGTACTCCTCCGTCTCCGGCATATGGTTTTCATGACCAAGCTCTAATTCTTTTAACCAGCCAGCTGATTCTGAGACACGTTCGAAGTCAAAACGACCTGTATTTAAAATTTCAGCAGGATCAATTTCACCACTAACCGTTCGGATTATTTTTGCCTCGGGCTGTAATGCGCGTAGTATACGCTCTAACCGTTCTACTTCTTCTATTGAAACTAAGTCACACTTATTTAATACAAGGACATCACAAAATTCTATTTGATCAATAAGAAGGTCTGCAACATCCCTTCCATCTAACTCACCAATTGCTTCCTTACGCTCTAATAAACTCTCTCCCGATTGAAAATCATGCCAAAAGCGATGCGCATCTACAACTGTTACCATCGTATCCAATTGACAAAATCTCGTTAAATCTATGCCCAGCTCTTCATCTAAATAGCTAAATGTTTGTGCAACTGGAATCGGCTCACTAATACCTGTCGATTCAATCAATATATAATCAATATTGCCAAGCTTCGCAAGACGTTCCACCTCCTGTAATAAATCTTCTCGCAATGTACAACAAATACAGCCATTGGATAACTCCACAAATTTCTCTTCTGTTCGTGAGATCCCGCTGCCATTTGCAATAAGCTCAGCATCAATATTAATTTCACTCATATCATTCACAATAACAGCAACACGTAAATCCTTTTCGTTTTGCAATACATGATTCATCATCGTGGTCTTACCAGAACCTAAATATCCACTTAATACAGTTACAGGTATTTTCATTATTCTCTCTCCAACTCCTTAAATCGTAATCATTACTATTTACAATTTGTAATTAAAACATATATATTTTCAAAATGCAAAGCTTTTAATCACATGAAAAAATAAACTTGACAATTTACACCCTAAAATATATTGTTTAAATCGTAATAATTACTATTTACAAGGAGGCATATTTATGCGCGTACAAATAACACTAGCCTGCACGGAAACTGGTGATAAAAACTATATCACGACGAAAAATAAACGTACTAATCCAGAGAGATTGGAGCTTAAAAAGTATTCCCCTCGCTTAAAACGAGTTACTTTACATCGTGAAACAAAGTAACTTAGGCAGTAGTTAATTAATTTGAATGTTTTTTGGACCAAGCAACCTTGCCCTAAAAAATAACTGTTTCAAAAGAGGAAGGCTTACTCTCTTTTGAAACAGTATTTGTATACCATCTATTCTCTATTTATTTCGAATGCGAGCTCGTTCAATTTTTGATCGAGTTCATCAAGCATTCGTAATCGAAAATCAATCTGCTCGTCTATATTTATAGACTCATTCATTTTTACTCTACTATCATCAGATTGATTTTTATAGCCCTTTATCTCATTAGTAAGTTTTTCTATTTCTAGATTTTTCGTTTCTAATTCTTTTACTAATTGTTCATAAAGGCTATCCGTCTCTACTTTGTTTCTATATGATTGTTCTATCGTCTCTAAAATACGTTCCATTTGTCCACCTGTAACGATAGTAAAGTCATTTAATCTTTTATCTAACGCCTCCATCATTGACTTATAGTTTGTTTCTTCGATAGATACATCAATGTTTTCCTTTAATAACTTATTTTCTGCTCGCAGCTCGCTTAGTTCCTTTAATAAAGACTCTATCGAAGCAATTTGTTTTTTTCTTTGGAGCTCTCGCTTTTGTAACTCTTCATCATATGCTTCCAATTCCTTATCAAAATCTCTCTTCAACTTTAATAGTTCCATCGAAAGATCTTTTCTGAGCCTTGTTAATTGTATATTCTCCCGTTCAAGACGTAGCACTAATGCATAATAATCACTATCCCTAAGCCTTTTCACTTCATTTTTATATTTGGCTAATTCGGCCCTTAAAAAAATAATCATTTGTTGGAGCTGTAGAGGATCATTGTTTTTGACAATATCGTTGTCCATCCTTGCACCTCCTAGCCTGAAAAACTTTTTAGAATTTCAATGACTTCTTCAAACTGTGCTTTACTGTCTTCTAACATTTCATCCAGTTGTTTTAACCACTTTTTTTGTAGTTCTGGATGATCATGTTGTTCAAATTTTTCACTTTTTTCCCCAGAGACAAGATAAGCAATTAATTGTTGTAATGTATTTTTTTCAAGAAAGGCAAAACTATTATCTTGTACATTACGGCGGTTAAGCTGGTCCTTCAGCAATTGTTGGATTACGCTATTAAGTTCTTGTTTTTCATGATCCCCCATTGTTTTCCTCCTGTGTTGGACTAATGCCATTGAGATTAATTGGGTTTAACACAAGCACACCATCAGTTAGCTGATCACAATATGTAAAACCCATAATAGTGCCAGAATAAGATAAATTATGGGACCATTTAATTTGAAAATTGGTAAATGAAATCGTTTCATTTGGTTCGATGGTGGACTTCCCTATTGGTCTCAGCCAGTATTCCTCTTTGCTCGATTTGTCATTAAAACGCTCCCAATTACTTTGCCCCTGCGTCTTTAAAGTAGGTGTAAAATTTTCGTGGACATACCTTCCTGAGAAATAAAACGGAGAATCTTTCGGTAATTTAATGCATAAATATGGATTGGTGACGGGTGTATGCCCAATATTACGAATATGATAGGATCCTAAACATAGACTTTCTTGCTCAGAATCATAGGATATATTGAACGAGGATGTAAAATAACTAATAAGATTAACCTTATTTGGCACTGCTAGCTCTTCTACCAGCTTTTTAATTTCCTGTACATATGTGTTTGTCTGTTCTTTCACCGCTTGTATCTTGTCTTCTATCCGTGTTATCACTTAATGCCCCCTTACTATGGTTCATAAAAAAAAAGAGAGGATAACCCTCTCTTCATGATATGACTTTCCTCTATTTGTTAGCACTATTAACCAACAGTTGGGAAAATAACTGGGCATTGTTGTGGACGAACCGCAGTTGGACATGTGAATGGTAAATCTGCTCTTGGTTCGCAGAAAGTTGCTAAGAATTCCACAGTAACTGGGAATGTTGATTGAATGCTTTGGCAAACAGCAACAGTAATTGTTAACGCAGAAAACGTAATCGCACCTGCTGCAGGCGTTAGTGTACCAGTCGTACATACGAAGCAATCTAAATCTGTATATAGAATTTCTACATCTGTACCCTTAGGTGCACATAATGTCACTTGCTCACAGCGTGAAACAGGAATTTCAGCGCTTGTGAACATTGTTCCATTTGGTAATGTAACTATGATCGTAAGAATGAAATTCTTTTGAATATTTAAATGTTGAAGACAAACAGTTGATCCATCGATAGAGAATTGGCGATTCTCACGGTTTAGGATCACAATTGGATTTGTAGCTGCTGGAATTACACGACATGTAACAATAGCACCAGTTAAGTCAGTAGCTGGTGTTACGCCTGGGAATGTAATTGCTCCAGTTGGTGAAATATCAAATGACATTTCCTTTACAATCCAATCATATACCTTATCAACATTTATACAAATCAGTTCCTGCGCCTGGGATGGCATATGTTCTTGCATCCTTTTGACACCTCCATAAGTTTTTTATCTTTCGTTTGTAGCATATGTTTTTCAGCTATAAGTGCATGGGCTAATAAATAGTTACATTGGATATTTATAAAAATCAACGGCAAACATTTTTACTTACAGTGCTTTCTTTATAATAAGAACTAAAATGTTGAATGAACCGGTATATTTGTAACAGAAAGTCAATATTTTTAATAAACTAATAATGGAAAAGGGGTGAACTACAATGGAAGAGTCAAAATTGTATACCACTCAAGAAATTGAAAATTTAAGGCAAAAAATTGAAACCTATAGAGAATCGTTATCTTCATTAAAAATGGGATCGTCAATTGAAGATTTTCTTTATATGAAGCAGGAGTTTGATGGACTAAAAACGCAGATGGCACATTTAGAGGGGATTACAGAGACATTGGATACTAAACAAAATTCATATATAAAAGGGTATGATGATCAAATAAGGCTTCTGTCCATTCAGATTGAGTCTCTGAATCAAACCATGGAAGAAATGAATCAAGAAATTTTAGCTGTTTTAAACAAATTAGTAACTGTTGAAGGAAATGATACTACAACCATTTCTCCCTCCAATAAAATGCCTTCTCAAACTTCCGCTACTCACATACCTAGACAACCTAGAATGATACAGACAGCAGATAAAACTACGATAACATCAGCACAGCCATCTTATAGATTATTACAAAATTTGGCAGGAAAAGCCACAAACCACCAACAAAATGTAAATAATAATGGCGCTTCCTCTCCTCATAATGATCGACAGACAACTAAACCTGAAGAGCGGCATTTTAATCAGCAGTATTTTCAATCCATTAATACGCATCCAAGCCATATATACAATGGCTTATTCAGAAACACGACAGTTGAATCCACCTTCCATTTTAAAAATGCCACGGATGCAAAAGAAGTTCCAGTAAGTGTTTATGATCCATCTGCTGTACAGCTCACTTTAAGTGAAGAAGACATCGAGAAAGATCATTTACCATCAACTATTGTTCATGAATCGAGTACTGGAACCGAAAAAACAGATGATCCTATAGAGGTTGTGCATTCGAAAAATGAACGTAACAATCATGAGATTTCTGAAGTATCTACAGAATCGTTGGAACAGGTTCATTCGGGGATGCTTAGCGAGCCAGTTAGTCAAGACAATTCGGCAATAGCTAACGAGCCTCTAAACCAAGTTGTTTCAGAATCAGTAACAGAACCTGCTGACACACATCATTCTCCTTCATTAGAAACCGAAGAGTATGTTGAAGTGTATAATTCTGAAGAAGTCTATGAGGTTCATTCGTCCCTTGAAAAAGAGAATAAGCAACCTGATCCTGTAAACACACCAATTGAAGAAAATAAGAAGGGAAAAAACTCATTTTTCGATTTTTTTAAAAGGTGGAGTTAAATTTATCATTTTATAAAACATCCATTATGTATGTAAATATACATAGTGGATGTCTTTATGTTTCAAATAAAGCTGGCTTTAAGAAATCATTGAATTTATAGGTGAAGTAGATATTTGCCCTTAACCCCTAATCTGAAATGAATAGAATAATGAAGAAAGGGGGTGTAAAAATGTGTTTAAATAATTCTATGTGTGGTTGCTCAAAAAATGGCAATGGTGAATGTACTGCATTAGGACCTTTTGTAGCGATTGATGCGGCATGTATTACTACGCCTCAAGCAACTGGCTCAATCATTCCTTTCTCTTCTGGTGTCACACCTGTTGTTTTAGCATCATTAGTTACTGGATTAATTGCAACACCGAGTCTAATCGGATTTGGTACAGCAGTACCTGGTGTTACAATTTTAGGAAATACCATTGATTTATCTGGGGTTGTAACAGAGGCATTCTCAGTTCCTCGTCCAGGTAATATCACGGCTATTTCTGCATCATTCTCTGCAACAATAGCTATTGCTTTAATTGGAACAACAACCGTAACTGCAACAGTTTACCGCGCTCCTGCAGGTAGCACTGTGTTCACTGCAACAACAGCAACTGTCAACTTAGCTCCAGCATTTACTGGTGCCATAGCATTAGGCCAAACTTCATTCGCTTCTGCGAACGTAGCACCAGTTCCAGTCGTAACAGGAGACCGTTTATTAATGGTTTACTCTATTACAACTGCCGGTGTTGCTGTTGCACAAGTTCTAACAGGAACTGCAAGTGCAGGTATTACGATTGCTTAAGCCTCGATACAATCACCTAGAAAGTAATTTAAATATCCTTCATGTATGAAAAAATTGATAGCATTGTACTAAAAAATAATAGGCGATTTCTTTTTCAAGAAATCGCCTATTTCGCATTTTTACTATTTCGTCAAAGCATTCCGAATATGCGCCAAATGATGTTTGCCATGCCATGCATATAACCCAATTGCCTGTTCCAATGTTGTCAGACCTGAATCAGGATGATTAAACGCTCGTTGTAATTGTTCATCTGTTAAGCTTGTTAATAAGTAAACCCAACGTCCATGTAAACATTCGATTAGTTTAAGAGAAGTCGCTATTGGCATTTCTGAATCTGGTAGCAGTGCCCACTCAGCTTCATTGTATGGCTTAATAGTTGGCTCGTCCTCTGTTAAACCTAGCTTAAAGCGGATATAGCTGTTCATATGACTATCAGCAATATGATGGACTAGCTGTGTTACAGTCCAGCTATTTTCACGATAGGATTTTGCCAATTCCTGCTCACTTGCTCCACTTAATGCTTCTTCAAGCTGCTGTGGTAATAAACGAATATCTTCCAACCATTCTTTTACTTGCTGTGATGTCACTTCTGTTGGACATTGAAACTCCCCAATTGGATATCGTAAATCAAAATCGATCAAATTACTCTCCTCCATTTCTATATCCTCTTACTTTTCCAAAGTGTTTTAGGTCACTATTATTCCTGAATATCATAAATCAACGTATCAAAGTATTTACCATTTGTATACAGTAAAATTGCCCATTCTCCAGGACTAGGAATTTTTACGCTTGAAGGTCTATGAGCATCTGCTCCATTTGCGGGCCCGCCAAGGCCTATGCTCCATCCATCCACTAAAATTGGCTGAATAGTTTTAGTATCTCTATGGTAGCCTACTACTGTTAAAAGCCTGTTCACCAGCCTGCATACCCTGTTCAATGGATTCTACCGTTTCACTCAATGCACTAGATGGTGGTGGTGCCGCTGCATACTCTTGAAATGCCTGAATCATCACCTCATGTATAATGGGTGCATCTTTTATTTCTGCTAATACTAGCTCAGTTAACCTCCACGAATGATTTTTAATACACTTTAATGTATATAAACACAAAAAAAACTGTATTACTCATGAAAGAATAATACAGCTTATGACCTCATTTTTTTTCTTTAGCTTTTACTTCTTTCTCAAGATGCTTTTTGGCTATCTTCAATCGTTGAATGTCTTTTTTCTTCAGCGGAATAATCTCATCCTTCATCATTTTAATATAAGAAATCATTAACAACAGTAATATTACCGTAAATGGTAAAGCGGCAATTAACGACGCCGTTTGTAATGCATCTAGCCCACCCGTATACAATAAAACACCTGAAATAGAGGCCATTAATATACCCCAAACTAACTTCGACAGTACTGTAGGGTTTAAGGATCCCCTTGTCGTCATACTGGCCATAATGAAAGTAGCAGAATCGGCTGACGTAATTAAGAAGATAATAATGAGCAAAATCCCAATAAAAGAGGCTACTGTTGAAAGTGGCAAATGCTCTAACATTTGAAACAACGCCACTGTTACATCGTTATGAACGGTTTGTGCAATTTGAGCTTCTTGATGCAAATCGAACCACAAGGCAGTACCTCCAAAAACAGCAATCCAAAAACAAGCAATAAGAGGAGGAATGATTAATACGCCAACAATGAATTCTCGAATGGTCCTACCTTTTGATACACGAGCAATAAAAGAACCAACAAAGGGTGACCAAGCTATCGCCCACGCCCAATAAAAGATAGTCCAATCCTTTACCCACGTCCCCCCGACATACGGTTGCATCCTTAAACTATATTGAATAAAGTTTGAAATATAATCGCCTATTGCTAGTGTAAAGGTTTCCATTATAAATACCGTCGGACCTGTTATAAAAACAAATAGCAGTAACACAATCGCTAGCATCATATTGACATTACTTAAGATTTTCATTCCCTTTTGAAGGCCTGTAGTGGCAGATAACATATAGCCAATAAACATGATAAGAATAATGACTACTTGGAAGAGAAATGTATTAGGTAAACCAAAGACAAAGCTTAAACCTCCATTTGTTTGGAGCACGCCCAAGCCAATAGAAGTAGCTACCCCCATAACTGTTGCAATAACCGCTAAAATATCAATCGTGCCCTTCACGACTCGATTTTTCCCCGTTACAGGCTCTAAGGCGGTTGAGATGAGCATATTTCTTTTTTTGTTAAATTGCACATACGCCATAACGAGCCCCAATATGGCATAAACTGACCATTGGCTGATTCCCCAATGAAAGAATGAATAGCCCATTGCCAGTCGGGCTGAATCTGTCGTAAGAGGTTTTGTGTCACTAAAAGGTGGTGAAAAATAATGACTCATTGGTTCAGCTACTCCCCAAAAGACTAGTCCAACCCCAAGTCCTGCAGAAAAGAGCATAGAAATCCATGTGAGAAAGCTAAATTCTGGGCGACCCTCTTCTGCTCCTAATCGAATAGTGCCATATTTACTAATCGCCAAGCCAAATAGAAAAACCACGATTATAAAGACCGCCATTAAGTAAAACCAACCAAAAAAATCCGTCGTCATATGAAAGACACTGTTCGCTACATTCTTAAACTTTTCCGGTATTATTGCCCCAATAATTACTAAAAGTAAAATGGCTCCACTAGAAATAATAAATACTGGGTTGATTAAATTTTTATTTTTTTGCATACAGCGCCTCCATTAATCCCAGACGTTTTACCAAATTTCCTTTATTATGAGTTTCCTTCAAGTATTTTATAAATCAAAACTTCCTGAAAATAAAAAACCGCATTACCCATAGATAATGCGGCTATTATTTATTCATTTTTAAAAGCAAAACGTATGGCTCTACTCATAACAGTAGGCACAACAGATGCATGATTTTCGTTTAAAGCTTCATAAAAATCAACCTTCATTATTTTTTCAAGCATTGTTGCCATTTGTCGTGCATCATCCACCATAAAGGTTTCCAGTTCACCAGCACTAATAAACAATGTTTCCTTCATAGCCTGATGCTCATTTAAAAATACTGAGGCACATGGGACTAATTCATGCTCATTCCACCAGATGGAGGGACTGATAGCCAGGTAATGTTGAAAGCTTGTTTGATGGTGAAATAATTGCCAAAGCGTAAAATAACCCGCTAACGAGTGACCAAATATCGATTGCTGTGCTTTATTTACTGGATAGTTAGCTTCAATCATTGGCTTTAGTTCTTCTTCTAGGAATCGACTAAAGTTTACTGCCCCACCAAGCTTTTCATGCCCTTTACCTTTAAATCTTGCGGGATAAATATACGTCTCTGCTGGTGCCGTAAAATCATAAAATCGTCGTTCACGTATATCTTCACCATGCCCAATACCAACTACAATGGATGGTAAAATACCTGTTTTTGGCGCATTACGACTTTGCAATCGGACTGCTTCTTTAACTAGAGGAAAATAAGAAGAACCATCCAATACATAGATGACAGGAAAACCTTCTGTTGGAGCTTCCTCATTGGGTATATATACGTTAATCCCATACGTATAGTCTGCCAATTTTGAAGTCATTTGCTGTGTTGAGTAATCTATTTCTGTTCGATTCATTTGTTTTCCTCCTTTAAAACGTCATAACCATAGCATACAGGTGTATTCGTTGCCGGATCTTCCATAATACGTGCATCAATGTTAAAGACTTGACGCATCACTTCTGCGCTCAAAATTTCCTGTGGTGTTCCGGTTTGCATGATAACACCCTTTCGCATGGCGATAAGATGATCTGAATACCTAGCGGCATGATTAATATCATGAAGAACCATGACGATTGTACATTGATGCTGTTCATTTAAATTTTTCACGATATCAAGTACTTCCAACTGGTGGGCCATATCTAAATAAGTAGTCGGCTCATCAAGCAACAATATACTTGTTTCCTGTGCCAATGCCATAGCGAGCCATACACGCTGACGCTGTCCTCCAGAAAGCTGTGCTAGCTCTCGATTTCGATATTCCATTGTATTTGTGACCGTTAACGCCCACTCAATCATTTTTTCATCCTGATTTGTTAAACGATTGACATTGTTGCGATGTGGATATCGCCCATAAGCAATTAACTCCTCGACTTTTAATTGCCCCGGTGCGATGGGTGTCTGTGATAATATTGCTAGCTTCTGTGCAATATCCTTTGTCGATAAATTTTGCATATTTTGCTCCTGCAAGTATACCGTGCCCTGTTGCTTTTTTAAAATTCGTCCTATCGTTTTGAGGAGCGTTGATTTACCACAGCCATTCGGTCCGATAATCGTTGTGACCTTGCCCTCTTCAATCGTTAAATTTAATCCTTCAAACACTCGAACCTGCTCATAACCCGAAGCCAAATTTTCCATTCTAAATGCAGTTTGCACACCGTTTCCTCCTATGCCTTAGATTTTACAAGTAAATACAAGAAATATGGAATTCCTATAATCGACACTACTATTCCAACAGCCAGCTCTGACGGTGCGAATACTGTTTTGCCGATAAAATCAGCTAGGATTAACAAGCCTGCACCAATCAATGCACTTACTGGCATGACATAACGGTGCTGAATACCAACAAGCTGCTTAGCAATATGTGGCGCCATTAAGCCAATAAAACCAATACTTCCTGATACGGATACGCAGGCACTAACTAGTCCCACACTGGCTAATAACAGCTTCATTTTCTCTTTTTCAACAGCAATGCCTAAACTTGTGATGCTATCCTCTTCCAGCTGAAAATAATCAAGTAAATACGATTTTCTATGCACATAAATTCCTAAAATTAAAAGCCAAGGTAACATAGTAAGAGCAAAAATCCAATTCGCATTGTAAATGGAACCTGCCATCCAAATGGCTGCAGATTCAAAATCCTGCGCACTCATTTTTAAAGATAGGAACAATGATAAAGCGCCAAATCCACTGTTAATGGCAATTCCAGTTAATATTAATCGCTGCATATCGAGATGACCGTTTTTTAAAGCAAATGTAAAAATCAATATAGCCGCAATTGTTCCACCGATAAAACCGAACAATGGCATCATTAAAATGGATAGCCAGCTATTCATATCTGCGCTCACTAATTTTAATTGAAAGAAAAACATAAAAATTACGACCGCGGCACCAGCTCCTGCATTAATTCCTAATATCCCTGGATCTGCGAGCCCATTGCGCGTAATACCTTGTAAAACAACCCCAGCCATTCCTAAACCAATACCAACGAGACCAGCTATGACAATTCGTGGTAAGCGGAATTCAAAAATAACAAGATCAAATTTTGGATTAGATTCAATACGCAATAATGTTTTTATGACATCCATCACTGACATATCAAAAACACCATTTGTAATATGTAGATAACTTGCAACTAAAATCAAAAGTAAAAGCATCGACATAGTCAAAAAGAATACACTTGAGGTATTTTTACGCACGTTTTTCACCTCCGTGCTTACGAACTAAATATAAGAAGAATGGTACACCAACCAATGCTGTTAAGACTCCAATTGGCGTTTCAAACGGATAATTGACAAAACGGCTCAGGACATCACAAAGCGCCAAGAAAAAGGCACCAATAACCGCTGCACAAGGGATGATATAGCGATAATCCACCCCAACAAGGAAACGAGTAATATGCGGAATAACTAACCCTACAAAGGCTATTTTTCCAACGAGAGCAACTGCTGTCCCTGTCAAGCATACGACAGCTAACATACTAATAATCCGTACTGCCTTAGTTTTTTGACCTAGTCCCATTGCAATATCCTCACCTAGCGAGGTAATCGTAATGGCCCTCGCACATAATAAGGCCAAAAATAAACCAGTTAATCCAAATGGAATTGAGAGCATCAGCATATCCATATCTACCATATGTACCTTAGTGTTATACCAAGCACTGACTGTTTGTGATACTTGGAAATACATCGCGATCGCTGTAGCTATACTGCTTAAAAATGTCCCAATAACCGTTCCAATAATAGCCAGCCTTACTGGTGATAAACCATTTCGAATTAATGAGCCAAAGCCAAAAACAATGCCCGCACCCAGTGCAGAACCTAGCATTGACAATAAAATCATCTGATAATTAGGCAGTCCTGGGAAAAAGACAATAGCTAATGTTATAACAAATGCAGAGCCATCGTTGACACCCATCAATGACGGAGAGGCTAAATAGTTTCGTGTAATTCCCTGCATAACTGCACCCGCAACTGCCAAAAATGCTCCAACTAACAGTACTGCGGCTATTCTAGGAATACGTCCTGTTCGTATAATTTGGTGATCAACATTGGAAGGATCAAATGCTGATATTGCCTGCCACACAGTGATTACACTAATATCCTTTGTTCCATACATAACAGAAACAAGTGCTACAAGGGCAATAAGGAAAGGAGATACCGCTAATATTGAAAATGACACTATGTTTGTTTTTTTCAACTTTCACACCTTTTTCTATACCATTTTCTTATCCAAACTTCTATTGAACAAAAGGCCGGTAATAGCCCGGTGATATCACCAAATCTACTACCAGCCTGTGTATACTATTTAAGTAATTTTTCAGCTGCTGCATCTAAGAATTTAACCTTAGACCAAGCCGTACCACCTTGTGCTAATGGGTCAATTGTATTGACATAAATTTCTTTATTTTGTGATGCCTTTAAGCTAGTGAAAATTGGATTTTTTTGTAGCTCCTCTAATGCCTTTGGAGTATCCTTATTTTCTGATTCCTCAAATTGAAGGAAAATAGCATCTGGATTTACTTGAGCTAGTGTTTCCAGCGATAATTCTGCTTGCGCTTTAGCTGTCGTAACTACCTCTGGAACTGGCGCACCTAAATCCTCATATAAGACAGGATTTAAATAAACGCCAGCCGGATAAATGTACATAACGCCACCGCGAACACGGATGATTAACACTTGTTTATCAGCTAATTGCTCTTTCGATTTCACCTGTGCATCAGCAACTTTTGCCTCATAGTCAGAGATGATTTTTTTAGCATCATCTTCTTTACCAGCTAGCTGTGCAAGCACTGTCAAATTTTCCTTCCAGTTTGTTGAAATATGCGAGTAAGGAATCATTGTTTGAATTTTTTTCAACTTTTCAGCCGTTTCTTCAGGGAATTTTGAAGTACCCACAATGACATCTGGATCCAAATTAAGAATGGCCTCTGCATTCGGCTCCATTTTATTTCCTACAAGTGTAGCACCTTCAAAATCAGATGCTAGATATGCTGGCACTTTGCCACCAACTTCAAGTACACCTACTGGCTTAATTCCTAGCATTGCAGCGTCTTCCATAGATTCAAGACTTGCAGCGACAATATTTTTCACTTCTGCTGGAAGCTCATATTTCTCACCTAAGTAAGTAATTGTCTGGGTCTTAGCTAGCTCTGTCTGTGATTCTGTTGCACTTGTTTCAGCCGTATTATTTGTTGATGTAGACTCCTCCGCCTTATCTGTTCCACATGCAGCTAATGATAGTGCTAAAAGTGCTGGCGCACACATTTTAAAATATTTATTCATAGATATTCTCTCCTAACGAGCTCATATTGATAATGATAATCGTTTTCATATGTATGTCAATATATAATTGATACTCATTATCATTTACGGATACTATCCTAACAAAGTGAAAATAGATTGTGAATGGACGATTTCGAAAATGACATGGATTTTTGCCGATTAAATCAATAAAAAAACTGTTTCTTTTTTTTAAGAAACAGTCATTTATACGTATTTGGCTTCCTCTATTTTTAATTTTCGATAGGCTGAAGGCGATAAACCTGTACACTTTTTAAATACCCTACTAAAATAAAAACAGTCTATATAGCCAACACATTCTGCAATTTCAGCTACAGGGATTCCACCATATTCTAGCAAGTCCTTTGCTCGTCTTATACGGTATTCCGTTATATATGTGCTTGGATTCATGCCTGTATGCTGCTCAAATAAATAGGCAAATCGACGTCGTTCAATTTCAAATTCACTAGCAATATTTGATACCGAAAGCTGCTCCGCGTAGTGCTCATGTATATACTGTAAAGCCTGCTCCATCATTTCATTGGCATTATCCAGAACCTTCACTTTTGCCGCTATAAGAATGTGTTCCAGCAAATTCATGAATAATGTCTTAGACTTAAATACCGCCATACTCCCTGGAAAGGAATAGCTTTCTACCAATTGCTGAACTTGGGTAATAATTTGCGTATTATGGCCAGTTTTAATAAGAAAGTGTTGCTGAGCTAGTGGATAAAGTGCCGCCTCATCCATAGGTAGATTATAATGAACTACAGCATATTCCCAAACCTTCTGGCTCGTTACGTTCACTTCAATTGGCATTTGAGAACCGGCATGCACTATTACTCCTGGTTCCATCACATAAGGCGTTCCATTCAGGCTAAAAATAGCACTGCCTGCAAGCGGCACAATAATTCCACACTTTCCTGGTGCAGTAGTTCTCCCTAAATCAGCTTCTCCCGGCTCCATTTTTTTCGTAAAGACATCGGTAAATTTTACAGATGCTTGGGCAAAGTAATCTATTAAATACTTGATATCCATGTGCTAGCTCCTATACATGTAAAACGCTCTGAATTTGTGAAAAATGATGTAAATCATGGTCAATTAATCCGCCAAAATAATCCGCAACCGTTATGTTAGACTGCCCAATACTGAACGACTGGTGCCATTGCTCATCTGTCAATTGCTGAATGGTCTGTAGCAATTGACGCCTTGTCGAAACAAATTCAGTAATCGTTTTTTCTAAATGTTGTTCACGACTTTTTTCAGCTGCCTTCGTGTTCATATGCTCGATATATGGCCCTTTTGGTAAAGATGTATTTATAAATAAATAAGGTATTCGATGTTCTAACACAAATGTATCCCATGGGGTAAGATGTCCTATCATCTCTGCAACCGACCATTTTCCAGATTCAATTGGCTTACGCCATTGCTCCTCAGATAAATTCCTCAAATCCTTTACCCAAATAAGAGATTGTTCATAGTGTTTAATAATCGACTTTTTGTCTCGTAGCATTGGATTTGCCCTCCGATTACTGTAGATTAATTTCTAATTTCGGCCATCTTAAATGCCACTGTTTAGAAGTAATTCTTTGGCGATATATCACATATCTTTCTTTATTTTCAAGGAAAAACGGCGTCGGTTCTATTATGCCAGCACTTAACTGGTGAATACCATATGGTGCAGCTACTTGTAGCCGACCATTCGTTAATTTAATACCGATAGCAGTTGCGATTTCAGGAAAATGAGAGATTCCATCTAAGGAAGAGTGATATGGATTACTCCCATTTATGACGTGCATCCTTGCCTGATTTTTGACCGACCAAGGCTCGTCTTTACAAATCTTCAACAGCTCCTGCTCATAATGCTTCTCTTTTTCCTCTGTTAAATTGGATGAATCATAATAGATCACATCAATATCAGCTACTGGTGTTCGATCTTCTTTCTCATAAATATAATCCCATACTTTTGAACGGATGAATCCTGCACATACCCAACAATCAGGGAGATGTACTTTTTCAACAGCTTCTAAAACATTCATCATCCAATCGTCTGCTGCTATTAGACTTATTAAATCATTCTCAGTTTGTAGCAATCTCATCTTAGCCCTCCAAAAGATAAAATAAATTTATAAATACTCAAAAATAATATATTAGATTTATATATTAAAACCCTTTACCCTAAAGCTATTCAAGTGAGGAGAGTCGCTTATGAAAAAAATTTTACTGGTATCGTTCTTTGTACTCCTTAGTTTGATGGGGCATTACTATGCAAAAATTTCTTTGACCCTCGTATGTATTGGTATTATAGCTGCCTTTATCGGTACACTTGCGGGAGGTGGAGGACTGATCACACTTCCTGCAATGATGCTGGTCGGCATTCCCATTCAGACTAGTATTGCGACAAATAAATTTTCAACTGGTATATCGGCTTTATCTAGCATTTTTTATTTACTGTACCATAAGGAGCTGCACTTAAAAGCTATTTTAAAATACATCGCTATTGCAGGTATAGGAGGGGTTGGTGGTGCACTTCTGGCCGTGTCACTATCTGAAAAAACTATGAATTTTACAGCCTGTATCCTACTGATCTTTGCATTAATCGTCACTTTAAAAAATAAGGCTTGGACTAACACTGTGAATCAAACAGAGCATACAACGTCCTCCCTTTGGCAGCCCTTTTTTATTGCTATGTATGATGGTGGCTTTGGCCCTGGTTCTTCAACTTTTAGTATTTTATATTATTTGCGTTGCCAGCACACTTACATAAAAGCCGTACAACTCACTCGTGCACTGCTTTTTGGGAGTTGTACAGGAGCTTTTATTGTTTTTTATCAAACTGGTTTTATTCAATGGCACTATGCAATTGCCATGGCATTAGGCTCTATCCTAGGCTCTCAATTAGGCCTCCTAGTGCTGCCACATATTCCAATAAAAATAGCCAAACTACTCCTACCTGTCATTATTTCATTGTTGATTATTCAGATGCTATGGAAAATCATTTAATATTGCCACTCAAATGTTCATGAATTAACTTCCATTCACCATTCATCAACGTAAAAATATTTGTCGCTCTACCGCTACCTGATACAAATTTTCCATTATGATAGCCTTCATAGTGATATGTATAAAGACAGGTAGCTGTCTTTTCATCAACGGTTAACCATGCTATATCAGCCGCTGAATAGACCTCTTCTTGAATTACATTCCATGCGTGATTGAAGTAAGCACCAATTTCCTCTGTAGTCGTACATGTTTTATCCGAAAACCAATATACAGCCTGTGGATGCAAAATAACTTTTACCTCATTAAAATCATGCGTATTTGTTGCTTGGATATAACGTTCTAATGCTTGTTTATGTGTCATATTCTCACCTCCTTTTTAACAATATTATCCCATATCTTACTTCTTATAAATAATGTATTTATGTGATGTTCTCCTTTGAACAGTTCATAAAGAACACCTATAATAAGGACAAAACCACATAAAAAACGGAGGATACTATGCTAGCTTCTATTGAAGAACAATCCAATCACCATGTTGCTACATTTAAACGCCCGCTCCCTCATGCGATAGAGGTTGTTTGGGCAGCAATTACTAATAATGACAAGCTGCAAAAGTGGATGAGTAATTTAGAAATCATTGAACTTCGTAACAATGGTAAGATGCATTTTAATATGAACGATGGAACAGATGCCTATGAAACAATAGGCATTACTGATTATGCAGAGAATAAAACTCTAGAATTTGATTGGGGTACGGATACTGTACGATTCGAACTTTCTTCTACTGACGAGGGCACATTACTACTATTAGTGGAGACACTTCAAGCTTTAACGGAGCATACGCCAAAGGATTTAGCAGGGTGGCATATATGTCTGGACTTGCTGGCTGATCTGCTAGATGGTCAGGAACCGCTAACATTCCCAATGGAGAGTTGGCAACAGCGATTCCACGACTACAAGGACCTTTTAGATTCCGTAAAATAAACGACTAAAAAAATCCTAGAGTGCAATTGACGTGCACCTCCAATTGTTAGATGTGTCTAATAATTGGGGTCACGTCACAATGACTCTAGGGTTTTTATTATTGGTTAAACGCTGTAGCTATTTCTATGGCCTTTAGAGGGTCCTTTATGGAATCGAGTGTATACACAAGCTTTTCATCCTGCCAAACGATTAAATTGCCTGATTGATAAACGTCCAATTGAGCCATGCCATATTGCTTTGGAATAGGGAGCATATGACTTTCTAAATATTCTACTACCTGCTTTGCAAGCTTGACACCAGCCTCTGGGTTTTCTGTTCGGGTATGTGTAGCAATTGCCCAACGTCCTTCATTCCATCCAGTCCATAAGGAACCGGCTCCCGCATCTTGGTAACCTTTCATATTGTAACCAAGATCCACTTTTCGCCCACCATTTTGATTAAAATTATCAAACGCTATTTGAGTGCTGGCACCTTCTGCATTATTGTATTGCTTAACGAGCAATCGCCCTATGACGGTTGCTGATTTCTTTAATCGAATATCATTAATAGGTATATTCTCTTTACTTTCATAAAAAATAATTTCCACCTGATTCCCTTCAGTTCTTGTAGTAGCTGATAAAAAAGCACCCTCTTGAATAGGTAAAGTTGTTGGCATTTTTACGGTGAAATCAGCAGGTATTTGATCCTTGATTTGTTGCAGGACCGCTGTTTGTTCCATAACGGCTCCGTTTTTATGATGATTAGCTTGTTCTACAGGTATCTGGGTCTCACTTTCATGTGCTTGGTGATTTTCTTCACGATTAGCACAGGCACTTATAAAGCAAATACTCAAAAAAAGGACAAATAGCATTCTTTTCATTCGTGTGAACCTCCATCTATTATTTTCCTTCTCTCAGTATTTTTCCCTAGTAAAAACCAACTTAAACGTTATCTATTTTAGCTCGTTAATTCGCTTCGTAAGTTCATTAAATTTTTCATCTAGCTTGGCGTAATCCTTATCCTTAGCTGTGAGAAAGCTTAGTTTACCTAATATTTCTTGCCGTTCCGTTTCTAGCTTTAAACGAAGTGTCATTACATCCTCGTCCTGCTTAACCTCTTTTCTCCATTTTTTCTCTATCTGTTGACCATGAACCTCCCAGACACTATTCGTTACCTTATCCAGAAAGTAGCGATCGTGTGAGACGACAAGTAATGTTCCATTGTATTGGGCAAGCGTTTGCTCTAACTGCTCACGAGAAGGCAGGTCAAGGTGATTCGTTGGCTCATCTAAAATAAGAACGTTCTTGTCTGCTACTATATATGCCATCAGTTTACATTTTACCCGCTCACCCATGCTCATCTCCCCAATCGAAGATGTCCAATGTGTAGAAGTAAAGCCTAGATTTTTCATGAGATTACGAACTTTCCCTCGCTCTTCAAACGTTTCTTGATAAAAATACTGCTCTGGTGTCTGATCAAGCGGTAGGTCAAAAACTTCCTGTGTTAAATAACCAATGTTAGCTGCCGGAGATACCCATACCTCGCCCTCAGCCTTTAATTGACCTAAGATGACTTTTAAAAAACTTGTTTTTCCACTACCATTTGTTCCCGTGATGGCAATTTTATCTCCAAATTGCGCAGTGATGTTCACATCATTAAACAACAATCTGTCGTCGAAGAGTAAGGAGACATTTTTGGTCTCTAAAAAACGTTTACCGACACGTTGGTTGGTTCCTAAAGAAAAGCGTATTTCTGATTCAGGCTTCACAGCTTCGACCTTGGCCTTCTCAAGCTCTGCTTCTAATCGCTTTTTCTTAGATTTCACCTGGGAATCAAGACGCTTTGCTTTCACACGGTGATATTCCTTAAAACCTTCTAGCTTGGTAGACTGAGCATGACCCTTTTGAGACCATGCTGTTAGTTCCTGCATCTGAGCCTCAATACGCTCAATATTTTTTTGCTGCTTGTCGTATGCACGTTGTTGTGTTAATCTTCGATGCTCTCTTTCAGCCATATAGTTTGAATAATTGCCGTTATGTTCAATAAGTCTCTTGTCCTCAATCGACCAGATTTTGGTCGCTACGCTATCTAAAAAGTAACGATCATGTGAGACAACAATAATCGTTCCCTTATAGTTTTGTACTTGTTTAATCAAAAATGTGGTACTCTGTTCGTCCAAATGATTGGTTGGTTCATCCAGCATCAGAATTTGAGCACCCTGCGAAAAACCTTCTGCCAGGCGCATTTTCAGTTTTTCCCCACCACTTAATGCTGCAAATGGCACATTGGGCACCTTCCATTTAGATAGCAAATCTGCCTCTCTAGCCGTTATTTCCATCCTATTAAAATGAGCTAGTTCCTGCTCTACAATTGCCATTTTCACAGTTTGTAGCCCTTTTATTTCTCCTGCTGTGGGTACTAGCATTCCGCGTATGAATTGAAGCAATGTGGATTTTCCAGCACCATTTCTACCAATAATGCCGATTACCTCACCTTGCTTTACGGTAGCAGTCACATGTTCAAATAAGAATGTATCCTTTATTTCATAGCTAATATCCTGTAATTTTAAAAGTTCCTTCATAACATCCATCCTCTCCAGTTGGAGGAATCAAAAAAATCCCTCCAAGTATTTTGGAAGGATTAGTCATCTCTACATATACACAAAATTAACTGTTGAAACAGCTATATTTGTTACTCCATTACTTATTTTAGACATAGTAAAATAAGCTTGCGGAATAGCGTTATATTGGCCTATTAAGACCAATACAAGCGTTAAATATGGAAAATGGGCAGACTAATCCTATTTTTATGGTTCGTGAAATATAAATTTCATCTGTAAAAAAATAAGATTAGTTATTCATTAGCCACCCATCGTCCCTTCATCTTTTATTACCGTCATTGTAACACCATTTTTTTGAAAATGAAACTTTCTGTGTGTGATATTATCTGAAACATTCAAATGAACGAATTTGATTTCTCGTTATCGTACGGAAATACCAGCCATACCGACTACTCCAACGAAAGCCAGCAATGAATTCTCTTCCTATAACCGTTGGGAAAAACCAAAAGCTCCTACCTGTATTCAACCAAATAAAGGTGTTTCTAAATAGGCAGGAGCGAATACCACTTGATCCTTCTCGCCGTGCAGGCACTGGTGGCGAAAAGCCTGGTGGTGCACTCATTGGCATTTGTCCTGCTGGAGGCGGACCAAAATTAGGTGGAACAAATGGCGGTGTTTCAAAATTATCATTGCCACCCCAACCAGGTCTTCTAAAATTATCTTCTCTAAATGGATTATTATACACACAAGCCCTCCTTTTACATAATTCAATATATGTAATCGGGCATTTAACCGTTGAGCCATTGCCTACCTAGGTGAAGATAATAGCAGAGTACTTTCCCTCATGCTATAACCTCTGGCAGCACATCTAAGTAAAGTGTAGGTATGCATCGCATCATCAGCGTATGGCTCTGATTATGTACAAAACAATGGTGGAATGACCGGCAAACTATTGAGATAAATATGACTGCATAATTCGCCAATCCTCTACTTTTTCGTCAAAGGATTTAATATTTTTCCCTGGTATCGGACTCGTTGACGGCATTTTTTTATAGGCTCGTCCAGCTAAAAGCTCTAATCCAATATGCTTTTTAAAAACATCGAATGCCTTCGCCCCATTAAAGAGTACTAACTCGATGTTCGGGTAGCTTTCAAAAAGGGTTTGAAAATCATTTGGCTTTTCATTACGAATGGCCGCATCTAGGCTCCCTTTTCTCTCACAGGCTTCAATTGTGTCCCAAAGACCGATTGCATTCTTTCTTAATAAAGCCATTCTCTCACTATAATCGTCAGGAACTTCAATCTGTAATAGCTCGCCAATGATGGGCCAAAAGTGATTGCGTGGATTACCATAGTACTGCTGTTTTTCTAATGACTGTTTTCCCGGCATGGAGCCAACAATTAGCACCTTTGTGGATGAATCTACAACGGGTAATAATACATTTTTTACTTCACTAGACACAACAATCACTCTCCTTTTCTCTATTGTAGCGGAAAATCAGATCCGGCAAGTATATCTTGGCTTGGTATTAATAAAGGAAGCTGGGATGAATGATTCCTCACATACGATCGAACAATTTCATAGCCTATACAATAGCCTATCCACGGTGGAAGCTCTCCACCATATAAAAATGGTCGATGCTTTTCCAATCCCTGAAGTTGTAGGTTTGGCAAAAACTGAGATCTCCATAGTTTTATAACCTTCTCGAATGTATAGTTAGTTAACCATGGTGCTAGCCATTTATCTCCGTAAAGTTCTTTCACTGCACATTCTGCTAACCCCTCTAATATAAGAGAATCCAATAAAGTTGTTTCAGCTAAAGACTTTTTAAGATAGTGTAAACGGCAAACATGGTTATATTCATGGGCGAGTAATGCTTGAAGCTCCTGTTTTTCTACTTCTCCCACAAATAAAAAAAGCGAATGAGGATACGCCACACCATTTTTGTTAGTGATATTTTGTTGTCGGGTAATTGGAAATAAATAAATAGGTATAGTTGGACCATCCCACTTCTGCTGTAAGTACATAAACTCCTGCTCCACACAGCCCCACACATTCCTCTGTTTCAGTCTCTCTAGATGAATCTCTTCCTCTGGTAAAAAAAGACCCTGCTGCTGTAATTCGAAGTGTATTTCCTCTGTATATCCCTCTTGAAATAGTTTGACCAAACGATCACATAGAATCGAACACTGCAAGCTATATAGCTCACCACTGCTCTTAGATTTTCTGGCTAATTCATACTCCTCAAGCCATTTATCTGTAGACTCAACTGCCATGTCATCACCTCTTGATAGTATATGTGATGAATAGACAATCGGCTAAAGATAAATGCATTAATTAGCATATATTAGCTTGTAATGAAGTAGAAAGGAGGGATATTTGTGAATCCAACTGATGCTTACAATATTTGTTGTAAATATCACGGTAAACGAGTTAGAATTTCGGATACATCTGGTAGAGTACATGTTGGGGAAATCACGAGGGTAGACAGAAGACAGGTATGGATTCTACCTGATAGAAGATATGGTGGTTATGGTCTTGGCTTTTGGGGATTTGGTGGAGGCGGATTTGGCGTTGGCATTGCACTAGGAACTGTTCTAGGTATTGCACTTGCTCCAATTATTTTCTTCTAGATTATATTGATGTGAAAAACGAGCCATTTCAAACATTGTTGAGATGGCTCATTTTTCATTATTGAACTTGCTCTTGCTGCTGTTTACTTTCAATCAACTCGGATATTGTAACAAATGTGTAGCCCTGCTTTTTTAATGCCGGTATTATCTCCTCTAATGCTTGAATGGTTTGTGTACGGTTACCACCACCATCATGAAATAATATGACATCACCAGGTTTTGTGCCCTTCATAACTTTTTGTACAATTTTCTTTACGCCGGGCTCTTTCCAATCTTGAGTATCCTGATGCCAAGACCACATCACGACCTTGTAGCCATCCTTAACAGCGGCATTTATCATGGCATCTGTGTAATTTCCACCAACAGGACGGAATAAAACTGGGGAAAAACCAGTAATACCATAAATCGTGTCATTCGTCTGTCGAAGCTCTTCTTGCAATTTATTGATGGAAACTTTAAACGGATGTGTATACGTATGATTCGCTAATTCATGCCCTTCTGTATAAGTACGTAAAACAAGCTCTGGATATTTGTCAGCGTTTTTTCCAATAATAAAAAAAGTAGCTTTGGCATCATATTTGGCTAATAAATCAAGCACCGCCGCTGTGTATTTGGGATGTGGGCCATCATCAAAGGTAAGTGCCACTATTTTATCCTCCGTGTTAATATCCCACACAACTTTTCCTGTCTCCTCATAATACGGACGTCCTTTATTAGCATGAGCTTTGAACCCTACAAAAAATCCCGAGATGATTAAAACGAAAACCGTTAAAACCCATACATATTTACGTGTCATAGCATCACCTCCCAAGTCCACATTCACAGAACTCCGTCAACTTACTATTTGCGAATTACTGTGAATTATACTTGTAAGGGACCGTCTGTTTCCCTGTTTTAATTATTTCAAAAAAATTTATATATTTGAACGAAATGTGAAACATCATTCATATTCCTTTCTTTTCTTCTTTATTCATGTAAAATAAAATCATCACTGATATATAACAAATAATTAAATTCAATACATGTTATGTAACACAATAAAGGGGATAATATAAATGTGGATAATTACTGTATTTGAAGAACACACGTATCGGATGTTTGAATATACTTCTAAAAGTGAAGCAATCATTGCATTAAATAAATGTAAACAAACAGCCCTATTATCTTATACAAATTAAATACTAAAAGGAATCTATTCGCCAAGAGTAGATTCCTTTTTATTATTTTGATATTGGACCTTTTTCTTTAGTACCAAGAGTTTTTTATTAGAAATGTCGAACACCTTGATAGTTATCGCCATATGTATATAGAGAAAAGGAGTGATTTCAATGGTGACAATTGAACCTATCATGATTAAGGGGCATTTCTTCACTGCAGTAGTTGTTCAATTACCTAAAACAACACTACTGACCATTTCCAATAATACTGGCTACATTATGTGCGGCGCATTAGATGTAGGTCTTTTAAATAGTCGCTTAGTTGATCGAAAAATTATTGCTGGTCGGGCAGTTGGTGTGAAAACGATTGATGAGTTATTAACGGCTCCGTTAGAATCTGTAACTTATGAAGCCGAACAACTTGGCATTACCGAAGGAATGAGTGGCGTCGAGGCACTTTTAAAAATGATTTAATGTATAAAAAAGCGTCAGTTTTAGAACGAATGACTAGACGCTTTTCCTTTTTTTGAACCCCTACACTGGTTGAATAAGCAAACTCTCTCTTCCCCATACTGTGGGACAAAGGGAGCGTGTTGTCATGAATAATAATAATAAGCATTTTAAAATACATGTAACTTTCCTTGCTATTGCTTTAATCGTTTTTATATGGTCTGTTATTAAACCATCCTCCTACTTAGATTGGCTCGCTGAAGTTAGCCCAGGAATTGTTGCAATAATTATTGTAGTTTGTATTTATCCTAAATTCCGATTCACAACCATTTCATACTTGATCATTACCCTATTATCAATTCTAACATTTATAGGTGGGCATTATACGTATTCAGAGGTGCCACTATTTAATTGGATAAAAGAAGAATTTGATTTGCATCGTAATAATTACGATCGCTTTGGTCATTTTTTAAAAGGATTGCTGACCATTGTTATAAGAGAAATTTTAATTCGAAAAACCCCTCTTACAAAAGGGGCCTGGCTAACAGGTATCTCCATTAGTATTTTGCTTGCGATTGCTGCATTTTATGAAATCATTGAATGGTTAAGCACAAGAATCTCGAAGGGCAGTAAAGGGGCCAAAGACTTTTTAGGGATGCAGGGAGATCGTTGGGACGCTCAATGGGACATGTCTTTAGCGTTGCTAGGTTCCATTATTACCCTGCTTTTATTGACAAAGCTCCATGATAAATATTTAAAGAGATTAAACAAATAAAACCATTTTTTGCATACTATGATGAATAAAAATCTTATGAAAGGTGGTAGTGTATGTACTATGCTCAGCTCCATCATCAGGCATCCATTCCCCTACGTGTTATAACTGTAACGGGCAATGGGCAGGTAAAGGCGAAGCCAAGCTCCATGCAACTACAAATAGAAGTTCAAACACAAGGCCAAAATGTACAAGAGCCACAGCAGAAGAATGCGGTTACTATGAAACAAGTCATTCAATCCATTACAGCCCTTGGAATTCCAAACGAACAAATTCAAACAGCCGCCTATACAATTACCCCACTTTATCATTTTGAAGACGGCCAACAAATTTTCACTGGTTATGAAGTAACGAATGCCATTACCGTCAATGTATCAGATTCTGAACGTGTTGGCTTCATCATTGATACAGCTGTAGAAAACGGGGCAAATCGTATCAGCAACATTCAATTCAAAGTTGACCATGCAGATGCTTACTATCAGCAAGCATTGAGTTTAGCTCTGCATAATGCTCAAGCAAAGGCAAAAACCATTGCAGAAACTATGCATTTACCTTTGCAGCTCCTCCCCACTGAAATTGTAGAAGAACAAGTTAATACACCTATTCTATATCGCTCAATGGCAGTCTCCTCCGATATGACACCTATAGAACAAGGGCAAATCGACATAAATGCCTCTGTCCGTGTGAACTTTCAATATTGAATGATGACTTGAGCCTTCAGCGAAACAACAGCGGAAGGCTTTCTTACTGTGAATTCCATACCCGTTCTATTACAACTTATCAATAATAAAAGGCTATATTTCTTCATTTTTTTCTACCCTCTTCATGCCGAAATAATTTGTTCCTATAACACCCATAACGATCATTACTCCCCCGATTAAATGGTACGTCTGGAAGGTTTCGTGTAAAAATAAAACACCCGCAAATATAGTAATAAGCGTAGCCAAATTACTAAAAACACTCATTTTAGAGGCCTCTAATATAGATAGAGCATAATTTGATAAATAAGACGTGCCGAGCGAGGATAACAGGCCTAAATATAAAATGGCGATAATAAAATCAACATGTAGAAATGGCTGAAAAAAATCATGGATAGTGCCCTTCAACATATGATCTCCAACAGCTATCCCATTAAAAATGACAAATCCACATAATGTCATGACATATGTTAATGTCAGTAAAGAATATTGCTTTGTAAGCCTTCTTGCAAAGACGTTATAAATAGATGCCGCAATTGCTGAAAGTAAAATAAATCCACTGCCAATAACATTTCCAGAAGTTGCATTTGCCCCGTTCATCATTAGCATATACATCACACCAAGTACAGAAAAAGAAATGGCAACAAACTGTCCACGAGTTGCTTTTTCCTTTAACAATAAACCTGCTAGTGCTAATGTAAAAATAGGAATCGTTGCTTGAATAATTCCCGCCTCTGATGAGGAAATTCTAGCAAGTCCAAGCACTTGAAACGTGAAAAAAGCTATGGGATACAATATGGCTAAAGGTAAAATTTTTAATAGATCCTGTTTTTTTATTGTTAGCTTATTTTTCGTGAATACTAGTAAAATAACAATGCCGATGAAAGCAACGGTAAAACGATGAGCTAATGTATCCACAGGGCTCGCCACTGTTAATGTAACTTTCACAAATAGGAATGAAAGCCCAATGATCAATGCATACGAAATCGCTGCTATATAGGCTTTTCTTTTTTTGGACATACGATAATGCTCCTTCTCCATCAATTCCGGCCGGTATGGTTATCGTATAAAAAAGAGCACCATTTGACGATATGAAAAAAACACATCTGTACCGATACAGATGCGTTGGAGGTTATATATGCTTAAATATGAATGGATTTATTCACAGCTTATGACTCAAATACAGGCAGGCACTCTTCCATCAGGTGCAAAGCTACCTTCAATCCGCCAGTTATCACAGCAATACTCCTGCAGTAAAAGTACTATTTTAACTTCTTTAAAAAAACTTGAGGAGCAGCATCTTATCTATGCATTACCGAAAAGCGGTTACTATGTTGTTGACCATCAAGTACCCTTTCAGCCACAGGTTCAAGACCATATAGATTTCGCTACCTCCTCACCTAGCTGGCATGCTTTCCCGTACCAAGATTTTCAACATTGCATCAACAAGGCAATCGATACATACCAAGCAGACCTATTTAGATACGGGACACCGAAAGGCTTACCATCTCTCATAAAAGAAGCCAAAAAATTATTAACTAATTATCAAGTGTTCACAAAAGAGGAAAATATATTTATCACCTCTGGTGTCCAACAATCTCTGTCTTTGCTAAGTATTATGCCATTCCCAAATGGTCGTTCAACCATTTTAGTAGAGCAGCCTAGTTATCATTTGTATATGGATTATTTGAAAACCTATGGAATTCCCGCTATCGGCATTAAAAGAACAACAGATGGTATTGATCTAGATGAATTAGAGCGCATTTTTTGTCATCACGACATTAAGTTTTTTTACACGATGCCTCGCTTGCACAATCCTCTAGGGACTTCATATAGCAAGCAGGAAAAAGATAGGATCCGTAAACTTGCATATCAATATCAAGTATACATTGTTGAAGATGATTATTTAGCGGATTTCGAGCAAAATTCGAAAATAGATCCCATTGTTACAGATGATACACAGCAGTATGTCATCTATTTAAAAAGTTTTTCTAAAATCATGTTTCCTGGTTTACGTATTGGGCTAGCCGTTTTACCAGACAACTTCATCCAGACATTTCAGCAATATAAAAATACCACTGATATTGATAGCTCGATGATTTCCCAGGCAGCTTTAGAACTATACCTAAAAAGTGGCATGTTTGAACGTTATCAAAAGAAGGTCAGCGAGTCTTATGCCATACGAGCTAACATACTTCAACAATCGGTAACAACCCATTTGGCAAAGTATAAGGCTTCTCAGGAAATCTGTATGCATAGCCATATTATTTTACCAAGACAGGTTAATACCGATAAACTGATCCAGCATTTGAAACAAAGCCATATACTTTTAGATTCGATTAACCGCAATTATTTAGAGGAATTTTATCATGAACGAATATTGAAATTAAATGTATCCAATGTGGAAGAGTCGAAAATTGATATGGGTATAAAGGAAATTTCCTTATCTCTTAACGATCCTAACAATTACTTTTATTAAAAGTCATTCATGAAACCTTCTTGTTCTTCATATATTTAGACATCATAAATTGGTTCAATAAGGAGGATTCCATGCACTCTGAGAAATTGCGACTAAGGAAAATTCAGCGTCTTGCATATGAAATTATGGATGAGATGCACAAAGAAAAAGACCGCACGGAAATGCATAAATTAATCCCGATCATTGATAACTTGTCGCGGGCAATTGGAGATTTAACAGATTCGGTGGGTAAGTACTCATTGGATTATGTAGAGGAAAAAGTAAAAACTGCACATGAACTTTTATTTAATAAAGAAAAGGTCGATGCTTATTAATAAAGACAGGGAAAAAGGGTAACCATATAAGTGGCTACCCCTTTTTTTCATTAATGCGTTTCAGGTTCGAATGTTTTACAGTCAGTTTCCTCACTGTTGGAAGCATGTTGTCCCTTCTGGCTGACAACATAAATTTTTTCTGCTGTGCATTTGTTTCCAGAATCCCAAAATGTGCAGTTATTGACTTCACATAGAATTTCTTGTGCCATCGTTTCACACCTCCTCTTTGTTAGCTTTAACAAATTAGAGGTAAACAATACGTTAGTAAGTAAAGTCAGCCCTCGGTTCACACATGAGTGCCGCGTATCCTCTATACTCCATGCCAAATTACTATATTTGACTAATCCGTTACTTTTGTTGGCGTTGCTTCCTGTACAATTATCAGACCGTCATATGCATCTGCAGGTGTCATTTTAATGGTATAAAGCATTTTTGTAAGCTTATACCAAGGACGAAAATCATCGCCTATATTGCCCATTCTTTGCTCCTTTGTAAGGATATTTGATAGCTCTTCTGATTGACTAGCATTTTCAAAATCCACATAAAAGATGTTGTCATGGATATCACTAAAAGCATCCACTAGAGCGTTATGATGTTCTATCGTATACTCCTTACGTTCACCAGACCCATTCGGTGCTTGGAATGTATTTGTCACAAAATCCGTGCCAATGGCAAAGTATTGATCTTTATAGTGCTCATTTAAATATTGTCCCATCGACTTATAACCTGCCATTGTAGCAGACGTTTTATCTATATGGCCATTATGACCAGACATCAATACTTTATCATGGCCCTTCGTCGCTTCGAGATCAACAATCCATTGTAAATTTTTAGCTAAGTATTCATCACGTAAATTCATGTAATTACCATCGTTTAAAAACAATTGCGTACGTTGCTTTAAAATTTGTGCATATTGCGCCGCAAAAGAGAAGGCATCCTTTGATGACTTTTTCTCATAGGCTTCCTTGTTTGATTGTAAATCTTTGATGATGGCATCGATTGTTTTATCAAGCTCTACTAACTGGCTATTCGATAAATCTCTCATTGTTTTGTTGGACACATGTTCTAGCTGAGCCGTATACTGCTTAGCCGTTTCTGCATCGACATCCGCATAATAATCAAGTAAGCCCTTTTTGCTATCATCATATCGTTGCATATCATTACCATAAAAATAAATTTTATCTTCCTCCTTGGCTGTTAAGTTATAGTCATGCATCCATTGGACAAAGTCCACCATTTGTTCAGTTTGATAAATGCCGTAATCCAGTGCTTTAATAGCATCTTGCGCCGTGCCAACACTATTGACAATAAATTGATTTATTTGTTGGGCTCCTCCAAAATCCCCCTCTAAAACAAAGACTCGAACATTTTCATTCTTCATCATTGCTTCAAATAGATCCTTTTTTAAGGCTTGGAATTCCACATTTCCGTGTGTTGCCTCTCCAAATCCAATAATTTTTACATCATCAGGTATAGTAATATCTTTTATTTCACTACTATATTGTGAGATATCTTTGACAGCCGCCCCCTGTCCACAGCCAGCTAAAACTGCTAGTAGTATACATGTAGTTAATATTCTCAAACTTCGTTTCATTTTCATGTCAATTCTCCCTTAAGGTTAAATGGCTTTTCGTTGGAAGTAGTAATACCCACCAAGGAAAAATAGGATGAAGCCACCACCGACAACTGTTAACAATTGCTCCCATGGTACAAAAAATACATCGTCTGTGCTGCCACCAATATACATCATCGAAAAGGGCTGTGCCCAAGGATAGTAAGGTCCAATACGTTCAGAATTAATAGCAAAAATAGAGGGTAATGTAAATACCACATTGACTGCAAAAGGAGCGGCAAAACTTTTAAACATAATCGACATCCATAATTGAAGGGCTACTAAAGGCAATGTCGCTACCCATCCTCCCACAATACTTTTCCACACAATCTCCATTGGAAAAGGATCCGTATAGCCCTTGATCATCCCAACTGTAAAAACTGAACATAAATACAATATCTGCATCGCCATAACAAGCAGTACAATTAACACATATTTAGCGACAAATACTTTCCCCCTCGTTACAGGTAATGCTAATAGCTGCTTCCAGCCACCAGATTGATGTTCATACCTACAGATGAGACTAGCAAAGACCCCCGTAATAAGTGGTAAAAATAATAAAGCATATGTTAAATTCATGGAGAACAAAGCAATATACCATTCATTGATTGGTACTCCTGACATATTATCCTCTAAATTGGCTGATAATCCGATAAATAGGCCAATAATGGGTCCTGCTAAAATGATTGGTACCATCTTTGATTTACGTAACTTAAACCATTCAGCTCGCAGTATAGCCGTCATTTACTTCACGTCCCTTCTTGCAAAATCAATCATGCCAACCATATAGAGGAAAATACCTATTCCTACTCCTAACATGACATTGATGATCGGCTCATCCCATTGATTCATCAACGACGGCCATTTCCATATCATCCAATCTGGTAAAACATAGGAAGAATAGGCAAAAATCACTCCGAAAATACCTACAGTAATAGGAATCCCTTGATTACGGCAAACACTTGCAATCCACAGCTGGAGAGCTAGAATTGGCAATGCTGCTAGAGCTGGGAAGTAACTATACTTGGCGAGCTCTAAGTAAGGTATCGGTTCACCTAAGCTTAAAAATAGTCCGTAACTCAGTGTGAAAAGCATCAACAGTGTTGAAGACAAAAATAACAGAATCGCCAATACTGTAAATTTAGATAAATAGACGGATAATTTAGAAACAGGTAAGGCGATGAGCTGTTTCCACGCATTTGTCTCGTTTTCAATACTCGCCATGAATGATGTTAGGATAGCAATACCTAGTACAATGGCTAGCGGTGTAAAGGAATGAATGTTTTGTAAAAAATAACCCCAATCATCCTCGCTCTGCTGTAAAAGATAGTCTTTCCTCACACCGTAATTGACCATTTGCAGAGCAACTACACCAACGGGACCTAAAAGTGTTAAAAACCATAAACCTTTGCGTTTAATTTTTAAAAAATCAGCAGTTAATAATTTACCCATCATAGCACTAGCTCTCCCGCCGTCATTTGCAGGAAAATATCCTCCAATGAGCGTTTCTCTTCCTCTACTCGAAATACCGAAATGCCCTCCTGAACAAGTACCTGAACAATATGGGCTACTTTTTCGTCAGAGCATTCCTCTAAGAAAATGACACCATCCTGATAGTCTGCCTTAATGCCATTTGCTAAAAGAGAACGCCATCCTTTTTCGCTATTGCTAACTTTAAATATAACCTTTGGTTGTGCAAATTTACGCATTTCCTCAATGGAATCTTGAAAAATCAATGTTCCCTTAGAAACAATGCCTACCTGTGTAGCCATTTGATCGATTTCTGATAATAAATGGCTGGAAATAATAATGGTCATGCCGTATTCCTTCGGTAGTCTTTTAATTAAATTGCGAATTTCAATAATACCTGAAGGATCGAGACCATTCGTTGGCTCATCTAAAATGAGTAACTCTGGGTTGTGCAATAAAGCAGCCGCAATCCCAAGACGTTGTTTCATTCCTAGTGAAAAGCCCTTTACTTTCTTGTTAGCAACTTCCTTCAAACGGACAATTTGCAGAACTTCATCGATTCTAGTTTTTGGCACACCTAGTATTTTTCGTAGTGCCTCCAAGTTCTCATAGGCTGTCAAATGTGGATAATAAGATGGATTTTCAACTAATGAGCCTACGTTCGCTAAAATTTGAGTACGGTCCTTCGCAATGTCCTTTTGAAAAATTTTAATTGTCCCTGAGGATGGTTTCATTAGACCAAGAAGCATGCGAATCGTTGTTGTTTTCCCCGCTCCATTAGGTCCTAAAAATCCGTAAATTTCTCCTTTGCGTATTTGCAAATTTATATTTGATACAGCTTGTTCTTTTCCAAAGTATTTTGATAAATTTTGTGTTTGTACGATATATTCCAATATCCTCACCTCATTAACTATCATAAGAATGGAAGTTTAAAAACAGGTAAGGGCTAAGTTTAAATTTTGTTTAAAAATGCATTTTTTCCATAAAAAAATCTGCGAGCTTTTACTGATCAAGCTTCGCAGATGGATTTGCATGTTTTATTATAATTTTTGTACCCGATGGATCTGAACAAATATCCCACTCTAAATGCATGCCCTTTACCATAACATCTACAATGGATAGGCCAATCCCTGCACCTTTTGCATTCGATTCATTTTTCATACCATTTCCATGATCCTCAATAATAAATGCCGTATAACTCGCTGTCGACTCTGTTTTCACACCTATATATTTCCCGCTATTGGCGTGTCGCAGTACATTTTGGAAGAGATTATCTAATATACGCCCTAACCAAATGGGGTCTACACACCATTCATGATGTTCAAATGCTTGTAGCTCAATATCTATGGTAAATCCCTCACGCTCAAAAACTGGGTACCATGTCGTCAGGTGCTCTCGAACAAAACGAATAGCATTGATTTCTTTCGGTTCAAATTTATATTTACTTGCCATGAGCAATGTGTAGGACATTAAATTTTCAATTAAAGCATCAATATTCACGATAGATGTTTCCATCGCCCGTAAAGCCTGTTTACCTTCCTCTGACAATGTTTCTTTGCTAATGGAGTAAGATTGAGCTCTTACCTTTGTTAAAGGTGTCCGCAAATCATGTGAAAGATTTGCAATTAGCTCTCGTCTTAGTTGCTCTTCTTTTTGCTGACGCTGTTTGCTTTCTCTCAGCTCACAAACCATTCTGTTGAAACTATGCTCCAGTTGCCCAATTTCGTCCTTTTTTTTCACATGGATTTCAATAGGTAAACCATCTACATCCCGTATTTCCATGGCATCTTGAAGATGTAAAAGTCTCTTTCGGATTCCTTTGAAAAATAACAATGATACGACAATGAAAAATAGAATAATCGCAATCACACCAAAAAATAAGAGGTTACCGTAGTTTTCATAAATATTGATAAGTGGTGGATTAAATACGTTTCTTGGAACTTCTAACACAATAAAGCCATTGGAAACATCATCACCTAAGAAAGCAATAACAGTAAATGGGTCTCCTCCATATCGCTGTTTTATAAATTTAGTAGTAAATGCAGGTGTCCACTTTGCTGGAAGCTCCTCCTGCACATTTACCGTAGTCAATAATGTCCCGTATTCACTTACCCAGAACATAGAAGCCGTGGGTAATTGCTCTTGCCACTTTTGAAAAAGTTGGGTAATGGCATCATTTGATACATTGTTTATATTTTTAGACTGAGCGTGCCATTGCTCCTCAATTTCACTTTCCAAAAGGACCTTACTAGAAAACTCGCCTACCCCTGTCTTCGTAATTCCTAATACAAACATAGCTGTCCCCATATAAGAAATTTGAACAATCGATAAGGCTAATATAATGATCAACATATATTTAGCTAGTAGCGATCGGAAGAATTTCATAGTTTCACCCTATACCCAATCCCTCGAATCGTTTCGATAATCATTGGCTTTGCGGGATTTATTTCTATCTTTTCTCTTAAATATCGAATATGTACCATCAATGTTTTATCACCTTCGATATAGCTTTCACCCCAAACGCCCTCATAGAGTTGCTCTTTCGTTAAAATTTGATTGAGGTGGCGAATAAAATACTGTAAAAGATAAAACTGTTTACCCGTCAAGAGAATTTCTTCTTCAGTCAATGTATTAATAATTCTCATATCTTTTGTATACATTTTAAGATGCTGTAGTTCTAGCACATCATCATTTTTTTGGTATCTTCTCAGTAATACTTCAAGCCTTGCTCCTAATTCATCTGGATGGAAAGGCTTTGTTAAATAATCATCTGCGAAATTCAAGCCTTCTATTTTATCTTCGACTGCCGTTCTCGCCGATAGCATTAAAATCGGCAGTTCTTTATTTTCCCGTTTAATTCTTTTCCCGATGGAAAATCCGTCTAACCCAGGTAACATCACATCCAGTATGGCAATATCATTTAAGGCAATATGTTGCTCAATACCATCTCCAGACTCTAGCCATGTTACTTCATAGCCCCTTTCAGTTAACTCTTTACTAACCCAATGTCCTATTTCCTTTTCATCCTCTATGTATAATATACGAATCAATGTTTCACCCTCCTTTGTCTATTTGAAAGATATACTAAAATACCATATTTTGCATTATACATTTATCTTAAAATGAAGTACAAGATAAATTCCATACATGGTCATTATATGGTAATCTTCTACTTATTTTCTTATGAGGGCGTGAAAAAACGCAACTTTTTATTGCTTGAAAAAGTTGCGTTTTCTGTTTACAGAATGTTGTAGCTCGAATCGAACATTCCACTCCGTAAACCTATCTATTGTTTTGCCCCTGCTTGAATAAGAAGGTTGCTAATTTCCTGAAATCCTAGAGATTGTGCATGCTGAAGGGGAGAGATTCCCTTTGCATCTGCCAAATGAACATCCACTCCATGTTCAATCAATACATGAATAGTTTCCTGATATTTTGGGCCACCATCCCCATAGACGATTGCTTCTAACAATGCCGTCCAGCCTGGTTTATTCATATGGTTTACATCGACATTTGTATGCTCAAGAATTTCTTGAACATTCTCTACATAACCATGCTCTGCTGCTGGAATTAATGCAGTCCCTCCAAATCTATTGAAGATGGTAGGGTCTGCTCCTGCCTCAATCGTTAGCCTCAAAATTTTTAAGTAACCTTCGGCGCCTGCATAAAGGAAAGGGTTATTTTCCATGTGATCTCTTCTATTAATGTCAGCACCATGCTCAATCAAAACTTTTACAACATCGGGGAAATTTCCATAGGTTGCAATCATAGCAGCCGTTCTTCCCTGCTCATCAGCAACATTACTATCGATTCCTTTATTTAAAATGTCCGTAACTTGTGTAGCTTCCCCCTGAGTTTCAGCTTGAAAGAAATCCTTTTTTAGTTGGGTTTTATCCGACTCAGTTAATTTATTAAAGCTTTCATAAGCAAGGATATTGGCGATTTCTTTAAATCCCTTTTCCTGGGTATGCTGCAATGGCGTCACACCATCTAAATCAGCCATACTCAATACTCATATCCGCACCATGAGCTAGTAAAACCTTCACCGTTTTCGGTGGTAATATCTACGATGTAAGCCATTATAGAAGGAGCCAATGCTGCTGATCCAATCCCCCCAATAAAACGTGAAATAAGAAAAACGGTGAAATTACTTGCTAAAGCTCCAACTAAATTGGATAACGCAAACAAAATTAGACCACCAATGATCATTGGCTTTCGGCCATACTTATCAGAAAACCTCCCAGCTATTGGTGAAAATAAAAATTGTGTTAATCCGAAAGCAGATACTAAATATCCTGCTGCTTTACCACTTGCACCGAACTCAATCAGCAGCTGTGGGAGAATCGGTATGACAAGACCTGCACCAAGCATAGCGAGAAACATATAAACTAATAGAAGTGGAAATACGGTTTTAGTTGGCATAGTAGTTGTCCCTTTCACACATATGTGCGAGAAAATGGAGACATATCTCCTTTTTTCTTTTATACAAATATGCTAACATGGCACTAACTATATGAAAAATATTAAAAAAATATGTTTTACTTAGGTTTTCCGAATAATAAGGAGGTGTACTTTTAATTGGATATTCGACAACTACGATATTTCATTGCGATTGTAGAGGAAAAAAAGATTTCTGCTGCGGCCGCAAGGCTACATATTTCTCAGCCTCCATTAAGCCAACATTTAAAAGCGATGGAGGAAGAACTAGGCTCAAAACTAGTGGAGAGAAGTGGAAAATATTTCAAAGTCACTGAGGCTGGAAAAACCTTATATAAATACGCACTACAGGTAGCTCAATTAATGGAGGAAGCTGATGCGGAAGTTAAAGATGTAGGATTGGGCATTCATGGACGATTAACATTAGGCATTAATACGTTTTCAGTAGTTGAGCTCCCTTCATTATTACATCAATTTCAACAACACTATCCTAAGGTAACTTATAAGATCCAGCAAAATGAATCCTCTTATCTATGTAAGCTTGTTAGAGACCGTATAGTAGAATTGGCTATCATACGATTACCTTTAGAATTAGATGATTTCTCTGTTCTTCATATGTATACAGAGCCATTTTACTTTATTCAATCCGACAAAAATGATCGACTAGAACATGACGTGACACTGGCAGAAATTCAAAATTGGCCACTCCTTTTACCAAGTACTGAAGGGTTAGGCGTTCACTATTCAATATTAGAAGCCTTTTCACGCTTTCAATTACAATCCCATATCGTGGGTGAATGTTCAGATACCGCACTTTTAATGAATTTAATTGCTACGGGATTTAGCTCCTCTATCGTACCTGAAACTATTCTAAAGCAATATGGTGATTTACCACTTCATGCATACAAAATACCGTCAGAAGAATTATCCACCTCTGTAGGACTCGTATGGCTGAAAAATCATTACCTATCAAAAGCCGCGCAAAACTTTGTGGATTTAATGAGAAGAAATTACTGTTAAATGTATCACTATATCGCTCAATAACAAAAAGTAGTACACTTGCTATTTTCAAGCTGTAGACAAACTCTTAAAAATATTGAGCTTGTCTACAGTCTTCTCTTTATAATGATGTATCGTAATATCGTCGCTTTTCGCGGGAGTTGTTACTCTACAGGAATCCCCCACCTATTCCAAATAGCTGCTCTTATTATGTGAGATACCTATTACTTTTATTGAATAATTAGCATATCGTTCTCATCGAACTGCCACATATCGCCGTAAGCAACTTCCCAATAGAAGCCATTCGGATCTTGGAAGTAGCCACTATAACCACCCCAAAATACAGTTTCGGGATCTTTAACAATGTTTGCCCCAGCCTTTTTGACTAATGCAAAAATACTGTCCACCTCTTCTTTTGATTTACCATTATAAGCAAGAGTGATTCCACCAAAGCCATGACCAATTTCAGGTGGGTTTGCTTCATTAATATCTTTAGCCAATCTTTCAATTGGAAAAAGTGATATTTTTGTCCCTCCATTATTAAAGAACATAACATCAGGATTTGTTTCCTCTCCGTAAACTACAACCTCAAAACCTAACCCTTCTCGGTAAAAAGCGAGAGACTCTACCATATCTTTAACACCTAATGTAATTAAATTTAAACGATTCATCTACCAAACCCCTTTTTATAGTATTACTACATATATTCTCCATCGAACAAACATTTCCTTTTATTACTGAAATAAAGCCATGCATGGCAATTATCTTGGCACACCGACTAGTAGATGTGGTCAATTAAAGGGGCTTACTAATTTAATGAAAATATTTTTATCCCTCTAGCCATTGTTAGCTCACAAAAGTTACCTCTACGTTTCTATGACACAAAAAAGTGCGTACTTTTTTAGAAGGCATGTTAGCAGCATAATAAAAAAGCAATCAAGCAATCACAAAACATGGAGGACTTAAAATGATTACTCATTTACAAGATAAAATCACATTAAACAATGGGCTACAAATGCCTGGAATGGGGTTAGGTGTTTTTCAAGTAGAGAATGATGCTACAGCTGAGATGGTTAAAAATGCTATAGAGGTTGGCTATCGCAGCATCGATACTGCCGCAATTTATGGCAATGAAGCTGGTGTCGGGGAAGGTATTAAACAGGCGCTAACATCAACTAACCTGCAACGTGAAGATTTATTTATAACATCAAAAGTTTGGAACGATGGATTAAGCTATGAGGAAACTGTTACTGCCTATGAGGAAAGCCTAGAAAGACTAGGGCTGGATTATTTAGATCTTTACCTGATTCATTGGCCTGGGAAAGATAAGTATGCTGAATCTTGGAAAGCGCTAGAGGACCTATATGATCAAGGTAAAATCAAAGCAATTGGTGTTTGTAACTTTACTGTTGCGCATTTGGAAAACTTACTATCATTTGCACGTATGAAGCCGGTTGTGAATCAAGTGGAATTCCATCCACGTTTACAGCAAGCTGAGCTTCGTTCATTCTGCGACAAGCACGAAATTCAACTTGAGGCTTGGGCACCATTAATGCAAGGTGGACTTCTTGAAGATGCAACCATTTCAAAAATAGCAGAAAAATATAGTAAATCAAATACCCAAGTTATTTTACGCTGGGATGTACAAAATGGCATTATCACTATTCCTAAATCTGTACGTCGAGAACGTATGATGCAAAACGCTGATATTTTCAACTTTCAGCTAACAGATGAGGAAATGACTATCATCAGTGCGATGAATCTTGAACAACGTGTCGGACCTAATCCAAATGAATTCGACTTTGCTTTATAAGCTGTGTAAAAGGAAAGGAGACTGTCTTCAATATGACAGTCTCTTTCTCCCCTCATTACGATGTTTGCTGCATGGCGATATCTTCATCACGTTGTTTTAACAGTACATCTTCACCTTTATCCTGTAATAATTCAACATGCTTTTCGCCCCAAGTGCAAAGCATGTTCAAAATAGGTTCCATACCGTGTCCATAAGACGTTAAGGAATATTCAACTTTTGGTGGTACTTGATTGAATACTTTTCGATGGATTAATCCAGCCTGCTCCAATTCTCTCAATTGATTTGTGAGCATTTTTTGTGAAATCCCCGGAATCAATCGCCGAAATTCATTTGTACGAATTTTACCATGGTGGTTTAAATGACAAAGAATAATTGGTTTCCATTTACCACCAATAACTTCAAGTGTAGCTTCAACACCAATATTATAAACTTTTTGCATCGTAAACCCCCTGTAATATTCAAAAGTAACTAAAAGTACTCTACGTGCCTTTTTGGTATGTATGAATAGTACTACACTCGATAAAAAAAATCAAAGGAGATTGTTTTAGTATGTCACAATCAAAAAAGCCAAATGCTACATTAACTTTATTAGCACTTGCAATCAGTGCATTTGGTATAGGGTCCACTGAATTTATCAGTGTTGGGCTTCTACCATTAATTACGGATGACTTCGGTATATCTTTAAGTACAGCTGGATTAACTGTTTCTATATACGCACTGGGCGTTACTATTGGAGCTCCATTATTAACAGCCTTCACATCTCGCCTTAGTCGAAAAACTGTATTATTGCTTGTTATGACCATTTTTATAATCGGTAATTTAACTGCAGCTATCGCACCTATTTTCTCCATATTGATTATAGGTCGTATTATTTCTGCATTAGCACATGGTGTGTTTATGTCGATCGCTTCTGTTATAGCTGCTGATGTAGTTGAACCTAATAAGCGAGCAAGTGCTATTGCCTTTATGTTTACGGGATTAACATTAGCTACTGTGACAGGTGTCCCACTTGGTACATTTATTGGACAAATAACAGACTGGCGTATGTCGTTCATTTTTATTGTCATGATAGGAATTATCGGTTTAATAAGTAATGCTTTGTTAGTACCTAATCAATTATCTAAAGGTAATCCCATTTCTTTACACGATATTGGCAAAGTATTAGGCAATATCCGCATGTTATTAATACTTTTCATTACTGCAATCGGCTATGGTGGGGCTTTTGTTGTCTACACCTATGTTTCACCCATTTTAGAACAATATATGGGTTACTCGCCACATGCCGTAATCATTATTCTAGTTGTCTATGGTATTTGCGTTGCTATTGGTAATACACTAGGCGGCCATTTTGCTAACCAACATCCATTACGATCCATCTTTATTATTTTTGTGGGACTTGCCTTGGCGTTACTTGGCATTGGTTTCACTCTTGAGTCACCGATTATAGGGCTAATCATGGTACTGACAATGGGGTTATTTATGTTCATGAATGTCCCAGGATTGCAATTATATGCAGTTCTCCTGTCCGAAAAATATGTGCCATCTGCCATTTCGATGGCTTCAGCATTAAATATTTCTGCTTTTAACGTAGGCATCTTTTTAGGTTCCTATATTGGAGGCGTAATTATTCGTCATCAATCATTAGCACACACGCCTGTTTATGGATTCTTTATGGTTATGCTTGCAGCGGTCGTTACACTCTTATGGCTACTTTTTGATAAAAAGAAACAATAGTGCTCTAAACTTCATTTTGTATAAAAAAGATGTAGAAAATATGTATTGTTTGTTTTTATGTTGTATCCTATAATTTATTTGAATCAAACGAGAATGATTATCATTCTAAATTAAGATAACATTCAATCTGTTTTAGTAAATTTATAGGAGTGAATTGCCATGCGTATCAGTCGATATTTTACATTTGTACTTTTCCTTGTACTGATGTTCGTTTTAAGTGCCTGTGGTTCAAATGAAGCACAAACAAATTCCGAGAGTGAGAATCCAACAAAAGAAGATACACGAGTTGTAGAGGATGGGTTTGGTGAAGTAACAATTCCAACAAATCCACAGCGAGTAGCAGCCATCTATATGGAAGATTATTTAACTGCCTTAGATGTCAAACCCGTTGTGCAATGGTATCACCCATCCTGGGGTAAACAAGATTATTTAGGTTTAGACGTACCTGAGTTTGACGTTACAGGTAGTATGGAAACGTTACTTCAAGCTAAGCCAGATTTAATCATTGTAGATGGTGCGGCAGATAAGGCAAAGTATGAAGAATATTCTAAGATTGCGCCTACTTATCGCTTAAAAGAAGAAATACTACAAGATCCACGTGAGATTGTGAAAACGATAGCTGATGTTTTAAATATCCCTGAGAAAGCAAATGAAATCGTTGATAAATATGAGGAACGTGTTACTAATTTAAAAGCTAAGTTAGATGAATCAGTTGGTGACGAAACTGTTGCCGTTGTTCGTTTAAATGTTGCCGATAAAACATTGGCATTATTCGGAATGAAGAATCGTTACACGGGCTACATTTATACGGAAGCTGGTTTAACTCCACATCCATTAGCTCGTGATATGACAGAGTTCCAAGAGGTCTTGTCTGAAGAAGCTATTCCAGAATTAGATGCTGATCATATTATACTCTTCCCTTCAAATGGCACTTGGGAAACTGAAGAAAATCAAGAGGCGATTAAATGGTTAGATAGTACACTTTGGAAAGCAGTTCCTGCTGTAAAAAATGGACAAGTTTATATTGCCGATCGAACTTATTGGCAGTCTGGTGCCATTACTGCAAACCTACGAAAATATGATGATCTTGAGAAATGGTTCGTGAAATAATTTACAAAAGAAAGCTCTTTAGGGGGCTTTCTTTCTGTTGTTTTCCAAATTTAAACTTTACTTAGGAGTGCGTGGACAATGGGTAATTTAACACAAATCTATCATTTACAAACTATTTCATATACTATTCTGTCAGTGAATATGCAGTCATATAGCCATACATACTTTTCGCTTTTCATCCTTATTAGTGGAAACGGAACACTTAAGACAAATCATGAAACTATCCACCTTATGAAAGAAAAATGTGTGATTATTCCACCTAATAGCCATGTCGAAATTCACACTGCCGATGAGCCTCTCTGCATGTACCAATTGACATTTAACACGATCTATCTTAGTGAATCCCATGCTCCTACTAGTCTCTTTACAAGTGTTAGAGAACTACGTCTCCTTCCTTTCTCTCAATGCAATAAACTATTAGAAGCTATTTATCGGTGTCGTCAAGCAAAGGATGAACACACTATTTTTGAGCAGCATGTTCGTTTTCAAGAATTGATGCTATTTATTTTTGAACAAAACCAACCGAAGCCTATACTACAAAATGATCGTCAATCTGTAGAGCAATCTATTCAATATTTGCACAAATACTTTGGAAGGGATTGGACTGTTGAACAGTTAGCAGAACTAGCAGAAGTTCCAAGATGGAGTTACTCTCGTATTTTTAAAGATATTACGGGGCAGATTCCTCTTCATTATTTAAATAGTATACGTATTGAAAAGGCCAAACAGTTATTAATGACAACTAATGATCGTGTCTTTGAAATTAGTCAGTCCATTGGCTTTAATAACGAATATTATTTTAATCGTCGTTTTAAAGAGCATGTAGGTATTTCCCCAGGGCAATATCGACGAAGTCAGAGCAATAATGTACGTGTATTTGCACCGTTCTTAGAGGACTTCTTTGTAGCTTTAGGGATTACACCCATTGCTCAATTCAGTCATTCCAAATGGGGAAAACAAGACTATTTAGGTTTGCAGGATGTTCCCGATATCGATGTACAGTTTGGAGAAGTGGATCGTCTCTTTCACTATAAACCAACTTTAATTATGTTAGATGCTGGTATAGAGCGTTGGGAAACTTGTCTTCATTTAAATAAGCTGGCCCCAATCTGTCACCTAAACCACCCTGGGGAGGACTGGCAATCGACTCTCTTTAAAATTGCTGATTTAACAGGGAAAACCTCTATGATGCAAGACATTATCATGGAATATGAGGATAAGGTACAGAAGGCTCGACGAATTCTCGGTAAATCCGTTTATGGGCAAAGTGTTGCATTTCTTCGCATTTCGGCCATTGGCATTACACTGTATGCTGGCCCTGAATGCGGCTATACAGGGCCAATCCTATATCGTGACTTGGGCTTAACGCCTCATCCATTAGTATGGAAAATACCGCTTAACCAGCGTAAAGCTCATCTGACATCAGATCAACTGCTACAGCTAGACGCTGATCATTTGTTTATCACCTTCGACAAGCAACACTCCATTTATGAGCATGAAGAGCGTACTATTTTAAAATCTTCTATGTGGAAAAACCTAAGAGCAGTTAAGAGCAGCTGTGTTTATGAGGTGGATTTTTTAACGTGGATGAATTATGGAATCCTATCACATAGCAAAAAAATAGACGATGTATTAAATGTTCTTGGCTAAAGAACGTAAAGGAAGCTGCCATGGCTTCCTTTTTTGTTTATGTAGCATATTATGTTTTACACTCCTGTACAGGACTATCTTTATCCAAACACCTAAAAAGATCATGATACATAAGATAAGATATCAGCTTTTGGATAGGAGGAATTGAATTGTATTATAATCCTTATCCGTATTTTGTTCACCCCTACCATTACCCAATACCATCGACAGCCCATCACCTTGCAGCTAGACCCTTTTCTCAACATTTAGCAATGCCGACCAGTAATAGTGCCTTTCCCCCTGTTGATACACAAAAATTAATATCTTCAGCTACGCGGATAAAGGCGATTATGCAGCAAGCACAATTACTTACGGATAAAATTGATAGCTCTCAACAATTTGCCCATGATTTAAAAAATGCTGCACAACTTTCAAATAAAACAGAGGTCGAAAAATTGATTACATCCACAGGCGTCACTACAAAATTCGAAACCAACTATACACCAGATAATTTTAGAATACAGCTTATGGATAGTGGTTGCTGTAGAGTAACGTTAATTTTGAATTGGTAAATAAAAATTTTAACCCTGTAATCCTATAAAAGTTGTAAACTATAAAAATATATGCTAAAGTATTTGTACTATTATTTCTGAAAATTCTTATATTCTATTTCTTATCAAGAGAGACGGAGGGATCGGCCCGATGAAGTCTCAGCAACCAGCTCAATCAGTATGGTGCTAATTCCTTTTGGCAAAATCTAAGCCTGAAAGATGAGAAGACGAACTACCCACGTATGATTCAGGGAGTCCTCTTCTATAGAGGACTCTTTTTTATTTACCATTACTTTTAGAAAGCAGGAAATTAAATGTCTAACGAACTTTTAGAAGCATTGCACTTACTAAAATCAAAACAATGGGTCGATTTGACACATACCTTCGGCCCACATTCACCTCATTTTTTTATGTTTGAAGATGCTAAATTTGAAACATTATTCTCGCATGATGACGGTTTTTTCGCACAGCAGTTTACTTTTCCCGGACAATATGGAACACATATTGACCCACCTGTTCACTTTGTAAGAGATACTCGTTTTCTAGATGAACTAGAGCTAAAGGAGCTCGTTCTCCCGCTTATCGTTATTGATAAATCACAAGAAGCTACTAGTAATCATGACTTTACGCTCAGTGTCCAAGATATTCTAGAATTCGAGGCACAACATGGACAAATAGAAGAAGGTACTTTTGTGGCACTGCGAACAGATTGGAGTAAGCGTTGGCCCGATAAAGAAGCATTCAATAATAAAGATGTGGATGGCCATAATCATCTTCCAGGCTGGGGCTTGGAGGCATTACAATTTTTATTCAAGGAACGTAAAGTAAGTGCAATCGGTCATGAAACTTTTGATACCGATTCTGCTACTGATTTTCGTCAAAGCGGCAAATTGGATGGAGAATATTTTGTCCTTGATCAAGACACCTATCAAATTGAGCTTATGACTAATTTGGACAAGCTTCCTCCAAAAGGGGCTATTATTTTTAATATTGTACCTAAGCCTGAAAAAGCATCTGGATTCCCTGTTCGATCATTTGCCATTTTGCCATAACAAAAAGTCGGTACGAATCATACCGACTTTTACTTTTGTACGTTTCTTTTTTTCAATAAATAATAAACGATTAACATGACAAGGACAAACAGTAAGATGACATAAATACTGTAATGGGACAAATAGTAACCGACGAATCGCCACTTCTCCCCTAATACTTTTCCTAATGTTATAAATGTGAACGTCCAAATAAATGCTCCTGTATAAGCAAAGAATGCGAATTTCTTATAGGGATAATTATTAATAGCCGCAATATAAGCTGTCAGATGGCGTACACCTGGAATAAAATAGCCCACTATTAATAAAAAAGGACCTACTTTCGTAAACATTTTTTTAGTAAAATCAATTTTTTGCTCAGTTATATGAAATTTTGGCCCATATTTCTGCAAGAGCGGTAAGCCAAATCGGTGGCCGATATAGTAGCTTAAAGTAATACCTCCCATGGCGCCAATCAGGGCGCTTACTAACGCTGGGATATGTTCAAGACTTTCTCGATAAACACTATAGCCTACATAAGTTAAAAATACTTCATCAGGAAGTGGCAACCCAACAATGCCTCCAATTAGGATTACAATGATGCCAAAATACCCGTAATGTTCAATTAGAGATTGCACATGCTGCGCCATTTTCCGACCACCTAACACCTTTTCTATACAGTCATAACCGTATCCCTAAAAAATTGCTCAAGCAAATATGTCGTTAAATAATGTGAAGCTGACGTAAAGCAAAATCTATGCCACCTTCAATGGATTTCTTTGTAACAAAATCTGCAGCATTTTTTAGAGCTTGGCTCCCATTTCCCATGGCAACCCCGAGGCCAACCTGCTCTAGCATATCTATATCATTCTCTCCATCTCCAAAAGCTATTGCATCCTTAGAATTAATCTCAAAATAATCCAGTACAGCCTTCACAGCTATCGACTTGGACACATCCTGCTGTAAGACATTCACAATATAAGGATGCCATCGTTGCCGTAATATATTCGAAAATTGACAAGCTAATCTTTTTTCAGTCTGCTCATCTGCATAAAGACACATAAGAAAAACCTCTTCTTCTATAATACTGTCATTTCTAACGGGAAAATCACGTAAAGACAATGTCTCTTGCATCGCGCTTAAAGCTAACGGATTTTGAATAGCATTCATCGTAAGTTGTTCTGTAAAAAATGTTAAGGAATGCTGTTGTTGCTGTGCAAAAGCTTGAACATTTTGAACAATGCCCTTATCAATCGGAATTTTATGTATGACAACATCCTTGTGCTTCACATATGCTCCATTTGCCGTAATAAAGGTTTCAATTCCCAAACTTTTCAGCTCTTCACACATGGACAATGGCCTTCCTGTCGCAGCCACTAGATGAATCCCTTTATCCTGTAGTAGGTGAATGGCCTGCCTTGTACTTTCTTCCACAGCGCCATCCTCATAATTGATCAGAGTACCATCCACATCAAAAAACACTATTTTAAATGTCATTTACTTCATCCTCTCGCACATAACTTTTGAACTATACAATCGAAATTCCTTGAAATAAATTGTACATAATTCGACAAACTTTTCTTGACCTATATAACTTACTTTAACTACACCGATAAATACTATTACAAGCTTATTTCTAATGATATTTAACTAAAAATGTAAGAATAATTTTTAATTTAATAATTCTAAAGGAGTATACCAAAGAACACAGAATTGTTAAAATGATAGATAATGAATTAAATACATTGAACGATTATCGATTGCGTTTAAATAGAACAAAAGAAATACTAATTCTAGAGCATGCAAAGGAGTTGATTCTTATGGCATTTAACATCTACTACTATGAAAGTAGCGTAGATTGTAAATTTTGCAAAAAGCATTTTACAACGTATAAAGTACGCCCAAATCGATATAAAATTATCGAGGAACAAACAGATTTCATGCCCGTCTATAATGGCCTAAACCCTTTGCTGTATGAAGTTGCTGTGTGCCCACATTGTGGCTTTGCTTTCCATAAATCCATGACGCGGACATACGGACCTTTCATGCAGCTCATAGATGAACTATACATTAAAGAGCTACAGAAACCTATGAATATCTGTCAGGAACGTACAATCGATGATGCCATTATAAGCTTTAAGCTGGCCTATCTAGTATCTCGCGCATCAATGGAAGAATCGCTTTTGATGGCAAATTTCGCATTAAAAATTGCCTGGTTATATCGTTTGAAAAACGACGAAGAATCTGAAAAACGCTACCTTTTTGCCGCTAGAGATTTTTACAGTAAATCATTTGCATCTAACCAGGAAGGTGGAGAGCGAATTCAATTTTTACATGCCGAGCTAAGCCTCCGACTTGGTGATATGACAGAAGCTAAAAAAGGATTTTCTAGATTAATTGCCGATAAGAATGTCTCGCCAAAATATCGAAAGCTAGCACGCAATCGTTGGGAAAATTATAAATATGATGAACAACCTATAACCGTTAAAGAAAGCATGAATTGATGTGACGAGGAGAGGACTAGTTATGTTGCTATTTCAAAAAAAGATAGATGTGAGAGAAGAGGATATTTTTTCAGAACTGCATCATTTTTTATTAAGAAAAAATAATCGTTATTTAACAAATGAAGAGGTTGTGACGTTGACAGGTGTCTCGTCTGAGCTGCTGTATAAATGGGTTAAAGCCGGAAAGTTAAAAAATTCGATTTTCCCAAATTTAGGCGCACCTTGTGAAAGATGTGGACAAATTACTCAAGCGAAAATTTGCGTGAGCTGCTCCTCCTCTATTATTGGTACCTTAAATCAAGAGGAAAAGGATCGGGCATGGTTTAACCAAATTCAACGAAATCACGTTAGAGCTAGTACGTATCATTATAAATAGCTATTGGCATCTCCATTTAAATGGAGATGCTTTCTTTTTTTAAAATCAATCCAAATTTAAACAAAATTTAAACAAACTCCTCCTATGCTTTAAACTTTGCCCCTTATACTTAGGATCAACATAAAGAAAAGGGCTGATTTTCAATGAAACATTATAGAAAACGGAAAGCTTTATTAAGTACAGCACTGACAAGTTTAATCGTATTCAGTGGCATAACTAATGCTTCAGCAGCTGACCCTGCGATAAAAGAGAAGGAAAAATACGGAGCGGTTCAACAGGCTAGGACTACTACTGAAACATTAGAGGATTGGAAAAAATGGGTGAATGATCATGCTTACAGCTTGACTTCCATTCAGCCGGAACCAGCTAGTTCTCAGAAAATCCCTTCTAATAAATTTGAGGACCTAGCAATGCTAAAGCCATTATTACATGATAAACGAATTGTCTTTTTAGGTGAAAGCTCTCATGGGGTCGCACAGTTTAATCTCGCTAAAACTCGTTTAATACAATTTTTACATCAAGAAATGGGTTACAATGTTTTAGCCTTCGAAAGTGGTCTGGGCGATGTCATGAATGCCCAAGGAAAAATTGATAAACAAGCTGCACTACAAACGATGAAGGATGCTATTTTTGGAGTATGGTGGACAAAAGAAACATTGCCTCTTTTTGAATACGCAAAAACAACTCAAGCTACAGAAAAACCTCTTGTTCTAGCAGGCTTTGATATTCAACAGCAAGGGGCATTTACGAATGGGAATTGGTTGCAAAATCCTCAATTGGCTCAGCAATTCAGTGACGCGGAAAAGCAACTCGCAGAATGGAGCTCTAGCAAAGATGTAAAAGGCTACCAGAAAGAAAAAACGGCTATTATTAACGTTTATAAACAAGTAAAAGCACAAGTTCAGACGAAAGAAAAGGAGCTTCAAAAAGCTTATCCGAATGAACTTCAAATAGTAAAGCTGATGGAGCGCACTTTAGCAGATCGTATCCGTTTGGCAGACGAATATGTAGAGCTAACAATTCAATCCACTATCGAGATGGAGCAAAATAAATATGAATCGTTTTTAACAACAATGGAGTGGCGTGATCAGGCGATGATGGAGAACTTACTTTGGCTAGCTGAAGAAGTGTATCCAACAGAAAAGTTTATTGTTTGGGCGCATAATGACCATATTCGTAAGGCTCAATCAGATGTAATGGGCTCCCCATATCCAGTTAAATTAATGGGTGAACGTTTACCAGACATCTACAAAAAATATAGCTATGTATTAGGTCTATATATGACTAGCGGAGAAACTGCCAATAATATGGGCGAGACGATGCCCGTTTTACCACCAATAAAAGGATCTATCGAAGATATTGTATCCTCAGCCAACAAACCTTACACATTCATTGATTTACGTAATCGTCAAAATGAACGTGGTAACTCATGGATGTTTGAACCTCGCCTATCCTATAGCTGGGGAGTAATACAAGAAAGCCTTGTTCCACGCGATCAATACGATGGTATTCTTTTAATTGATAAGGTGAATAAACCAACCTATGTAAAATGACCTTTAAATATAGCAAACTAGTATCCTAGTTTGCTATTACTTTCTAAGTATCCATTGATATCGTTTCCCACTCTTCATTTTGATGACCGATCAACCAGAATAAGGCTCTACGTCTTTCCATAACAATACTTTCATTCATTCCAACAGGAGCCGGTCGTTCTTGTATACGACTATCTACGCACGCCCAGTGTAATCTGAATATCTTGTCGGCTTCATCCATTATTTCTTTCTGACTACGCATCATAATTTGAAGATAAAATTGCTCAAACGTTTCGCAGTTAGAAATAACTTGAATAGCGTACTCACAATCACATACTTCATCAGGAAAATCAAGCTCTTTAACAAATCCCAGTACCCAAATCAGTATCCAATAAGCTTCATATTGCCATGAAATATTAATGGCTTCTTGTGCATTTGGTTGTTGGTCATATAAAAAGGCCCTTTCATTGTCCGTTAGATTTGCCTCCACTTCATATTTATGCAACATATTGATGAAGAAATCTCTTGATTCTTCAACATTTTCTCCTTGTGCCACATCACAAGCAAATTGAATAACAATTAGTAAAGCTACAGCTCTCCTAGCAATATCCTCTTTGGCTTTAAGCTGACAAGCTCCAATTGGCGGAAGTTGCGGGAGTGAATCTGTGTATGGAATACCGTTTTCTTTTAAATACGCTATCGTTTTATTCTTTCTTTGATGACCTTCTTCCGATGTCGCCTCTTGTCCCCTCACCTTCTGTGTACAAGCATAAGGCCTAAAGTTGGATGGCCCTGATTGCCCATCAGGATAAACAATGACTGCACCTTCTTTGTCTAACAAGGTACCATTTGGTAAAAATCCAATTCCTCCAATGGTTAATAGCAGGCTCAAACATAACTGCATTTGTTCACCCTTTATTTCTTTTTCACATTCGATCGCAATTACTGTATTTAACACAGAAATTTGCGTTAAAACTAATTCTTTTAAATGGTTATCTTCAAATGGAATACTGTTGTAATAGCTCATCATTCCAGGGATATTATTCACAAAGTATTCTGAGTTTGTATCTTCAGACATCACCCTAACCATCAATTTATATTTGTTAAATAGTGCTTTGGATTTTATAAGATAGTTATCTTCATTTTTTTCAATAGCAAAACCTTTACTAAAAACATCGAAAATCTTACATTCGATTTCTTTTGTATTATTCATAGAAGCGAATATAGTGAAATTGTTCAATTATTACTCCTCCTTACAATTATTAGATTTCACCAAAGTTCAATGCCCTCTAGAGCTTGGCTAAAAAATTGTTTATGTTTTCGTAGTACTTCATTGTCCTTCCAAAACGTAAGCAATGACAGCCATTTCTCCATATCCACTGAAGTTGTCGGTTTAATTCCTTGCTGCAACATTTGGCATACGGCTCGTATTGCTATTTGACGCTCTACTTCCCTACCATTCAACCACTCAAATAAAGTTTCTGCACTCGGCTGTGATTCTACTAAAAGCGTATCCCACCCCTCTATCGGAAAAGAAACATAACGTTTCATCCATGCTATTGTTCTTGGGTTATGAAAATGACGTAGTCGATGTAAAGCTGTATAAGATTCAATTCTCCTTTTTTCAATATCTTGAAGAACAAGTGATAACCCCACTTCTTCTGGTAGACAGTAGGCGGTTAAGTAATCTCTAATACTATTAGGCAAATCATTTTGATCTTCCCAAAGTGTCATCACCCAATGACTTGCCTCTGTTGCACAAACCTCAACTAGCACTTTGCACCATACTTCTTTATCTACTAAACGCCGTGATTGTTCAATTTGATTTTGAAGTGCGGCAAACACTTTCCCAGTATTTAACCGTGTAAATGCTTCTCGAACCCTAGTATCCTTCATACCATGCATCGACACATATATGAGTAAAGTATCCAGTTGATACATAACGTTCTCCCACGTTGAAGTTAAATATTGTTCAAACCACTTTAGCCAGATTTGAGAAGTGGTCAGACTTAAATCTAGTCCACCTTCACTACAAAACTGTAGATACTGTCCACAATCTGCCCCTATGCATCCTAAAGTTGTAGCTCTCTCTACATAATCTTTAAAATTCAAGGCAAGAAGGTCATACTCACCCCCCTCATGATTCCAATACCAAACGGAACCATCCTCAATCTTAATAAGAAGTGCATCACCATTGCCAGTCGTATGAAATTGTAGGTATAGTTGTTCTTTTGCATTATCACTGTCTCCGCCAAAATCAGGGAATTCGAGTTCTTCCAAGCTCCAGCCAAAATCACCTGAAGGTGTGTCTTCCAGCTCAATAGGAAGTAGTGCCTCGTCAGGTAAAGACCAATATACCCCCACTTGTCGAGAACAATGAAGTAATACATCACGGAACTCAGAAGGAATCGGAACGCCGAGCCACATCTCTACCATTGATAATTCATGCACAGTAGCCATAGGCTTTATCTCCAGTGGATGAATCCAAGCACCTTGCTGTTCAAGCTGTTTTAATAATTGCGTCCATCGATCAATCCATATTTGCATTTCTATTCCTCCATGCTTAGAAAAATATTTCGGATAATGCTCTACTTTTTTCTCTACTAATGTATCGTCAGGAAGTCAATTATGTATTAGAGTTTGGTTTTACTTTGCCTAAAAACACTCGGATTATACTTCTATTTAAATTCAAAATATATGCTAAATTACTTACCTTTACTAGTTCTTTTCTAGTTTTCTTCAGCAATTCTCATAAATCGTATCATGTTGACAATTTGGAAGGATGCGCCTATTATTATAGATACATTCGAATGTATCTATAAGGAGATATTTTATGGCCAGAAATAAATACCCAGAAGTTACGAGAAAAAGAATCATTGAATCAGCTGTTAAATTATTTACTTTAAACGGTTGGGATAATGTAACGATTCAAGAAATTGTCGATGATGTAGGGGATATTACTAGGGGAGCATTTTATCATCATTTTAAAACGCGTGCTGATGTTATTGATGCCATCACAAAGGAAATGCTAACAGCAAATAATTATTTTAATGACATCTCAGATTTGGAAAACTTAAATGCTTTAGAGCGTTTAAGACAAGGCATTTCTTTCTCAATTTCTCAAAGTGGAAAGGAAGAAAACTTATCCTCGATTCATTTGAAAATGAATTCTGCCGAGTTTGTTTATAGCCGCATCACAGAAGGAATTCAGGTTGTTGCACCAGGAATTCAAAAAATTATTGATGAAGGCAATCAAGACGGCTCACTGCAAGTTGCTTTCCCTAAGCAAGCAGCTGAAACTTTTACAATGCTTTTTGACATTTGGATGAATCCTGAAATATTTCGTGTAAGCCGAGCCGAATTTATTCATAAAATTGAACATATAAGTTTGATGTTCAAAGGAATTGGCATACCACTTATGAATGATGAATTGAAAGATGTTTTTTTAGCATTATTTGATAAAGTGCAGGAATAATAAACTACTATATGTAGTTTATTATTTTAATCTTATACATACATTCGTATGTATATATATTTGAAAATATTTTTAATTAATTACATACATTCGTATGTATGTAAAAGGAGATAAATGATGAAAACCTTAGAAGTACTATTTACACTTATTTTAATACTATCGAGTATCTCACTAACTTTTAGACAACGTGGGGTAACTACAATAAATCTTATTATGATAGCTACCAATTATGTTTTGTTAATAGGAACAATTATGACAATTGGTGCTAACTGGCGCATGATCCCTGCTTATTTTGTTTTGATGTTATTAACATTACAAGTTTTTGTGAAGCCAAAAAGTACAATTGTTTCAAAAAAGTTAAGGATGAAAATAATTAAAACTTCAGGTATTGTTGTGGCCACTATTACAATGTTCACATTACCAACGTTATTTCCAATCATGTATTTTCCTGAACTAACAGGAAAATACACAGTAGGAACACAGACATTTCACCTGACCGATAAGAATCGCAAAGAATTTGTTGTACCTAATCATCAGGTGAATCGCGAACTGATGATTCAAGTTTATTATCCTGCTGAAAAAGAGACAGGACAACCTTCACCCTACTTTAAAGATATAGATGCGTTAACACAACAGTTAGCAACGACACAGGGTTTTCCCAATATCGCGACAACGCATTTAGGACTGACGAAAACCCGTTCTTATCAAGATGCGACAGCTATAAAGTCTAAAGAAAAATTTCCACTTTTATTATTTGCACATGGTATGAGTTTATATAGTCGACAAAATACCTTCCAACTAGAAGAATTAGTGAGTCATGGCTATATTGTCGTTGCTCTTAACTTTACAGGTGATGCGGCAACAACAATATTCCCCGATGGTGATCGGGTTGATTTTACACCAATTGAAAACACCATTACATTCTTGAATAATCGAATCCATCTTTGGGAGCAGGATGCATCATTTGTTTTAGATGAAGTCATTAAAGGCGATTTTGATAAGAACTTTCGTGCAATAGCCTCTCTAATTGACTATGATAACATTGGTATGCTAGGTCATTCTTTTGGCGGTGCTACTTCAGCTCAAATGCTAGTAAAGGATAATCGTATTAAAGCAGCCATTGATATGGATGGTGGGTTATATGGCGATTTAATGCCGAAAAATGGTCCTGAAAAGCCTTTTATGCTGATGAATGCTGAGGCATCCATTAACTTTATGAAAGAAGCATATAACCAGCAGCCTGGTAATCGTGATGAATTGTTTGCAGAAGCTTATCTACGAAATAAAACAATTGAAAAGCCTGGTGTCTACACAGCTATTATTCCAAAAACAAATCACGGAAGTTTTACAGATTTAGCAGCCGTTTCGCCGATTATTAATGAATCTGGGGCAGATGTAAATGCAATTTATAAATTGATTAATGAATTATCACTTGGCTTTTTCGATAAAAATTTAAAAGGAATCCAAGACAATAAATTAAATAAAATACAAAAGGCACATCCGGAAATAAACTTAACATTGCATTAAGTTTATTTGGGGTTGTTGATAGGCAGAGATGCATCAACAACCTTCTTTTATTTCCACCATAATCTTTGTTACATATTCCTCTTCACGATTTTTAATAACCGCATCATAAATATATTCCTCATAAACATATTGCCCCAGCTCATAGCCTTCTTCTCTCATGACCTGGAATAATCGCTTGTAGGTCTCTCCCAGAGTTATAGATGTTCCTACATGGTAACCAACAATAAACTTTCCTTCAATCGCTTTAAAATAAGGATGACCTTCCTGCGGATGCGGCTGCTCAATATATAAGTACCTATAATTATCATAGTTACCGGCTAATACCTGCTCCCTTTTGGTAATTCCACCAATGGGATAACCTGTGTCTAAGCGAGAGCGATCCAATTCATCTATAAAATCAGAGACAGCCTTAACAAATTGTTCTTCCGTTGAGTCCTCAATATTTCGACTTAAATACAAGGTTGCCTCTGGAAAATGCTCAATTGTAATGCTATCAAAATCAAGTTGTAGTGACTCCTTCGTTAAATCAATTTTGACATCAATAATGCCTTCAATCATCTCCAGTTCTCGCCGCTTTTTTGCGACAATTTCCTTTTGTAGATGCATCAATTCTAAAAAATTTTCAGGTGATTTCTCCGCCATATACTGCTGTATATCTTTCAAAGACATGCCAACAGCCTTTAATAACTCAATGACGCTAAAAAAATCATATTGAGCGAGTGAATAATATCGATACTCTTTACTATCCTTCATAACAGGAGAAAGCAAGCCAATTTGATCGTAATAAATTAAAGTTTGTTTATTAACCTTACATATTTTAGCAAATTCACCAGTTGTAAAATACTTTACATTTTTATTAAGCATTTTTTGAGTATCCTCTCTTGACTATATAGTAACTATATACTTTAGATTGTACCTATTCACAATAAAAATAGAAAGGTTTTGACATTATGTTCACGGAGATTCGTGACATTACAGCTTTTAACAAACAAGAAATTTTAGCATTACGCATTGCTGACAATCAGCAAAATTTTATTGAAAGTACAGACCAATGCTTAGCAGAGGCGGAGATGGATCGGCGCTTTACACCTTTAGGCTTATATAAGGACAGCACCGTAATAGGCTTCGCTATGTATGGCGTATTTCCTCATGAGGATCATAGTCAACGAGTTTGGCTTGATCGTTATTTAATTGATGAACGCTATCAGGGACAAGGTTTAGGTAAACATTTTTTACAGCAGCTTATACATTACTTAACAGAAAAATTCAGCTGTCACAAAATATATTTAAGTGTTTATGACAATAATGCAGTAGCTATTCAGCTATATAAACAGTTTGGCTTTATGTTTAATGGTGAACTAGATGATAAAGGGGAAAAAGTAATGGTCTTGGAGGTGCATGGATATGACAACCATTAATCCAATTGAAACACGGCCGCTCAAACCATTGTTTTTATCCTATTTATTTCCAGCTATGATTGGCATGCTTCTCATGTCCGTTAATATTTTAGTGGATGGCATTTTCGTTAGTCACGGCGTGGGTCCTACAGCGTTAGCAGGCGTTAATATTGCTGTTCCGATTTTCTCTATTCTGCTGTCTATTTCGCTTTGGATAGGGATGGGTGGAGCTACACTCTATTCCATTTCTCTTGGGGAAGGCAATAAGCAACGAGCCCATCAGCTCTTTACGTTGGCGTTTACTACAATGCTTGTGGTCGTGTTAACAATTATCGGGTTCCTTGCGCTTAATTTAAAAGATATTTCATATATATTCGGGGCAAGTGATGATACGTATCCATATGTGCAAGAGTATTTACACGTTATTTTGTTATTTGGAGTGTTTTATACAATTGAAAATCTTTTAAGTATTTTTATTCGCAATGATGGTAATCCAAAGCTAGCTATGCTGGGTTTAATTACAACATCTGTATTGAATATTATCTTAAATTATATTTTTATCTTCGTTCTAGATTATGGTGTAACAGGCTGTGCATTAGCAACAGCAATAGCTACTATTATAGGTACTGCTGTACTATGTCTTCATTTTTTCCGCCCACATTCTGAATTAAAGTTTGTCTCCTCATTCTTCAATAAGACAAATTTAAGAAAAATTTTCGCTATCGGATTACCTAGTTTTATTGTCGAGGCTTCTGTAGCGGTTATTATTATTTTATATAATGTGACCTTTTTACACTATTTAGGGGCAAACGGTGTGACCGCCTATGCAATGGTCAATTATATCCATACAGTCCTGTTAACGATTTTCTTAGGTATTGGCATGGCTCTACAGCCATTAGTTAGCTATCATCATGGGGCAAGATTACTTGAGCGGTTAACAGCATTACTAAAAATCGGATTAGCTACGGCTTTTATTTTAGGATTAACAACAGCACTTATAGCTATGCTTTTTCCTTCACAGCTTATGGCTTTATTCGGAGATAGCTCATTCGAAATTCGTCATATGGCAACTCAAGGCTTTGTTCATTTTGCTATAGGCTATGTATTTTTAGGTATCAATATGGTGCTCGCCGAATTCTTTCAATCTATCGAAAAAATTCGTATTGCCACAACTATTATGTTACTACGGAGTATTATTTTATTTATCCCAACACTTATTCTTCTGCCTAAAGTGTTTGGATCTCAAGCAATTTGGTGGACCTTCCCAGTGGCAGAGGGTATTACAGCCTTACTTATTTACGGGTATATCAAAAAAAACCCACGAATAATTGCCTCTTCTGGCGATGCTTAAATGGAAAGGGACCTTGTACTTATACAGGTCCCTTTCCTTCTATTTATTCAGTTAAATATTGAATAACAGCCATTTCTTTACCGAAACGATCGCCATTATCGACAAAGCCTAAACTTGCATACAAATGATGCGCGACTTTATTTTTTGGATGATAACCTACTACAACCTTTGTAGCATCCGGTAACTTAGCTATTTCGTTTATTATTTGCTTTGTGGCTTCTTTGCCAATACCTTTACCTTGAAAGTGCTGATCAATCATTATGCGATAGATCCAGTACCCGCCAAGCTCTTCCTTTACTGCATTGAACATTAAAAATCCAACAATTTTGTCTTCATAGTAAATGGCATATGGCTTTAAAGTTGGTTCGAACTTTGATTGCGCAATAGAAATAGCGTTGGATTCAACATAATCCCTTTGCTCTGCTGATGTTTCTAATAGGCAGCAATCATACCAATTATTATTATTTACTTCTTCGATTCTTACAGTATTGCTAGACATATACGGTCACCTTCCAAATTTAGGGAAACACTAAACACTTTGTTAATAAGGCGGTTCCCCCCTGTATTGAACGATAAAAATAAATGTATTTGTCATCATGACCGCCCCCTGTAACAAAGATTCTTATGTAGAATAACATACCTTTTTATACATTATTAATATTATTTTCTATTTAACGAAATTAAAGCCAGCACATATACTCTGTGCTAGCTCAATTTCTATTGCAATTTTTTCATATACTCTTCCAGCAGAATACTCATAATGATTTCGTCTGAGAAAGCATTGTTCATAAATAATGCCTGCCTCAACACACCTTCTTTTTTGAAGCCAACCTTTTCATAGGATTTGATCCCTCTAATATTATGAGAGTAAACTTGTAGTTCCAAACGATTCAGACATAGCTCCTCAAACGTAAATTTTTGAGCAAGTTGAACTGCTTCTGATCCAAGTCCTCTGCCACAATCCTCTAATCCATGCAGGGCTATACGAAACATAGCCTTCTTATTATCTAAATCCACTTCCATAATAGCTAAGTCACCAATTACTTGATCATTATCTACTAAACAAATAGCAAAATCATAGCGAGTAGAATCTTCTTTAAAGCGGTAGATCGCCTCTTTAATTTGTTCTTTTGTTAGCAAGTTACGAGTTCCTGTCATATACATGATTTCCTCATTTTGAAAGCATTTTTCAATACTTTTGCTATCATTAACAGAGATTTCTCTTAAATATACCTTCTGTCCCTTTACCATCATTGTCAAAAACACCCCCTACTTATCTTAAATGAGATACGATGTAAATAAAAAAAGAATCATCTCTACATACAAGATGATCCCTTTTGTAAAGTTATTTTTATTCCATTAATTTTTTGTCCTCAACGTCGTCCATTTTCTGTTTAGATTCTTCTGAGGAAGTAACCCCTAGAATATCAAGTAAGAACATGAACAATGGGATACCGATGATTAATCCCCATACACCAAGGAAATGCTCTGAGAAAAGGATGACCATAAATGTGTAGAAAATCGGTAAATCTGTCTTAGCTGACATAAGCTTTGGATTTAAGAAATACGCTTCAATCGCATGTAAGACCATAACAATTACTAAAATGTAGACAATGTACATTAAGCCACCAATACTATAGGCGATAATACTGAGTGGGATTAATGAAATAATAACACCTGCAACTGGCACTAAGCCAAGAATAAACAGCATAATCCCAAGAGCAATTAGATGCGGGAAGCCCATAATCGAAAGGGCAATCACTGATAATACACAGTTAACAGCAGCAATAATGAACTGTGCTTCAATTACTTTACCAAATGAACGGATGAAAATTCTTGAAAAATAATGCAGTTCATCGTAAAGAGGTCCAATTTTACTATCCTTAAACTTTGCTGTAAATTCAATGATTCGTTTCTTTTCCAACAAGATGAACAAACTCAATATTAGGGAAATCAAAATTTGCATAATGATTTTACCAATATTCGTAATATTTTTAAGAGTTATATCCACACCCTGTTCTAAATACTTACCAAGCTCAATCTTCTCAAAGGTTGGAGCCAAATATCTCGCAATCTCATTGTCATCTGGATCTAGGTTAAAGCTAGCAATAAGATCAAAAAGCTGTGTGACTTGCTGCGTGACAATGGGCAAGTATTTGTAAATCACAGCAACAATACCAGCGACCAGTAACAAATATAATGTTACAGTAACAGCCTTTTCATTCATCGGTGTGTATTTTCTTATTTTTTTCGTTGTCTTCGTAGTAAGCTGATTCATCAAATAGGTAATAATAAACGTAAGCAAAATTAAGTTGATCATACTTCGCATTAAATACAATGCAACAGCAATTCCAACTAGAATGATAAAACGTTTAAATCCATTACTCCGAAAGAAATTATTCATTTATTCACTCCTTCTACAAAACGGCCTCGCTGCCTTTGCCACCTAAGGTTGCACTAGTAACTAAACATCAGTAGTAAACATTAATTTACATCAATACGCATCATTCTTATGTAAAAATTTCCCTCTATTTAATGAGTATAGCCATCCACCTTCAAATTAAGACGAAATTCATGTTTCTTTAGAAGTATCTGTATAAAACCTAAGGGCGTGAAGTGAATTGTATGTCTAGTCAAATTAAAAAGTTAATACTTTTATCTATTTTGAATGCTTTATCAGCGTATAAGCCTATATTTTATGAATCTATTATAACCCTTTGAATCGACATATCCAATTTGTAAGTTCATTTATAATGGTATTTGTACTACTTTTATATGATTACTCTATGCTATTTTAATGGAGAGATGAAAATGAATAATAGAAAAGGAGATGGGTTCAATGAAAATTAGTAGAAATCCTGAAAACATTCATCCACCTGTAGCCCCTTATGTACATCAGATCGAAGTAACAGGACCAAACAGATGGTTAACATTATCCGGGCAAATTGGCATGGAGATAGATGGGTCAATACCTGAGGATCCGGTTGCCCAATTGAAGATAGCACTAGATAATATTCGGAAAAATCTTGATCATGCCAATATGGAGATTCAAGATATTACAAAGCTCGTGTTTTACTTGGTAGGCGATATGGAGGCTCAACAACGAAAAGAAATAATGAATGATTTTTTACAAGGACATCTTCCATGTACAACCTTACTGTACGTAGTGGCACTGGCTGCTCCGGCCATAAAGGTCGAGATTGATGCTTGGGCTTGTAAAGAAGTATAAATTTATTTTATGTAGAGCTTTATAGAAATGTGATTTGAATTTATTCTTAGAAAATTCCCCTTTAGAGACTCTAAAGGGGGATGAAATCTTCCATTATTGTTTTTCATATAAGGTAAATACCGTTAAGCCTCCGATATTCGCAAAATCAGCTACTGTAGGGTTTGGAACATCTAAATCAGAGAACGGTACAATTCCTGTTAAAATTGCTGCCACATAGGTTTTATGGACGTTTATATTTTATTCTTTTACTAGTTTAAAATTTTATTTAAGTAATGTCAGAGTCGCAGCTATTGCATTATCAACGAATGAACGCTGTGGCTGTGATTTCATCATAACGGTTAATCCAATTAACGATACAATGAGTGCCTGCGCAAGTGATTTTGCATCCGTGTCAGCCTCAAGCTCACCTGCTCGGACCCCTCGCTCAATGGTCTCCTGAAAAATAACTGCTAAATAAAGTTGGTGCTCCCTCGTTAAAATCTCAAATCTTTCGTCATGAGGAGCGAGTTCAACCATTGTATTAATACAAAAACAACCGTTACTAAGATCTTTCGTATACTCAGCTTGAATCACTTCTTCAAAAAAAGTAGCAAATGCCTGCTTTACAGAAACATGACTTTGAAGTCTAGTCCGTATATCAGCTGCTCTAGATGTCGTATATCTACGCAGTGCTGCTTCGAATAGCTCTTTTTTATCACCAAAGGTTGAGTAAATACTTGGACGTTGAATGCCCATTCTTGAAGTAAGATCACTTAGAGAAGTAGCTTCATATCCCTTCTCCCAAAATAACTGCATGGCAGCCTCTAAAACTTTTCCTTCATCAAATTCACGGGTTCTTGCCATAAAATCACCTCCACTGTAGTAGATTTCGCCATTTAAACTATATAAAAATTAAAATACCAAACAGTATGTAATCATTGTATAATCAGCTGGTTCCATTGTCAATTTTACACTATTCATTGTAAGGATATAAAAATAAATACTAAATAAACGCTTGACACCTTCCATAAGGTTAAGATATATTTACCAACAATTATATTGTACCAAACGGTACGTTATAATGAAATTCTATATGGACTGGAGGATATAAGATGGACGAAGATCTTAGACAGACATGGGATGCACCTTCGATGAATCTACAGTCGTCCATGCCACGTGCTGTCACATTTTTATTCGCAGCAGCCTGTGGAATGTCAGTCGCCAATATTTATTTTGCACAGCCGCTGCTTGATCAGCTGTCTATTGCGTTTAATATTGATCCGTCGATTATTGGTGTTGTCATTACAATCACGCAAATCTTTTACGGGTTAGGCCTATTACTTCTAGTGCCACTTGGGGACTTACTTAACCAACGACGTTTGATTATCGGACAGATGCTATTATCCACAACGGCTCTAGTTATAGTCGGTACTGCTTCTTATAGCATAGTTCTTTTCACAGGCATGGCTTTAGTAGGTTTACTTGCAGTTGTGACACAAACGCTTGTAGCATTTGCAGCAACCATCGCTTCCCCAGCAGAGCGTGGTCGAGTCGTTGGGATTGTCACGAGTGGAATCGTCATTGGCATCCTGCTCGCCCGTACCTTCGCAGGACTATTAACTGACCTTGCAGGATGGCGTACTGTCTATTTAGTCTCTGCTGCCTTCATGCTCATCATGGTCTGTTTGTTTGTAAAGGTGTTACCTACAGTGGAGCGAGAAGTAAAATCACTCCCCTACCATCAACTCATTAGATCTGTGTTCACTTTATTAAAACAAGAACGAACACTACGTATCCGTGCAGTTCTAGCCATGCTAATTTTTGCTGATTTCAGTATTTTGTGGACATCACTTGTTCTTCCACTTAGTGCACCACCGTTGGCACTTTCACATAGCGTAATTGGTGCTTTTGGTCTTGTTGGAGTGGCCGGCGCGTTGGCTGCGGCACGGGCAGGGAAATTGGCTGATCGAGGATACGCACAAAGAACAACAGGTATAGCATTAGCACTATTACTAATTTCTTGGTTGTTTATTAGCTATCTAGAACAATCGTTATTTGCGTTAATTGTAGGGATCGTATTGCTAGATTTAGCTGTACAGGCCGTACATGTTACGAATCAGGCGCTAATTCTTCCATTACGTACAGAGGCACGAAGTCGACTTACTGCTGGATATATGATTTTTTATTCCATCGGCAGTGCAAGTGGCTCCATTGCTTCTACACAAATATATGCACACTTTGGCTGGGAAGGGGTCTCTTTCCTCGGAGCTTCAATTAGTGCTATAGCAATTCTATTTTGGGCAACGACTTTACGATTTACAAAACATTAAATTGACAAGGAGAATGACAAATGGAAATAGGAATTACCTCTTTTGTAGAAACAAAACCAGATGTTCATAGTGGGGAAGTGATTAGTCATGCCCAACGCTTACGTGAAGTGGTTGAAGAAATCATTCTTGCCGATCAAGTAGGACTGGATGTATTTGGGGTTGGCGAGCATCATCGAGAAGACTATGCTGCATCTTCCCCTGCAATGGTGTTGTCCGCCGCTGCTTCACAAACGGAAAAAATACGACTTACAAGTGCGGTGACTGTCCTTTCTTCAGCTGACCCGGTTCGCGTCTATCAAGATTTTTCTACTTTGGACGGACTTTCAAATGGGCGTGCGGAAATTATGGCAGGTCGTGGGTCGTTCATCGAATCTTTCCCTTTATTTGGATACAATTTAAATGACTATGATGAACTATTTGAAGAGCATTTAGATTTATTACTTAAAATTCGTGAGGAAGAAAAAGTAGTGTGGGAAGGGAAGCACCGACCGGCGATCAATAATTTAGGTGTGTATCCAAGACCTGTTCAAAAATCCTTACCCATTTGGGTTGGTAGTGGAGGAAATCAACAATCAGCCATTCGGGCAGGTCTTTTAGGATTACCACTTATGCTAGCAATCATTGGTGGCAGTCCTATGCAGTTTGCTCCAATCGTACAACTTTATAAAAAAGCTGCTGCTCATGCAGGTCATGATTTATCTAAGCTTCAGGTAGGCTCCCATTCGATAGGTTTCGTTGGTCCGAATAACGAGTGGGCAGCAGATACATTTTTCCCATCTACACAGGCGGGCATGAATAAACTGGGCAAAGAACGGGGTTGGTCCTATTATGATCGTTCTAGCTATGATACTGCACGTAGTTTTGAAGGGGCATTATATGTCGGTGATTCAGAGACAGTTGCTCAGAAAATCATTCATCTTCGTAAACATGTAGGGATCACACGATTTATGTTATACGTACCTTTAAGTACAATGCCACATGATCAAGTCATGCAAGCTATAGAACTTCTAGGAACCGAAGTGGCTCCTCGTGTGCGCGAAGAAGTTGCCCAATGGGAGGCTGAAATGGCAGTACAAGGACATCCATTTATTTAAAAATTCATTACTTTACAGGGGGAATTTATATGACAATCAATGACCGAATCTTACCCGAATTAAGGCAGGCTTACTCCCAATTTCCAGGCTTTCGACTAGACGAAGATTTAGAGTGGAGTCGTCGTCTCTTAGTCCAATCTCCATTAGAGGAATCAGAGCTTGTAGTTATAACTAATCGTACGATTCCCAGAGGTGATGGGGGTGAAATGCTAGTTAAAATATATGAACCCGTTAAACGGAACCACGATAAACTTCCAGCTATGCTTTGGATTCATGGGGGTGGTTTCGTGATGGGACACCCTGATATGGATGATCTTCTATGTGAACGTTTTGTTCAGACCGCTAACTGTGTTGTCGTCTCAGTTGATTATCGACTTGCCCCCGAGCATCCCTATCCAGCTGCGATTGAAGATTGCTATGCAGGGTTAGTATGGATGACAACTGAAGCTCCTACTCTTGGCATTGATAGTAAACGAGTGGCAATTGCCGGTGCAAGTGGAGGTGGAGGTCTAACAGCAGCTCTAGCATTAATGGCTCGCGATAAAGGAGGACCCTCAATTATATTCCAGATGCCACTGTATCCAATGCTTGATAACCGAAATGAAACGACTTCTAGCTACGAGATTACTGACAGTCACGCAACATGGAGTAGAACAAATAATTTGACCGCTTGGCGTATGTACTTAGGAGAGGAACAGGACACCCATGAACTTTCTCCATATGCGGTTCCTTCAAGAGCAGATAACTTAGCAGGACTACCGCCTACCTACACGTGTATAGGTCAACTTGATTTATTCAGAGATGAAACACTCGATTATGTAACACGACTTGCTCAAGCAGGAGTAGATGTTGAGATGAATCTCTATCCTGGTAGCTTTCATTGCTTTGAAGTCTTTGTGCCGGATGCTGAAATTAGTCTGCGTGCTAGTCAGAATTATTTAGATGCCATGGCCCGTGCGCTCAACGGCAGATGAGATTTCGCCGGATCAAAAAAATGCGAAAATGTTGAGTTCTCAACATTTCGCATTCATTTAAGTAGATTCTATATCTTAGTCAAGCTCACGTACTTTAATCGGAATTAGTATACTTTCTAATTGCTCTCGTTGTTGCTCATATTGAGATGGTAGCATTAATTGGCTTCCCATCGTCTCCATTGTTTCGTCATGAGCAAATCCCGGAGGATCTGTAGCAATTTCAAATAAAATTTCACCAGGTTCACGGAAATAAATCGCATTAAAATAATTACGATCTTTGACTTCCGTTACATGTTGACCATGATTCATAACATACTCTTGCCATTCTAAATGATCCGTATTATCTTGAGCTCTCCACGCAACATGGTGAACCGTTCCTACACCCATTTGTCCACGTTGTCCTACAACCAATTTTAAATCAACTGTGTTGCCAATCTCCGCATTAGATTTAAAACGAGTGTAGTCACCCTCTGTCGCTACTCTTTCAAGACCCATTACTTCTGTTAAAACTTTTGCAGTCTCTTCAGGGTGGCTGGAATATAAAGTGGCTCCACCAAATCCTTTAATGGCAACCTCTGGCGTTACTTCTCCAAATGTCCAGTTATTTAATTCGCCTGCAGCACGTGCAACGAGTTCGATATGCAGACCATGCGGGTCATCGAACTGAATGACTTGCTCACCAAAGCGTTCAGCTTTTTGGAAAGGAATCGAAAATTTGGCTAAACGATTAATCCAAAATGGTAGTGCCCCCTCTGGTACAACATACGTTGTGACACCAACTTGACCGTCACCAATTCGTCCTTGATATGCATTGGCCCAAGGGAAGAATGTAATGATTGTTCCAGGTTTCCCACCTGCATCACCGAAATATAAATGATATGTGCCAGGATCATCGAAGTTTACTGTTTGTTTCACTAAACGCAAGCCTAATACACCTGCATAAAAATCAATATTCTCTTGTGGGTGGCCTACAATAGCTGTGATATGGTGAATACCTGCTGTATGTTTTTTCATGGTAACATGCCCTTTCCTGACTAATTTTCTCTCCCACACTTTATCCAATTTCGTCCTACCCCAAACGCGTAGGCTTAACGAATAGTGTATAAAGCTTTTGACCATGGGATTACTTGATCTAACATTTGATTGACTGAATCAGTTTGTATAGCTTGTGGTTTAAAGTCTGAACCATTTTCAAAATCTGTGAATAATGATAATGCAGGGTGAACACGTACATCTGCGATTAAAAGCTCACCCATGATGCCACGTAAATGTTCTGCTGCACGAGCACCACCTACAGAACCATATGAAACGATGCCTGCTGCTTTGTTATTCCACTCAGCACGTAAATAATCTAGTGCATTTTTTAGAGCACCTGTAATAGAGTGATTGTATTCTTGTACGATGAACACAAATCCATCTTGTTTAGCAATAACTTCTGACCAAGCCTGTGCACCTGAAGCATCTTGCCCTGACTCTCCTAATAATGGCAATTTATAATCAGCGATATCAATCACTGTGTAGTTTGCATCTCCTCGTTGATCTGCAATTTCCTTTACCCATTGTGCTACCTGAGGACTTACACGTCCCTCACGTGTTGATCCAATAATAATACCGATATTTAATTCTGCCATTACTTGTTCCTCCTCTTTTTTTGAAGAAAATAATTTATTCCAAAAACCCATTATTGTACCTCCTTACGAAAGCTAAAGGTTTGAATTCGTTTATCTTGAATTTAGTTATCTTGAATTCGAGATAATAATAACACGCCTCTTTCTTAAACGTCAACACCTTTGTTTTACTAATTTAAAAAAGCAGAGGAATCTATCCCTCTGCTCTTGCTAAATGTCTATTAACTTGTGACTTTAAACAGCTATATTGAGCATTATTTGTATCCTGATAAGCCTCTGCCCTATTCGAATCAATGTCTTGATAATCAATTTTAGATGAAAACTGCTCTTCCGTAAAATCCATTCTCTCTCCATTTATTACATTATAAAAGTGCCAGCCCTCATCCAAACTTGTTTTCCTAATTTCCCCGCCAAGTATATCTTGCACCACTAGAGAAGTAACACCACATTGTCCTTTTGCAGGATTTTCAACGCTCCATTTAGAACTTGATTGAGTCGACCAAGATTGCCTTAAAGCATTTAATACGTTTCTCTTCATGCTTGTCTCCTTAAAATGGAACGTCATCTATTTTAATAGACGTTGGATTTCCTAGAACCCAATCTTCTTTAATAGCACCATAGACAATACTATCGGTCACTGTGCCATCTTCATTTTCCCAGGCATTTCGTAAATAGCCTTCCTTCACAAAACCAGCTTTGCTAAAACATTTCCGCATCCCTATATTATCAACTCTTGTATAGCCTTCAATACGAATCTTACCCTTTACCTCAAATAGATATTCTTGTAACCATCGAAGTGCCATTACGCCATATCCTTTCCCCCTACAATTTGCATGTAAGCGGATATCAAACAGTGGGATGGTGTCACTGATATCATGAATAAAGATAATTCCTACTCTATCTCCATTTTCCAGTATCTAATAGGTTTCACGATCATTCTCATAATATCCCTCTGCGAACGCTGCTCGAACGCTCTCTTCTTTAACGTGCTGATCGGTGTGGTAAATCCATTTATTTTGAGTTAGTAAATGGACTAAGTCATCAATTTCACCCGTAAATAATTTGATTTCCATAAAGATCCCCTTTTTTATAAGTCCTCACATATATCAGAAAAGATAAAATTGGTTTTTGTATGTGCATATAGCTGTAAATCATCAATAAATTGCTCTACATCAGAAAAAGATTGAAAATGAGCCTTTAATAAGAAACAAGTTTCTCCTGATATTCGATAGCAAAAATCTACGTTTGTAAATGTCAGGATATGTTCTTTAAAATCTGCATAGCGATTATTTTTAATTGTTGCCTCCATTATAGCTTCAATGGGAAAGCCTAGCGCCTTTGAATTAATGTCTAATGTATATTTCCTTATGACTTGCTGTTCCTCTAAATGTCGTACCCTTTCACGAACTGCAGGGGCCGATAAATGTACTCTCCTACCTAACTCGCTCATAGAAATTCGGCTATCTTTTTTCAATTCTTTTAGTATTGTTTCATTAATGAAATCCATTGTAGAAAATTCCCTTCATTTTAAAAGAGAAAGAAAATATTTCCCTTCGAATTGGTATGTTAACAACACCATTCATATTTTACACTAATTATAGGAGGGAAGATTAATGACACTCATTCATTTATATGACAAGGGCTTAACGCCATTTCAACAACTACTAGGCTATAATGAGGAAATACAGTCGCATTGGTTACAATTAGGGAAAACGGTCGAAAAGGACGGTCATTTATCTGCACATTTAAAAGAAGAGGTCCGAAAAACATTAGCACAAAAAAATGGTTGCCAATATTGTCAGGCGAAAGGTATACCTGCCCCTCAACATTACGATGAAAAAACAGCCGTTTGTACAGGTTTTGCTGAGGCATTCTTAGTCACTAAAGGTCATACCTCACACTATGTCACCGCTGTCTTAAAAGAATATTTAACAGAGGCTGAAATCAGTGAACTACTGGCATTTATTTGTTTCACAACCGCACAGCAATACTTTGGGGCTCTTATGCAATTGAAATAACAATAGAACTAGAGTCCCCTAGTTCTTATTCGTCCATTTCTTCATTCTATCCGACTACTTCATTTTTTTATCGATTTCATGAACAATATCTATAATCAATTTCTTACTTAGCTCTTCTTTCATATTGTTCTCAGCATCCACCATTACTTGCTCAATGAGACAACCTTCATTATGAAAGGAATCCTCGTGGTCAGAGGAACAACTGAATAATGAGGTTTGTCCCTCGATTGCGTAAATCACATCTAAAAAGGAAACTTCTTGAGGGCGCTTCGAAATGCGATAACCTCCATTGACACCTGGATTCGATTCGATTAAACCCGCCTTTACAAGCTTTGTTAAAATTTTCGAAAGATAGGTTGGAGATAGTTTCTGCATGTCTGCTAGTGTCTCAACATTCATTGATTTTCCTTTAGGTGTATTCGTCAAAAACACCATTGTATGTAACGCATAGTTTGTTGCTTTTGAATATTTCATCATTCATTACCTTCTTTCATTAATTAAGGACCTTTATTATCTGTAATTAAAAAACATTCTACCATATATCGAGAAAAAAGCATGTTTAATAAAACACGCTTTTTATTTTTTAATTTGCTTGACTATAACCCGCTTCTTCAGCCTTTGCATCTGCCTTCGTCACATGAATAGTCCCAGATGGATGATTAGGTGGCGCATAAATCGTGTAGAGCTTTAATGGTTCATCTCCTACATTTGTAATATTATGCCATGTACCTGCGGGTACCATGACGGCCGTATCTTCAGAAACATTTCTTTGAAAGTTTAAATAATCCTTAGTCGGTCCCATTTGGGCAACTCCCTTACCCTCTTCAATACAAATGAATTGATCAACATGCGGATGCACTTCTAAGCCAATATCATCTCCTACATCGATGCTCATCACAGTTACTTGTAAGTTTGACCCTGTCCACAGTGCTGTGCGGTAATTTTTATTTTGCTTTGTAACGTCCTCTATGTCCACAACGAATGGCTCTGGTCCATAATCTCTCCGCACATTACTTCTGGTCCCCTGTTCTAGCTGTGTTGGATAAGCCCAATAAACAGGGTGATAGCCGTAATACACGGGGTAATTATGATAATAAGGGTAATGCATTGGTCTCAGTCCTCTCACATATTATAAATATATAGTATGCAGATGGTTGAAAGAATGTACGAATTCTAGCTACCTCAACTACAAGGGCACTCTTTGGATATCATGATGAAAAAGTGAGGTTTTTTGATGTATGAGAATTTAGTAAAAAAGCTAGCTCATACCACATCGATTAAGTGGCATCCTAGATGTAATGTAAAAGATAGCTGGATAACCGATGCAGAAATAGAGCTAGGATTTCAATTACCGCCCTCTTATTGCTGGTGGTTAATAAATTATGGCAATGCTCGACTAAATGGAGGAAACATTCTGACGGTCAGTCAACCTGAATACAGAGATATCGACGATAGCGACATTCTCTATATTCACCGTCTGAACTTGGACGATGAAGATTGGTACAAAAAATATCCAAATAGATTGGACTTATTTGTACCAGACGCAGATGAGCTTTATTTCTTTGATTTATCCGCAAAAGATGAAGATGGGGAGTTTCCCGTCATGTGTTATGACCTAATGAATGACATGATTTATGAGTACGCAGCTACATTCTCAGTTTTTCTTGAAAGATTACTTGATGAACATAGATCATTTTAAAGGTCATTCACTACATAGATAATTCCCTTTGAAGACGCATCCTAAATTTTTCATCTGTAAGAAATTTTAATTGAAAGCTATTCATACTACTAGATAATTTAATTTGTTCCATTGTATTTAAGTCGTTGGCAAAAAAAGCTATCTCCGTCTGATTCCCTTCTTTATCTTCCGCATAGGCGGCTAGTGTCAATACAAAGGCTGTTGACCCTCCTTTTTGACCTGCATGTGTAAGCCATTCTTGATTTCTAGGGTTTTGCATCAAATGTTCCATCACAGGATCTAAGTATTTATGTACATCTTCGGTAAAGTAATTTTTACTATTCAACTTTTCTAAAATAGAAATGTAGTCACTAGTAGAAGCCCTTATTAAACGATCAGACCAAACCCTTTGAACATCCAAATTGAGCATTTTTATTGCTTGAGCTTTCTCCTCTTTTGTTAAAGGTTTTTCTAGCCAATTCTCATGAATAGCCAATGCCCGTTCTCGATATTCAGCCATCCCCATATCTTTTAAAGCCGCTAGTGTTTCTTTTTTCGTTAGACTCTTTTCATCTCGCAATTGAATGGGGATATAAAGAGCACTTACGATTGGATAGAGGGGTTCATGACCTTTTACATCTAGTTGAGTGAGAACCTCATTAATAGTTTGAAGCCCTAGTACATGCATTAAATAATCTGTATTTGCATTAGAACTATAAGTAATCATTCCCTTTGCAACCTCGCTCAGCGGCACACTTTCCTTCCCATTGAGGTTTAACTGTGCTAGCCACGCTTCATGTGCGCCACCATCTGTTTTTGGGATATAAAATGTCTCTAATTCCCTTAAGCGAACTTGTTGCTGAGGATTGATATGTCCATCTGCGGCTTGTTGCGCATATGCGATCGCTACGATGATTTTAACTGTACTGGCTAAAGGCAATGGTTCCTTTGTATGCTGCTCTACCCAGCTCTGGCGATTATATTGTATCGCTACTGAAACATTTTTATTGCCCTTGTTTTCTTTCATAAATTGCACAATATATTCAGGGTCGTCTTTCTTGACTTCCTTTTGGAATTTCCAAAATACAATGCCTATGACAAACCCTGCACAAACTAAAAGTCCACCAGTTAGCCAAACCCATTTTTTCATAACGATCCCTCCTTTATGTTGTAGATGAATGAATTTAATCGGAGCGCTATTGCTCTATTTATAGCTTCAGGCGGCATGACTTCCACAACTAGGCAAACGAAATTCCTAAATTGGTTCGAAGCAAATTGTAGCCGTAATGTCATTTCTCCCCCATCCTTCGCCCCCGAAGGTAAGAAAAGAATGTTCAGCAAAGCATTGATGAATTTAGTCATCGATTTTTCTTGAGAAATAAAACGAATGCTAATAAAGCCAAAAAGAATAAACTTAGATAAACACTAGATAAATTAGCCATATATTGAATGTAATAATGAGTATCCATTATTGTACTTTGTTGAATCATAAAATTAGAAATAATCGTCGGACTAAATAACGAAATAACAGCGATCAAAATGATACAAAATGAAAAAATTCGTTTATCCAAAAAATTACCTCAAATTAGGTCATCAAATCACACTACTCTAATGAATTAATGAAGCTCTTAATGTATTTATGCCATTTTCTAAGTATCCTTTGAGACAGGTTAATGTATAAATCCAGCCTTCTTTTTGACCCATCATTTTCGTCACAATTTCCGGATCATGTGCGTTCAGTCCTGATTCCACTACCTCAATGATTGTCTCACCTTGATATTCCTCAAGGGTCATAGTAACAATCGTCACTTCACCATGCTCCTCTCCCCAAGAAAATACAATTTTTTTGTTAGTCTCTATTTCAAGTACTGAGATAATTCCTTCTGCGCTATACTCCTCGTATCTCAATGTAATCCTCTTCCCCTCCGCCCATCTTTCAGAGCTACTAGAAAACCAATAATGTCCGATTTCAGTAGGAGAAATAATGGCTTCAAAAACTTTATGAGCGGGCTGCTTGATTTTTAATTTAGTCGTCACATTCGTATTCAACATCGATCATCATCCTTTTTCATAGTGTCTATCTATCACATTCGCCAAATTTTCCCTCTTCCCTCTCTTTTATTAAAACTTTAATAAAAAAATGCGATTCCCCCTAATGGTAGAATCGCATCTTTACATTGGTAAAATGACCTCAAATATTGTGCCAACATTCAATGTACTGCTAACATTTATTTTCCCTTGATGTTTTTCAACGATTGTTCTTACAATAGATAAACCTAATCCCGAACCACCCAACTCACGGGCTCTGGAATGATCGATACGGTAAAACGGCTCAAAAATATAGTGGAGCTGATCTTTTGGTATCCCTATTCCTGAATCCGCAATTGAAATATGAGTAGCGCTATTCTTAACATGTCCTTGAACTTCAATAATTCCATTTTCGTGATTGTACTTAATTGCATTTTCAATCAAATTATAAAAAACTCTATAGAGTAACGTTTGATTTCCCTTTATCGTTTCAACATCGATATCGACAGAAATAGTTAAGTTTTTCTCTAAACATAAAGGATGTAAGTCCTGTGTAATCGTATCAATCATTGTTCTAAGCTCAATTTCATCTGTAAAATGTTCCGTTTGCTCATAAGCTAATGCTAAAAGATCATTGACAACTTGAATGAGCCTTTGTGTACTTTCCTCTGTCACCTCTAGGGTTTCCTTATAATCTTCTACTGTCGGAGATTTTTCTAGTTTTAAAACCTGAATACCTGCCATCATTGTTGTTAGTGGTGTTCTCAATTCATGTGCTGCATTGGCAGCAAAGCTCTTTTGGTACAGAAACGATTCTTCCAATCGATCTAGCATGTGATTGAATGAAGCTGTAAGATCCCCCATTTCATCTTTAGTAGAAATATGTTCTATACGTTGCGATAAATTATGCTCGCTTATATTTCCGATTTTTCGACTAAGATCATTAACTGGCTTTAAAGCCTTACCTGCCACTACGTAAATGATTATAATACCTGCTAGAATGATAATTACCATCCAAATAATACTCTGATTAATAAACTTCTCTTTCGCTTTTCTCACATCTGTAACCTCTATATAAGAGCTGATGCCATGATCCAACTTGGTTTCTACTGACGCCTCATCCATGATTTCCTTATGAAGACTATTTTCTTGATTGAGTAACGATGACGTAATAGGCTGAACAATTTTTTCTTCGGCACTATAAATCGATAATAGTGTTAGTAAAATGGTAACCACTACAAAAATACAGCCAGTTAAAAGTGTTAGTCTCACTCTTAATGTTAAGTTATTCATAGGCACCTTTGTCACTTTCTGTAATCATATAACCTTGTCCTCGTACTGTATGAATTACTTCTTTTTCCCCCAAAACATCTGCTATTTTTTTTCGTAATGAATGGATATGGAACTTGAGTGAATTAGAAAATAAATCCGCATCACTATCCCAAACATGCTCTATCAATTCCTCTGAGCTGATGACCTTATTTTGTTGTAGCATGAGGTATTCTAAAATGGCATATTCTTTCTTGGTAACAGGTATCATCTCACCATTCACTAAAACTATTTTCCTCGAGCTATCCAATGTTATTTTTTCCAAAGACATAATGGTACTCTTTTGACTAAAAGTTCGCCTTAATAAGTTGCGTATACGTGCATCCAATTCTTGAAAGTCAAATGGCTTTATTAAATAATCATTCGCTCCTCTATCAAGACCAGCTATTTTATCATGAATAGCTGATCGTGCCGAAAGGATCAGTATTTTCACATCCTCGCTCTGAACTCGAATCTGCTCTAGCACCTCTATTCCATCCATCTTAGGTAAGTTTAAATCTAATATAATAAGGTCATATTCATTGATTTCGAATAATTCTAATGCTTCCTCACCATCAAAAGCTGTATCGACGGCATAGCCGGATTTCTTTAAACCTTTAGAGAGAATTTTTGATAAAACAGCCTCATCTTCTACCAATAAAAGTTTCATTTGTTCTATCCACCTTTTAACATCAAATATTTTTAACAAACCGTTAGTTTTATCAATTTTGGTTAAACAAGTCCTAACCCTTTGTCCTAGAATAGCCTACTTGAAATTGTTTTAAAATCATTCCAGTCACCTCTTGTCTCTTTTACCGTCACAACGTAAGAAGCTTGTTTTGACTTTTTCAAAACAAGCTTCTTTTGGTTACTTTTCTTCTTTTTCGCTATCAGTCACTGTCTTTTTCATCATCACTGCACCTTCAGGAACTTCCGGCATCTCTCCAGGCTCAAAGGTTTTTACGTTTGACTTTACTTTTCCTTCTTCATCAATCACCTTTTTGTTCATTTCCAATTTGCCTTTAGAAATATCCTCTTTCTCCCCAGGCTTAAGCACCTTCACTTCAGCCTTAATTAATTGTTCTCCCTTTTCGTTCTCATCATTTGAAGAAGCTAATGAAGAAAATGAATAGCCACCTGTTAATAATCCTAATGCTAATGTTCCTATCCCTAATACTCTTAATTTCATAAAATATCCCTCCAAAAATGTTTTGTAACAATAGTTACACACTGAGTATATCGATTGTTAGGTTAGATGGAGGTTAGATTTTAGTTGAAAGAATAATTTCTTTTAACTACCTACATTCAAAAAAATGCGATTCCTCCTAATGGTAGAATCGCATCTTTACAGTTAAAATATCTTATTATTTTTTATTGTGAATTGTATGTCTGCTACATTTTCAATAAAGTTTTTATCATGTGTCACGAAGATTATGGTTCCCTCATAAGCCGTTATAAATTGCTCTAACGCCTCTAATGCTTGAATATCTAAGAAGTTGGTTGGCTCATCTAATAACAGTATATTATAGCTTCCTAAAAACAGATAACACAGCTGGAGGCGTATCGCTTCACCACCGCTTAATGAGTTCACACCCTTTTGTATATCAGTTCCTACAAACTGCATGGAACCTAGAACGCTTCGTAAAAAGCCTTCATCGTAATCAGAGCGATTTTTTAAAAATTGGAGGACCGTTTCCTCACTTTTAAATTGGTAGCCCATTTGATGGAAATAGCCTATTTTGGCCTTAGGGGAAATGGTTAACCCCTCCCCATAGTTTGCAATATGTTGTAGTAAGGTACTTTTTCCACAACCGTTACTACCTGTCAAAGCAATTTTTTTACCCAATGGTATTTGAAAGCTTACGACATCCAATAGGACTTTTCCTGGAATGTGTAAAGTGAATTGATCTGCCATAATCGGAAATTTATTGTGTAGTTCCAATGCCTTCGATTGTCGGAAAACTATATTTCTGTCTACCTGCACCGCATCTACTTTCTGAAGCTTCTCTATTCGCTGTTCTATTGCCTTGGCTGCACGTTGTACGTTTTTTTGACTTGTCCCTTTGGACTTTGTCATAAACATGCGATTCGGCTTTGCATGAGCTTCTCTTTTTGACATGTTACCTGCTTGGGTAATTTTTTCAGCCTTTTTCATTTTATCTTCGGCAGCTTGTTCAAGACGACTTCTTTCTTTCAAATATAAGTCATGCGCCTGACGTTGTTGATCTTGCTCCAACTGCTTTTGACAAGCATAATTACTATAATTTCCGGAATAAATGTTTACTGTGCCCCCATCAATCTCCCAAATTGTTGTGACCAATTGATCCAGAACCGCACGATCATGGCTAATTAGTACGAGGGCACCATAGTAATAACGCAATTCATCCACTAGAAATGAAATACCCTCTTGATCTAAATGTGTTGTTGGTTCATCAATGAGCAGCGCCTCCTCATAGAAAGAAAATAAATGAGCTAACTTTAATCTCGTTTGTTCCCCACCACTTAGTCCTTCAGAATTTACTGGAATAGCTAATTTCCCTAATAACTGTGCCTCTGCCCCTACAGGCGTTGGTGCTTCCATTTGTTCAAAATAGCCGAAATGTACATGACTATTTACCTTCCCACTTGTCGGCTGAACCTTGCTAGCAAGTAACTTCATTAATGTACTTTTTCCAGCGCCATTTTTCCCAACGATACCGATTCGATCGAATTGATGAATGGCTAATTTTTCAATGTTTAAAATCTCTTTATCTAAATAATTTACAACTACGTTGTCTAATTCAAAGCAAACTTTTTCCATATGACTACCTCCCGAAATTAACTCATTTCGTATCGATAGCTATGGTACCGATACGAGCCTCTAGTTAAAGCTCGTATCAAAAGAATAATAGCATATGCATGATCTATTCCTCCTTATTGGATAAAACAAAAAATCACAGACAATTTGCCTGTGATCCAAGTAACTAGGATATATTAGAGAATAAGCCTCTTTAAATAAAGGCGTGAGCTGTTCTCTTTCTTATGCAATTGAAGATGATTAAAAAAGGACAGACTATCCCGTATACTCTGGCTTCACAAACCGAGTTTTTGACCCTATTCAGTTATTGGCTCAAAATGGTGCAACGTAGTCTCATTGAATATGTCATTTTTTAATAATCCTCCTTAAAAGTATTATGATTATTATAAATATTTATTCTAATTAGTCAAGGTCTTCTTAGTCTAAAGACATACAAAAAAGGTCGATATATCCTAAATGAATATTACAAAAAAAGTATATCATTTGGTGAAAACCTGATATAGTATGGATTTAAGAAAAAATCTAATTTGATATGGTGGTGTTATGTGAATGAAAAAATACGTAATAGATATTTTAATGATTATGCTTGGATCACTGCTTTTTGCCCTAGCAGTTAACTTATTTGTTATTCCAAATGATTTGGGTGAAGGTGGCGTAACGGGCTTAACGATTATAGCCTATTATCTTTTCGGATGGTCTCCGAGTATTGTCAGCTTTATGATGAATGCGGCTTTACTACTAGTTGGCTATAAATTTCTAAATAGACAAACTACAATTTATACGATCATTGCGGTCTCATTCCATTCTTTATTTTTACATTTAACAGAAACTTGGTCGATTTCCTCAAATGAAATTATCGTAAATACGATTTTTGGTGGAGTATTTGCTGGGGTCGGTATTGGTTTGATTATTAGAGTCGGTGGTACAACGGCAGGTTCTACGATTTTAGCTAGAATCACTAACAAGTACCTTGGCTGGAGTATTAGCTATGGACTTTTATTCTTTGATTTAATCGTTGCTTTTTCATCTTATTTTATCATCGGAGCAGAGGCATTAATGTTAACAATAATCATGCTTTATGTTGGTACTAAGGTGATGGAGTTCGTTATCGAAGGGGTTAATCCTAAAAAAGCAGTAACGATCATCTCTAAAAACCCAGAAGACATTGCTGGACAGGTAACTGCTTATATGAACCGCGGAGTTACGGTACTTTCCGGTCATGGCTATTATACAAAGGAACAAAAAGAAATTTTGTATATCGTCATTAGTAAGCAAGAAGTTGTAAAGCTCAAAAAAATTGTCAAAGAAGTCGACAAGGATGCCTTTATTGCCATTCATGATGTAAGGGATGTTTTTGGAGAAGGCTTTATTGAATTAGCTAAATCTTAAGATAGTAAAACACCTTTTGTAGGAAAACAAAAGGTGTTTTTTCTATTACCTATTATCAATCTGTAAGGAGCTATCAATAATGCTATCCAATAGGGCAGAATAGCTAATTCCTGCAGCAAAGGCGCTTTTTGGTAGCAGGCTATTTTGGGTCATGCCAGGTAATGTATTAACCTCCAACACATAAGGAACGCCCTCCTTAATTAACATATCTACTCTAGCATACACACTACATTTTAAAGACTTATAGCTGGTCATAGCAGCCTTTGCCACACGGTCATGAATCGCAAGTGGGAGTTCCACAGGCTCCTCTATTGTAGAAGCATCATCATATTTCGCCTGGTAGTCAAAAAATACTGCCGTATGTTTGATTGAAAGGACTGGCAATAGCCTATCATTGAGGATTGGGCATGTAATTTCGTCACCAATCATGTACTGCTCAATAATAATTTCGTTATCCCACTTCAATACCTCTGCAACAGCCGTCAATAAGGCATTTCGATCATGGACAATTTGAACACCTACACTAGAGCCACCAGCATTTGGTTTAACGACCAGCGGATAACCCATCAGCTCTATGTCCTGTAATGGAAGCTCCTCGCCCTTTACGAGATGCATCCAATCTGGTGTGGCGATCCCTTCATAGCGCAGTATTTTCTTGGCCATATTTTTATCCATGCACAAACTACTTGCTAGAAGACCACTTCCTGTATAAGGAATACCCAATGTTTCTAATACACCCTGAATCGTGCCATCCTCTCCAAACTTACCGTGCAGTGCTAATAAAGCTACATCGATACCTTGCACTTTTTCTATTACCTCTTGATGGTCTTCCAATACTATTTCAACAACATCGTATTTTTGTTTATTTAAATGAGCAACCATTTCCTTCCCTGTCATAATCGAAACCTGCTTTTCAGAGGAGGTACCGCCCATAATTACGCCAACCTTCATCTTTTCAACCCCTTCTATCATTTCTTAATGTATCCCCAATAATTTGAATACCCCGGACAATATCTTCTTCTGATAAACGGGAAAACCCTAGGCGAAATGTGTTTTTACCAAGACCATTTGTATAAAATACATCTCCTGGATAGAACACCACACCTTCGTCATAACATTTTTCTAATAATCTGCGAGCATCTATGCCCACTTCTAGTTCAATAAAGAGATGCAGTCCTCCATCCCCTCTGATTTTGCAAAATGGAATGTACTGCATACAGGCTTGACGAGCAAGCTCATACTTTTTCTTATAAACAGCTCTTGCTTTCTTTAAATATTTTTCAAAATAACCATCCTGTAAATATTGATATAACACTGCCTGATCCAGTGTCGATGTATGAATTGTCCGCGCTCTTTTCATGCTTTCTAGGCTAGCAATTAGCTCCTTATCTGCTAAAATCCAGCCAACACGTAAGCCTGGGAAAAGGATTTTAGAAAAGCTGCCAATATAGACAATGTTATTACCGGAACCACTAAATGCAATTAGTGGTGCCAAATGAGAGCTTGAATACCTTAATTCCTCATTAAAGCCATCTTCTACGATAGGTATTTGATAGTTGGAAAAAAGCTGAAAAATAGCATTCCTCTTCTCAGAGGAGGTGACAATTCCAGTTGGATTATGATAGGACGGGATGAGATAGGCAAAATCAAAATCCATTTTGGCTAATGTTTTTTCTACCTGCCCCATATCAATGCCATCATCGCTCATATCAACGCCATGAATTTCTAGCCCATGTAAACGAAAAAGCTTCAATGCTGCATGATGTGTAGGATTTTCACATAGAACACGCCCAGATTTTTTAGCTATTGAGGATAATAAAATATCGAGCCCCTCCGTAAAGCCGTTAGTAATTAAAATATCTTTATTAGAAATATCTACACCCTTCACTTCCATATAGCGAAGGAGATAATCAATTAAAGGTTTATACCCTTTTGCATAGCCATAATTCAAGACAATATCGCCTTCAAGGGACATACGTGTAAGAAAAGCCCGTTTAAAATTTTCAACATCAAAAAGCTTTTCTTCTGGAGCAATACTAGTAAAGGAGATCATCCCTTTTTGCCACTGAATATCTTGTCGGACTAAATCGATTTCATCCGCTAACAAAGTTGCTGTATTCAGCCTATTTTTCCAGTCAAGTTCAATAGGGGACGTTTTCAACGTAGTAACCTTTCCTACAAAGTTCCCTTTTCCTTTCACTGCATAAATGATTCCGTCCTGCTCTAGCTCAGCATATGCATTCAGCACTGTATTTCTGCTAACTGCTAATAGCTTACTAAGTTCACGCGTAGATGGAAGCTTTTGATGTTCTAACAGATGCCCTTTGACAATCATATCTTGAACATAATCCTTCAATTGCACATAAACAGGACGATCATCCACCATCTTAAAATCATTAAACAATCCCTGACCCCCTTGCTTCATTCTTGCATAACAAGAGTGAACTCAAAAGGTCCACTCAGTATGTAATTTCCTATTGTAGTGGTTGTTCTTCTTTCTATCTTATTTCAAAATTATTATACGTATCAAACGTGATGAAGATCGTTCACAATATTAACTATTTGCCACACTATGATAAGGGTCGTAATAATTTATTTAAGCTCGAACTTTTTATAAGGAAATCGAGGTTCAACAAACATTTATTTATTGTCCATCAGGTCAACAATGGGCAGATGATGAAACGGGTAAATACGGTATTTTCATTACAAAGTAATCGACCCCACTATTGCCAAAGGGTACAATAATAATTTAGAGGTGGTTCATGACCAATTTGTCTTATGAGAAGGACAGCCACTTCCAATTCCAGATGAAAGAGTGATTGTCATGATTAATGGAGGTAGACTCTTACAACATCTTCAAGACTTAAGCCAAATCGGCTGCAATGAAGCTACAGGTGGGATTAATCGCTTCTCCTTTACACCAGTAGAAAAACAGGCTATTGAGCTAGTGACCATTTATATGGAACAGGCTGGCATGAAAGTAACGGTTGACGCTGTTGGAAATCTCATTGGTACTTATGGTGAAGGCGATGAAACCATTATGCTAGGCTCACACATTGATACAGTACCAGAAGGCGGCAAATACGATGGAGCATTAGGGGTATTGGCAGCTATTGAAGTCGTAAATAGGTTGTATGAGCAACAAATACTACCCTCTAAAAAGATACAAGTTGTCGCTTTTAAGGATGAGGAGGGAACGAGATTTGGCTTTGGGCTACTTGGTAGTAGTGCGATGGCCGGGCTTTTAACGGAAGAACAATTACAGCACACAGATGAGGCTGGCATTTCCATTGAAGAAGCTATGAAGGAATTCCAATTGTCGCCATATCCTTTAGTTAATGCTCAACGAAATGACATTAAAGCTTATTTAGAAATGCATATTGAGCAAGGCAAGGTGCTAGAAAATGAAGGTTTACCTGTCGGTGTTGTAACAGGTATAGCCGCTCCTGTATGGTTAGAAATTACTGTCACTGGCGTCAGTGAACATGCTGGTGCAACACCTATGCCCATTCGGCAGGATGCTCTAACTGCGGCGAGCGAGATGATTTTAGCGATTGAACGGCTATTAAATGACACTACAGATGCCGTTGCAACGGTCGGCAAGCTTACTGTGTCCCCGAATGGAACAAATGTGATCCCAGGCAAAGTTACTTTCTCAATTGATCTACGAGATATAGACGAACAAAAAGTGAGATCACTAGAGACTATGATTTTGCAGCAACTACAACAAATCGCAGACCGAAGAAATGTTAAAATGGCTTCAAAAATATTACAGCGCATTAAACCTGCAAAAGCGGATGAGAAGCTACAGCAACAACTTGCCATAAGTATTGAAAAGCAAGGGATACGTCCATATTCTCTTATAAGTGGTGCAGGACACGATGCCATGAATATGGCTGAAATCGCTCCAATCGGGATGTTGTTTGTCCGCTCAAAAGACGGCATTAGCCACAATCCCTTAGAATATAGCTCCGATGAGGATATCATTATAGCCACTACTATTTTTTATGATGCTGTCGTCGAGCTCTCTAAATAATTCACTGTAATAGAAGTAGCCATTCTCTAGTTTTTTTCAGAATGGCTTTTTAATATCATTTTTTGAATAACCCTACTATAAAACCTTCTAACCCAAAATGCGGATCTGCTGTAGTCATTGGTAACATTTTACGTATTTCAATTTATTCCAAAAAATTAAAAATTTCCTGTAGTTGACTTTGGGTATAACCAAGCCCACCCTCTAAACTGCGCTTTAAATATACTTCCTCATCTGTCAGGGCAGAGCCACCGTACGTTCCATTCTCCTCAAATGAACATACAGCAAAGTATCCATTCTGCTTTAATAACCTATTAATGATCTCTATATAACTGATGAATCGAATCCTCGTAATGATAGGATTCATATGACTGCTCGACCATTTGCTCCTTTTTAAAACCTGTCCAAAATCTAAAGCCCTTATTTTTCTTTTTCAGTAGGTCGATACAATGATGATGAGCAATTTTATAGAGCCACGCTGAAAAAGACACTGAGTAAGTGAATTGGCGAATATTCTCTAAACCTTTTATAAAAACATCCTGCGAGGCATCCTCAGCTTCTTCTTTGTTTCCTAATAGGTAGTAACAGTATAGATAGATTTGTTTTTGGAAGCACCGTATGATTTCCGTGTAGGCATAAGTATCCCCTGCCTGAACTTGTTTAACTACCTCTTTTATTACTACCGTTTCCTCTGTTTTATTTGATATACTCACAAGCTTCCATCCTCTCTATCTGTATAACTAAATTCACTACCGTTTTGTGACAGCAAAAGAATAAAAATTGGCGTTAAAATATATAATTTCTTAATTATAATAACCCCTCTTCAACCACATGGAATTGAACTGGTTTCATTTTACCAAAAGGAATTTATTTTCTTTTTATATGCTATAGTTTATTAATGGATATTTTTTCTATAATTATGGAGGTGCACTGAAATGGAAGACATTTTAACGATTACAAATTTAACGAAAAGTTATGGAAACAAGGAAATATTAAAAGGAATAAACCTCCATGCTACTAGAGGAGAAATTATCGGATATATTGGTCCTAATGGTGCTGGTAAAAGCACGACTGTTAAAATTATTTTGGGGCTTGAAGGTGATTATGGTGGTGAAATTAAGCTCTTTGGTGAAAGCATTGGGCAAGATCAAATAGACTATAAGCGGAGAATTGGTTACGTTCCAGAAATCGCTGATGTGTATGACAACTTAACAGGTTATGAATATTTAACCTTTATCGGTCAGTTATATGGGCTAGAGCTAGAGGAGGCAGCTGACAAATCGAAATCGCTCATGGAGTTGTTTGGAGTGGGTGAGGCGTACCATTCTAGAATTTCCTCGTACTCAAAGGGCATGCGACAAAAACTATTAATCATTGCTAGTCTTATACATAACCCAGACCTATTATTTTTAGATGAGCCGATCAATGGCTTAGATGCAAACAGTGTAATGATTTTTAAAGAGATTTTAACGCAGCTCGCAGCCAATGGAAAAACAATATTTTACTCTTCTCATATTATGGATGTCGTTGAAAAGATCAGTAGTCGCATCATCCTGCTATATGACGGCAACATAGCAGCGGATGGAACCTTTGCCCAATTACAAGCTGGTAACACTGAAGGAACGCTAGAAAGGATCTTTAATCAGTTAACAGGATTTCATGAGCATCAGGAAATTGGTGAGAAATTTGTATCCATCGTTCGAGGAGTACAATCATGACAGATTTTAAAACACTCCAATTGCTTGATTTATTCCGCTGGCTCTTTGTAAGAATGGGTATTGATTATGACCTAATGAGAAAAATCCTTCATATCAAATTAACAATGGATGAACGTAAAGTACCAACACTATTTAATCAGAACAAAAAGAAGAACGATCAAAAATATGGCTATATTAAATCGCTATGGATTTATGTTTTATTCGGCCTTATACTGATTCCACTCATGGGATTTGGTCAAAACTTTTTGTTTCAAATGAGTATTGCGTTTGCCATGATCATTTTTTTAATTATGACTTCATTGATTTCTGACTTTTCCTCAGTACTCTTAGATGTACGAGACAAAAGCATACTATCAACTAAGCCGATTTCCGCTAGAACCATTAACGCAGCAAAATTTATGCATATTTTCATTTACTTATTCTATTTAACAATTGCCTTAACAGGTATCCCTTTACTCGTCAGCCTTTTTACGCAAGGAATTGTATTTTTCCTTTTAACCGTTCTAGAGATTATATTAATTAATTTATTTATTGTAGCGATCACTGCCATTTTATATATTGCCATTTTACGATACTTTGATGGTGAAAAGCTAAAAGATATGATCAACTATGTACAAATTGCCTTGTCGTTAATGCTCATGATCGGCTACCAGGTTCTGATTCGGTCCTTTGAATTCGTTAATTTGGATATGACGGTGTCATTTCATTGGTGGAGTCTCTTCCTAATACCGATGTGGTTCGCTGCACCCTTTAACTTATTACTAAATGGCGATACTTCGTTATTAACAGTACTATACAGCATCTTCGCTGTAATCATACCGATACTTTCGATTGGGTTATATATTAAACTCATCCCAACCTTTGAACGTAACCTTCAAAAACTATTAAGTATAAGTAAATCAAAAAAAGAGAAGAACAATCGACTGAAGGTACTTTTATTAACGCTGCTATGTAGAACACATGAAGAAAGAGCATTTTTTCGTTTCGCCTCTCTTATGATGAAGCAAGAACGCGAGTTTAAGCTCAAAGTTTACCCTTCTTTAGGTTTTTCATTTATCATCCCATTTATTTTTATATTTACCTTTAGCGGATCCGAAAAAATTGATTACGCTACTAGTATGAGCTACTTAAATATTTATTTTAGTATGATGATTATTCCAGCTGCTGTACTTTTACTTGGTCATTCGGCTAAATTTAAAGCGGCGTGGATTTACAAAATACTTCCATTAAAAGATTATACGAATTTACAAAAAGGCAGTTTAAAGGCATTTTTAATCAAATTATATGTCCCATTGTTTTTAGTGCTAAGTTTGGTCTTTAGCTATATATACGGTATTCGAATTATCCCAGACCTACTAGTAGTTTTAGTGACAAGCTGGATATATACACTGTTTTGTTTCGTAACGATGAGCAATAAAATACCTTTTACCAAACCATATGATGAGGTTGGAGATGCTCAAGGCTGGAAAACTTTTTTATTGTTTATCCCTATAGCTATTTTGGCAGGTCTACACTATTTAATTGCCAGTCAAATAGCATTCGGACCTACTATTTATTTCATAGTGCTTTTTTTCATCAACATGCTTGTATGGAAGTTAGCTTTCAAATGACAAAAACGGCTCGAGTCCCACCTTATATGGGACCGGCTGTTTTCTTTTAAAACGCCTTGCGCTTATATATCCTTACCGAGAGCATCCATGAGCCTATATATAGTACAACGATTAGTAATGAGACAATAAGGTATAGTTGTAGTTCCTGTACAGTCATGAAATTTTGTACAACGGTTCTTATTTGTTTATTTAAGTTAGGGACAAAATAATTGATGATTACCATATAAACTCCAAATAACCCCATGATAGCAATAGTTAAATACTTTGTTTTGAATTTATAGGAAATCGGTAAAATAAACGAAATGACAATCATAACGAGGCCCATAATCAGTAATACTTCTTTCCACAATACAGCTACCTGATTCCCATTTAAAAGAAAGTCGAACAAATACGTAAGGAACATAAAGAGCCCTGTAAAAATTAAAGCTCCTATATATTTTGAACTAACAATTTCTTTTCTTGTATACGGTAATGAATTAAGTAAAATATTTGCATTATCTTTTTCATCATTCGAAAAAGCACTTAAAACAAATACGATACTATATATAAATACTATATATACTGATGGAACATTGACCATTAAATAAAGAATAATCGTTGCTATGTAGATGATTAAAATGTTTTTTTGAATTAATATATCTTTTAAAATAAGGTTCAACATATCCTTACCACCCTTTCTTTGTATAATACATAATGTCTTCAAGCGTAGGCTTTTCAACCACCACTGTATCACCAAATATAGTAGCTGCTCGATGTTTATTGGCTGTTAATGCTTCAAAGCCTCTGTTTGTTTTACGAAGGGCGACGAATTCCTGCTCCGTTTCGCGATCTAATAAATCCAAGGTTCCTTTAACAATAGCGTATTCCTCTTGAATTTTATAAAACTCCTTTGTGAAAATATGCTCGCCATTATGAATAAACGTTATATAATCTGCGATGCGATCTAAATCTGTCGTAATATGTGTGGAGAAAAATATAGTTTTGTCTCCATCTTGCATTAACTCATGTAAAATATTGAGTAATTCTCTGCGAAAAATAGGGTCGAGCCCCGACGTTGGTTCATCCATGATGATTAATTCAGCGTGATGTGCTAACGCGATGGCTAAGGATGCTTTCATCTTCATCCCTTTCGAAAAGGTCTTCATATTTTTGTTCAAGGGTAGCTCAAACTGTTCCACATAATGCTGAAATGCCTTGTCATCCCATTTTCTATAGGCAGGTTTAATGATCTTTTTCATATCCTTGAGTGTGATATTTTCATAAAAGATATTCTCATCATAAACAAAACCGATACGTTCTTTTATTTCTTTTTCATGTTTCTTATAAATTTTACCAAAAATAGAAATAGTCCCACTATCCTGCTGCAATAAATTCATAATCATTTTAATGGTCGTTGATTTTCCTGCACCATTTCCGCCAATAAACCCTGTGACAAACCCTTTTTTAACATGGATTGAAAAATCCTTTATTTGAAAACCATTAAAGGACTTTTGTATTTGCTGTAATTCAATAACATTTTCCATTTATTCATCCTCCGTATACAATAAAGTAAGCATAGCCTTTAACTCTACTAAACTAATATCCATTTCCTTCGCATTTTGAATCGCCACCAACAGTTTTTCCTCAATGGCCTTCATTTTTCTTTCCTTCATCATTTCTGAATTTTGTTCAGAGATAAATGAGCCTTTCCCAACAATAGAATAAATAAATCCATTTTTTTCAAGCTCTTCATATGCCCTTTTCGTTGTAATGACACTAATCTCTAAATCTTTTGCAAGTTGGCGCATGGAAGGTAATGACTGCCCCTCTTGTAATTGCCCTGTTAAAATTAGCTTTTTAATCTGTGCATAGATCTGCTCATAAATAGGCTCTTTAGAACTGTTCGAAATAATAATTTGCATGCAAATACCTCTTTTAAAATATTGTATATATACTTTATATACAATATATACACATAGATACAAATATGCAAGTAAAATTTTCCTTTTTGTGAAATAAAAATAAAAGCATATAGCCAAATAAATGACTACATGCCTTTTCAATTTAAAATTTAAATGCAATTACTTCTTCCTTACCGCTTTGCATATTTTTTATTTTATACATATTTTGCGTGACCTCATCTTCTCCTAGGACTATAACCTTTGGTGTATTTTCCCGATTCGCTTTCTCCATTGCTTTTTTTACTTTTTTCCCACTAAGCTCAACTTCTACCTTATATTCATGTTGCCGCAATGCTGCTGCCAACTTCAGCGCCGACTTTTCTGTTCCAAGGGGAATAATATAAATATCCACAATAGGAAAGTTTTTCTCGATTCTTCCTATAACCTCCAAGGCTGTATAAATGACGTCTAATCCAAAAGAAATTCCCACAGTGGCATACGATTGCTCCTCAGACCCCAAAAGGCCACCAATCGCCTGATCATAACGTCCCCCACTCCCAATACTCGAACGAATGGTTCCATCTGCTAAGAAGATTTCATAAATTGTTCCTGTATAAATTTCAAGCCCTCGTGCTAAAAATGGATTGAACGTACATTTCTCATTTAATCCAAGTGCATTTAAATAAGCTGTTAGCTCCACTAATTCCTGTATACCTTGCTGCAAAATGATGTTTTGATTAGCGAACTCATTAAAATAGGCCATATTTATTTGAGGTTGCCCCTCTAAAAATTGCTTTATTTTTGTCATGCTGTTTTCAGAAATTCCCAATTCCCTCAATTCAGATAGCATTGTTTTTTGGTCTATTTTCTCGATTTTATCTAATATTAAAATAACCTGATTCATTTGTTGCTGCTCTACTTCAAATAATTGCAGTAAACCAACTAAAATTTTGCGATTGTTATATTGGATGTTAATCTGGAGATTAAGCTTATCAAATGCATCTATCGCCATCATCATTAGTTCCGCTTCAGCAGCTTGTGACGTCACCCCAACAATATCTACATCACATTGTGTAAATTCACGAAAACGTCCAGCCTTAATGGGCCCATCTCGAAACACTTTACCAATTTCATAACGTTTAAATGGCATAGTAATAGAGGGATTCGTCGCTACTACCTTTGCAAATGGAATTGTTAAGTCATAGCGTAACGCTAAATCACGCTCACCTCTATCCGTTAGTGTATACATTTCCTGTACAATTTCAGCACCACCAGCATATTTAGAAGCCATCAACTTCGTATAATTAAGAATTGGTGTCTCAATCGGCTTACAGCCATAAGCCATAAACGTGTCTTCTAAAGTGCGCCGAATAGCACGACGGGCAACCTCCTGCTCAGGTAAATAATCTTGTGTGCCACGTACATTTTGGTAATCCATTTTTTTCATCACTTTTGCCTCCTCATTTTTTGACAAATAAAAAAACCGTATACGATAAAGCTCTCCATCAGCTTTATTTATACGATTACATGAGAAATAGTCTTCCTATTCAATATTAATTAATTAATAAAGATAGCAAGACTACTGACTATGATGATGTTTTGTTGTGTACGATTGGACAAAGGTGATTGTCATATGTATTCCCCCTTTTATGTTAAGAGATACTATAAGACAAAACGAAATAAATGTCAAATTATTTAGAAAATTTTATAAAAGTACACTTTTTAATTTTTCTAGTACCTCTATCACATTCACCAACTCCTCATCCGATAGCTGTGCTTGATATTTTTTAGTGATTTCTTGATTAAACGCTTCACCTTCCTGTTTATACAGCAAACCTTTCTCACCTAATTCAATCGAATAGCCACGCTTATCATCGACATGCTGCCTTTTTATAATATAGCCATCCTTTTCAAGCTTTGCTATCTGCTGGCTCACGGCACTTTTGGTAATCGTCATTTTTTCAGCTATTTCTGATGGTGAAATGGAAGGATGACGAATCACTAATGCCAAAAGGACCGCTTGCTGATTATTTAAATTGAACTTAGTATAGTCTCTTTTCATTTTCTCAAGAACAATCCAAATATCTTCAATTGTATGATTAATTTGCTCTGCTACATTGTTAGTCTTCATTTTTTTGAGTATCACCTTTTTCACGCCATTTTTTAGGATTAAGATAGCTTTTAAATTTGTTAGCTACTTCTTTCCCGACAAGTAAAGCGCCCAACCAAAATAAGATTTCAGCTACAATGATGCTGCCTGGAATAATACCTGCTTTTACTTTCGTAGGAATAGGTGTGAATGGTGTAATGACTGGGATTAACCATAGTGACAGAGAAAAAATAATAATGCCTACTCCAAGTTTATAAGCAAAGGGCTTATGTGTTTTTTCGTTAGGGTTCATGGAACCATTCTCCTATATAATAATTTATTTAAGTTAACTAAACTAAATTATAGACTTCTTTAGTATGTAAAGCTATGTTTTAATTGTTACGAGAAAAACAAAAACCCCATCTATTTGAAAATTGATGAATACAATAGATGGGATGTATTTGTTTTTTGTGTTTATTATTTTCCAGATGTAAGTGGCATACGTGACTCATCATTTGGCTTGTTAATTAGATAATTATAAACGAGAATTTCTAGCTCCTTCTTGTCAAAATTCTCATAAACATCCATTCTTTTATTATTTTCAAGCATACCCATAAATTCAGGCGTTCCATAGATCTCTTCTTTACCTTCTAAATAATAGGTTTGATTGACTCCAGCAAATCCTGGATCTGAGCTTAATGATTCCACATAAAGGTTATTGTCCTTCATGTAATAAGTCCATGAGATTGGATACCCTGCAATATTAGATGTTACACTTTGAGGGTTTGCTGATATGTTCGTTAAACGGGTTGAATTGTCGTCGCCGTATAAACCTTCAACACGGTGCTTAGCAACGAAAGTTACAGATTGATTTTCTAAAGAAGCTGCATTTAGTCCATTCATTTCAAAGCGAAGCTCTGTTTCATTAGGATTTCCACCTTTACCAGACATATACCCAGTCAGTAAAGTTCCGCCCACATCCAGTTGATAATCCCTATATGGAAAAGTCTCGTATTTTTCTTGAGTAAGAATCAATCGAACTTGGGTCGGTGTAACCGTCATTTCATGGATTTTAGTTCCACCAGGCACATTGTCAATTGGGATATTTAGTACTTGCTTAAATGACGCATTTTCCAATTGTTTTTTAGTTAGATTTAGTTTTATACTCCAATCACTCTCTTTTGTTTCTAGTACTCGATTATAAGAAATTTGGAATTTAGTACCTTCTTGGTGTAAGGCATCAGACTCGAACAGTTGCTGACTAAAATATTCTCCATTTGCTCCTTGATTTCCTAAGAAAGATCTTTTCCCATTTTCAATAGAATTTTTTCTATCATTAATCGCCTCAATAAATATCCCTGTATTCCGTACTTTTGAATCTGTAAGCGTAACTGCTGATTTAAGCAATACTTTACCCTCATCTTGTTCAAAAGATTGGATAGTCACGGTGTCAATCCCACCTTTTTGAATTAGGAACACTTGCGTAGTCAAGTCATTTGGATTATAGCTGATAGAATGTTTCTCATTGCTGATGAACTGCATATTCTCCATTGTAAACTCCACATCTGCCATCTGGCCTTCTACAACCCAATCCGTTTCAAAATATCCCTGGAAGACACCAAGCTCTTCATTCCAAGAATGTGTATAATTCCCTTCAATAAAATTACCCTTCGCATCTTTAAGTCCGGTAAATTCAAAGCCTATTTCCTCCCCATCCCAAGATGCTTCAGGTTTCAAACTATATAACAGGAAAGTTCTATTATCATCAATAAACGCTGTGTGTACCGTTAACGTAAATCCGTCCTTCGTAATGGATTGCTCAATCGTTTGGCCTAAGCCTTGCGCTAATGCCGATTGAATACCAGCTCTATATGAAAGAATGTTTGACCAATCATAATTCAGGGCTGCATAAACTGGCGTGGCCATTAGCGCGACAGCTAGTCCAGCCACCAAAGCGAATTTCTTTCTTCTGCGGGGGCGTTGTTCAACCGTTTCACCTTCGGTAATCTTTAACTCATCTTGTTCAATAGAGCTCCACATTTGTTCAAAATCAGGATACACCATATTATGATCTGCCTTCATACCTTTTTTCAGCTTCTGTTCAGTGCGTTCCAAATTGATTCTCTCCCTTCAACCATAGATTTTGATTTTGTTCCAATTTTTCCCTAATTATTTTTAATGCTTTATGCAGCCTCGACTTCACTGTACCTACAGGAATTTTTAACGTTTCTGCGATTTCTACTAACGACAATTCACCTATAAAACGAAGGGTGACAACGGCCATAAGCTTTTCTGGCAGTTGCTTGAGCAATCCCTCCCATTCCTCCCCAGCTACCTTCTCCATTACAATAGTGTCTACAGACTTAACCAATGCCGTATTCTGCTCATGTAGAAGTTGAACCTGACCTTGTTTTTTCAATTGAGCTTGCTTTCTTTTTAACAAGTTTAAGCATTGGTTCATCGCAATGCGCATAATCCAAGCACGTGTATGCTCAATGCTTTTCCAATCCTGACGGAACACGGTGACAAATACATCATGGCAGAGATCTTCCGCATCTTGTGCATTTCTTAGCATGTAATAACAGGTACGGTATACATCCTTATTGTATGAATCAAATAATTCTCGTTCTGTCAATCTGAGTCACTCCTTTCTGACTGTTCTACTTTATAAACAAATGACTACTAGAAAAGGTTCATCTTTTTTAGAACTTCCTTGTTATGTAATTCAATTAAAAACCTCACAATAAAAACAGATGGCATTAGAGTGGTCCATTATAGGACGTCTAAACCATCTGTTTTTAGCTTGTAGACAGCAATAAGTAGTGACATCATTGGGTCTAGAAATTTTTGTTCCTTTATATTTTTACTTATTATGGTGGTATTTTACAAAAAAAGTATATCTTAAGATAATCATAGCTATCGATGAATATCGGTGCAACTAAAAATGACAACCCTAGCTACGTTCATAGCTTTGGGTTGCCTTTATAATTTTATTGATAAAACGGCTTTACATCGTATCCGTTTTGCTCCAAATGATAGCGAATATTTTTATCTACTAGGAAATGTCCTGATCCCACAACAACAAAGTACTTTCCTTTTTTCTCTTCAAGAACATTCATGATTTTCTTGGCCATTTGCTCATCACGTAAGCCGAAAAGCATTTCATTGAACTCAGATGATTGTCCCTCCATTGCTTGGAAGCTTTTTGCGAATTCTTCCACATTCCCTTGCTGCCAGCTTGTAAACCATTCTTGAAGAATTTCGGATTGATTTTCTTCAGATGGATTGATGATATTATCCAGCACAGCGACTAATGACTGTTCCTGTGCCTCTGGTGACAATGCATCAAACATATCTACCTGCGCTCTTGTACCTTCTAATTCAATCACTGGCTTTTGTTGCAACTGTGCGTTCAATAAAAAGTATATATCAATCCCGTGCATTGTCATTTCTTGTGGTGTCATTCCAAAGGAATCGTCCATTGCCAGCATTGATAATGCACTAGAAAGCATCCATGGCTTTTGTACTGTTAGTTCCTCCATTGGAAGATTGTAAAGCTTTGCGACTTGTTCTAACTTCGCATATGTTTCTGGTGCAACAGTATCTTTTAGTGTTTTGCCATCTGTATACATTGCTTTTTCTGCATAGTATTCGAGTGCTTCCGCATCCAGGATATTCGCCTCTACTAATAGCGCATCCGATTCATTGAATGCCTTTACTAGTTTGTTATTGAATGGATATAAATCGGGTGTTCCTAGATGAATGGAACCTAGTAAGTATACAAGTGTATCCTCATCCTGAACAACCCAAGCTACCCCGTTCGATCCTTGCTCTGCTAGCCCATATGTACTCTGAATGAAACGCACAGCCAATATTACAGCCTGTTGAGTCGTTGCCTTGCTCTCCAACTGTAATCCATTAGCAGAGCCTTGTAATATATGATGCTCTTTCATAAATTGAATAGGATCTTTACCAACCGGTAAATCATAACGCGCTACAATATTATATAAACGTTTTACAATATCCCCACGTGTGTTATCATTCTTCACACTCACTGGTTTATATTGTTTGTTTTCATCTAAACCTAGAGAAGCAATTTTCTTTTCTGTTAAAGCTAATAATTCATTTACTTTATCTACCGAAATTTCTTGAAGGAAACCATCGAAATACCATTCCATTGGAAAGATTCCGTATTTTTCACCCTCATTTAATGTTTCTATTGCCCACTCACTAATTGATGGTGTTAAAGGTAGTGACTGCTCCTCCGCATGGATCACAGGTACAACCGTTGTCAGCATCAATGAAGCCCCAAGCAAAATAGCGCTTGTACGTTTCATTATCTTTTTCATCATAAGATTTTCTCTCCCTTTTTCTACTTCCTTACCTACAACGTTTGAAATTATACCATAAATAGACCAACTATTTTATAAGTAAATGTGAAAATTTTTACAAAAATGTATTGACTTTAATTATGTCGAAATAGTTATTACATCCCATTAAATAAGACGATGACACTCGTTCTTGTCATCGCCTTTTAATTTTAAGCTTATTGAGTAAATTTAGGATCCAATATACCTAAACCACTGCCTTCAATTTCAAACTTCACTTTTGAAGCACCTTCTAAATTAACATTAACCTTTACCTTATCTTTTATCGACCCGCTATCATAAATCAATTTATTATCTGCGTAAATTTTCATATAGCCTATGCCGAAAGAACCTGCCGCTAGCTTTTTAACAGGCGCTAGGTATGTTTCAAATGATTTATATTTTCCATTAGCCATGTATTCAACTGTATGATCTTGTACAGCCCCACCGCCGTGATAGCCACCTAGTTGATAGGATTGTTCAAACTTTTCTCCAGTACTAATAACGATAGAGCTTGGGTTATGGAAGAAGTGATCTTCATCACTCCCAATAGGCTTTACATCTTTTAAAGAGATGAAGGTTGGAGCATCACCAATATAAATGGATTTTGATTTACCATCCCATGTCACATTTTTCCCTAAAGACTCAGCAATAAAACGCATCGGCACATAAGTAGTTCCTTCATAAATAAAGCCAGATTGACCCTCTTTTGGCTTTTTCTCAACCTTATCTACATAGTAATGAATCGTATCTTGAGAAACATTGATCTTTTTCAAACTGCTTGCTGCCTCTGTCGTTGAAAGGTAGGTGAAGGTTAAACCTCCTAATATAAAAAAGCCTAAATAACTCGTAATAATAAGTAGTTTTTTCATAGAGCACACTCCTTAATATATTTATATGTAATTATACCAAAAATTACATATAAATATTTCAACATATTGTTCAAAATAGAAAAAAAACTGCTTATCACTTCTTTATTCATGAAGCAATCCTTATTCTACATAATTATATTTGGCTTTTAAACGAGGCTTAAGGTCACTAGGCTATACTTGTTTAATCTCACAGACTTTTGTTTATGAAATTGAAGCTTTCCACTTTTAATATGATTATTAGTATCTGAATATTACTTAAATCCGTATGGATTATTCTTATCTATCAAAAAATGAATGTTTAACTCCATTTTTCTTTTAGTTACTGATTATGCTAGTATATGTCCTCCTTCTACATGAAGAATGGTTCCAGTCACAAAACTATTTTGTAGCAAGTATAATATGCTTTGTGCAACATCTTCGACCCTCCCTATACGTTTAACTGGAAGTTTATTTTCAACAGAAGCATAAAAATTATTCCGTATTTCTTCTGGCATTTTATTACGAGAAGGTGTATCAATGATACCAGGTGAAACAATATTCACTCGGATTGGAGCAAGTTCTAATGCCAAAGTTTGGCCTAGATTAGAAACAGCTGCATTGACTGCACCTAGAGTCGCTGAACCAACCATAGATTTATAGGCCACAACCCCAGAAAATAAAGTAATGGAACCGTTTGGTAAAATTTGCAACGCGCCGTATTTTGCTGCATAATATTGTCCCCAAAATTTGTTTTCAAATAACTGTCGAGCCTGGACTGTACTTGTTTGGATGAATGAGCCCCCTGATGTTTCTGCTGCGCTTACTACAAGATGATCGAACGGACCGACTTTTTCAAAGAAAGACACAACTTGCTGTTCTTGTGTTGTATCTAGTGTGTAAGCTATAGCCTTCACCCCCAATTGCTCTTTTGCTTTCCGTAATTTATCTTCAGATCGACTTGCAATGATTACTTCAGCACCTTGGGCTAATAGTTGTTTCGCTGATTCCAAGCCAATCCCAGAGCTCCCACCAATAATGACAACCTTTTTATCTTTTAACATGTTTTTACCTCCTATATTTCCAAATAGTAAATTAAAAATTCAATTTCTCTGGCATTTGTATATCACGCTTTCATTCATAATGGGTACTGATAGTAAAGGTACTTATTATAAGATCTACGCTGAAGGATAGTTGATATTTTGTTGAAATCTCACTAAATTTCATTACCCCCTTAATCTAGTAATGGATTAACAAAGCCAACGATATTATATATATAGTTACTTTATTTTCGGAAGTAGTGATATTTATTTCACAAAGTTTCTAGAAGTATACTATTGTGATAATATAAGGTGAATTAGACAAAAAAATTTTAGGAGGCTGTTTCTGATGAGTGTGATTGAGCCAGTCGTGTTGACCAAAGGAACTCCAGGTGAGACTTGTCCCATCGCTAAAACACTGGATATAATTGGAACAAAATGGACATTTTTGATAATTCGTGATCTGCTTATAGAAGGAACGATGCGCTTTAGTGACCTATTGAAATCAATGGATGGAATTAGCCCGAAAACACTTTCCCTCCGCCTTAAAGTGTTGGAGGATCAAGGTATTTTAGAAAGAAAAGTATTCCCTGAGGTTCCCCCTCGCGTGGAATATACGCTAACAGAAAAAGGAAAGGGATTGGAAGGTATTTTTATTGAACTAAAAAGATTTGGACTAAATTTATAAAAAATAAACCTTTAAATGTAAGCTATCATTGTGCAAAATGGAGGAAATTCAATGAATAAAGAAGATCAAATACGTGATCTTATTATCCAAACTTCTCTAAGTTTATTTAATAAAAAAGGTTACAACCAAACTTCTATTCAAGATATTATGACTGCCACGGCATTACCTAAGGGTGCCATTTATAGACGTTTTGAAAATAAAAATGACATAGCCATTGCTTCCTTCACCTATTCTATGAAGATTATTTGGGATCATTATTTTGAAGCAATAAAGTCTAAAATAACAGCGACAGATAAAATAATTGCTATGTTTGAAGTTTATCAAGATGCGGTTCATACCCCACCAGTTGATGGTGGATGTCCGCTACTGAATACAGCCATTGAAAGCGATGATGGATTCCCAGAACTACATGAGTTAGCTGCTAATGCACATAAAGAAACCCTACTTTTTTTACAATCAATCATTGAAGAAGGAATACATGCCAAAGAATTTAGCCAGCATGTAAATGCTTATTCCCTAGCATCTTTTTTATTCTCTACTTTAGAGGGTGCTGTCATGTCTAGTCGTTTAGCTTTAAATAACGATCATATGAATCATAGTATTGAACAGATCACATACCTTTTACAACAGTACGCACCAAAGAACCAAGAGGTTTAAAATACAATACCTCTTGGTTTTCACTGAAATGTAATAATTATATTGTTGAAAAAAAATGCATTTGCGTTTAAGATTATCTTGCGGACCGGACGGTTCGGTCCTAATCTATTTTAAAGGAGAGATAGTTTTGGAAATAGCAATTTTACTTTACGATGGGATTACAGCTTTGGACGCAATTGGTCCATACGAGGTATTTGCAGCTACACAGCAATGTCAAGTGAAATTTGTTGCTAAAGATAAAGGACTGATTAAACTAGATTCAAAAATGGGCTTTTTGCATGCAGACTATAGCTTTTCTGACATAACTTCTGCCGATATTCTTATTGTTCCTGGCTGTAGTCCACCTAACTTCAAAAATCCAATGAATGATGAAACAACGCTCAATTGGATTCGTAACATACATCAAACAACCAAATGGACAACATCCGTGTGCAATGGCTCTCTTATTTTAAGTGCAGCTGGTCTATTAAAAGGAATGAAGGCAACTAGTCACTGGGGTTCCTTTGATATCCTACAATCCCTTGGAACTATTCCAACAGATGAAAGAGTTGTGCGCCAAAATAAAATGGTCACAGCAGCTGGTGTCTCTTCTGGTATTGATATGGCTCTACAACTAGTTGCATGGGAATTTGGTGACGACCTTAGTATGGGAGTTCAGTTAATACTGGAATATGATCCACAGCCCCCATTTGATACAGGCTCTGTACAAAAAGCACCTAAGCCTTTAGTCGAAGATATAAAAAAAATGCTTCAGGCATTTTCAGAGAAAGAGCCTGATATGTAAACTCACCTTTTATACACCTCCTTAACACAGAGGTGTTTTCGTCATGATTTTTACGGTATTCATTTTGCTCTTACCGTTTTATGACGTTTGTTGTGACATTCCGTAGTATACTTTTATCACAACAAACTAAAGGAGTACATAAATGCTTGATTCTAATCCTAATTGGCTGGCACATTGCACAGAAATAAAAGATTTAGCCAAATCATTATTTCATAAATCGACGATACATCTTGATCGTGCGGCTCTCTTATTGATTACGGATGGCCAAACCACTCTATCTATTAATGGTCATAATGAGCATATTGTATTTGGGCATTTAATCGCCCTTGAAAATGATGCCGTTATCCAACTTACACATACAAATCGACTTGATTTTTCAGGCTATTTAATTAGCTTTGAGCTATATGATACAGAAATCAAATCAACCTGTAATTGGTCTATCGATACAACAAATGGTTACTATATTCAACGAGTGCCTGAAACGGTCATCGCAGATATTCGTATATCGCTTGCTGTAAATACAGATCATCTCCATATTACTATTAAACAATTTATTTTATACAGCTTGTTGAAAGAATTACAACAAGAGAGACCAATAGATGAATACACCCTGGAACAAAGAATTAAACATACCGTTATTTATATGCAAAAAAAATATAATCAAATGATGACAAGAGATGAATTAGCAGCTATCGCTAGATATAGCCCATGGTATTATTCAAGAAAATTCATTGAGTTATATGATAAGACACCGATAGCTTATTTAATTAGTTATCGTATTTTCCGCGCACAGGAAATGTTATTAACAACCGATGATTTATCACAAAATATCGCAAAAAAAGTAGGCTTTGATGATGTGCAAAACTTTAGCCGACAGTTTAAACGTATTGTTGGTCGCCCACCTAAGCAATACAAAAAAACCGTTAGTGAATATCGTGTTTGCTATCTCTCATCTGCACATGCAGAAATTGCGATAGCATTAGGTGTTGTACCTAATTGTGTTACTGTAACTAACTCCCTAACTCCAAAGTATCAACAACTTCTTTTTCATAAAGTTGCTACAACCATTTTAGAAATGCCTCAATATGTGATTCAGCAGGACATAATTGTACAACAACAACCCGATTTAATTATCGGTGTCGACTTAACAGAGGAGACAAAACAGCAGTTCCAAACTATCGCCCCTGTTATCACTGGACTAACCTATGATCTACATTCACTCATCCGTTATTTTGGTAAATTGTTTAATAAAGAGAAGGAAGCTGCACAAATCATTCGCGAACTTACTACATATGTAGAGGTTCTAAAAAATAAAATACAACATCATATAATAAAAGATGCTACTGTCCTATACTTACGTGTGGAGGAGCTAGGTTACCGCTATCTCGGTGAATCTTCTAGTGACTCGGCTATCCTCTTATATCAGGAGCTGGGCTTGCAAATGCCTGAAGGATTGCGCGCAAATGCAAACAGTTTCAACATATGTTCCTTACAACAATTAGTGGCTGCCAATCCTACATATTTATTTATTGAAAAACGCATAATGGACTATTATACCGCCGACTTAAGCCTAGCTACTTTACAAAATAGTGAGCAGTGGGCAAATTTAGATGCGGTGAAAAATAACCGTGTTTTTTCTGTAGATACTGGTTTATGGATTAACAATTGTAGTGTATTTGGCAAAAGGGAGATTATGCAACAGATTGAACAAGCGATTTTAGGGAGTGTTTGCTTCTAGAACACAATAATCCAATTTTTAAGGCACTTTACGCCATAGTAGGGTTTAACATTACCTGTTATTATTTGATAGTGATAATCATTATCAAATAAAAAGGAGCAATAATCCATGAAAAAAATGACGCCCTATATACTTCTTATACTTGTTGCTTTAGCTTTAGTTGCTTGCTCAAGTACTAACAAAGAAAGCGGAAATGAAGAAAAGGATCCAAAAGAAAAAAGCGAGCCAACAACACGTGTTGTAAAAGATGCCTACGGTGATGTCACTATCCCTACCGAGCCTAAAAATATATTAGTTCTTAGTTCTAACTATGCTGAAAACCTAATTGAAATCGGTGTAACGCCTCAAATGGTGACAGTTGTTGAAGAAATTGAACCTGAATATCGCTTTAACTTATTCGATGACAACCATGTTAAAATTATTCCAACTGTGCAATATGAAGACAATTTAGAAGTTATTCTTCAAGCAGCACCAGATGTCATTATTGCTCAAGGCGCAGCTATTGATGCTAAAAAATATGAAGCATTAAGTAAAATTGCCCCTACGGTAGCTGTTGAAGCCGGTGTTGCAATAGATGAATATGTACCTGTGCTTGGTGAACTGTTCAATAAAGAAAAAGAAGCAGAGCTTGCTCTACAGAAGTATAGAGACAAAATAGCAGATACGAAAGAGAAACTACATCAGGCTATAGGTGACGAAAAAATTCTTGTATTGCGTGTAGAACAAAATCAATATCGTGTGTTAGGCACTGAAAAGGGTAGTCCTGGTAGTGACATGTTATATACACAGCTGGGATTAAGTATTCCAACTAAGCTGAAGGATCATCATGATTGGTTCACGCCTATTTCCTTAGAAGTTTTACCTGAGATTGACGCAGACCATATTTTTGTTGAACAACGTCAAATGCAAAATTATAGTAGTGAACAATCCATGAAGGATTTAGAGAATAGCCCAATGTGGCAAGGAATGGATGCCGTGAAGGCAGGCAATGTTTACCCATTAAAAACAGCTGATTACGTTGTAGGTGAAGGTTTAGTTGGCTCTCCATTATTCCTTGATTATTTAGTTGAAAGGTTGGTGCGTTAAATGCAACAAGAAATTTATGATGTAATTATTATCGGTGGAGGCCCAGCAGGCATGTATGCTGCCTTTTACAGTGGCATGCGTGAAATGAAAACAAAAATTATCGAAGTAAAGCATGAACTAGGTGGATTTATGCGTACCTATCCCGAGAAATTAGTTTGGGATGTCGGGGGTATTGAGCCTGTTCGATGTGAAGAAATCATTCATTCCTTAATCAAGCAAGCGACGACATTTAATCCAACAATCGTCTTTGGTCAAGAAATTGTTGGCATGGAAAAACGCGATGATGGCATTTTTTCTTAACAGCAAAAACAGGCGAGAAACATTATACAAAAACGATTATTCTAGCTACAGGACGAGGCATTACACGCATTCAGAAATTAACGGTAGAAGGCGCTGACCGCTATGAACTAAACAACCTTCATTATACAGTAACGAACATAAATAGATTTAAAGATAAACGTGTACTCATCTCTGGTGGAGGCGACTCAGCTGTAGATTGGGCTATTGAAATGGCTCCTATCGCCAAAGAAGTGTATGTCGTGCATAGACGTGATGACTTTAGTGCCTTTGAATCTTCTGTAACGCGCATGAAGTCTATCGTCACTACCTTTGTTCCCTATACGGTTTCTCGTTTACATGGTAATGGTAATAAAATCGAGCATTTCACATTACAGCATGTTCATTCAGATGATACAACAAACATTGAAGTAGACGAAGTACTTGTCAATCACGGGTTTGACCGAAACTTTGGTGGCGCCATTATGGATTGGGGCTTAGCTTCTGAAGAATGGGGCATTTCCGTTACACCAAAAATGTGCACTAGTATCCCCGGCATCTTTGGCGCAGGCGATATTGTAACGAACGAAGGGAAAATAAGACTGATTGCAGGCGCATTTAATGACGCGGTCCTCGCTGTAAATAGCGCCAAATTATACATTGACCCTACAGAAGCAAAAATGGCGGGCGTTTCTTCCCACAACGACCGCTTCGCTGAAAAAAATGAAGCGCTACAACAAAAGAATAAAGCTGTAACTACACATAGGTGATCAGTTACTATCTTCCCTGTTAGGTATAATCTAATGGGGATTTTTATTGAAGATATCTATGGAATTACAGTCCACTATACGGCTGTCAAATTCTATAAAAAGAGCTGGGTCCCCTTGCTTCTATACTTACGAATTATTTTAAAAAATCTTTGATACAGCGATGATTTTTACGGTATGAGCTGGTTTCCTTCAGCTGTCCTAATATCTTGTCTGTTAGAACAAACCAAATATAAAGTAATTAACAACTATATTCATGAAACTGACTACAATATTTTTAGAAAATATTTACAAAACTCTTTAAAATTTAATTTACAATAATTGTAAAAAACTCGACCCATGGTTAATGGATCGAGTTTTAATTTCGATATTTTATTTCAGCTTATACAGCCTTTGAGTGTCATAAACTGAATTTTTTTGTCCCGAATGAATAATTACTCAACTGTCACCGATTTAGCTAAGTTACGTGGTTTATCCACATCACAACGACGGTGGAGTGCAGCATAGTAGCTGATTAACTGTAATGGCACTACCGATACAAGTGGCGTTAGGTATTCGTGAACATGTGGAATGACTAAGCGGTCTCCATCCTCATCGATACCAGCCATCGCAATAATACATGGATATGCACCACGCGCAGCAACTTCTTTCACATTACCACGGATGTTTAGCCCAACTGATGCTTGTGTAACAAGTGCAAACACTGGTGTTCCTTCTTCAATTAAAGCAATTGTTCCGTGTTTAAGCTCACCGCCAGCAAAGCCTTCTGCTTGGATATAAGAGATTTCCTTTAGCTTTAAGGCCCCTTCAAGGCTCACGTAGAAGTCCATATTACGACCAATAAAGAATGCATTACGCGCGATTTTTAAGTAGTCTTCTGCGATGTCTTCTAATACATCTTTTGAGTCAATCATTGTTTGGATACCGTTTGCGGCAATCGCAAGCTCTTGTTTTAAATCAAATTCTAAGCCTGTGCCATTTGCTTTTGCTGTTACGTATGCTGCTAAAGCAAGGACAGCAACTTGCGCCACATATGCTTTTGTAGAAGCTACCGCAATTTCTGGACCAGCATGTAATAACAATGTGTGGTCAGCTTCTCGTGATAGAGTTGAGCCAGGAACATTTGTAATCGTTAATGTTGGGTAGCCAAGCTCTTTAATTTTTACTAGTACCTGACGGCTGTCTGCTGTTTCACCTGATTGTGTAATAAAGATAAATAAAGGTCTTTCTGAAAGTAATGGCATATTATAGCCAAATTCACTAGAAATATGAACTTCTACTGGAATACCAGCCATTTTTTCGAAATATTGTTTACCAATAAGGCCTGCATGATAGCTTGTGCCCGCCGCAATAATATATAAACGATCTGCAGTTCGCAATGCTTCTAAGATTTCTGTATCTATTGTTAGATCGCCATTGTCACCCTCATACGCTTGAATAATTTTGCGAATGACTGTAGGCTGCTCATCCATTTCTTTTAACATATAATGAGGATATGTCCCTTTTTCAATGTCGCTCATATCAAGCTCTGCTGTATATGGTGCACGTTCCACTACAGAACCGTCTAGTTTTGTAATTTCAACGCTAGCCTTGTGTACAATGACAACCTCTTTGTCGTGAAGCTCTACATATTGATCTGTCACTTGCAGCATAGCCATTGCATCCGAAGCAACAACATTGAAGTCTTCACCAATTCCAACTAAAAGTGGGGATTTATTTTTCGCTACAAAGATTGTATCTGCAGCTTCTGCATCTAATAATGCAAGCGCATATGAACCATGTAGTAAAGATAATGTTTTACGGAAAGCATCTGCTGTGCATAAACCTTCCTTTACAAACAATTCTACTAATTGCACGATAACCTCTGTATCTGTATCAGATTTCATCGGAATGCCTTTTAAATACGTTTTTTGTAATAGATGATAGTTTTCAATTACCCCATTGTGCACAAGCGTAAAACGCCCCGATGCACTTTGATGAGGGTGAGCATTTAAGCGATTTGGTACACCATGTGTTGCCCAACGTGTATGACCAATACCAATTTTAGCAGCAACATCTTCATCTACTGCTCCTCTTAAGTCTGCGATACGTCCTTTTTCTTTAAAAACAGTTACGCCTTCTTCATTACGTACTGCAATACCTGCTGAATCATAACCACGGTATTCTAGTTTCTCTAAGCCTTTTAATAAAATTTCCTTTGCATCTGATTCACCAATATATCCTACAATTCCACACATAAATTCTCGTCCTCCGATATTGTCAATTTAACGCAATGACAAAGTAGACCTCATCTATCGAATTTTTAGAATGGACAGGCATGCTTTATTTTTATATAAAATAAAACACCCCCGTACATGCAATCAAATCATTCAGCCATCTGAATGGAGCATTCGATATGTGAAGTTTTCTACTATTCATCTATTGCTTTACAATACCTTCTCCATTTCCTGTACATTCAATCGCTCAAATGCTTTCAAAATGAAAAATGACAATCGGGTATGTCGATCGGGAGGTATCCGCCGAATTTTCGATAAACCTCCACCTCGTCTGCTGAAGATCCATTTCGTCCAATTTCTTCAGCTCAGGCGCTATAATTGTTTTCCGATTTTACGCTCTCTTTCCTCCTTTTGCGTTCGTTAAAGAACAAGGTCGGACCTCGTCCTCAACTTCTCCATCATACTCAATCATATGCTATCCGTCAAACTTTCGTTATAAAAAATACCTAGTACTCTTGCTTTTTCGTGACAAATATGTAAACAAACAATTGTTAGTGGAGGCGAATTTGTAGAGAATCTGAGCGAAATGCTCAAAGAAGGTTTAAAGGGGATCGTATTCGAAATCATTAATCGTTGCACAATTTATGGGTATAAAATTGTCAAACAACGTACGATTATGGACTTTGAGGGTATAGCAGAAGGCATCTTGATCTTGGTACAATCACAAATGCGCTCATCACATTATCCAAAAGATAGCGAAAGACACAAGCCAAAACAGCTTGTGCCCTTTTTTTTATTTACTAGCTAATAAATTTACTATTTCTCTATTAAAGGCAGGTAGGTCATCTGGTGTTCTACTTGTTACTAGTTGCTTTTGACAGACGAATACTTCTTCATCGTGGAATTTTGCCCCTGCATTTTCTAAATCTACTTGAATGGATTTATAACCCGTGGCGTCACGACCATTTAGTGTTTTTGCCGTAATTAGTAGCTGCGGTCCATGACAAATGGCAAAGGTAGGCTTCATATCATCCATAAAGGATTTTACAAACGCCACTACTCGACCATCGGCGCGTAAGATATCAGGAGAAAAACCACCAGGTATAAACAGTGCATCAAAATCATTGGCCTTTACTTCATCAATGCCTTTATCAATTTTTACTGTTTCCCCATGTTTTCCTTTTACTTCTTTTCCTGCCTCTGTATCAATTGTTACTAGCTGATGTCCAGCCGCTTCTAAAGCTTCTTTAGGACTTGTAAATTCACTATCCTCGAACATATCGGTAATAACTGTAGCAATTTTAGCCATATCTATCAAACACTCCTTGTTATTGTGACTCCCTTTTACTGTTCCCCATCTTTTCTATTTCAAACATCCATTTCAAACAAGAAAAACTCGATTTCCTAAAAACGGAAATCGAGTTCATATTCTTCATTTACTATTCTGTTAAGCCCATTTCTGCACGTACAACATCGGCAATACGCTCAACAAAACGCTCACAATCTGTTTCTGTAGCAGCTTCCACCATTACACGAACAAGTGGCTCAGTACCTGAAGGACGTACTAAGACACGACCATTCCCTGCCATTTCCGCTTCTACCTCTGCAATCACAGCGGCCACTTTCGTATTTTCAGTCACTGCATGCTTGTCTGTTACGCGAACATTGACAAGACGCTGAGGATAGATTTTCATTTCAGCAGCAAGCTCCGACAGCTTCTTACCTGTTGCTTTCATAATGTCGACAAGCTGAATACCTGTTAGTAGACCATCGCCTGTTGTATTAAAATCTAAGAAAACAATATGCCCTGATTGTTCGCCACCTAAATTGTAATCATTAGCACGCATTTCCTCTACAACATAACGATCTCCTACTGCCGTTTGTATACTTCGCATACCGTTATCTTCGACAGCCTTATAGAAGCCCATATTGCTCATAACAGTTGAGACAATTGTTTGCTTCTTTAAACGACCAACTGCATTTAAATACTTTCCAATAATAAACATAATTTGATCACCGTCAACAATTTTACCGTTTTCATCTACAGCAATTAAACGGTCACCGTCCCCATCAAATGCTAGACCAACATCTGCATTCTTTTCCAATACAAACTTAGCTAGTCCCTCAGGATGCGTTGAACCTACACCATCATTAATATTTAGACCAGTTGGAGAAGCACCCATTGTAGAAATGTCAGCCTCTAGATCCGCAAAAAGATGCGTCGCTAATGATGAGGTAGCACCATGTGCACAGTCTAATGCTACATGGATACCATCAAATTCTTCATCCACTGTTTGCTTTAAGTATTGAATATACTTTTGTCCACCCTCGAAATAGTCACTTACAGATCCTAAATCAGCCCCTATTGGACGTGGTAATGTATCCTCTTGAGCATCAAGTAAAATTTCAATTTCCTCTTCTTGTGCATCTGTTAGTTTAAAGCCATCTGGACCAAAGAATTTGATGCCATTGTCCGCTACTGGGTTATGCGAAGCTGAAATCATGACGCCTGCATCTGCGCTCATAATACGAGTAAGATATGCCACACCTGGAGTTGAAATAATTCCGAGTCGCATTACTTCTACCCCAATTGATAAGAGCCCAGCAACAAGTGCACCTTCCAGCATCTCGCCTGAAATACGTGTGTCACGACCAATTAAAACCTTAGGACGGTCAGTTGCATCCTTCGTTAACACATAGCCACCTATACGGCCAAGTTTAAATGCAAATTCCGGTGTTAGTTCACTATTGGCGACGCCACGGACGCCATCTGTTCCAAAATATTTACCCATTCTACTTATTCTCTCCTTCAATGCAAGACTGTGTCATATTCATCCATAGACACTTGTCCGCTTACTTTTGGAAAAGTCTGCTTTTGTTTATTCATTGGTAATTTTTAATAGTCCACTCAGTTAGTTTGTTTGGTGAATATATTGCGGTCTACCCACCCAAACAAACCCCGGTTAGATTTTTGATTTAGAATCAAAATAAAATTATAGTCAGATATTGTTTAAGAATCAATATCTTCCGTTTCATCGGTTGGCGTATTTTTATCAGTAGTAGTACTATCATCCTTCACATCAGTTTCTTCAGTTGGAGGTGGCGCTTCCTCTGTAGAAGCTGGTGTTTTCTGCTCTTCTTCCTTCTCTACTTTTGTAATATCTGCCTTCACTTTTATTTTCTTATCAGATATTTTTGTCACACCATCTGGTAATTTTACATCAATTTCATAAGTTTTTGACTCTGTAATTTTTGACAGGTCTACTGTTATTGGAATTTCTGTTAAACCATCAATAATAGATTTTCTGCCATATACTTTAATCATTTTTTGCGTAAATGTTAAAGAATTGATCGTTATATCATCCAATGCTTGCCCTGTTTCCCTCAAAACAACCGGGAGTTCTCGACTATATTCCCCAATATCTACTTGAACATTAACAGTATCAGGTTCAATTGTCACATCAAGTTTATTTAAGTCTCGATCTAATACTTTTACTGCCGCGTCCTGAGTGAAGGATTGCTTCAAGCCTGGCTCTCCAGCAACAGTTGCTTTTACATAGCTGATGCTTTCAATAGCACTTTTTGCACCTGTCACGTAAACAGTCGGTGGATCAGCTACCATATCCTTTAAAATATACCCTTCTTCTATTAGTCGAGTATTCATTTCAGGGTCCACTCGGAACTCTTTCGTGACCTTTTCCTCAATATTTACATGAATAGTTGCAGGGTCTAATGTAACCTTTAACTTATCAGAAATATTTTCGTATTGTAGCTTTACATCATGCTCGCCAATCAATAGATTACTTAAATCAACAAATACTGAGAAATCCTTTGTTGCTCTTGTTTTTATAACAACAGGCATTGGCCCTTTTATCTTCACATCTACTGTTTCAGGTAAACCTGTTACAATCAGATTCTCATTATCATAATAAACATCTACTGGCACATCACGAATAATATCAGTCTGTTCAGTGGTGGTTGTTGTATTGATTGGAGATAGCTCGGTACGAACTGAGAAAAAAAGCAAAAATGCTAAAAATAGCGCGATGATTCTTAATACCCAAGGGCTATCCATCATTTTATCCATTCTTTTTCCCCCTCCAAGTTAACTTAGAGGCTGCATTTGACTCTTGTGCTGATCCGAACCACATTTTTCGCAATAGTGTCTCGAACTCCTCTAGAGAAAGATTACGATGGAGATTACCATTCAACGTAATACTAATGGCGCCTGTTTCCTCTGAGACAACGATTGTAATTGCATCCGTAACTTCACTTAACCCAAGCGCAGCACGATGGCGTGTCCCTAACTCCTTTGAAATAAATGGACTTTCAGATAGAGGTAAATAACAAGCTGCCGCTGTAACTTTATCTCTTTGCATAATAACCGCCCCATCATGTAGTGGCGTATTCGGTATAAAGATATTAATTAGCAATTCTGAAGAAATTTCAGCATTTAGACCTATACCTGTTTCAATATATTCGTTAAGACCTGTTTCTTTTTCAATTGAAATTAACGCACCTATTCGACGTTTAGCCATATAACTTACAGATTTTTTCATAGCCTCTATAAGCCTTGTTTGCTCCTCGTCTTCTTGACTAGATGATCGTTGGAAAAGTTTACCTCTACCAATTTGTTCTAAGCCTCGTCTGATTTCAGGTTGGAAGATGATAATAATCGCTAAGAAACCAAATTCAATGACCTGCTGTAACATCCAGCCTAATGTTTGTAACCCTAAAAGGTCTGTTGCAATTCGTGCAATAATAATGACGAAAATTCCCTTAAGTAATTGGACAGCCTTCGTACCTTTAATGAGGGTTAAGACCTTATAAACAACGTACCAAACGAGCAGTACATCGATGAAGTTAATAACAATATTCACAGGCGTTAAATCTGTGAAATGTTCAATAATTTGCACGTGGCATCCCCCACTTTTCATTACGAATCCATACACATTCAAGTATAGCACATTCTTATCAAATGTAACTTTTTTCAAATAAAAAGTCTACTCAGAAGAGTAGACCTTTCAGCCTCTCACGTGCACTATTTTTTAGGACGTATAGAGTGTTATTTAGTTTCTTCCTTTTCATCAAATGTCATGGCTGATTTTACAGAGTTTTTAATTGTATACCATAACCATTCAAATACTTCGTCAATTTCTTCAATTCTCCCTGAAACTACCGCTGAAGATGCCATGTATTGCCCGTTTATGACTGTGACGTTACCATCAACTTCTCCTTCAACAACCAAATCGCCATTTTTCACAACAATATCGCCCTTTACAACTTCTCCTTCAGGTACGATAACCGTTTGACCATCCACAACTAAATTGGGCTGCTTGGTCACAGAGAAATGCTGGTCATCCATAAAGCTACCGAGCAAGGTAGCACTCATAAATAAACAAAATACTGCTGCTGCCACAAAAAGTGGATGTCGACGTATCCATTTTTGTATGCCTACTCGACTTTTTGGTTTTGGTAAACGAGCCATTACTGCTGCTTCAAAATCCGGAGGCGCTGTAATATGGGAAGCACTCTTCACAAAGGCGATTGTTTCACTCAATTCATGCATCAACTGTTTACAATCATTACATGTATGCAAGTGTTGCTTTAACTCTTGCTCATGCTCACGACTAATGTCACCGTCTAAATAATCATGCATATAATCAATAATATGCTCTGGACAAGTATTCATGACGCTCCCCCTCCTACAGATTGTTTAACTGCTTACGTAATGCCTCACGTCCGCGGTGAATTCTCGTTTTCACCGTTCCAAGCGGCATATCTAAAATCTCGCTAATCTCTTGCAACGATAACTCTTCTATATATTTCAATACTATAACCGAACGGTATTTATCCGGCAAACGTCCAATTTCGTATTGAATGCGATCTTGCAGCTCCATTTGCTCTAACTGCTCCTCTGGTAGCTGGTCGTCTGCTGCGATTTGTGAATACATATCAAGCCCTTCTGTACCAGCTACTTCTGCATCTAAATAATAATCCGGTTTCTTTTTCCGAATCCGATCTATACAGAGGTTTGTCGCTATGCGATAAAGCCACGTGGAAAACTTTCTTTTCTGATCAAAAGTATGCAAATTCATATATGCCCGAACAAAAGCTTCCTGAGCAATATCTTCAGATTCTTGTTTGTTACCTAACATTCGATAGCATACTTGGTACAGTTTGTGCTGATAGAGACTCACAATATCGGCAAATGCGTTTTGATCGCCTTTAAGCACTTGTTTTATTCTCTTATTTACTAACGCATCCATTGTGTTGACTTCTCCACCTTTACAACTGTCTTATACTATACGACCCATCAATAAGAAAAGTTTCGTTTTATTTCAATTATAGCAAAAGATTTTTATGCAATGTGGCAACAGGCAATTTTTTGAAAAATTTTCTTTAAACTAAAGTTTCTCCAAATAAAGATCCCATTAAAGCAACAGCTACATTTGCTGTTGTATTTTTCTCGTCTAATATCGGATTAACTTCTACAAACTCTGCTGAAGTTAACATTCCAGACTCTTGTAACATTTCCATCGCTAAATGACTTTCTCGATACGTAATTCCACCTGGCACTGGTGTTCCAACACCTGGTGTATAAAGAGGGTCAAGTCCATCTAAATCCAGCGATAGGTGTAAACCATCAACATCTCGCTCTTTTAAATAGGCAAGTGCATCTTCCATAACACGCGTCATGCCAAGTCGGTCAATTTCATGCATAGTGTATACTTTAATCCCTTGTTCACGAATCAAATCACGCTCACCAGGATCTACAGAACGAGCTCCGATAATAATAACGTTTTCTGGCTTAATTTTTTGCACATTATTACGAATTTGAACTAAACGTTCATGCCCAAGCCCAATACTAACTGCTAAAGGCATTCCATGTATGTTGCCTGAAGGTGTAGTTTCAGGTGTATTTAAATCTGCATGTGCATCATACCAAATAACACCTAGATTTTTATAATGTTCCGCTAATCCTGCAAGTGTCCCAATAGCAATACTATGGTCACCACCAAATACAAGTGGGAATTTTTTTTGTTCGACTACTTCATGTACGCTATTAGCTAAAGCCGTACTAACTTCTACTACTTCCTCTAAATTCAATAACTTTTCATCTACTGTCGCGTTTGCATGCTTTTGACTAACACGAATATCCCCTTGATCTTGTACCTCGTGTCCAATACTTGCTAAACGTTCAACAACGCCTGCATAACGAATAGCACTTGGTCCCATATCTACGCCTCGGCGTGTTTGTCCGTAATCTGTTGGTACTCCAATAATAGAAATATTAAGTTTATTCATGTTTTTATACCCCCTAAAAGTTATAAGACTATTGTAAAGCCTACTTACCACTTGGCTCAACCCAACATAAATACGCATATTTATTCATTTTCAAATAACATAAAAAAATCTCCTACTGTTTTCAGTAAGAGATTAGTTATCTGTATTTATTATATCACTTTTGAATATATTTTATTCTATAAAAGTGAGCCATGAAGGACTCGAACCTTCGACCCTCTGATTAAAAGTCAGATGCTCTACCAACTGAGCTAATGGCTCATAAAAGAAAAATGGCTGGGGTACTAGGATTCGAACCTAGGCATGACGGAATCAAAATCCGTTGCCTTACCGCTTGGCTATACCCCAATCATTTATAAAACTGGTGGAGGGGGACGGATTCGAACCGCCGAACCCTAAGGAGCGGATTTACAGTCCGCCGCGTTTAGCCACTTCGCTACCCCTCCGAAATAACACAAGAATAATGGTGGAGGATGACGGGCTCGAACCGCCGACCCTCTGCTTGTAAGGCAGATGCTCTCCCAGCTGAGCTAATCCTCCATAGAAACAGGTGTGTTATATCACAGTTTATTTTCATTTTAAAGCCTGTACATCATGATGATGTATTTTAAATGGTGACCCCTACGGGATTCGAACCCGTGTTACCGCCGTGAAAGGGCGGTGTCTTAACCACTTGACCAAGGGGCCCAACTTATGTCTCAAACAAGACAAGAATTATGATAACATTATTTCTACATTCTTGCAACACTTTTCTACATTTTTTTATGTATAAAGCCATCTTAAAAATGAGCAAAAAAATGGCTCCGAAGGCAGGACTCGAACCTGCGACAACCTGATTAACAGTCAGGTGCTACTACCAACTGAGCTACTTCGGAACAATACTATTCAAATCGGTCTTAGACAACCTCTTAAGTACATTTATTATTATAGCAAGCATTCTAAATAATGCAACATATTTGTGTAAAATATTATATTTTTTTGTCGAGAATTTCTTAAATAGTACTTAGAATGTATAATAGTTCTCTATTAAATCTAAAATTTCTATTTTGTGTATTAAATATTCTTGCTGTATATTATTGCAATTGTTAAAATAAAAATAGTTTTATGAATTTTCTATCATTTTAGGGGGAGGAATGTTCAAATGGTAATAGAGGATTTAATTGCACCGGATGTTTATAACATCACAGAGGAATTAGAAAAGTTTTCGCAAGATAGTGAACGCCAAGCTATACGTTGGTTAAATACACAACAAGAGAGACAAACCGTTACTTACGTAGAACTTGTTCAAAAAATGAATCAATACGCGAATGCCTTTACGAAGAAGGGGCTTCAAAAAGGAGATCGTGTATTAGTTATTATTCCTCGCCTACCTGAGGCCTATTTTGTTTTCCTAGGCTGTTTAAAAGCGGGTATTGTTCCTATTTCCTGTTCAGAGATGTTGCGCGCAAGTGATTTAGAGTATCGTATGGAGCATTCTTCTGCCAGTGCCGTTATCGCCTATGAAGTATTTACTAGTGAAGTAGACAAAATTTCGTCTTCTGTCGATGCTTTAAAAAACAAAATGGTCATCGGAACAGCTACAGGAGATTGGACTTCTTTAGATGAATTGGCTAGCTCTCAGCCAAATACATTTACGGCTGTTGCTACTAAACGCGATGACATGGCCTTCCTTTCTTATACTTCTGGAACAACAGGTAAGCCTAAAGGCGTCGTCCATTCTCATGGCTGGGGCTATGCACATATTCGAACAGCGGCTGCACAGTGGCTTTGTGTACGTGAAGGAGACTTAGTATGGGCAACTGCAGCTCCAGGCTGGCAAAAATGGATTTGGAGCCCGTTCCTATCTACTATTATGTTGGGAGCTACTGCCTTTGTTTATCATGGTGGATTTGATGCAAAAACATATCTTCAACTGTTGCAGGATGAAAAGGTTAATGTTCTTTGCTGCACCCCAACTGAGTATCGTATCATGGCGAAACTTGAGAATTTAAAAGACTATAATCTATCTTCTCTTCGTAGTGCTGTCTCTGCTGGTGAGCCATTAAATCGACCAGTCATTGAAACATTTAAGAATCACTTTGGTTTAAAAGTCCGCGATGGTTATGGTCAAACTGAAAATACATTACTCATTGGTACTTTGGAAAACACGGAGCTACGACCTGGTTCCATGGGTGTCCCAACTCCAGGTAATATTGTACGTATTATCGACAATGAAGGCAATGAGGCACCTGTTGGCGAGGTTGGCGATATTGCGATACACAAATCATCGCCAGCCTTGTTTAAAGAGTATTATCGTGAGCCTGAGCGCACACAAGCGGCATTCCGCGGTGAATGGTACATTACAGGTGATCAAGCAAAATGTGATGAAGATGGTTACTTCTGGTTTGAAGGTCGGGGCGATGATATTATTATTTCATCTGGTTATACGATTGGTCCATTTGAAGTGGAAGATGCCTTAAACAAACATGATGCTGTACAAGAGTGTGCTGTGGTAGCTGCTCCAGATGAAATTAGGGGGCATATTGTCAAAGCCTACGTAATCTTACGAGATGGCTATAAGGGACACAATGAAGAAGAACTAATCAAGGAGCTACAGGAGCATGTAAAAGCACTGACGGCTCCTTATAAATATCCTCGTAGTATTGTCTTTATCGATGAGTTACCAAAAACAACATCTGGGAAAATTCGTCGTATCGAACTACGAGCAGCAACTGTCTAAAATAGTAAGGAGGCATTTCATTCAAAGAAATGCCTCCTTACTTTATCTACTTTTTAGAATTTTAGACAGAAAAAAAGCCACTACTGAGTGTATCAGTAGCGACTTTTTGCGCCTAGCGATGTCCTACTCTCACAGGGGGAAGCCCCCAACTACCATCGGCGCTAAAGAGCTTAACTTCCGTGTTCGGTATGGGAACG
>NZ_JBXAHN010000007.1:0-246954 GCF_058795135.1 Lysinibacillus sp. GW823-FHT06C08
AAGTGGCTAAACGCGGCGGACTGTAAATCCGCTCCTTAGGGTTCGGCGGTTCGAATCCGTCCCCCTCCACCAGTTTTTATCAAATAGGGGCATAGTTTAACGGTAGAATAGAGGTCTCCAAAACCTTTGATGTGGGTTCGATTCCTACTGCCCCTGCCAATTAAATTTTATGGCGGTTGTGGCGAAGTGGTTAACGCACCTGATTGTGGTTCAGGCATTCGTGGGTTCGATTCCCATCAGTCGCCCCATTTAACTTTAAAATAAAACAAAATAATATTAATTATGGCGGTTGTGGCGAAGTGGTTAACGCACCTGATTGTGGTTCAGGCATTCGTGGGTTCGATTCCCATCAGTCGCCCCCCATTTTTATATATAATTATCTTTTGGGGTATAGCCAAGCGGTAAGGCAACGGATTTTGATTCCGTCATGCCCTGGTTCGAATCCAGGTACCCCAGCCATTTATTGCGGAAGTAGTTCAGTGGTAGAACACCACCTTGCCAAGGTGGGGGTCGCGAGTTCGAACCTCGTCTTCCGCTCCAAGTATGATGGCGGCATAGCCAAGTGGTAAGGCACAGGTCTGCAACACCTTTATCACCGGTTCAAATCCGGTTGCCGCCTCCATATTTTTACTGCTAATCGGTTTATCCGATTTTTTTTATCTCCATTATGCCGGTGTGGCGGAATTGGCAGACGCGCACGACTCAAAATCGTGTTCCTTTGGAGTGTCGGTTCGACCCCGACCACCGGTATCTAAAAAGTGAAAGAATCCTTGATAACTCAAGGGTTCTTTTTTTATGTTGAAAATTTGTAGAAAAACTGTATACATTAAGATTGAATATTCTTCCATGAAAAGGGGGGCTAACGAATGAGCTATGTTATTCAAGCTACAGAAAAGAATAGAGGTATTGGAAGCGAGTATGAAACTAAAGCTTTATTATACTTGATGAATTTTAGAACAGATAGTAATGATATTAGTTACTATATAACTTCAATGATTTGACTGGTTCGTGTAATCAGGTAAGTAAACTATGGGATAATGTTCGTTGACGAGATTTCTTTAGAATCACTGTTATTTTATAAAGAGCAATTATTTAATGCAGAAGATGCTGAGAGTAAAGTACAAGAACTAGATGAACAAATACGAGAATTAGAATCAATTATTACTATGTTTGAAATTGCAAAGGACAAAGGTATTTCAACTAAAAAAGAAGTTATCTCTAATGTTTTATTCTCCATGAATGAAAAATATAAAAGTATTGATCCAAATGGAACTTTATTTTTTGATAGTCTGTTTACTAAAAAAACAGAAACATACTCCGTAATCAAATAATATTTACTACTACTCTAAAAACCGAAGAAATAGGAAAGTATGATAAAGAAGAATTTAAGTTTGTAAATCATATTGACTATTCTACACATATTCCTAGTAGCATTTTAAATGAGGGATATCTGGATTACTTTAAAATATTGTTAAAAGAATTTATTCATGATTTTAATTAGTGAAGTTTGAAAGGCACATTAAGTGCCTTTCAATAATTCTACCTGTTCACCCCTACCTGTAGAAATTTGTTTGAGGCTGGTTGGGACTTAGATCTCGTATAACAAGCGAAGCTATAATACTACTTGGAGGTATTAGGGGTACTGGTGAATACGTTTAGAACCAAAAAAATAGTAATACAAACCATAGCTTTGGTTTGTATTACTAATGTTAGTATGCTTCACCTTTTGAAATTATTGAACGCGAGCAAATCCAAATCCTGAAGCGTAGTCATCACCTATAGCAGCTCCATAACCACCTTTAATATCTACTGATTTTGCTCTCGCTTGTAAGTTAGAACGTAGTTGCGTGTTAGACAATGACGGATTTTCAGCCCAAATTTTTGCTGCTAAACCAGAGACATGAGGGGTAGCCATTGATGTGCCGCTAATTGTATTATAACCGCCATTATACCATGTAGAATAAACTGATGAGCCAGGAGCTGAGATTTCAATATCACCTTCCTGGATTACATAATCTCCAGCTGTAGATATATAACCACGTGAAGAGTAGTCAGCTACACGATAAGTCCCATTTTGTTGTACATTTTCTAAAGCTGCAACGGCGATTGCATTTGGTAATGCCCCCGGATAACCAATTGTTCCTTGCGCATAGCCTGAATTACCAGCTGCAGCTACTATTAGAACTCCTTTACTGTATGCGTAATTGACAGCACTTGAAATGAGGCTATTATTCGCTGAAGAACCTAGAGACATACTAATAATTGTTTTGCTACCAGTAGCTGTTGCTTGATCTGCTGCATGTCGAATAGCAGCAGCAATATCATCTGAGTATCCAGAGCCGCTATCTAATAACACTTTGTAAGCCCAAAGATCAGCATCTGGAGCTACACCGTAAATGCCTGCTTGATCGCTTCCACCATCAGCTAAGGCCGTACCAGCAACATGTGTACCATGTCCGTTTCTATCTGTACAGCTGTTATTAATGGGTGTTGTCGCACCTGTAAAGTCTTTACATTGCTCTACGTTATTGACAAGGTCAGGATGAGAAGTATTTACACCCGTATCGAGTACGGCAATATTAATGCCACTTCCTCCAGTTGTAGATGTTAAAGTATCATTGTTATAAATTGCTTTAATTCCCCAAGGTATTTGTTGAGAAGCTCTTAAAGAAGTTACCAAATCCAGGGTTTCATTTTCTACCATACTATCGTCTTCCAAACCTATCGTATCTAATGTAACGATAGGAACTTTTGTAACTGTGAAATTTTTATTCTTCTGTAATGCTTCGAATTGTTTTTCATTCATATCAGTTGAAAATCCGTTCTCTGTTAATTCCCAACGAGCAGAATATTGAGTTTTTAATGTTGATTTTTCTGATTTTTTGTTTGCCTCAACATAAACACGGAATTTCTCCTGACCACCGTCGTTTCCTGAGCTATCTTCGCTATTCATCGCTGTTGCGTACACCGGATTTATTACTGATCCTGCAATCAAAAGACTTAGCAACGTACTTTTCATTTTTTTCATTCATCCCAACCCCTTTTCAAATTAAGTTATAGTACTACAATTTGAATCTACCATAATTTAGGTTTTTTGATTATTGGGAAAATTATGATTATAATAAATGTAAAATATAGTCATTCGATACGGGAGGTTATGAAAATGAAGATAGGTTCATTAATTAAGTACTATCGTACAAAGCTAGGAATGACACAGAATTCAGTGGCAATGGGGATTTGCTCGATTCCTCATTTAAGTAAAATTGAGAATAATAATAAAGAAGCAAATAGCGAGACAATACGTCTACTGCTAGAACGATTAAATATTAGTATTCATGATGTAGAGAATAACGAACAAAATATTATTTGCCTATTAAATGATTTACAAAAACATATAAATTACCTAGAGAATGAGAAAGTAAAAGAGACAATGAGCAGATTAAAAGAATATGAAGAAATAATAGGTTTTACAGAATCTATTTATTTATATGAACTTTATAAGTTACGTTATTATGTGTTTGTTAAAGAGCATAAATTAGCAGACAATCAATTAAGATGGCTAAATGCCCACCGACAAAATTTTTCCCAACATGAAAGGTATTTACATTCATATTATTATGCATTAGTTTTAATTACAAAAGGTAAATATGAGGAAGCAGCTAAAGAACTAACTCAAATACTTCAAATACATCCAGAACTAGGGTCACTAGAAGGAGAGTTTTACTATCATTTCGCTTTAATAAAAGGGCGGTTAGAAGAACCAAGCCAAGCAATTATTTATGGGAAAAAAGCTCTTCAATTCTATAAGGACCAATTTAATTTTAAAAGAATTATTTATACATTAATGTCTCTGGCACTCAATTACTCTCGAGGAAAAGTGTTTCACGAAGCAATCGAAATCTATGAACATTTAGTGAGAAATGTGGAGCTATTACAGCAACAGCAGCTATTACCTGCTATATATCACAATTTGGGGGATTTGTACCAAATGAGATGGGAATATGAAAATGCATTAATTTACTTTGAAAAAAGCGCTTCTTTAATGTCAAAGAACTGTGATCATTATCTGCTTTGCTTATATAATTTAGGTGTTACACAATTTCGCTTAGGACAAACGGAAAAAAGTATAAAAACCTTTACTATTCTAAAGGAAGAAGCAAAAAATAAGAAAAAAATAAGTTTTAATTTATTTGCTACTTTTTATTTATATTTGCTAGGAGAAGAAAAAAAGAAAGCAATGGATTTTTTAGAAGGGAGGTTAATTCCATTTACAGCAGATAATGAAGAATTAAAAGAAATGCACCAACAATTTTCTAATTTATTGGGAGAGTATTATCGACAAGAAAAGCAGTTCGAGAAAGCTATGCAATTTATTGAAATTTAAAGGAGAGTGTGAATATGAAGAAAAATGTTGGATTATCAATTTTAATACTGAGTGCTGCAGTAATAATTATATCTGTTCCAATTCATCCACCGGTTTTATAAAAGGCCAGAGTGGTAGAAGGTAGTGGCTCTATCTTATGATTGAGGAACAGTGTTTTTCAAAACTCGAAATGTGAGGCACTTCGCAACTGAAAAATTGCCCATAAGATACACGTAGCAGCATGTACTTTGGTAGGCTTTATATTGAGCCTCAGCGGGCATAATTCTCGCATTAAAGAGATTAAACGCCAATTGACTTAGGGCAAGGACAGTACTGGTAGGTCTCCTATATTTATGGATTGCCTTTGGTTGATGAAGAAGGAGTCAAGTAGGTGTTAAGAAACCTGATAGCTGATTTTGACCTGACACTCGCACTTTCAGGGAAGCGTTCTGTAAATGAAAAACCATGAGTTGTTGAAAAGAGCGGAGAAGTAACATGAAGGACAATGTAAGATATCAATTGATGAACATGAAATCAACAGATGAAGTACATGCATTGCTCAATAACTTTCAATCAAATAATGTTGATTGACGATGGTATAGAATGATGTAGCCTCAAAAAGTTTAGAGCTTATCAAGCAGTAAATTGGCAGAAATGAATGCGGTATTGAACCCACTAGCACCACCACACTCTACGTATGTAGAGTGTGGGTAATGTATTTAATTGTTACTTTTCCATTACTGGGTAATTAATTTCTGCTAAAAGTGCGCCTGCAAAGAGCTAACACTTTGTTACCGCAATTCAATGAAAAAGGATAAATTCTCGTTAAAGATGTTACAAACAGAATTTGAAAAAAACTTTGATATACCGAACTATCTTCATATACTGTTAAAGAGAAGATAATACCTTTCACCTCACGGCGGCAAGATGTAATTAGTGAAAAAACTTATCTTGAGGCATATCACTTTTAAAGAAAAGTATGTACTTTTGAGATTTACATTGCCAAATTACTTTACACCAATTTTACACACGTCAGATAGAATACCTTGAAATATAAGGCTTTTTAATGCATTCTCTGTCTCGACCACCTGTATCCTATACTAGCAACAGAGAATGCTACATAGTTAAGGCTTCACACTTAATTGTGTGGAGTCTTTTTTGTTTTCCTTGCTACTACAACATCACTTCCACCATGTAGGACAGTACTTCAAACATAATTATGTGAAATTATGTGCTGCACAAACGTTTAAGGGGAGCAATTGATATAGTAGTGACAATATATATTCCTTTCTTTTATATGTTAAAATGGAAATAATAGGATTGGTATGGAGAGAGTTATAAATCTTTTTTTGAAGGGGTTGCTCATAATTAAAACGATTTATATTTATCCGAAATTAGCAATGGGTTTTAGGGGATTTGCCACTGGTTTAGATAGAGAAGGATTCTTCTTGAAGAAAAGGTCAACGAGATTAAAAAAAAGCATAGAAAATTCATTGAAAGAAAATCATTTGAGTTCTTTTAACGTAGAAGTTACTCATGGATTTGAATCTCCAGAGGAATTATTAGAAAACGATGGCATTTTGGTTTTAATTTCTCCATACTTAAAAAGTTTACTGGGTCATATTGATTTTTCGAAAAGTGGATACTATCTTTTATCAGAGGCGGAATATAATTCTGAAAATATCAGCAACATCATAAAGTATATAAAAACACTATAAACGTATAAAACGGATAAGATTAAAAGAAAACTATTGAAATGCTAAAGTTATTTAGGTAAACGATTGGAACTGTTTTTTTATTACAATATTTGTTCTAACTTTTTAACTAGGTGGTGATCAGGTTGAAGCCGATACATCTTACAGAAATACCTAAAGAAATAGTCGATTATGTTGGTGGAGTTACCCATATTTCTTTTCCAAGACAGGGGCATACATCAGATGTTGGAATCCTTTTTTCTGAAAGAGGCACTTTCTTTTTAAAGAGAACAAAAGGAAAGCAATATGGCTCATGGTTAAAGAAAGAAGCGACTGTTCTAAAATGTCTATCTAATTCTACATTACCTATCCCTCGTTTATATTGTTTTGTTGAACAACCTTTAGACAATCAGGCATGGGCATTGATGGAATATATAGAGGGTAGCACGATTAGACAGGCGTTAGAGAATGAAACCAAAGAGGAAAACAGGCATGCAATCATCTTTCATTATGGAAAGGTCCTTTCAGCCATTCATTCGATGCCATGCCCACTGGAAATAAAGGAGGGAGCAGTTGGGGTTTGGATCGATGATATGTTGGGTCAGGCAGAGTTTAATCTAAAAAATTTTGAGGTAGATGGTACGTCAAAGTTGTTAGATGACTTAAAAGGGAATAAACCTGAACCTATTCAGCAAACATTCATACACGGTGATTTTACAATCGATAATGTTCTCGTTCATAATCAGAAAATATCGGGTATTATTGATTGGAGTGGTGGAGCATTCGGTGACCCACGATACGATTTTGCGCTAGCTGTAAGACCTAAACCACAAGCCTTTGAAACTGAAAGAGACAGGCAGATATTTTATGAAGGGTATGGGAGAAAATTAATTAATCAAAACGAGTACAATTACTTTAAAAATGGATTATATGAGTTTTTTTAGATGAAGATATAAACCGTTCTGTAGGATAAATTACTTTCCTTCAGAGCGGTTTATTTGTTTTCCCCTACATTTTTAACGATTAGTTCATGCTCTGTTCATGTAACAATTTTAAGCTAAGGATAATCAAAGTAATGGAGGGGTTAAGGATGAATCTTGCCTGGAAAGAAATGAAGAAAAATAAAGTGCGGTTTTTAATCTTGGGCTCCATCATCTTCCTAGTTAGTTTTTTAACGTTTATTATTTCAGGTTTGGCGAATGGTTTGTCACAGGATAATGCAGCTTTAATAAAAGATTTACCTCAAGGACAATTTTACATGACGGAGGATGCAGATGGGACGTTTAATCTTTCGAGAATCTCTAGCGATCTACAACAGGAAGTCATGACTGAGGAGAAGGAGGCAGTTGCCTTTTCTATTCAAATGGGCTTTTTAAGTGATCAGGATGATAAACAGCAAAGTGTGGCCTTTGTCACGTCGACGGAATCAACACTATTTAGAAATGTACGACATGGTGAGGTGCTGTTAGACAGCTCGCTACAGGATAAAGGAATTAAGGTTGGAGATATATTAACGAACAATCAATATAGTGGCGAGTTTATAGTGAAAGGCTTTGTGGAGCAAAAGAAATATAGCCATGCACCTGTTGCTTATATAAGTAAAGAGGCTTATCAGGAAATGTATCGGGTAAAGGATATGCAATTAATTTTCGTTCCCAAAAATACGGCTAAGGAATTTGAGGGACTGCAGTCTTATAGGAATAAAGAATTTCTGAATGCTATTCCGAGTTACAGTGCGGAACAGATGTCTTTAAATATGATAATTTGGTTTTTAGTTGTCATTAGTGGTATGTTATTTGCTATTTTCTTCTATATGATGAATGTACAAAAGATTGGACTATATGGCATTCTCAAGGCGATTGGATTAAAAACAAGTAGGTTATTTAACATGATCTGGACACAGATGGTGATTATTACTGCCTTTTCATTAGTATTATCAGTCAGCCTTAGTCAATTATTCAATATAGTTGCGCCAAAGGAGATGCCGTTTACGTTAAACCTAGGTACAACAATACAACTATCGTTAGTGTTCCTTGTCATTGGTTTTGTGGGAGCTACACTGTCAGGTCTACAAATTAAAAAAATCGAACCGTTACAAGCAATACACCAGGGGGAGGCTTAGTCATGACGTTATTTACGATTGATGAAGTAAGAAAAACGTTTAAAAATGGTGATGTCGAAGAGGAAATTTTAAAAGGCATTAATTTATCCTTAAAAGAAGGAGAAATTACCGCATTGGTAGGTGCATCTGGTTCAGGGAAAAGCACGTTATTAACTATAGCTGCTGGACTACAACCAGCAACAGATGGACAAATCCTTTTTGAGGGACATAATTTAACGGCTATGAACGAGGAACAGGTACGAGGGCTGCGTGCAAGTAAATTTGGCTTTGTCTTTCAGTTTGCACATCTAGTACCTTTTCTTACCGTTGAGGAGCAGCTGCTATTAATGTTGGACGTTGCTGGGTCGCCACTGAAGAAACATGAGAAAAAGCATGAAGTAAATCGTTTATTACAGTTAGTTGGGTTAGCTCATCGTCAACATGCTTATCCTTCTTCCTTGTCAGGTGGAGAAAAGCAACGTGTAGCGATTGCTCGTGCCATTATTCATCAACCAAAAGTATTGTTTGCAGATGAGCCAACAGCAAGTTTAGATTCACAGCGCTCTAAAGAAATTATGTTGTTATTAAGAACATTAACAAAAACTTTAAATATAACAACATTATTAGTGACGCATGACGAAGAAATGTTGGCTTATACAGATCGTATTATTAAAATGAGCGATGGTGTCGTGTTATAAAATAAGCAAGGCTCCAACTAATAGGGAGCCTTGTGTAACATTTAGGTTAAATGTGTGTGACATGCAAATTTATAGGATTATTAGGAAGGAAAATCCAATTAATTGTTGAATTATTTGTTATGCAAAAATAAAAAGGAGGGATATGTTTGGGAAGAGTAATTAGCTTGGAATTAAATAGTCAGTAACCTAAGAAAACGGCAGCTTTTATAGTAAGTTGTTTGGCTGGGAGGTAGCGGCCCCGAATTGAGATTAGGCCAGTGACAACTGGGCAAGAAAGCGAAATTGGGGTTAATGGTGGCATTAGTAAAGGTCCAAGTGACTATCCACTTGGTACACGAATTCAAAATGCAACTGATGAAGTTATCGAATAGGCAACAAGGAACGGGGCTACTATTTTGCGTGAGAAAATGGAGTTTGATGACTTTTATCTTGCTTATTTGGTGGATCCTACTGGTCTAGGAATCGGATTAATTCAACATAAAAATAACGCATAAAGTCTCTTTCAGTAGAGTCTTTTTTCATTTTAAGCATAATTAAACGTCTTTATGGGTAAAGAATCGATGGAGGAGGGATAATGTGAGGAACATATTGAAATTAGTATGTTTGATCCTGATAACGATTGGCTTAATACCGAAGGAAGTGCAGGCAGCCAGTTTTAAAGATTTAACGGATGATACCTTGATGACAGAAATACATTATTTAGTGGAGCAGGATATTGTGAAGGGTTATTCGAATCAGTTATTCAAGCCGAATGACTATGTTACGAAAGCACAAGTAGCTGTCATGCTCACACGTGCTTTAGGACTAAACACAATCAACATAGAAAACCCCCACTATCAAGATGTAACAACTGCTAATCAATATTACAAAGAAATAGCTGCTGTACAAAACAAAGGGATATTCGATGCAGCTCATACATTTAATCCAGACGCGCCGATTACTAGAGGAGAAATGGCTATTGTGCTAAATAGAGCCTTTCAATTAAAAGGCTCAGATTCTTATTATTTTACAGATGTGACGGAGCAGACACGTGGTTATAAAGAAATTTTAACACTGGCCCATAATCATTTAATAAGGGGCTATGAGGGTGGTGCATTTAAGCCTAATGACCCTGTTACACGTGCACACTTCTCAGCATTTTTGGCACGAGCATTGACTCTTTCTAAGCCCAATTTGCTAAAGGACCCGGCATTTGTTTATACGTATGCCCATTATTCTTTAAGCGACAATAAGCGTTATACTTTAAGCTATCAATATGAGCAACACGACGGTAAAAATGATGTATGGACAGTCAAAAATGTAAGTACAGGACAATCACTTGCTGATGAGCTTTTATATGGTCATGATCGTGCATATGGTCAAGCCATTGCAAGTGAAGCTAACACACATTATGATTTATATATGGAACTACCACTTAGAATAGGTGTTATTTTACATGAAGATGATCCAGGGGTTACTGCAGGAGAAAGAGTAACTGTAAAATCAACTAATAGCACAGTACAAGCTGGTGAAGTGCAATATACGGGTGTAATAATAGTAGAGAAAAGGTCAAAATTTAGTGATGTGATAAAAACTTATTATTTCGTAGATGAAATTGGTTTAATCAAGGAGCTACACAATGATATAGTTGTGTTTGAATTACTCAATCGAACAATGAAATAATCAGAAAAGGAAAGCAAGCCACTGATGGACTCGCTTTCCTTTATTGTTGTATAGAAATATGAAAAAAGCGCTGTAATGCTTGCTGCCATTCCTTCTCGGTGTTTGTTGTATAGGTAGTTAAGGATGGTCCTTCGTAAATTCTAAATTCATTGTTCATCATCGTGTGACGACCACGAGCCGTTCGAATCATGGCGATTTTATTTTTTTGCTTGGAGAGTCGTGGGGCAAATTTTGCATCATTTGCATCATCATGAAAGCAATAGAGCAAACGCCATTGCTGTTTGGTTTGCTCAAAAAGCATCCAACCATTTTCTTCATCATACTCTACTTTATATAATTCTCGACCTTCTCGGTGTTTATATCCGGCTATTAATGGTACTGGTTTACAAGGCGCTAAAGCACCAACGCCTACATCTGAAATATAGGATTGCTTCGCATCCTTTACTAGTAATAACTGATGCATGGGTATATCTTCAGGAGGCATATGTTCTTCAACATTGCGCCAAAACTGAGCATAGCGATTGGTAACTGAGAAGCCTAGCTCCCGTAAAAGCCAGCTAAATAAAATATTTAGTTCAAAACAATTGCCACCACGTCGCTCAACAATAATCTTTTGAAATAAATTAGGAATAGAGAATGAGATACCGAGGTTCAAGGCAACATCTAAATTTTCATAGGGAATAGTCAATAGATGCTTTGTCTGTAGCTGTCCTAGTAGTTGGACAGTAGGCTCTAAAGTTCCTTGAAATTGAATATGCTGTAAATATTGCTGAATCTGTGCATTCATAAAATCGCCTCACTTCCTTATTAATAACATAACCGAAACAGCAACAGAATACACGCATAATATTACGAGGGAAATGATAGAAAAATAGCTAAATAACTTGTAGAATTAATATATTAGCTACTATAAAGTGAAATTTTTTACAATATAGTTAATGAATAAGAATTTAAGGTAGGTATGATAAGGAAAATGAAATGGATAGAAGTCAATACATATGACGAAATGAGCGAAATGGCCGCAAAGATTTTTTTAGAGCAAATACAGAAGAAGCCAAATAGTGTGCTAGGATTAGCAACTGGTGGTTCACCTGTAGGAATGTATAAAGAATTAGTAGCCCGACATCAAGCTGGTCAAGTATCATTTAAGGATGTACAAACTTTTAATTTGGACGAATATGTAGGTCTTAAGCGAACAAGTCCTGCAAGTTACTGGACTTTTATGCACAATAATTTATTTAATGATGTAAATATTAAACAAGAAAATATACATTTGCCAAATGGTGAGGCAGAGGATTTAGCTGCTGAATGCAAGGCATATGATGCAAGAATTGATGCGGTAGAAGGTATTGATTTACAGCTTCTTGGAATTGGCGTAAATGGTCATATAGGTTTTAATGAGCCAGGTACTCCGTTCCATTCTATGACAAATATTGTCGAATTAACGACATCAACAAGAACAGAAAATGCGATTTACTTTGATGACGAAGCCGAAGTCCCAACACATGCGATTACGATGGGCATTCAATCCATTATGAAGGCGAAGGAAATTGTCCTGATTGCCTTTGGTGAAAAGAAGCTGGCGGCCATTCAAAAATTGAAAAGTGGCCATATAACAGAAGATTTCCCTGCAAGTCAATTATTGAAACATCCTAACGTGACGATTATTTATGGCGGCACAAATTAACAATAAAAAGCAAAGTCTTCTTATGACTGAAGACTTTGCTTTCTTGTTTTTTCCTGAAAACGGATGAGCAATGGATATACGCTCCCAAAAATTACTGCTACAATAACAATTAAATCACCCTTGTTGAAGGGTATGTCTAAATGTCTGAAGGTTGCAATTGCAGAATGTCGATCGTTTCTTCTTAAGTAGAAAATAACCGTATAGAATGATGGGAAGAAGATGCAATAATAGCTAAATGTCTTCGCACTAACTTAGAGACAGCATTAGAAAAATAAAGGAGGAATGAACGTGAAAAATACCGTACCACGTTTACAAAAGGGAGATGTAGTAGGTGTAGTTGCCCTATCGAGTCTAGTAGAATCTGAAAAGCTTGGGGACGCATTAGCTTTTTTAGATGAGTTGGGTCTTCGCTATATCGTAGGGGATACCATCCATGCCAAGCATGATTATTTAGCGGGAAGTGATGAAATCAGGTTAGCTGATTTTCATGAAATGGTTAAAAATCCTGAAGTGAAAGCGATTTTTTGTGTAAAGGGAGGTTATGGCGCTGCCCGAATAGCTGAAAAAATTGATTATACGCTATTAGAGGAAAATCCAAAAATTTTCTGGGGCTTTTCAGATATTACCTATTTGCATTGTGCCATCAATGAGTACGCTAATTTAGTAACATTCCACGGACCTATGCTAATGGCTGCTAATACAATGGATGAACTATCGAAGAAAATGTTTGTACAATTATTTTCCCCTATCGAAATACAATATACGGAATCAATTTCTCCTTTAATAACAATTGCTGGTGGGGTGGCACGCGGTGAATTAATAGGAGGAAATCTTTATCGTCTTGTCAGCACATTAGGTACTAAATTTGAGATACAGACAGAAGGTAAGATTTTATTGATAGAGGAGTTAGCTGAATCGATTCCTAACATTGATTCGATGCTACAGCAATTAAAGCAAGCTAGGAAATTTGAGCAGCTAGCAGGTGTTGTCATTGGCTCCTTTACACAAACAGAGTCGGATGATGCAGCACTAAATAATTTAATGAAAGAGTATTTTGGAGACTTAGGCATTCCTGTTGTGGCAGGTTTTAAAATAGGACATGAATTAACGAATATAGGCATTCCTCTTGGGGTAGATGCGTATTTAGATGCAGAGGGAAAAGTGTTGAAGATATTACCAGGAGTATATTAACTGTGGGGGATTGATGATATGGATATTGAGAAAAAGCTCTATGAAGCAGCTGTCCAATTAGTGGAGAAAAGATATCCCTCAGGATGGGGCGGAGCGGCCGCTTTATATTCTGAGGACGGGCATATTTTAACTAGTGTCGCACCAGAGGTCATCAATGCAGCAACTGAATTATGTATGGAAACGGGTGCTATTTTAGAGGCGCATAAATTGAATACAAAGGTGACACATTCGATTTGTGTTGCTAGAGAAAATGAAAAATCTAAATTCGTAGTCCTCACACCTTGTGGGGTCTGCCAAGAAAGACTCTTTTATTGGGGAGAGAATGTGAAGGCAGCAGTTACGAATTCAGACGGTTCACTAATATTTAAAACGTTAAAAGAGATACAACCATATCACTGGTATAAGGCCTATGAACAATAATGCAAAAAGACATTACAAAAATATGTAATGTCTTTTTGGTGTGATTTAATAAGGCTCGGCATTATGTCCTTTATCTATCGCATCCTGAGGGGCATGATCGCCACCAATATTGCCAAGTGGCTTTGAAGGAGAAGATTCCTTTCTAGCCTTATGCAACCCTTCTTTTAGCAAACGACCATATTCTTCATCTGCTTCTTCCGCTAGTGCAATCATTGCATTTTGTATATCCATATGACAGACCGATAAATCACGAATTAAATTGGCAAGCAGCTCATCGCGCTCCCATTGCTCAAAGTTACGGTAAGTTTCACCAGCTTGCTTTGTATTACTTTGACGATCAATGGATTCTCGAACAAGGTTTCCTTCAACATAAGGAGTATATTCCTTACCATCCTGAGCTGCTTCCTTTAAGCCATTTAACATGGACGGCTCATAATTAATATGTGGATTTTGACCAGGTGCTAAATCTCGTTTATACATCATTTGCCCACCACTTTGATTGGTTGCTACACGCTTTTTAGGCGCATTAATTGGCAATTGAAGATAGTTGGCTCCCACACGGTGACGCTGTGTATCTGAATAGGAGAATGTACGACCTTGTAGCATTTTATCATCGGAGAAATCTAAACCATCGACCAGTACGCCCGTACCGAAAGTAGCTTGTTCTACCTCTGCAAAATAGTCCTCAGGATTTTTGTTTAATACCATTTTACCGACTGAATACCATGGGAATTGATCGTTTGGCCAAAGCTTTGTGTCATCCAATGGATCAAAATCAAGCTCAGGATGTGGACCATCCTCCATAATTTGAACATGTAACTCCCATTCAGGAAATTCTTCACGTTCAATCGCATCATATAAATCCTGTGTGGCATGATTAAAGTTTTTCTGCTGAATTTCTTCTGCTTCTTTTTGTGTTAAATTTTTAATGCCCTGAAGTGGTTCCCAGTGATATTTGACTAGAACCCCTTTACCTTCGTGATTAACCCACTTATACGTATTGACGCCAGAGCCCTGCATCATACGATAGTTAGCGGGTATACCCCAAGGTGAATATACAAATGTTACCATGTGGAAAGATTCTGGTGAGCTAGCACAAAAATCAAAGAAACGTTCAACGTTTTGAATATTAGTAATAGGATCAGGTTTAAATGCATGAATCATGTCAGGGAATTTCATTGCATCACGGATAAAGAAGATTTTTAAATTATTGCCTACTAAATCCCAGTTGCCATCTTCTGTATAAAATTTTACCGCAAAGCCTCGTGGGTCACGTAATGTTTCAGGCGAATGTCCACCATGTATAACCGTTGAAAAACGCACAAATACAGGTGTTTTTTTTCCTTTATCCTGAAAGACTTTTGCACGGGTATATTTAGAAATTGGTTCATCGCCTACTACACCGTATGTTTCAAAATAACCATGTGCACCAGCACCGCGAGCATGAACAACTCGTTCTGGGACTCGCTCCCTGTCAAAGTGACTTATCTTCTCTAGAAAATCATAATTTTCAAGTGTTGCAGGACCTCGATTACTAACCGTTCGTAAATTTTGATTGTTAGTAACGGGATGCCCCTGTCGATTTGTCAATGTTGTATCTTGCTCATGTGTTGAATCATTTTGCTGCGTCATAGTATGACCCCTTTCCAAGAGATACTTCCATTTTGTCCTTGAAAGGGGCAATCTAGACATAGGGAATTTTTACATATTTGCTGATAAAAAAGCTCTCCATACATAGATGTAGGAGAGCCTTGGATGGCGTTTTCAAATGGAATCAAGTTTTTTGAGTATGGCCTTTACCTATAGTTGGTCATTAGTCATCGGTCATACAGTAACAGGTAACTTGTTATTGGTTTTTATTGAATTAGCCGAATAGCTAAATTTGAAAACAGCACATCCAACTCGGTTTGGAGTCTCACCGCCCCGAGATTAGAAATAACGGGAATCATCAAAGTTAAGTTGTATGCTGTAATTTTTTGAATTAATAAGATTGGATAGTTTATGTGCCTGTTTTTCGAGCTTCATTGCGCGTTCTCTATAGTCATCTGGCTCATATAATGCAATCTCGTATAACATAGCACCATCACCATAGCCAAAGCGAACACTTTCTTTTTCCCTCATACTAAATTCTTTACATAGTTCAGCCTCAGCACGCAGCTGTGTAGCTAATTCGATAGCTTCCACTAGTGCTAGTTTCTGATCTTTAAAGTCTACTGTGTTTTGGATGTTTGCTTCATACACTAAACGATCTAGCGTACGCGTATCTACACGAACTTGAGCCAATTCGGCTTCAATAAGGGAGAGTGCACGGTTACTTGTTTTAGGAGCCTGTCCCTTTTCTACTGTCACAAAAGCACTACGATGTAATTCACTAATAAGCTCTTGCGTTTTCTTTCCTAAAATACTTTTTAGTTTAACAGCTTCTGCAAGATTGATCACGAAAACACGTCCTTTTTATAGTATTGTAGATGGTGCATTATTTGACAAGAGGGCAATTTGATAGTCACCACCATGAATTTGGTTAAACATTTTGCCTGCTGACGCCAAAAGGTCATTCGCTGCTTCATGTGTTAGTGATGGTCTAAGATAAAAAATATGGAGCGCCTCAGTCGTATCCTCTGTAACGGCTGTCCGTTTAGAATCTACAAATGGAGAACCAAACGCTCCCTTTTCATCACGGCTATAGAGGATTTTGTTAAACGTATTAAAACGACCATTTAAACCCTCATAACCAATGTCTTCGTGGCCAAGAGATATTTCTACGCACCCTTTCATAAGGGCTACATCATATAGACCAATCGGAATTTCATATTGAAGAGAGAAGAAGTTATTTAAATCTACACCAGAATGAAATGGTGTTAAATAGTTTTGTTTACTAATTCGACGCATAAGGCTTTCTGCTGAGTGACGATAACGATTTGGATCGGCACCTAGCTGTTTCCATAGTGCTCGCCATTCCGCAATACCCTCACGCTGGTTCACTGGAAGGTCCTGCATGTCCAGAAAAAGGTTTTCTTGATACAATTGCATCCGACCTTTAATCATTTGAGGGGATTCTGCTACAACAATTTTGGTATAATGAATAATGCCGATTTTTAGCTCGGGATGTTGTGTTAATAGAGATTCGTTAATGGAAATTTCCAAAGAACATCACCTACTTTATCTATTTCTATTATTGTACCATGTAAGGAGTTGGAAATAAAATGAACATACATGACCTACAACGCGACTTTGTGGCATATGCAATATCCATTGGCGTTGATAAAATAGGTTTTACAACAGCAGCTCCCTTTACAGAATTAAAAAACCGACTGCGTCGTCAGCAGGAGCTTGGCTATCAGTCTGGCTTTGAAGAAAGTGATATTGAAAAACGTACCGAACCCCTGCATTTATTAAATGAGGCAGAGAGTATTGTCTCGATCGCGGTTGCTTATCCCTCACGTATGCAAAATGCACCCATTGGCAAAAGGGGAGCAAGACGTGGGATATTTTGCCGTGCTTCATGGGGAGTCGATTATCATACAGCAATACGTGAACGTTTGAAGTTATTATCTGCTTGGCTTGAGGAGCGTGTCGAAGGTGTTCGTATTGAGTCAATGGTTGATACAGGTGCACTTGTAGACCGTGCAGTAGCAGAACGTGCAGGCATAGGCTGGAGCGGTAAAAACTGTTCGATTATAACACCTGAATTCGGGTCTTATGTGTATTTAGGGGAGCTTATTACCAATATTCCATTCTCGCCAGATAAGCCAATGGAGGATGAATGTGGGGAATGTCGCCTATGCTTGGATGTTTGTCCAACCGGTGCATTAATCCAAGGAGGGCAATTGGATGCACAACGTTGTATTGCCTTCCTCACTCAAACGAAGGGAACACTTCCTGATGAGTTTCGTAACCATATTGGTAATCGTCTCTATGGCTGTGATACATGTCAGACTGTGTGTCCCAAAAATAAAGGGAAAATTAATTGGATTCATGAAGAATTTATGCCAGATCCAGAGCTTGCCAAGCCATTACTAACACCACTATTAACGATTTCTAATAGAGAATTTAAGGCAAAATTTGGCCACGTTTCTGGTTCATGGCGAGGTAAAAAGCCCATTCAACGAAATGCGATCCTCGCCCTTGCTCATTTTAAAGAGGAAGCGGCTATTCCAGATCTTATCAACCTTTTGAAAAACGATGATCGTCCAGTCATTCGAGGCACATCAGCATGGGCTTTAGGTAAGATAGGCGGAGAACAGGCTAAGTCTGCCTTATATGATGCGGAGGCTAATGAGCAGGACGAAGAAGTATTGCATGAAATTCACAAAGGTTTGCAGTTTTTTTATGATGAATGAAGAAAAAACAACTCGACTAAATGAGTAATACTAAAAGAAATTATGACAATAAGGAAGTGTATCGTTATGCCATTGCATATCGTTTTATATCAACCAGAAATTCCAGCGAATACAGGAAATATTGCTCGCACTTGTGCTGGTACAAATACTTCATTACATTTAATTCGTCCACTAGGCTTTTCAACCGACGATAAAATGCTAAAACGGGCAGGCTTAGATTATTGGCATAGTGTGAATGTTGTTTATCATGATTCACTAGATGATTTTATAGCGTATGCTAAAGATGGTGACGTATATTTAATCGAAACTTATAGTGATGAGCCATTCACCACGCATGATTTTAGTGATAAGGAGCGTGACATTTACTTTATGTTTGGGAAAGAAACAACAGGACTGCCGAAAGAATTTGCGTATGAACGTCGCAATATGTGCTTGCGTATTCCGCAAAGTGATCATGTCCGTTCACTCAACTTATCTAATACGGCTGCGATTGTTATATATGAGGCATTACGACAACAAGGATATCCAGGTTTACATTAATAAAAGCAGTTCTCAAATTGTGAGAACTGCTTTTTACTAAAGTTTTAATAATACGACATTTCCAGCTGGGTCCTCGGTTTGGAATCCACCGTCCATATCGATAACAGGTGCACCCATTGCACGAAGGTTTGCTTTCATTATTGATGCTTGTTCTTCATTATCTAAACGCAGTGAGTACGTTTTTAAGCCTACTTGGTTTTCGCCAAGCTTTGGGGCATTTTCTGAGTGCCAAGTGTTTAGGCCAATGTGATGGTGATAGCGCCCTGTAGAAATAAATAATGCCTGAGAACCATAGCGCGCCACAATATCATACCCTAAGCCATTTGTATAAAATTGTTCAGCTTCTGCCAAGTTAGAAACAGATAAGTGAATATGTCCCATGACTGTACCAGCAGGAAGGCCATTCCAATTTCCGTTACCTTCTTCTAAAATCGATCGAATATTTAGTGGCTCTGTCACCATATGCACTTGATCCATATGCCATCCCCATTCATTTTCAGGACGATCTACGTATACCTCAATACCATTATCATCAGGATCATTTAAATAGAGTGCTTCACTGACAGCATGATCAGAAGCCCCAAGATATACTCCTTTTTCATGAAAATGCGTGATAATATTTGCCAAATCACGACGAGTTGGCAAGAGTAGTGCAAAATGATAAAGTCCAGTCGTCCTGTTCAGTTTTTCTTCCACTGTGTTTGGTTGGACAATTGTTAATAGTGCAGTATGTCCATCCGCTGTTAAAGTAGCTTTATGTGATTCTTGGTGTAAAACGTTGAAGCCAATGACGTCTTGATAAAATGCTAAAGAACGTTGTAGATCGCTTACTTTTATTTCAACATTTGTTACATATGTGTTAGGTTTTTCATGGAAATGCATATAGAATACCTCCAGTAAGTTATTTTTATTTATTTAGTTACTTTATGTAAGTTAGTTTATTTTAATAATAGCCGAAAGTCAAGTAAGGAATGTTATTGTTCGACAAAAAAAGAAAATCACTAAGCACATCTAATGCTTAGTGATTTTCTCGAGGTATTATTTATCCGCTTTGTAATCGCCTTCGTACCCAGCAGTAAAAATAGCTGTTAAGAAAGCAACTGTTACACCAATGATTAATAATAGTTTCATGGAAGTAACCCTCCTCATGTAATAAAGACATCTCTATTTAGTATAGCCTATCTACTATGAAAATGAAACGACATACCTGAATAAAATATGTCAGAAATGGTTCAAACGTATAGTTATCGGGAAAACTATTAAGGAGGTGATTCATATGAAAAAAAAAGTGCCAAACATTGAAAATGGTACGATGGCGAGAGATATGAAGGAATTAAAAGATTTGGGCAAACAAATGGAACATTTACGTGATGGTCTAGAGCTTGCGGAGGATGAGCGTATTGCCGACCCTATTCAATTGGAAAGTATCGAGGAAAAGGATGAATAGTGGTGAAGAACAGTAGCTTCCTTATTTTTCTTAAATCCAATTTTTTGTATAATGGTACTAGGAAAAAGAAAGGGGTGGTGATTCGTGAATTTACAATCATCGAAAACATTATCAAATGGAGTAAAAATGCCTCGCTTCGGCTTAGGTGTTTATAAAATGACAGATCATGAAGAAACATTACAATCCATCGATACAGCGCTGAAGGTTGGTTATCGAGCTATTGATACGGCATCTTTGTATGGGAATGAAGCAGAGGTAGGAGAAGCTATTCGTCATTCAGGTGTACCACGTGAACATATTTTTGTTACCACAAAAGTATGGAATAATGACCAAGGATATGATGAAACCTTACGCGCTTTTGAAGTATCGCTGAAGAAACTTAATATGGATTACGTAGATTTATATTTGACTCATTGGGCTGTTCCAGAAACATTTGAGGAAACCTATCGTGCCATTGAACGCCTATATGATGAAAAACTAATTCGTGCAACAGGTGTGTCGAACCATCATGAGCATCATTTAGAAAAAATACTGGCAAAGGCCAATATTGCTCCAATGGTTAATCAGGTGGAGATGCATCCATATTTACAACAACAAGCATTAAGCGCATTTTGCCATGAACATCAGATTGCAGTTACTGCATGGTCACCGTTAGGACGAGGTGGGGTACTTGATGATTCTACTATCGTAGAAATTGGCAAGGAGATTGGCAAGTCGGCTGCTCAGGTAGTGTTACGCTGGCATTTACAAAATGACACATTGATTATTCCTAAATCGGTGACACCTAGTCGAATTGCAGAAAATGCTCAGATTTTTGACTTTGAATTAACACAGACTCAAATGGATAAGATAGCGTCATTAAATAGTAATCAACGATTTGGGCAAGATCCTGATCATTTTAAATTTGATTTTTAGTTCTATTAAAAAAATCCCGCTCTCGTAATAGAGAAGCGGGATTTTTGATTATTGCTCGTCCTTGACTGTAATGCGTTTATTTAAAAATGGATGGTCAAATTCTAATTGGATAGCATGGAGTTCATAGTCATCACTAACCGTTTCTCTTGCACCGTACATAGTATCACCAATAATAGGATGGCCGATATAGGCTAAATGGACACGAATTTGATGTGTTCGACCCGTTTCAAGAATCAAATGGACCACACAGGAATTTTTATAGCGTGAAACAACTTCATAATGTGTCACTGCATGCTGTCCAGTTTTGGACACGACACGTCTAGATGCGTGGTGTCGATCTTTACCAATAGATTCGGAAATGGTACCTGATGAGGAGCGTATATTTCCTTGTACTTCTGCCGCATACGTCCGAATAATAGATTTTTCTTCAATCATCCGGTCAAAAATTGATTTCGCTAAAGGATGCTTGGCTACGAGTAATAAACCTTGTGTCCCTTTATCTAGTCGATGGACATGCTCTGCATACATACCACCTTGTTGTTGAATATGTGCCATAACGTGGTTCATACATGTATGGGTATCTCGGTCATCATTAGGGTGCGTTGCCATACCCTTTGGCTTCGATACGATTAAGCAATGATCATCCTCATAAACTATATCAATCGCACAAACAGGGGTTGGTTTATAGCTAGATGCTGGGATTGGGAATGTAAATTTAACTATAGTGCCGACTTGTAAAGGAGTATTCCATTGAACAAGCTCATCATTTTCTAAAGTAATAGCTTTTGCCATACGTAGTTCATGGACGAGCTTTTTGCCTAGTCGCCAATGATTACGTAACAGTTCCTCAATCGTTAAGTGATCTTCATTGAATGTATAAAGAAACATTAATCTTCCTCCGTAGAAAAGACCGTATTCCAATGGTAGAACACGGTCTCTTGATTATTTTGCAGCTTTTGTAGCTTTTATTAAATAGAAGCTTGCCCCTGCAATTAAAATAAATGCAGTTAATGCTAAAAATGGAATAGTAATAAAGCCTAACCAGTTAATATATTGTCCTGTACATGATACGGCGCCACAAGAAGGGGCATTATCCGCTAAAAAACTAAGCTTTTGAATGCCGTAATGATAGAGTGAGATACAGCCTCCGATAACAGAGAAAACCGCTGTTGTGACAGCAATACGAGCATTTTTTTGTATGAAGGCTACAGTGGCCATAATGACGATAGGGTACATAAAAATACGCTGTATCCAACATAATTTACACGGTTCATAATGACGAATTTCAGAAAAGTATAATGAACCCAGTGTAGCTACAGCAGAAACTATCCATATAAATAATAAGCCATTTTCCTCTTTTTTAGACATATCGATTCTCCCCTTTATAAAAACACTACTTGTACGATTATAGTTGTTCTAGTTTTATATGTAAATTAACTTACGCAAAATAAGGACGATAATTTCAGTCTAAAGTATGAACGGCTAATGAAGACGACCCTAATGCCTTAATGGTATCATTAACAATAGTAATGCTAAAGAAGAGGTGTTTTCGTGAAGGAAAATGAGCATTCCAATATAAGTATATTAAAGGAAATTGCAGAGCTATTAAATGAAGAAACTGAAATTGTTACGATGCTAAAAGGGGCCCTTATCAAATTTTTAAATGGCACGAATTTTGAAACAGGCTGGATCTTTTTTATTGACGCAAAGGGACGCTCGGAGCTTGTTGTTCATGAAAATTTACCTGAGGCATTGGAATTTAACAACTGTCATTATTTAAAAAAAGGTGGCTGTTGGTGTGTATCGCGCTATCGTAATGAGGAGCTAAAAAAGGCATCTAATATCATTGAATGTCAACGCATTGAAAGTGCCATTGCAGCTAATGTTGGGGATCATGAAGGAATCACCCATCATGCCACAGTGCCCCTTCAATCTGGACAAGAACGTTTTGGTGTATTAAATGTTGCCTCAAAGGATACGGTACGCTTTTCAGAGCAGGAGTTAGCCCTATTGGAGTCGGTAGCATTTCAGATGGGTTCTGCTATAAAGCGAATTTTACTGACGAAACAAGAGCAAGAAATGGCCCTTGTAAAGGAACGCAACCGTCTAGCAAGAGATTTACATGATTCAGTCAATCAACTATTATTCTCGGTTACGCTAACGGCGAGGGCTGGAATTGAAATGACACAGGATAGCGATGTGAAAGAAACATTTAAAGAGATACAGCATTTAACTCAGGATGCGCTAACAGAGATGCGGGCATTGATTTGGCAGCTACGACCAAAGGGATTGGAAAATGGCCTACTGGAAGCGATAAAAGTATATGCTGAGATGCTTGGCTTAAAATTACATGTTATGGTTTCAGGAGTCCTACAATTTCCATCGCGGATTGAAGAGACATTATTTCGAGTAGCTCAAGAGGCTTTAAATAATGTGAGACGCCATGCAGGTGTTTTAGAGGCAGCACTTTATATTACCGTCACGTCTACAGATATTTTATTAGTTATACGCGATGAGGGACGAGGATTTGTCATTGACAATAATACGAAGCTACTGTCAATGGGCTTACAATCCATTAAGGACCGTGCAAAATCAGTGGGTGGCACTGCCGACTGGGTAAGTGAAATGGGCAAAGGTACGGAGCTACTGATCCGCTTGCCATACTAAGGGGGAGAGGACATGATACGTGTATTAATTGCAGACGATCATCACGTAGTGCGTCGAGGGTTATTGTTTTTCTTAAAGACACAAAAGGATATTGAGGTTGTTGGAGAGGCGAAAAATGGACATGAAGCCGTATCATTAGCAGAAAGTATCCAACCTGACATTATTTTAATGGATTTAGTGATGCCTGAGTTGGACGGCATACAGGCGACAAAGCGCATTAAAGCAAAATTTCCAAAAATAGAGATTTTAATGCTGACAAGCTTTTCAGATCGGGACCATGTTGTCCCTGCAATGGAGGCTGGGGCAGCAGGCTATCAATTGAAAGATATTGAGCCAGATGAATTGGTCTTATCTATTCGTCGTATTATGCGTGGCGAAAATACATTACACCCAGAGGCTACAACGACGCTTGAAATGGATCGCCAGGAGGCACAGAATGCCCCGCATTCGTTAAATCCATTGACACCTCGTGAGCAGGATGTGCTGGCAGAGCTTACAAAAGGGAAAAGTAATCGAGAAATTGCATCCTCATTATTTGTTACAGAAAAAACAGTTAAAACTCATATTTCTAATATATTTACAAAATTACAAGTACAAGATCGTACCCAGGCTGCTCTATATGCGGTTAAACATGGTTTGACAGAGGGTAGTGGTAGCTAAAGCAAAACGACGAGTTTCTACAATATTGTAGGAGCTCGTCGTTTTTAGTTTGGTTATTTACTTTCCACAAACAACTTTTTTGATATCTCTAATAAAGTAGAACTTGGAGCTAATGCTAAATCCTCTTTTAGTTTTTGTTTATACGTTAGGAAAATTTTGTGCGCCTGCTCATGAAGACCTGCCTGAATTAATGTGTATAAATAGTGCTCAAGTTTTTGTTCATTATAGGGATCATATTCTAATAAAGCATGCAAAAATTCTATGGCTTTATCAGTATCTGAAAAGACTGTAGTTTGGAACCCTTTTTCTAATAACTCTATGTATGATTTCGTTAATCTATCCTTATAGGCTTTTGCCCATTCATAATCATCAAATACAAATAAACCATTTTTATAAATTGCTAGACATTGATGAATTAAAGAAATAGAAGGAAATTCTAATCGTGAAAAATCCTCATGAAGTTTTTGAAAATCATATAAGTCACACACGAGGCTTGGTTTTTCAAAGATATAGTATTTATTTGAAAAAACAATACAGTTTTCATAGCCAATCGTATTTAATGTTTTCCTTAAGTACGACAAAGCTGTATGAAGATTTGATTTGGCTCTTACATAATCTAAATCTGGCCAAAGAATTTCAATTAAATAATCTCGGTGAATAGGAATATTTGGATGCAAAATAAAATAAGCAAATAATTCCTTCGTCTTCTCAGTTTTAAATGCTACTAAGCTTTTATTGCTATAAACAGCAAATTGATCAAAGCATTGTACGTTTAATAACGTTTGAGTTGCCTGTTGAAGCATCTGCTGTATAGAAAATTCATGCTCAATACGAGTCACTGTTTTTTCTAAACGAGCATGGCTGATGGGTTTTAATAAATAATCAAGTCCACCAATTTCATAAGCTTGTAAAGCAAATTCATGATGGGAAGTAATAAAAACAACACTGACATGTGGACGCTCTGTTTTAATAATGTCCGCTACTTCAAGTCCAGAAAGTTCGTTGAGTTTTACCTCTAAAAATAGAACCTCAAATTCTATCGAGGGTAGCTCATTAAGAAATACTTCTACACTTGTAAAGGTTTGAATAATTTGTATTTGCTGAAATACTTGTAGTTTATTTTGAAAATAGTGTAAAGCTAAAGGTTCATTGTCTATTAAAACGGCTCGAATCACATCAAACTCTCCTTTTTACAATTAAATTGAAAACCATTAAACTCTAGTTCATTTTGGTTGAAAAGGCTTTCTATATATACTGAAGGGCATGAAAAGTTAAAATCACTTAATTTTCTCTATTAAAAATTTGATACTAAAATAAAGCAATTTATAGTAGGTCTTCCACAGGCGAGAGTTAGTAATCCTGTGGGGGTGTCACATCACGCCAAATCCCTTCTTAGAAAGTATTCGCCGTTCATTATATAGAAGAAAGAAGTTATTTATTTGTGTTAAGAGAATTGAAATAATTGTTTAGGCGTTTATGTATCAAACTATTCTTATAAAAAATTGAAATAGTTTATATTTAGTAGGAACATAAAGCTGTAAGAGATCGACTTTAAAAAGTAATATTTTTTCTTATATTGTAAAAATAGTATAATGATTGTAATAATTAATCAGGCGTAATTATAGTACATTTGTCTTAAATAAAACTAAAAAAGTACTTAAAAAATACTTAAAAATATAGGATGATAGTAATTAAAATGCATTTTGCTGAGAAAAAAATAAGATCTATGAAGAAAGGGGCTTCGCTATGAAATTAGAGCGTCTGCTTACAATGATAATGATATTAATCAATCGAAAAAAGGTTACCGCACAAGAATTAGCAGAAGTATTTAATGTGTCGGTTCGTACTATTTATAGAGATATTGAAACACTTAGCTGTGCAGGGGTACCGGTTATTAGCCAACAAGGGGTGCACGGAGGAATTAGCTTGATAGATGGATATCGTGTGGATAAACAGATTTTAACAAAGGATGAGCTTACATCTCTGACAATTGCCATTAAAAGTGCTTTGACTACCTATGAAGATTCTCATGCAGAAGCTGTTCTTGAAAAGCTAACAAGTATTGCAGATGATCATGTCAAACAATCGATGGACCACCTATTTATAGATCTGAGTCCATGGGGGCCAAATATACTTTTTAAGGAACATATTACGATTTTAAAAAGTGCTATAGAAAATAGGCACTGTGTAAGCTTTACTTATTCGACGACACATGGAGAGTTAACAAGGCGAGTAGTTGAACCGCATACATTGGTTCAAAAAGGGAAGACATGGTATTTATATGGCTATTGCACGTTAAGAATGGACTTTCGTCTCTTTAAATTGGCAAGAATTAAAAACTTAATGCAAGAAGATCTACACTATGAGCGGAAGGAAATTAATTTAAGTGAACTTCCATGGGGGAAAGAATGGTATCAGCCAGAAAACGTAGTGGATTTAGTAATTAGTTTTGATATGGCTGTGACGACATTAGTGGAAGAATCCTTTGGAGTAGAATTTGTTGATCATAAGCAGGCCAAAATTAATATATCTATACCAGAGGATGAGTGGCTGTACGGCTTTTTACTTAGTTTTGGCAATCGCATAAAAGTTATTGAACCACCACACATAAGGGACATACTTCAAAAACGTGCGCAGGAAATTGTTCAATTATATAAAAATCCAGATAATAGTTGACAGACAGTTGTCAGGTTTCCTTTGCTATAGTAAGGACAAATAAAGCGAAGGGTGGAATCAAACATGATGCAAAACTATTGTCAAAGCTGTGGAATGCCTCTAACAGATGCGGCTTTATTAGGAACGGAAAAAGAAGGTCACAAAAATCAAGACTATTGTACATATTGTTATGAGGAGGGGAGTTTTAAACAACCTGATTTAACCGTTGAAGCAATGATTAACATTTGTGTGCCACATCTAAAGGAAGATGGTATGCCTGAAAACGAGGCCCGTCATATGCTTACATCTTTTTTGCCAAACTTAAAAAGATGGAGAAAACAAGAATGGTCAGAACCAAAAATTATAAAAAGAGAGGAATTCCAAATAATAGGAATTTCGACGGAAACAAGCAATGCCAATGAAATGACAGCGCAAGCCAAAATCCCGCAATTATGGCATGATTTTTATGAGCAAACTATTGTTGACCAACTATCTAAGTTGGATAATCAAAGCGTATACGGTTTGTATTCAGATTATGAAACCGATGTAAACGGCAATTATTCCATAACACTTGGTGTAGAAGCCTCATTGAACACAGCACATTCTGATTTAGTCATCAAGACTATTCCAGCAGCCAAATATTTAGTATTCACATCACAGAAAGGAAAAATGCCGGAGATTGTTATCCAAACATGGCAAGAAATTTGGGCATGGTTTGCAAATTCTGAGGTAGAACGAACATATACTGGTGATTTTGAATTGTATGATGAACGTTGTGCAAACCCACAAGAGGCACAGGTGGAAGTTTATATCGCTATTAAATAAAAATAAGTCTCTTACCAATCAATTGGTAGGAGACTTTTCATCGTTTGGAGGGGGAACTATTTCAATATGAGGTTCGATATGCACGAGAACCTGACAAAAACGATTTTCTCGCAAGATGGTACGTTCGATTTCTTCAGTAATGCGGTGACTGTCAAAAACATTTAAATAGGGGTCAACCGTTACGGTTATGTCGATAAAATACATATTACCGTGAGCGCGGCCTTTAAAGTCTAAGAGCTCGATCACACCGTCCACATTACGAATTAGGACTGATAACGTTTCCACTTCATCGATATCAAATGCATCTGTAAGACTTTGAACAGCCTCCCAAAAAATTTCTACTGCTGTTTTAATAATTAAAAAGGCAACGATAAGAGCCGTTAGAGAATCGATAATGGGAAAACCAAAAATTGCACCAAAAATACCTATTGCTGTGCCGATGCTGACAAATGCATCTGAGCGATTATCAAAGGCGGCTGCTTTGACAGCGGAGCTTTTTATTTTTTTTGATAGTGCCAAATTATAGCGATAAACGATATACATGACAGCTCCACTACCTATTGCTACAAATGCTGTTAAGAGGGAAGGAGTTGTTCCAGGTGGTGCCCATAAGCTTTTTAAAGAGTTAATTAAAACCTGGAGACCAACAACAAGCATGATGAATGATGCTACTAAAGAGGCAATGGTCTCAGCACGCAAATGCCCATATTGATGATTGGAGTCGGGCGGTCTTTGAGCAATGCGTAAGCCAATCAAGACGGCAATAGAAGCGATAATATCCGTGGTGTTATTTAAACCATCTGCCTTTAACGCCTCAGAGGTACCGATATAGCCAATCGTTAGTTTGATGGAGCTTAAGATTAAATAAGTACCAATGGATAACCAAGCGCCTTTTTCCCCTTCACGTAAATTTGTATAGAGCTCCATTTTGTTTCCCCCTCGCAAAATTTTCGGACATTAGAAAACGACCCCCTATTTAAAAGGGAGTCGTTTATATCTATTATCACGGTATTAACTCCCACCTATATAAGGTGTGAGGAAAAGTCCATATTTATGAATCTTACTCAGTAACAGCGTCAAATTCATTTGATAAATCACTTTCAGGTAACTTCAGAACTTCTAAGTATAAAATATGGTGACCATCTAATTCTTTTGCAATAAATTCATAACCTTGCTCCTGAATGCTGTCTCCTTCGACTGCATCGAAGCGTTTTGTCATAAACCAACCACCGATAGTATCAATATCATCATCTTCTATGTCAGTACCTAGCATATCATTTACATTTTCAAGAAGCATTTTGGCATCTAAAATAAAATGATTATCTGCTATTTCTTGTACCTCTGGGATTTCATCTTCGTCGAATTCATCTTGAATATCGCCGACAATCTCCTCAATAATATCTTCGATCGTCACTAAACCAGATGTTCCGCCATATTCATCCATTAAAATGGCCATATGAATACGTTCACGTTGAATTTTGAGTAATAAATCGTTAATTTGCGTTGTTTCCATCACTCGAATGATTGGTTGCATATAGTCAATAACTGGTTTATCCCCATTTTTCGGGTCTTTAATGTAAGCGGTTAATAAATGCTTCATATTAACTAAACCAATAATATGGTCTTTATCGCCGTCAATAATCGGATAACGAGTATATTGTTCAACACCCATTAAATCAAATACCTCTTTAATTGTCAGTTCTTTTTCAATGCCGACAATCTCTGTTCGAGGAACCATGATTTCCTTTGCAAGACGATCTGAGAACTCAAAAATACTATTTACATATTCATATTCTGAGTTATTTATTTCTCCACCCTTTAAACTATCCGATAAAATCATACGTAGTTCTTCCTCTGTATGAGCTACTTCTGATTCCGACATCATTTTTAAGCCAAAAAGGCCAGTTAAGCCACGGGCAGACCCGTTTAATAACTTTATGACTGGATACGTAATGTTGTGGAATAAAATTAATGGACCAGAAAAGTTTAATGTGACAAGTTCTGCTTTTTGGATGGCTAATGTTTTTGGCGCCAATTCCCCAATAACAACATGCATAAACGTTACGATTGAGAATGCAATTATAAATGAAAGGATAGATGTTATACTACCATTCAAATTTAGAAATTCAAACACTGGGTGCAAAATAATTTCAAATGTAGGTTCACCTAACCAACCTAAACCAAGTGCAGTGATGGTAATACCTAACTGACATGCAGATAAGTACTCATCTAAATCTGAAACAACACGTTTTGCATTTTTCGCCTTCTTATGCCCTTCTGCGAGCAATTGATCAATGCGGGTAGTTCTCACTTTAACGATTGCAAATTCTGTTGCAACGAAAAATCCTGTCATTATAATTAGTAGGGCGAATGCCGCCAACCTAATGGTTATCTCCAATATGTCTCCGTCCAAATAATTCCTTTGTTCCCGCCCAAATGAGGGAAGTAAACAAAGTGTACACCTCCTATGATTTAAAAAATTGTTGGATGTTTCAATAATAAATTATTTAATAGAAAAACACAAATATTGACAACAACTTTTTATGTTCATATTCTATCCATGTAAAAAGTAGCTAGATTCAAAAGCAAAGTGATTGTAAACGTGATTGCAATATGCTAACTTAAATTGAGCAAAGATAGTTTGTTTAGGGAAAGAAGCATTTTGCATCTTATATAATACGACACGTCAAAAATCTCAAGATTGCTTTTACTTGCGGATTTTTTTAAATGAATTATTTTTAATAGCTAAAGGAGAGACTCGATCATCAATTGAGACTTTCCTTTTTTTGTGAAAAAACTTAGAAGGAGCAGTCTTTGATGTGACTGCTCCTTCTAAGTTTATTCCTGTTGGAAACGTAATTTTAAACATGCCTTCTCTACATCATGAAAGGATTCTTTCAAAGGTAAATTACCCGTAAATGGTGCTATAGATATTGGTGCTTTTTCTGTGATACCTTGCTGAGTCAAAATGTAATTTTTACCGTTATAAGTAAAGTACATTGTTTTAATTGACTTTTTACCAAAAGTGCTAGCAGACGAGTCAAAGAAACCTTTAAGTTGACTACAATATTCGTAATAGAAATCGCCATTAATGCCAGAGATGGCTTCAAATTTTTTGTGATCTAATTTACCAGCTTCGTCAGCTAGTTCGAATATTTTCGCGGAAAATTCTGAAAAAAATTCTTTTACTTTAACACGTATTAATGCTTTTGACTGATAACTGTTTAAGTCATCTGAAAGCGTGACTTTACTCATTGAAATGGCCCCCTGCATAAAAAACATATACTATTAAATTGCTAACCCTAATGTATAAGAAATATATAGGAATTTCAACATGTATCAACATAATTAGCATAAAGGACGTGCTATATATAGTAAATATAGGTATTTTTATCGGGGAATTAAGCGAAAAAATTACTATGTTTTTTAATCATACACATGGAATAGCATTAGCTCATGAATCATTTTTTTAACATCTTCTTCATTTGGTGGTGTTGGTCCTGTCCATTGAATAGTGCCGTCTTTTAAATATTCAGCAGAGTAGCGTTCACGCTGATAAAAAAATGAAACAGTCCATCCTGGAAGTTGAGTATTTTCAAATAATGACTTAAAACTGAAATGTTGAATCATCATCCAACCTCATTTCTATAGTATGTAGTTCATATTATTCAAGGATAATGGTCATTTTGCAACTATTCACTTTTATACTGAAATCTAAAGGGGGTATTTCTTTCGTTGGAAATCATTGCTCTGCTATAATAAGTGCAGAAGGCGACATAAAACGCCAATCGTGAATTCAACTGAAATGAGAGGATACTAATGGACAATTTTATAGTGACATTACTTTTTATGGCAATTATTGGCGCAGCAATCGGAGGCGTTACCAATCACCTAGCCATTAAAATGCTTTTTCGTCCACATAACGCAATATATATTAAAAACTGGCGCGTTCCTTTTACACCTGGACTTATTCCAAAACGACGTGATGAATTAGCAAAACAGCTTGGTCTTACCGTTGTAAATTATTTATTAACTCCTGAAACGTTTAGAAAGAAATTTTTCTCGAAGGATATTCAGGAAAAGGTTGAACAGTTTGTGCAAACGAAAGTAGAGGAAACCATCTTTACAAACGATAAAACGATTCAAGATTGGTTAAATATTGCAGGGTTTGCTCATATGCCAGCTACGATTGAGCAGAAAGTTGAAGCAATTGTTGAGGGACAATTTGCATCAGTGAAGAATACACTATCAACAAAATCAATTCGTACACTGCTATCTTCAGATATGCAGGATACTCTTGATGCCAAGATTCCTGTAGCAGTCAGTCATATACTAGAAAAAGGCGAGGATTACTTTTTATCACCAGAAGGTGAAATGACAATTAAAGCAATGATTGATGATTTCTTATCATCAAAAGGATCATTTGGTGGTATGATCAATATGTTTTTAGGTGATTCATCGTCCCTTGTAGGAAAAGTTCAACGTGAGCTCGTCAAGTTTTTACAAGCTCCGGGTACGTCAACATTATTAACAAAAATATTTACACAAGAATGGGAAAAATTAAAAGATCGACCAGCGATGGACTTTTTACAAGACATGCAGTTTGATCCAATTTTGTCGAAATTACAAATGTATGTAAAAGAGCAATTAGCTGTCGCTGAACGTTTAAATCAATCAATTTCTTATTATTGGCCTGAAGGAAATGAATGGATGAAAAATTCGGTCATCCCACAGGCGATTGAAAAAGCTTTTGTCAAGGCAGAGGAAAAACTAGAGGATGTACTTACACGTTTAAATTTACAAGAAGTTGTTCGTGAGCAGGTTGACTCTTTCCCTGTAGAGAAATTAGAGGAACTTGTATTAGGTATTTCAAAACGTGAATTTAAAATGATTACCGTATTAGGTGCAGTTCTTGGTGGATTGATTGGAATTGTGCAAGGTTTAATTGTTTACTTTATTTAAAAAGGAGATTGTATAAATGGTTAATATTTATAATGACATTAATGCGCTAGAGGCAACATTCCGTAAGACTCCAGAGTTTGAGGCTTTACAAGCGGCGGTTGAAGTTGTAAAGAGTGATGAAGAGGCGTTAAATGTCTTTAAAAACTTCCGTAAAATTCAAATTGAATTACAAAAGAAACAATTAGCTGGAGAAGATTTATTGGAGGATGAGCTTGTTTATGCTCAAAAGGCATCTCAGCTTGTGCAGCAAAATGAAAAGATTTCAGCTATGCTTGAGGCAGAAATGAAGTTAAGTAAAGTCATTGAAGAAGTGAATCGTATTTTAATAAAGCCAATTCAAGGCCTATATGAAGATATTCAATAAATCATCCATATCGTAAGGAATAATTGTTTGAGAAATTGCACATATACAAGTAAGAGGAAAACGTGTATCCGCTAACCGGAGCACGTTTTTACTTTATATACACCAGTCAATTGTATTGGAGGTTATAACTATGCATGTATTCATTGAATGGACCTATAAAACACCGAAGGGAGCAACAACTGTTTTACGTTCTGAAGAAATGCCTGCAGCGCAAGCGCTATTACTAGCTGAGGATATGGAAAAGACCGGAAGAGTCAAGTCCATTCATTGTTTAGATCGTCAAGATACAAGTTGGACATTAAAAGAGCTAAAAGCCTATTTAAAAGAAATAGATACAGAGCCGCATAATATTATTGTCTATTTCGATGGAGGTTTTGATAGGGGGACAAGACAGGCAGGGTTTGGATGTGCTATTTACTATGAACAAAATGGCAAGCCCTATCGTTTAAGAAAAAATGCTTTTTCATCCGAACTTAAATCTAATAATGAAGCAGAGTATGCTGCGCTTTATTTAGGTTTAGTGGAGCTAGAATTACTAAATGTCCATCATCTACCTGTCCAAATTAAAGGAGACTCCCAAGTAGTTATCAATCAATTAAGTGGGGAATGGGCAGCATTAGAAAAGGATCTAGTAGGTTGGGCAGATAAGATTGATGCCAAATTAGCACAACTTACTATACAACCGGACTATCAGCTAATCGCTCGTAAGGACAATTCAGAAGCAGACCGGCTTGCTACACAAGCATTAAATGGTATAGATATTACAGGCTTGAGCGAACTTGTAAAAGAATAAATCGAAAGAGGTGTCGGTAGTTACTGTCACCTCTTTTTTTAAATTCTTTATAGGTAATGAAACTTTTTCCATTTTGAAACTACTACTACTATGAACCCAAACAATAAGGAGAGATTGTTATGTATATGAAAAAATTAGCACCAGCAGCTTTGTCTGCATTATTAATGGGAAGTGTTGTCATACCTGTTGCTTCGGCAAATGAGCAGAAGGATGAAGTTGAAGTTCCGCAAATCCAAATTGATCCAGTACACATTTTCAATCAAACACATGGAACAGTTGAAGATGTTCGTGTTGCTAAAGACATTACATATTACACTGTTAAAGACGGAGAGCAAACAAATGTACTAGAAATTACAAAAGATACTCCTGTGTATGATAATACGGGTAAAAAAGTAGAGCTTAAAGAAGGGGATAAAGTAGAGGCATACACTTTTGCCAATCAACCACAAAAATATATCTACCCACCGCAATTCAATCCAGAGATTGTCATTGTAGATTCAAAAGAAGTTGGGCTTGTAGAAGTGGATTATTTCTTTGAGGATTTAACAAACACATATGATATTTTAAAATTAAATATTGGTAAAGAAACGGAACTACTTAATGCAAAAGGTGAAAAAGTAACGTCAAAAGATTTAGCAGAGAAGCATTTAGCTGTTTTCTATACAGCATCCACTAAGAGTATTCCAGCACAAACAACACCATCGAAAGTGATTGTTCTAGATGACAATTCGGAAAGTTCTTTGAATCCAGTAGATGAGGAAATTAATAAAATTATCGCCACAGATTTTTATATGGTAGAAGAAACAACAATGGTGCCATTACGTAGCATTGCAGAAAAGCTTGGCTTTAAAGTAGAATCAAAAGGTAAAACGGTTATCCTAACAAAGGGCAATGGATCTTATACAATCACACGTGGAGATAAAACGTTTGGTTATAACAAATCATTACGCACTTTGTCAGTGGCACCAACGTTGAAAGACACGAAAACTTATGTCCCTGTTGAATTCATTGAAGAATTTTTGAAATAAATTTGAAACTAGTATGCCAACTTTTGTGGCATACTAGTTTTATTTTTTAAGAAACTATTCTGGAAGGATATCTTTTGGCAAATTGCTGCAGGCATTGCTTGAAAGAAACCGTACTCATAAAATTTTTAGCTAATATCATTTCATCTGAATACAATAAAAATTGCTGGAAGTGCTGTTTAACAAATGCCCTAGCTTTCTCGTAGTGCTTGTTGATAGAAATAGCTCCGTACATTTCTTGTTGGTCAATGATGTAGATAAAGTCACAGATCACATTATATGTTTCATATTTAAATAATACGGTGACATATAATGTTTTTTCATCACATCGCGCTAAGTCAAAATGGTGAAATGCTACTTCTACTTGATGAATAAAGCTCGAGATGGATGGACGATTACTATTTTTTAAAAGAAACACTATCAACACCACCTTTTGTAAGAAATTATAATGACAAAAAAATAGTTTGTCTACATGTAGACTGAATATTCTGTTTTCTTGATGTTTCTTATTGTTACTTTGCTTATAGTCATAGAAATTTGTTAAACTAAAATCTGCAATATATATGGAATAAGAAAAGAAGAGAGCGAAACAATATGAAAATGATTCACATAGATCAAAAATATCCTGAGGATTGGATTCGCGTATTAAATCATATAGCGAATTTATTTTTTGAGGATTCCAAGCTGCGAGTGGAGCCGGAGGAAGCTGATATGTCGGTTTCATTTACGTACGACGTTGGAGAGAATTTTTCAATAGCTACAAAAGCGATATTGACTGTAGATGGACAACAATATACAAATGATTACAGCATCCAATACGAATCAGCTGCAACAGGTCGTGAGCTCAATATTCGAATGAAACGAGCATTATCCCATGTATTCTTAGATGTTCTTGAGCAGCATACAGGGGTACATCAGCAATGGGGGATTCTAACAGGAGTCCGTCCGACTAAGCTCTATCACAAGTTTAGAAAAGAAGGAAAAGGGGATCAAGAAATTGCTGAGTTATTAATTCGAGATTTTCGCCTGTCTAAGGAGAAGGTAGCACTTTTAAAGGATATCGTGGAACGACAATTAGTAACCATTCCAGATATTGATCAAATTGGGCAAGAGATTAGTGTATATATTGGCATTCCATTTTGCCCAACGAAATGTGCCTATTGTACATTCCCAGCCTATGCGATCGGAAGTAATCGTAAGCAAGGTCGTGTAAATACATTTTTAGATGGCTTGCATATTGAATTACGTGAAATGGGAAAATGGCTCAAGGACAATAATATGAAAATCACCTCTATTTATTGGGGGGGCGGTACACCGACTTCCATTGAAGCTGATGAAATGGACGCCTTATATCAAACGATGTATGAATCCTTCCCGAACCCTGAAACAATTCGAGAGGTTACCGTTGAAGCAGGAAGACCAGATACGATTACACCTGAAAAATTAGAAGTGCTTAAAAAATGGGGAATTGATCGTATTAGTGTAAATCCACAATCTTATACAGATGAAACATTAAAGGCCATTGGTCGTCATCATACAGTTCAAGAAACAATTGATAAATTTTGGCTAGCTCGTGAATCCGGTATGAACAATATTAATATGGACCTCATTATTGGTTTACCAAATGAAGGTATTGAGGAATTTCAGCATTCGTTAGTGGAATCGGCTAAGATGCAGCCTGAATCATTAACTGTCCATACATTATCATTTAAACGTGCATCTGAAATGACTCGCAATAAAGATAAATATAAAGTAGCGGATCGTGATACGGTCGCTGAAATGATGCAAATGGCACAAGATTGGACAAAGGAAAATGACTATGTTCCATATTATTTATATCGCCAAAAAAATATTTTAGGTAATCTCGAAAATGTCGGCTATAGTAAAGCTGGTGAAGAGAGTATTTATAATATTGTGATCATGGAAGAGGTACAGACAATTTTAGGGATTGGTTGTGGCGCATCTTCTAAATTTGTTCATCCTGAAACAGGAAAAATTACGCAATTCCACAACCCAAAAGATCCTGCAGCATATATTATGACCTTTGAAGAGGCTATTGGGAAAAAAATCGAGTTGTTAGATGAGCTATACAAACTATAAAATAAAGGCGATCTGAGTGATTCAGATTGCCTTTACTATTTATAGAGTTCGTAATGTACAAGCCATTTGCAAGATCACTGCATCTTCAAAATATTGTGGATCATAGCCAGTTAACTCTCTTATTTTATTTAATCGATAAGTAAGTGTATGGCGATGAATGTTTAGTTGCTGTGCACAAAGCTTTAACTGTAAATTACAATCAAAAAACGATTGTAATGTTTCCAGCTGTTTTGCATTGATATTTTTAAGGATTCGGTGATGAAAAGCTTGTACCTCCTCTGATTCACGATGTTTAAAAAGAGAAAATAACTCTACATCCTCAAAAAAGGTAATCTCGTTATGGACGTTACCGAATTCGAGTGCTGTCCTAGCTCCCTGATAGCTATAGGGAAGTAGTGAAAGTTGCTGGACAACTGGACCAATACCAATTTGTAAGGAAGGTAGTTTTTGTTTTTTCTTTCTGAGAGCTTTTATGATAGATTGACGGCTTTGTTCCTGACAATGGGTTAGCAGTATATAATACTCCTGTAATTGGCTATGTCCAGCTAGAATGGGCTGTCTATAAAATAAATCCTCAAAAAAGAAGGGTATCGTACTTTCTAAATAAGATGTTTCATGTAAACTCACTAAAATAACTTGGAAGGGTGCTACTAGTGAGAAGGGTAATTTCTGAATTCGTTTATTTAACGTAGCATCCAGCTTACTTCCATGAACGAGTGCCTCGAATATGTAGTCATTATTCTTCCGTTGCCACTCGCTTTTAGACTCAACGAGTGCTTGATGTGTCATGATCTCTGTCGTTAATTGAACAAGATTGGCGATTTCAAGCATGTCTTCTGAATCTCCAGTAATACCAATCACACCTACTACTTCATCCTGATACATAATAGGCATATTAATGCCAGGCTTTGTATTGGGATACAACTCTATATTGTCTTCATTAATAATCAACGTATTTTTTGTTTGTGCTACATAAACCGCACCTTCGTGAATATCCTCCACTCTCATCTTGTCTCCAGAGGCTAAAATAACACCAGTAGGGCTAATGACATTAATATTGTGACGTAAGCGCAACATTGTTTGATGTACGATATCTTCTGCTAATTTTTTTGTCAACATGTTTATACACCTCGGATAAAAAACAGTCTGTTATAGCACAGATAAATTGTACATTTATTATAATGTTTTCTGAATTTATTGTCATTATAATAATTTGTAAGCGCTTAACTTAGGGATTTAAAATTTACGTAAATATCAATGGACGACATAAGTGGAGGTATTTTATGAAAATCATTATTAGTCCAGATTCCTTCAAGGGTACTCTGTCAGCAGTTGAAGTAGCGAGGTCCATGCAGAAAGGAATTCTGGATGCAGATCCATCAATAGAAACTATAATTCTACCAATTGCAGATGGTGGGGAAGGGACACTTGATTCGCTTATTGCCTCTACGAATGGTCAATATTTTTCAGTGGATGTATTAGATCCAATAGGAAGAGATATACAGGCACAATATGGTGTTTTGGGTGATAAAGAAACATGTGTGATTGAAATGGCTCAGGCATCTGGCATCATGCTGCTACAAGACAATGAAAAAAATCCTGAATTTGCTACAACGTATGGTACTGGCCAATTAATTAAGGCTGCTCTGGACCGAGGCTTTAGAAAATTTATTATCGGTATAGGTGGAAGTGCCACAAATGATGCAGGGATTGGCATGCTCAAGGCATTAGGTGTGCGATTCATAAAGGAAGATGGCTCAGATTTAGAAGATGGAATTTCAAGTCTACTGAAGTTAACTGCAATCGATGTAAGTGGACTGGATGCTAGATTAACAGAAGCGATATTTACCATTGCCTGTGATGTGGATAATCCATTCATTGGTGAACGAGGGGCAACAGCTATATTTGGTCCTCAAAAAGGTGTGCGGGACGATCAAGTCAAGCATTTTGATAACTGTTTAAAGCATTTTGCAGATATCGTGGAACAACAATTTTCTATTCGATTGCATGATTATCAAGGAGCGGGAGCGGCAGGAGGATTGGGAGGCGCGTTAATCGCATTTTTAAAAGGGACATTTCATGCAGGAATTGATATCGTCATAGATGCTGTCCAGTTACAGGATCATTTAGCAGCCGCACAGTTAGTAATAACGGGAGAAGGGAAATCGGATCTCCAAACATTACATGGTAAGGCTCCATTAGGGGTTGCGAAAGCCGCAGCGCTAGCACATATAGATGCAGCTTTATTATCGGGAGACATTGATAGTACGGCTAAGCCTGCACTTCAAAAGTATTTTAGCGTTGTAGAAACATTAGTAGATGAGGAGATTACTACTCAGCAGGCAATGCAAGAACCCGCTCGTTTTATTCGGTTAAAAACTAAGAGAATCTTTGAGCTTTACATACAAAAGGGGGCTGACTAGATGTTGTTCATTATTATTTTAATCGGGGTATTGTTTGTTGTATTGGGCACGGCCAAATTAAAGCTACACCCATTTCTGGCATTATTAATGAGTGCCTTCTTCGTCGGAATTGCTTCAGGAATGTCATTATTAACAGTGGTAGAAAGTATTAACACTGGTTTCGGTGGTTTAATGACGAGCATTGGCTTAGTGATTATCGCTGGAACTATTATAGGTTTAATATTAGAGAAATCAGGCGCTGCCTATCGAATGGCAGAAGTAGTTTTACGAATCGTCGGCCCAAAACGTCCACAACTTGCGATGTCCTTAATTGGTTACATCGTATCCATCCCAGTGTTTTGTGATTCGGGTTTTATTATTTTATCGAGTTTGCAAAAATCATTAGCTAAACGGGCTAACGTAACGATTGCATCAATGGCAGTAGCTTTAGCGACGGGTTTATTTGCGACACATGTATTAGTCCCACCCACACCAGGTCCCATCGCAGCAGCAGGAAATATTGGGGCGGCTGATTATTTAGGGACAGTTATTGTCATTGGTTTATTAGTAGCTATACCGGCTACATTTGTAGGCTATATGTGGTCCGTGAAAGTTGCAACCAAAATTCGAGTACCTGAAGATGATGTAGAGGCATTAGACTATGAGGAAGTCATTAAATCCTTTGGCAAAATGCCTTCAACCTTTAAAGCCTTTTTACCAATCGTCCTCCCAATTGTCTTAATTGGACTTGGTTCGATAGCATCGTTAGTAGGGGATCCCGAATCAACATTCAATACGATCTTTAAGTTCTTAGGTTCACCAACGGTAGCTTTATTTTTAGGGGTGGCTGCTGCCTTTTTATTATTACCTGAAATTAGTGAAACGACCTTAACGGGTTGGATTGGAGAGAGTTTAAAAGAAGCCGCTCCCATTTTACTTATTACAGGAGCGGGCGGTTCATTTGGGACCGTTATTAAAAATGCTGGTGTTGGAGAAATGCTACAGGAAATGGATTTGGGGATGTTTGCGTCAGGTACTTTATTCCTGCTAGTGCCGTTTTTAGTAGCTGCTGCCTTAAAAACTGCCCAAGGATCTTCAACGACAGCGCTTGTTATTACGTCTACTCTAGTTGCACCAATGCTCGTGACACTTGGCGTTGAGGGAGCTGTCCCGTTAGCATTAGTAGTAATGGCCATTGGAGCTGGTGCAATGACGGTTAGTCATGTAAACGACAGTTTCTTCTGGGTAATTACACAGTATAGTGGAATGGAAGTAACTCAAGCCTATAAGGCACAAACGGTTGCAACATTATTACAAGGCATTGTTACAATCATAATTACAATGGTTTTATGGTGGATATTTGTTTAAAGTACAGGGAGAGCTGCCCATGGTAAGCTCTCTTTTTTGTATAATAGGAAGATAGAAAGGAAGTTAGTCACATGAAAAAATTAATAGTAGTACTCCTTTGTATTTTTTTATTAGCAGGCTGTACAGAAGCAGTTAAGACAGAGCAAGTGCCTGTAACGGCTGGCCATGAGATGCGAGTTCATTTTATTGATGTGGGACAAGGAGATTCCATATTAATTGAATCGCCGAATGGGAAAACAATGCTTATAGACGGTGGTGTGAAAGGGGCAGGACAGCAGGTAGTTTCTTATTTAAACGAACTTGGTGTGAACAAACTTGATCGGGTAGTGGCAACACATCCCGATGCTGACCATATAGGTGGGCTCATTCCAGTGTTACAGGCAATCCCTATTGAGCAATTTTATGATTCGGGCAAAGTACATACCTCTCAAACTTTTGAAGAAATGCTGATGGCGATTGATGAAAAAAATATACCTTATTATGTGCCGAAAACAGGGGACCTTATTGAATTTGATAAGGATGTAACGGTGAAGGTTTTAAATGCAAATGAACATGCAACGGATAATAATGATGCTTCGATTGTTTTAAAAGTAGTTTATGGCAACGTATCCTTTTTATTAACGGGGGATGCGGGCATAGCATTAGAAAAAGAAATGATGCAAAATGATGTGACAGCTACTATTCTGAAGGCAGGACATCATGGTTCTAATACAAGTAGCTCAGAAGAATTCATTCGTGCAGTGAAGCCAGAAGTCACTATATTAAGCTATGGTGAAGATAATAAATATGGACATCCTCATGCAGAAGTAGTGGATCGATTGCAAGCAATGGGCAGTAACATCTATGCTACTGCTGAATCAGGAACGATTATGGTGGCAACAGATGGGGTAAACTACACGGTGAATGGAAAGGAAGCTTCCAGAGCGGTAGCTCCAAAAACTCCATCCACTGTTTTACCTACCACAGCTGTTGAGATCGTCAGCAAAGATTTAGTAACAGAAATTGTAGGCATTAAAAATAATGGTCAACAAGCTGTTTCGTTAAACAATTGGCAGCTTATTTCTCTGGAAGGAAATCAAGTTTTTAATTTTCCTAATCTATCATTACAGCCTGGTAAAATCGTGTATGTTACTAGTGGGGCTAATGCTCGTGAAGGGGATAATTATTTAAAATGGACTACTAAACAGATATGGCTAAACGATGGAGATGCTGCGCAATTACGGAATGAGAAAGGGGAACTTGTTAGTGAGCTCGACTAAATATACTTTAGATCGTATGGAAGACGGTTATGCTGTTTTTTTAAAGTATCCTGAGGAAGAAGAACAAATTATTATTTTACAGTCAGCTATGAATAAGCCTGTCGTTGTTGGGGATCGTGTACAGATAGAAGAAATAGATGGCATTTACCATATTGATATTTTAAGGGAAGAAACAGAACAAAAAAAAGCCGATATCCAGAATTTAATGGACCGTTTACGTCATAAACATCAATAAATAATAGATGACAAGCTGTGAGGAAGTTATCCACAGCTTGTTTTTATTTTGAATCAGAAAAGTCCTGTAGACGGATGGAATTTAAGGGGAATTGGACATAATTTGTTATCCTAAATATTTTGAAAATATGCTAAAATAATAGTATTAATCAAAAGCTAGGAGCGGACGGATAAAATGTCGATAAACACTATTATTTTTGATCTAGATGATACATTACTATGGGATAAAAAATCAGTAAAAACTGCTTTTGAAAAAACATGTGACTATGCTGCTACGATACATAATGTGAATTCTACTGAGCTAGAGGACGCAGTTCGTCAAGAGGCTCGTGCGTTATACGAAGGCTATGAAACATACGACTATACCGTATTAATTGGCATTAATCCTTTCGAAGGACTATGGGGAACTTTTGATGACCCGACTGAATCTTTCCAAACAATGAAGGGACTTGTTCCGGGCTATCGTGCGGCAGCATGGACAAAAGGTTTAGCTGCTCTTGGTATAGAGGATGAAAAATTCGGAGCAGAACTAGGAGAACGCTTTGTAGCTGAGCGTAAGGCCTCCCCATTTTTATATGAAGATACATTTCCTGTGTTAGACGAATTGAAAGGGAAGTACAAGCTTGTTTTACTTACTAATGGCGCACCTAGTTTGCAAAATTTAAAGCTGAAAATTACGCCAGAAATAACTCCGTACTTTGATCATATTATTATCTCAGGAGACTTTGGAAAAGGTAAGCCTGACGCTTCTATTTTTGAGCATGTAATGGAAAGTGTAGGCATTACAGCAGATGAGGCAATTATGGTTGGCGATAATCTCAATACTGATATTTTAGGCTCCTCTCGTGTAGGGATGCGAAACGTATGGATTAATCGCGAAAATAATAGGGCCAATGGAGCTGTGACACCTACGTATGAGATAGTCTCTTTGACAGACTTATTACAACTAGTGGAAAAACTTTAAAGAAATGTACTGCTCCTTCATGGATGCAGTACATTTTTTTGTTTGGAATACTTTATATTTTATGCTAAGCATATGAATGGAAAAGCTATCACCAATATCATGATGCTCACTAGCTTACCCTTTAAAGTGTATTTAAAAAAGCAGAGAGTAAAAACTCCCTGCTTTTCGTTTTGCTTATTATAAATTAATAGCTTTTACTTCATCAATATTTTCAAGCTGTGCCACAAATGCTAAATCTTCATCTGTTACAACATTATCTATCGTTAACATCATAACCGCTGTCCCACCAACTTGGGCACGACCTACTTGCATAGTGGCGATATTGATTTCCTTTTCTGCAAGTTTAGTGGCTACACGACCAATTGCACCTGGTTTGTCAGTGTTTTTAATATATAGAAGATGACCTTGTGGAATAACGTCTACAACATAGTCCTCTACTTTGACGATACGAGCACCTAAGCCATTTAATAATGTACCAGCTACGGTATGTGTTTCATTTGCAGTAATAATTTCAATCGTAATTAAACTTGTAAAGCCTTTAGCCGTTGTCGTTTTATGTTCGATAATTTTCATGCCAATACGCTCAGACAGGTAGCGAGCATTGACATCATTCACATGATTACCGTGATTTTTAGCTAATAAACCTTTTAATGCATTTGATGTTAATGGGCGGACATCATAGTTTGCTACATCTCCAGCATAAGATAAGTTGATTTCTTTTACAGGCTCTGTTGTTACTTGTGATAAGAATGAACCAAGTTTTTCCGCTAATTCAAAGAAAGGCTCAACTTGTGCCAGAAGCTCTTTCGGAATAGATGGCATATTCACTGGATTTGTTACAGTACCTGTTTTATAAAATTTAATAATGTCATTTGATACATCAACAGCTACAGACTCTTGTGCTTCAATCGTAGATGCACCTAAATGAGGTGTTGCAATTACTTGAGGCAAAGTAAGCAGCTTATGGTCTGTCGCTGGTTCAGATACGAATACATCCAGTGCAGCACCTGCTACTTTACCAGCTACAATAGCATCATACAAATCGTCCTCATTAATAATACCGCCACGTGCACAGTTAATGATACGTACGCCATCTTTCATCATCGCAAACTTTTCTTTATTAATAAGATTACGTGTTTCAGGAAGAAGTGGTGTGTGTACAGTAATGAAATCGGCTGCTTGACAAATTTCTTCCACTGTCGCCTTTGTGACACCTAATTCTTTTGCACGCTCATCAGTTAGGAAAGGATCATATGCCATAACATTCATACGTTGACCTTTTGCACGATAAGCTACTTCAACACCGATTCGGCCAAAGCCTACAACACCTAAAGTTTTGTTTTTTAGCTCTACTCCAACATAAGATTTACGGTCCCATTTCCCATTTTTTAATGTATTAAAAGCTTGTGGAATGTGACGTGCAAGTGATGTCATCATGGCGACTGTATGCTCAGCAGCTGAGTTTGTGTTACCATCTGGAGCATTAACAACGATAATACCATGCTCAGTGGCAGCAGCAAGGTCAATATTATCGACACCTACACCAGCACGACCAATTAACTTTAAGCTTTTTGCCGCTTCAATTACTTCACGTGTCACAGTAGTTTGTGAACGAACAAGTAACACGTCTACATCTGCAATTTTAGCGATTAATTCTTCTGGTGCTAGGCCAGTGTCTACGATAATGTTTAAATCTAAATCTTGTTCCTGGCGTAATGGAAAAATCCCATCCTCACTTAGTGGGTCAGCGATAAATACGTTAATTGTTTTTGTGGCAGTAATCATTATAATTAGCTCCTTTTTAATAAATGTTAATTGTGGTTTTATCTACGATAGTCTGAAATTTGTAAAATTCTAACTTCTTACAGCATGCAAACAATCTCCTTTCCGAATCGAAAGCAATATAAAAAGCCTTTCACGCCTTACAAACACAGTTATTGTGTTGTAAGGGGCGAAAGGCTGTATAAACTTGGTTCGCGGTACCACCCTTAATCACTGCTAGAAAAACTTATTCTTGCAGTCTTAGCAATATGCGTAACGTGCATGAGACGGATAAGCTTACTTAGATGGTTCAGCTTAACTATTCAGGAGTGGAACTATTATCGTAGAAATCACTGATTTGCACCAACCATCAGCTCTCTTTGGATTTTCTTTCGACTAGTGTGTCTCCGTCGTTATATTTTTTATGATTAAATTTGTTAACATCATAATCCCTATTGTTCACCTTTGTCAACGATATTTCTAAAAAACTAAAAAAACATTGACTTCAAAAGTCTGAAAAATACCAATACACGAACATTTTATGTATTATCGTTTGATAATGTTCGTCTTTTAGGGGTGTACAATGAAAGCGTTAACGATATTTAAAAAGACTGATTGTATCAAGGTTCCATGAAGTTTATAGCGAAAATATTATATGGCAATTAAATGGTATTGATTAATTGTTCTATGTTAGAACTAGTTTGCTTCATGAAAGAAAACGAACATTTTACCTTGTCACATTTTAGACAAAACTTTGATTTTTAGAAGGTAAATAGACTATGAAAGAAGAATTTAAATTAAGGATGATTGATTTGGGGGTGTAGTAATGAAATACGATGTTGCAATAGTTGGTGCCGGACTGGCAGGCTTAGTGGCAGCCTGCGAGTTAGTCGATGCAAAGAAAAAAATACTTCTAGTAGATCAAGAGCCTGAAAATTCATTAGGGGGACAGGCATTTTGGTCTTTTGGTGGCATATTTTTAGTAAATTCTCCTGAACAAAGAAGACTCGGCATTAAGGATAGTAAGGAGTTGGCATGGCAGGACTGGTTAGGGACAGCAGGCTTTGATCGTTTAGAAGATGAGGATTCCTGGGCATATAAATGGGCGAGGGCCTATGTCGATTTTGCTGCGGGTGAAAAATATGATTGGTTGAAGTCAAAGGGGATTAAATTTTTTCCTATTGTTGGCTGGGCAGAACGGGGTGGTTCTCTTGCTGGTGGACATGGAAATTCAGTGCCGAGGTTTCATATTGTATGGGGAACAGGTCCAGGCATTGTTAAGCCATTTGTGGATAAAGTCAAAAAGGCCATAAAAGAAGGCTATATTGAATTTAAACCACGACATCGTGTGGATGAATTTATTCAGCAAGACGGAAGGATTATGGGGATAAGTGGAACAATACTAGCAGAAACCTTTATTAGTCGAGGGGAAAAAAGCTCAAGATTAGGAGTCGGAGAATTTTCTTATGAGGCTGCAGCCGTTATTGTGGCAAGTGGGGGTATCGGGGCGAATTTCGATTTAGTGAGAAAAAATTGGCCTGAACGATTAGGGACCCCTCCTAAAAATATGGTATGTGGTGTCCCTGCATATGTAGATGGAAGAATGCTGGAAATTACAGAGCATGCAGGAGGTCGTATTGTGAATCGTGATCGTATGTGGCATTACACAGAAGGATTAAAAAATTGGGATCCGATTTGGCCTAATCATGGAATACGAATTTTGCCAGGCCCCTCCTCCTTATGGTTTGATGCAGAAGGTAACCGATTTCATGCGCCTAATTTCCCTGGATTCGATACACTCAGTACACTAGAAACGATTCAAAAAACAGGCTATGACTATTCTTGGTTTATTTTAACGGAAAAAATTATTGAAAAAGAATTTGCTCTATCTGGCTCGGAACAAAATCCTGATTTAACAAACAAAAGCATTGGTGATGTTTTAAAAAGAATCATGCCCGGACCACCTGCTCCAATCCAAGCCTTTAAAAACCATGGTGAGGATTTTGTGATTGCAAATGATTTAAGAGAACTAGTAGATGGAATGAATAAACTAGCAGGCAATGATTTACTCGATTTCATGAAAATTAAAGAGCAAATTTTAGCAAGGGATCGAGAAATGGATAATAAGTTTACAAAAGATTTACAGGTGAACGCCATTCACGGTGCTAGAAATTATATTGGGGATAAGCTAGTACGTGTTGCTAAGCCACATAAAATTTTAGACACTAAAAATTGGCCTTTAATTGCGGTACGATTAAATATTTTAACAAGAAAAACCTTAGGTGGCTTACAAACAAACTTAAATGGGGCAGTGTTAGGGATGGATGGTCAGCCTATTTCAGGACTATTTGCTGCTGGGGAAGTAAGCGGCTTCGGAGGCGGTGGTGTTCATGGCTACCGCGCTTTAGAAGGAACGTTTGTTGGTGGCTGTATATTTAGTGGTAGGCAGGTAGGACGTTTTTTAGCAGAAGTTTAATGCCAGTACAAAAGAGCATCGTCATAAACGATGCTCTTTTTGTCGCCAAGTAATGGAGTGACGTCTATCATGAATTTGTGTTTTGGACATCTGCGATTTTAGCGATTTGCTCTTCGATTTGATTTACCGTCCAGCCATGCTCCTCAACGAAGAAGTTACGTTTGGCACGACGGCATTCATCAGAACAGCTACGCATATAAAAGTCTTCATGCTTTTCTTCACATAGCATTAATTTATGGCATTCGGGATTTGCGCAGTTCGTATAACGTTCGGAAGGCTCACCTGTGAAATAGTCTTTTCCGATAATTACATGCTCCACTTGATTAATTGGCACACTGCGACGACGATCAAAAACAAACATTTGCCCATCCCAGAGTTGACCTTTTACCTCGGAATCTTTTGCGTATGTGGCAATACCACCATGTAATTGACCAACACTTTTTCCGTAGCCCTCACGTTTTAACCAACCAGAGAATTTTTCACAACGAATTCCACCAGTACAGTAAGTTAAAATCTTTTTATCCACAAATTCTTCTTTATGTGTTTCCATCCATGCTGGTAGGTCACGGAAATTTTCAATATCCGGTCGAATAGCGCCTCTAAAATGACCAAGGTCGAATTCATAGTCATTCCGTGCATCGATAATGATCGTATTCTCTTCTTGCATTTGTTCCATAAATTCCTTAGGAGATAAATATTCCCCTGTTATTTCTAATGGATTAATATCATTTTCTAAACCTAAGTGAACAATCTCGAGGCGAGGGCGAACGTGCATTTTTTTGAAAGCATGCCCATCAGCTTCGTCAATTTTCCACATAATATCGCTAAATCGAGGATCTACCTTCATATGATTCATGTAAGCGTCTGTTTGTTCAATAGTTCCCGAAACAGTTCCGTTAATTCCTTCATTACCAACTAAAATGCGGCCAAGAAGTCCGAGTTCTTGACATAATGCTAAATGCTCTTCAGCAAATGCTATAGGGTCTTCAATCGTAACATATTTATAATAAAGTAATATACGATAGTCTTTTTGCGTCAAAATGTGTAACCACCTTTATAACAATATTCGTCCTTTAATATAGCATAACAAAAGCGAATTTGTTTAGCGGAGAAGGAGTTTTCTAAAAAAACACGAATAGTACATAGTGAATGACTATTCATATTTGGGGGTAATGGAGATGGAATTTTCAACGATTACATTAGAAATGTTAGATCGCCGTGCAACGTTAACTTTAAACCGTCCTCAGGCGATGAATGCGATGGATGACGTTATGATGCGAGAACTAGCTGAATGCTTTGAGGCTTTGCAACAGGAAAAAGATATACAAGTACTTGTTATTCGTGGAGAAGGGAAGGTCTTTTCTGCTGGAGGCGATATTAAGGCGATGCTTGATTCAAATAAGCCTCTAAATATTGACGAAGCGATGGTATATCTTACACGCATCGTTAAGGCCTATTATCAGCTACCAATGATAGTCATTGCGGCAGTTCATGGTGCATCGGCAGGTCTAGGCTTTAGTTTAACACTAGGGGCAGACATTGTTGTGGCATGTGAAAAGAGTAAGCTAGCTATGAATTTCATAGGCATAGGACTCATTCCAGATGGAGGTGGTCACTTCTTTATGAAGGAACGTGTCGGTACGGTGAAAGCGAAACAAATGATTTGGGAAGGGAAGGTCCTTACAGCACAAGAAGCATTAGATGCAGGATTAATCGACTATATAGCCCCTGATGGTACTGTCTTTGCAATGGCAGATCAGCTTGTTGGTAAAATGCTTGCCTCACCTATTTCTTCTATGATTACGACAAAAAATATTTTACACGCTCAAAATTTAGCACAGCTCGAAAATATCCTTGCAATGGAAGCGGAAGGTCAATCAACCATGCGTAAATCGACAGATCATTTAGAAGGAATTCATGCCTTTGTAGAGAAAAGAACACCTGTCTTTGTAGGGAAATAAAAATAAGAAAAGGCATGTAGATATCCTACGTGCCTTTTCTCAATTATTAAACATGGAATAAAATTAATTTACCTGAAGCGTTTACAAGACGATGAGTTTTGTTGGCAACACCTTTTTCTTCAATTTGTTGTTGGCCATTTAACTTAGCAGCCTCATCATTTTCAAATGTCCATGTTTCATCAAACAATGTTTCCCCTGTTTTTTCGAAAGCTGTGAAACGGTAATTCTCCATACAAACCCCACCCTTTATTTAAATATATATCTATTATACATAGAAGATTTATAAACTTCACGGTAAAACTAGTAAACTATTTGATAAATTACGAAAATTGTGGAAAAAGTAAGTCGACCTTTTTTTTTAAGCATTACCATTTTTCATAAATAGGGAAGTATGATAAAATAGAACAAATATTCGGTTTTGTAATCATATGACTGCTTTGGTTGATAGTTTGTAGTAACTAACTGAGGTGGGAATTATCTATAGTTGGGGTGATTGGATGTCAGCAATTCGTTTTTTCCATATGGCAGATTTACATTTAGATAGTCCATTTAAGGGCTTATTTGGCTTACCTGAACACATTTTGAAGGAGATTCGATCAAGTACGTTTGATGCTTTTGATAAAATTATTCAAAAGGCCATTCAGGAGCAGCCCGACTTTTTATTAATTGTCGGAGATATTTACGATGGTGAAAATCGCAGTTTACAAGCCCAAAGGAAATTTCAAGAGGCAATGGAGAAACTTTTTCAACACAATATTCCTGTAATTATTAGCTATGGGAACCATGATCATTTAAAAGGAACTTGGACACGTTTTTCTTTACCAAGTAATGTGTATGAATTACCGGCTGAGACGAGTGTTGTCCAGTTGAAAATCCGCGGTCAGCAAGTCTGTATATACGGCTTCAGCTATAGTGAACGCCACTTAAAGGAGTCGGTTATTGATACTTATCCAATCGCTCAAGATTCTCATGCAATTCATATTGGCATGCTGCATGGCAGTGAGGCAAGCGATACTTCACACGCTTTATATGCTCCATTTACAAAACAGCAACTACTTGAACGGAACTATCATTATTGGGCGTTGGGGCATATTCATAAACGACAGCTCTTACATGAAAACCCTCCTATCGTTTATCCAGGCAATATTCAAAGCCGTCATCGTAAAGAACAAGGAATAAAAGGTTGCTATGATGTAACTTTATCTCAAACAGCATGTGAACTTGATTTTATTCCTACCTCCACCATTGTTTATAACACAATAGAGGTGGATTGTACGAATATCGTCCATGCTAATGAATTACTTAAAAGATGCGAGGAAGCAATTGCTGTCAATAGAACTTCATTGGGAGCGACGGTAGTGGAGCTTTATTTAAAAAATATTGATGAGCAAACAGAGGCCTTGTTTGAGCATGCGACGGTGGACGCATGGCTGGAGACTATTCGCGAGGCAGAAGAAGGGATTGAGCCAATGTGCTGGGTACAAAAAATGGTGTTACAAAAACCTTCAATTCACGGTGAATGTTCTGCTGCTACGCAATCAGTCGTAAGTTTAATGGAGCAATGGGATAGTACTGACTGGAAGGATATACTAAAAGACTTGTACCAGTATGCTGGTGGTGCTAGACTGATCGAGCCTTTATCTGAAAAGGATATAAAGAATTTAACGCACAACGCACAGTCACTATTGGCGGAAGAAATTCAAAGGGCGTGATGCACATGCTAACAATCAAAAAACTACAAATTTATGGCTTTGGTAAGCATCAAAACCTGACAATTCCCTTAAATGAAGGCGTTACAATTTTTTATGGTTTAAATGAGGCAGGAAAAACAACGATTCAGCAATTTGTTTTACAGATGCTCTTTGGCTTTCCAACAAGGCAGCAGACTCAGCGCAAATATGAGCCAAAAGCATCGACGAAGTTTGGTGGTCAACTGACACTATTACACCCTATTTATGGTTCCTGCATTATTGAGCGTGTGAAAGGCAAGGCTGCAGGTGATGTTACTGTTTATCTTGAAGATGGTACAACGGGACAGGAGGAGTTGTTAGCTAAGCTTTTATATGGCTATTCTAGAGCATCCTTTGAATCTATTTTTTCATTTTCTTTGCATGAGCTTCAAGGCATTGAAAAAATGTCAGAGGAGGAATTAACACATCTTCTCCTCTCCTCTGGCACAACAGGTATCCAGCACCTGTCTGCTCTTGAGAAAAAAATGGATAAAGAAGCGAACGAGTTATTTAAGAAAACAGGTAAAGTTCCAGTAATTAATCAAAAAATTGAGCAGTTAAAGCAATTGGAGCGAACGATTAGACTCGAGCAAGGTAAGATCCAAACATTTGAGGATAAATTACAACAATTGCAACTTCTTGAGCAAAACCTAGAGAAACTTTATGCCACTCAAAAAAAGCAACAACAGCAATGGCAATACTTAACGGTTCAAAAGCAGGCCCTTCCTCTTATCAAGCAACAACAGATGTTGCAGCAAGCATTAGGGGATGATCAATATGTTCAATTTCCAGCAGAAGGTGTAAGACGATATGAACAAGCAAAGGACCGTCTTTTACACGAAAGTCAGCAGTTGCTGCAATTAAAAGAACAATATCAATTGCTACAGGAAAAAGTGCTAGCTACTGTGAATGAGCAAACCGTAAATGAAATGGGCCGCCTTATGCAAAAGGAGGCAACATGGCATCAGTTGATCGTGAAGGAGAAAAACTTACGAGATGATCTCTTTATGCTGGAGCAAGAAATTGATACGCAGTTTCGTTTATTAGGTGTGCAAGAAAAAGAGGCACAGAACATTCTTCTTGGAGAAACAGTATCCTTACAGCAGGAACAGCAATTTCAACAGCAATTACAAAAGCTAGAAGAGGCGGAGGATGAGCTAAAGTTTCATTTACGTTCGCTAGAGCAAATCCATCAAGAATTAGATGCCATAACGCAACAAAAGCAAAGGTTAAACCAGGAGTCATTAACAAAGGAAGAAGAACATATTTTAGCACAGTGGCCTCAACAAAAGCGGAGGCTTGAGCAATTGCGTGCTGCCAAATCGCAACGGACTAAACAAAGGCAGCCTAATTATTTTTCTTGGATGATTTTATTAATTGGTGTATTGTCATTTGTTTATGGGGTTATTCAAAAAAATGTGGCGGTGGCCATTATTGGTGTAGTTTTAACAATCATAACAATATTGTTGATGAAGTTTGTTAGACAAACCACAGAGGCGCCCAATAAAGAAAATAGTCACCTCTTACGACAATTAGAGCAAGATGAAATGACTGTACAAACTATACTCCTAAAAAAACAAAAATTGGAAGATCGCTGGTTACATGTCAATGACCAGCAAAGCGAGAAGGAGCAGCAGTATGCCCAATTGGAATATAAAATTCAGCAAGCAGAGTTAGAGAGTGAGGAAACTACGCAGTCATTGCAGCAATTTTTAAAACGCTATCGCTTACAAGGTACGATCGCTAGAACGTTAATGCCAGAGTTATTTATGCGCATACGAAATGTGCAAGAACTGGCGGTTAAAAGGGACGGTTCCATTAGCCTTTTGCAAGAAATTCAGGATGAAAAGAATGGCCTTTATGAACAGCTTCAACAAGTACTAAATGAAATTTATAATGAACATGAAATATATATGTATTTGCGCACAGCCTACCTGGAAGCGCAGCAACAGCAACAACAAGTGCAGCAAGCACAAGCGCAGCTAGCTGACATCAAGATTAAACTACAAAGTGGACAAACACGAATAGATCGTTATACCGCTGATATGACACAGCTATTGAACGAAGCACAGGTGCAAAACGAACGAGATTATTATGAGAGATATGAGCAATTTGAGCAGCAGAGAAAAATTACGACAGAGCTTCAAACGGTTCTGGCTCAACTAGTCTCGTTGAATTTATCTGAACACGATGAGTTAATAGAGGACTCTGTTATGGAGAATATGCGTGTTTTAGAGCAGGAGCAAACGTCTTTGCAAGTGGATATAGACCGATGTCTTGAACATCGTGCTGCCTTGCAAATTGAAAAGGAACAGTTATTAAATGACGAAAAATATGGCCAAATGCTTCAACAGTTTGAACAAGAAAAATCGGAGTTACAGCAATTGATTGAGCATTGGGCAACGAAAAAAGCTGTGGCGACTGCTATTCATGAAACATTATTTCGTCTTCGAGAAGAAAAATTACCACATGTTTTATCGAAGGTTAATGCGATATTCCAATTACTTACTGGAGGGCGCTACGATCAACTTACGATTCATGAAGAGGGCTACTTTATTGCGAAAGATGTGGCAGGAATTCGTTATCAAATGGTTGAATTATCACAGGCGACTAAGGAGCAAGCCTACATGGCATTACGTATGGCACTTGCCCAAACGTTGATGACCTCTGCGCCATTCCCGATTATTATGGATGATCCGTTTGTCCATTTTGATCGAAACCGTACAGACAAAATGGTACAATTAATGAAAGAAGTAGGATATGAGCGTCAAATTTTATATTTTACTTGCCATGACGAAATGCTCAAACATTGGCCGAAAGAGCAAATTATTGATGTAGGAGCACTAGCAAATGAAAGGGGAGTGGCGTCAACATGAAAGGAATTACAACGCTCCAGGTTGGAGAAGCAGTTGATCAATATTTATTAATTAAACAAGCGACAAAAGGAGTTACTACTGTTGGGAAGCCATTTATGTCGCTAATATTACAAGATAAAAGTGGAGATATTGAGGCAAAGCTTTGGGATACAAATGAGGATCATGAAAAGATGTATCATGCTGAAGCCATTGTACGTGTCGGCGGAGAAATTCACGACTACAGAGGGAAAAATCAATTGCGCATCAAAGCCATTCGTGTGGCAAAGCCAGAAGAAGGAATTGCCATTCATGATTTAGTACCCTCCTCTGCAACACCAAAGGAACAACTATTTGAAGAGTTGAATCAATTTTTCTTTGATATTAAAAATCCAAATATTTCACGTATGACGAGAGCAGCCATTAAAAAACATCAGGACGCCATATTAGTTTTTCCAGCGGCAACTAAAAATCATCATGATTATGCTTCTGGCTTATTAGATCATATGGTGTCCATGTTAAAACTAGGTAAAGCCATTGCTGATTTATATCCGACTCTTAATCGAGACCTGTTATATGCAGGTATTATTTTGCACGATATTGGAAAAGTTGTGGAGCTGTCTGGACCTATTGCCACGACATATACAGTGGAGGGCAACCTGTTAGGACATATTACGATTATGGTGAATGAAATTGCTAAGATTGCTAGTGAGCTAGAAATCGAAGGTGAAGAAGTGATGCTTTTACAGCATATGGTATTATCTCACCATGGCAAGGAAGAGTGGGGTAGTCCAAAAAAGCCGATGGTTCAAGAAGCAGAAATTTTACATTATATTGATAACATCGATGCTAAGATGAATATGTTGACTAGAGCATTAGGTAAAACGGCACCTGGTGAATTTACAGAGCGACTATTCCCTCTGGATAACCGATCGTTTTATAAGCCAACATTTTAATCATTCAACACATTATTTGTGAAATTTTCGTTTCTAAATAACTGTGTGGGCGAGCTTTTATATAAGTCTAATTATATATCTGCGGAATTTCAGTACCTATCCATTGTACCAATACTGTATTTATTTTAGAATATAGGAAGAATTTATAGGAATGGGGAAAAACAATGGATAAAGAGGGACTTGTTTCACGTAAAATAAAGTTTTGGAAAAGTTTGATTTTCAAAATGATACTAGCTATTGGAATCAGTTTATTTATTAGCTCACATATTTCTGAGTTCGTTAGCCAACAAATCGAAAAGGTAGTGGAGTTAAATGGTAGCGCAGGTGTTGCCATCAATACATTTATTTCGCTATTTATTGGGACAGTAATTATTTCTTTATGTACAAGATATATCGTCTTAAAGCGTGTAAAGCGTGTGTTAAAAGCAATGACGCAAGCTGCGGATGGCGATTTGACAGTACGTATAGATGATAAATTGAAAGATGAAATTGGTCAATTATCGACTGAATTTAATCATATGTTAGAGCAAATCGGCTCAGTTATTGAAAAGGCGAATAAAGCATCTACGGATGTCTCTGCTTATACAAATGAATTTACTACGATTACAGAGCAAAGTAGTAATACAGTTGAAACCATCTCTGTTGCAATTCGAGAAATTGCCGCTAGCGCGGAAGGTCAATTGCAGCAAATGGACTTATTATCTGATTCTGCTAACTTAATTTCCAAAGATATGGATTATGCTTCATCCGCAGTACAGGCAGTTGCGGATATAGCGAATGAAACGAACCAAAAGGCCGATTTAGGATTACAGTTAATTGAACAAACGATTGGAAAAATGAATACTATTAATGAATCTGTTCACCAATCAACAGAGGTTGTCAATGCATTAGGGGAAAAATCGAAGGAAATTAGTACAATTGTGGCACTCATTACAAGCATTACGGATCAAACAAATTTACTTGCATTGAATGCTTCCATTGAGGCAGCACGTGCAGGAGAAGCAGGAAAAGGATTTGCGGTTGTCGCCGATGAAGTAAGAAAACTAGCTGAGGAATCTGGGAAGGCTGCTGACAATATTAGAACATTAGTAGATGATATCTTAAGCCAAACATCAAGCGCAGTTTATGCTATTAATAGTGGTACACAATTTGTAGAGGAAGGGCGAGAGGCTGTTGAACAAACAGGCGGTGCCTTTAAAAATATTGTAGAATATCTCCAACAAATTAGCCATCGTACAAAGGAAGTTACCGATATAGTATTGCGTGTAAATGAGAAGGCCAGCCAAACCGATTATGCCACGAAAGAAATTGTAGGTATTGCAAATAGCACCTCTTCAGGTATACAGCATATCGCGCTCTCTATTGAGCAGCAAACGGCTTCTAACGAGGAAATTGCAAGTGCAGCAAATGTCCTCCAGACGATGTCGAATGACTTACAAGCCGAAATAAGCCAATTTAAAGTAAAATAGCAAAAGAGAAAGGGAGCATCTGTATTTTAAGATGCTCCCTTTTTTTGAGGATATTGCTCCTTTAATGGAAAAGGTCAATCATCCTCATTATTTAGATTCTTTATCTGTATCTTCTGCTTTGTCGCTAGATTCTTCCTTAGCATTTTCTTCTGCTTTTTTAGCTGCTTCTTCAGCTGCCTTAGCTTGCTCTTCACTTGTTGTAGTAAAGAATTCTAGGGAATCTTTTAAATCCTTATCAGAAGTTTTAACATTAGCATCTTTTGCCATTTTCGCAACGATATCTTTTAGAATAGTTTGCGCTTCACCTGTTTGGTTCAGTTTACTTAACATCGATGTACGAATTTTTTCTTCTTCATCTTTAAAAGCACCAACATCTTTCACGTCACGCTTGTCCGTAATTTCGATTACGTGATAACCGAAGCTAGACTTTACTGGCTCACTTAAAGTGTTTAATTCAAGGGCATAAGCAGCATCGTTAAACTCATCAACCATTGAACCAACAGAGAACCAACCAAGCTCCCCACCATTTTGTGCAGAAGCTGTATCTGTAGAGTACTCTTTTGCTACATCAGCAAATTTAGCGCCACCTTTAATTTTCTCAATGGCTTCTTTTGCTGTTTTTTCATCTGCTACTAAAATATGACGACCATTTAATTCTGTTTTCATTTGCTCATAGTATTTTTTCACATCTTCTTCTTTAATAGCTTGATCTTTTAAAGCTTTTTCTTGAAGAAGTTGCACGCGTAAAGAATCTTTAAAGCCTTGTTCTGTTAAGCCACTTTCAGCAAGTGCTTGTGCAAAACCATCACCAAATTGTGAAGCTGTAGTATCATAAGCTTCTTTAAGTTCTTTATCTGTTACTTCATATTTGTCAGACAATACTTTTTCAGTCACCAATTGTTGTAATACATATGAGCCTGTTAAAGATTTGGCTTTTTCATTAAAGTCAGCAACTGAAATGTCGCCAACTTTAGAAGTAACGATTGCTTTGCTATCTCCGCCGCTACACGCACCGAGCGCTAAAACAGAAGCAGCTAAAGTTAAAGATAAAACTGTTTTTTTCATAGTGGATATTCTCTCCTAACATGGTTTCGTCCATTTTTTACTATAACATAAACGTTTTAAAAACAAAATGGTTCCCCCTTGAGTATTGCCTATATTTCAATTTTTGAAGCGCATAGGATATAGAAAAGAAAGGGGGTGAAGTTATGGGCAACGGAGGATACGGTGGCGGTGGCTACGGCTCAGGCTTTGCTTTATTAGTTGTGTTATTTATTTTATTAATTATCGTTGGTGCAGCGTTCCTATACTAATTAATAAAACAGTGAAAAGCTAAGAGCTCCATTAACTCTTAGCTTTTCTTAACAGTGTTAGACATTCACGCTGCATGCCAGAGATCCAAGCCATTAGTAATGGTTTGAGTAAGTTGTTTTATGGGGACTCAACTTATCTTGTCGCATGCGGATGTGAATGTATTTTACTTTTCAGTTGTTATACTGCGTATAAAATTTCAATATAAAATGAGACAAGTAAAATGGTAATAAGTATATTTATAGTTCGGAATATTTTTGGCTGGTTTTCTTCGGGAATTTCACGTCGCATACATAGAGCATATGTCATACGGTTAATTTGAAATAAATAGAATACCGAGAATAGAACTACAATCATTAATAGCAAGTCTATTCCTCCCCTCTTTCAATAGTAATAGCATAACAAAGAACGCCGTTAAAAAACAAGTACAAGCAATTTAGTGAACCGTTGGTGGAACTAAAATTTCATAGCCCTTCGGTGTTTCTTCAACTTGTGAGTTTTTTGGTGAATTCAATAAATATTTCACGTAAAGTATATCAATCAAACATAGACTACAATGATACGCTAACAGCAAAGTACCGTAATGTGTGTATGCTGGTAGTAGCCAAGTACCTATTATAATACTAGTATTAAGAACGATAAATGGCGTAAGAAGTGCTAGTATATAACGGTTTTTGGATAAAGGTTCACGAATACGCATGTGTAATACTGGAATTAGATAAAATTGCGTACGGACACGCAATTTAAGATGCTGGCGTAAATCGTAAAGAGCGAGAAAGTGTAAAAACTTGTGAACCGGATAAAGTGTTAATACAGCTATTACAAAGAGCCAGAATAAACGATCTGTATAATGCTCCTCGTTGAATAAATTAAACGTCACATACGATACTGAAAAAACGGATAAGAAAGTAATAACGCCCATTATAATAATACGCGTAGTGCCGTAATGATGTTCAAGATTTAAAATTTTCCAACAATGCATGGTTTATTATCAACTCCGAAAATAGGAAGTGTCCTATTTAATGTAAATTGAATTGTCTTAGAATGCAAGAGAAAGGAGGTACTTCAGAAATATTTCTGAAATACCTCCTTTCACATGATTTATTTCTGAATGAACAGTTAGAACCCACAGGAAAATATCTGTACGATAGCCTTATTTTATCCTTTTACAGTTGGACGTTCTTCAAGCGTGTCAAAGGAATCACGGAAATGCTGAAAGGAGCGTTCAAAAATATCGATGAAATCCTCACCATAAATATTTCGAATGACAGCCATTACGTCTAAAAAGTCTGGGAAACGGCCGTATAAGTCTTTTAAGGCCAATGATCCTTCTAATACAGAATGATAAGTATTATGGTAGTTTTTATTCATCTCTACAATAAGCTCTGTGCCAGCTTCAGTTAGCTCAACATACGTATTACGCTTATCATCATCTCGCTTCGAAAACTTAAGGAAGCCTCGCTCTTCTAATTTTTTGGAGAAGTTAAATGCTGTAGAAACATGCATGACTCCGAACTTTGCTACATCAGAAATAGAGGCTCCTTTTAAATGATAGGAAATCCACAAAATATGGTGTTCATTAATATTTAAATCATATGGTTTAATCCATTGTTGCCAATCTTTTTCAACCGCTTTCCATAGTGCTTTCGATAATTGCGCGATTCTTTGACTGTAGAGCATTGCTTCTTTTTGTGTGTATAATTCCTCTGACAAAACCATCACCTACTGCTTTCTTTCACATTTTTAAAAATATTATAGCAGTAAAGAAAAAAAGTTTAAAGTTAGAAAAATTAAAAAATTGAAAAGTGGTTAAAAAATAATATTATAGCAATAGTTTTTGATGAAAAAATAGATTAATTAGCATCTAGAAAGGACTTTAGTCGCTAATTTTTTCCTGCGGTTTTTTCTTGTTTTCTGTGAATTGTGCAATGTTTTTCTCGATTTCGCTTATCGAATTCTGTAAAGCATCTAATTCTTGTTGCAAATTATTTTTATTTGGCTCTATTTCTTCTGTAAAAGTCGTAATTGTTTGTTTTAAATCATTTATTATTTGTGGGATATTATTTTTAACTTCGTTTGTTAATGTATTGACAGAATGTTTCACAGTCCCTACTTGTTGTTTAACATCAAGGAGCATACCTTTTGTTTGGTCTGCATTTTGTTTTAACGTTGAGCGTAACTGCTGGCCTGATTGTGGGGTTGAGAACAGCACAGCAACTGTTCCACCAATAATACCTGTTGCTAGTCCAATTAAAAATGGTTTTGCTTTCATATTATATACCTCATTTCTTGTCATGATTAACTACTATTAAACCATGAATTGCATAAATACAAAAAGAAAAAGAAACTGAGCAAGTGATAGAGCATCACCGTTCAGTTTCTTTCGATTATTTTAAAGTTAGTATTTATGAAATCTGAGAAATGGCAGTCACAAATTTAGAGCGCTTCACTAATTTTGCAACAATAGGATAAATAATAGCAAAAGCAACGACATTAAATGCTACCGCTGGAAGGACAACCCCAATAAAGAGCATCGCAAACGTTGCACCTACATTTGCATTGAAAACAAAAAGTGCCACTGCTAAAAAGACCGTACCTGATAGGATAGTACCCAAACCAACTAAAACTGCAGAGACAGCGAAACTATTTGCTATCTTTTTTAGAACAATTACAGCAGCTAAAAACACAAAGCCTGTTACAGCTTTATCAATAATGTTTGGAACTAGACCGGCAGGAAATGTTGTAAACAAACCTGAAAGTACACCTGTTGCTAGCGAAAGTAAAAACGTTTCTTTCACTGTAGGAAACAATAATATGCCAATAAACATCATTGTTAACATGAAATCGGGTTTCATGCCGTTAATCATTCCTGGTGTAACGACATATAGTGCCGCACCGATCCCAACTAAAAGGGCCATTAATACTAAATTCTTTGTATTCATTTTTTATCTCTCCTCGACTGAGCTAATCTATTAGTTTCCCAACGTGTCCTCTTGACCGTTAGCGAAACTTATTTGTGATTGTACGCTAAAATTTTTATATTTGCAATCAGTATGTGGGTTATTAAAATGTTAATATATTACAAAAAACGTTATAGGTTGGCTTTAATACTTTCTGCCACTTCAGTCAATTGTTCTGGTGAATATTTTTGTGTTTGCCAAACTAAACCTAAGCCTTCTTTTTCGTCATAACGAGGAATAAAATGTAGATGATAGTGGAACACAGTTTGTCCAGCCGCTGCCCCATTATTATTAATCGTATTCAAACCGATTGGCTCAAACGCTGCCTTAATGGCATTCGCAATTTTCGGTGCCGCAGCATATAAGTTGCGTGCAACATCCTCTGGCATTTCGTATAGATCTTGGCAGTGATGCTTTGGAATTAGTAAAGTATGACCTTTTGCAACTGGTGAAATGTCTGTAAATGCATAGACATGATCGTCTTCATACACTTTTGTACTTGGAATGGATCCATCGATAATTTTGCAAAATAGGCAATCGCTCATGAGAATTTCCCCCTTATCGTATATGTAAATTCATTCTATCATACTCAAACCTGTATCATTTGCTAATTTTTGATAAAATATAAAACAAGAAGAGGAGTGAGGTTATGTCAGTATTAGAGGTACAGCATGTGACAGGCGGATATACAAGAAAACCTGTTATTAAAGATTTATCTTTTACTATTGAAAAAGGAGAGCTTGTTGGCTTAATTGGCTTGAATGGGGCCGGTAAAAGTACAACGATTAAACATATAATAGGAACAATGTTGCCAAAAGAAGGGGATATTTACCTTAATGGGGTAACGTTAAAGGAAGATACGGACAAGTATCGTACAGCCTTTTCTTATATCCCTGAAACCCCTGTGCTTTACGATGAACTAACATTGAGGGAACATTTAGAATTAACAGCTATGGCTTACGGTATTGATAAGGCAACTCTAGATGCTCGTTCTGAAGTACTTTTAAAGGAATTTCGAATGGAGAAAAGATTAAACTGGTTCCCATCACATTTTTCAAAGGGAATGCGTCAAAAGGTTATGATTATGTGTGCATTTCTAGTGAATCCTAGTCTTTATATTATTGATGAGCCTTTTGTGGGGTTAGATCCACTCGGAATTCAATCATTATTAGATCAAATGGATGAGAAGAAAAAAGAAGGTGCTTCCATATTAATGTCTACGCATATTTTATCGACTGCCGAAAAGCATTGTGATCGAATTATATTATTGCACGAGGGAAGAGTTCGAGCGCAAGGAACGATGGCAGATTTGCGACAAACATTTGCGATGCCCAATGCAACATTGGACGATCTATATATTGCAATGACAAAGGAGCGGGACCATGAAGAACTTGCGTGATGTATGGTCCTCTCGCTTCATGCATTATATAGGAGAAGTACAAAAATATATGCAATTTATTTTTACAGGGCATATTGCCATTGTACTTGTATTTCTAATTGGAGCAGGAGGCTACCAATATAGTGAATGGTTGAAAGTTGTACAGACAGATTTCCCAGCTGAAATACTTATTGCTGTTTTTATAGGCGTTTTATTAGCCTTTAGTCGCCCTACTACGCTTTTGAGAGAGCCAGACCAAGTGTACCTATTGCCCCTAGAGTCAAAAATGTCGCTGTATTTTAGCAAGGCACTGGCTTGGACATTTTGGTCTCAGGTTTGGATTGTAGCGATCGTCTACATTGTTAGTATTCCACTATTAAAAGCAGTGACGGATTTAACAACGGCTGACATTTGGTCGATATTCCTACTTGTGATTGTGCTGAAATATATAAGTGTACGAGGAGAATTCAGCTATCGATATAGTGAACGTGGTCAAATGGTTTGGGTGGACAGGCTGATTCGAGCAATAATATTTGCTGCCGCTGTTTATATGGGGCTGCAAGCTCAGTTGCTCCTATCAATTGTTGCTACAGTCATAAGTGTTATTTATATTATTGTCTTTAGAAAAAAATCTGTAGGAGAACCAGTACCTTACGAACATTTTGTAAAGCTTGAGCAAAATCGAATGATGAGCTTTTATCGTTTCGCAAATTATTTTACAGATGTACCCCATTTACATGGAAGCATCCGACGTCGAGGCTGGATGGACTGGCTCTATAAATTCGTTCCATATGGTAAAAATAACGCTCAAAAGTATTTAGTATTTCGCACCTTTGTCCGTACAGATGATCATTTTTATTTATGGCTCCGTCTTACGGCCATTTCAGCAGTAATTGCAGCATTTGTAGACATTCCAATAGTTACATGGATTGTTGCCGCGGCACTAAGCTTTGCAACGACTATCCAATTAAAACAAGCATTACTTTCAAGTGGGGAATTCCGCATGGACATGCTGTTTCCGTTGCCGGATAATGCTCGTCAACTAGCTGTGAAGCAAATTGTACGTCTAGCTATGATTACACAAGCGATCATCGTAGGATTATGTGCGATTACACAGCCGATGTTTTATATTGTAGTTGTCATTGTTTTAGTAATTAGTGAATTGACTGCGAAAGTATCTAAATAATGAAAAGCTCATTTTCCCAGCCTGTGCTGAGAAGATGAGCTTTTATTTGTTGTAGATCTATTCTGTATCCTCTTTTGGCATAGCACTATAAGTTGTTACATAGGAAGCTGCCGAGAAGATGTTCTGCTGATTTACACCACTGGAATCATCTCTTTTTGCATGTGCGTTTTCAAAGGCTTTAGAGCTTTTCCATGCTTCGAATGAATGTGGTCCATGCCACTGAGTCATGACAATATAAGTGTCATCCTTGATGGGACGAAGTAATCTGTAGGACTCAAAGCCTGGCTCATCCTCAATGGCATGTGAACGTTGTAAAAAGCGATGCTCGAAAACAGGGCGTCCTTCATCTGTTACAGGAATATTATTAAGAACAAAGAATCCACGTTCTTCTAGCTCATTTACCGAATCTAACACTTCAAATTTGCGAGGTGTGGCAAAAACAGATTTCCCTTCTGTTTCATGAATTAATACAGAATTTCCCTCTCCATGAATTAAGATCATATGCTCATTTGGATACTTATTTTTCAGTTGTTCTAAAAAATCACCAGTACCAGAAGTTAAATAAATATTCATCAATTTATCCTCCTTATGAATCTTACTAATTATAGCGTGATTATACCCTTTTCAGCATAAGTCTAACGCTTTGTCCAAAAAGAATCTGTCTAGAATGAACAATTTTATGACATTTCACTAGGAAAACTATACAATAACAGAGGAAGCGTTTACTATTGGAAACGGATATCAATAATAAAGGAATAAATAATACATTTTTTTCTTGACTCAGCAAAGGTTTTTTGTACTGAAATCGAAGTATAAAACACAGAAGACTCTTTCCGCTATAGAGAGTGGTGAACCCACTGATTCAAGATAAAGCCTCTGGTCGATATTGCAGATTTTGAAGAGAAGAGTAAAGAGCAAGAAATCTGGACACAATTACGCCAGGGCGTATGGATAGTAATGAATTTATCGAGGGGAAGGAATTATTCATGACAACTTTTAACGATACACTTCTGCGTGCTGCTCGTGGAGAAAAAACTACACACACGCCAGTATGGTATATGCGTCAGGCAGGACGTTCTCAGGCAGAATATCGTGCCATCAAAGAAAAATATTCATTAGAAGAAATTACACATCAACCTGAGCTATGTGCATATGTCACTCGTCTACCTGTAGAAAATTACAATGTTGATGCAGCTATATTATACAAAGATATTGTCACACCTCTTCCTGGAATTGGCGTAGATGTAAAAATTAAAGCAGGTGTTGGTCCTGTTATCTCTAATCCAATTCGTTCAGTTGCAGATGTTGATAATTTAGGTGAATTCAATGCTAAAGAGCATACACCATTTGTATTAGAGACTATTAAAATCTTGACAGAAGAGCAATTAAATGTCCCGTTGATTGGTTTTGCTGGAGCACCATTTACACTTGCCAGCTACATGATTGAAGGTGGTCCTTCTAAAAACTATAACAAAACAAAGTCATTTATGGTGTCAGAACCACAAGCTTGGTTTGCATTAATGGATAAACTGGCTGACATGATTATTGCAGATGTCACTGCCCAAATTAAAGCTGGTGCAAAAGCAATCCAAGTATTTGATTCTTGGGTGGGCGCTTTAAATGTGGAAGATTACCGTGTATTTATAAAACCAATTATGACGCGAATTTTTGCGGAATTACAAAAAGAAAATGTACCATTGATTCAATTTGGTGTCGGGGCAAGTCATTTAGCGAAGGAATGGAATGATTTACCGATTGATGTTGTCGGCTTAGACTGGCGTTTACCAATAAAAGAAGCACGCGCGAATGGTATTACAAAACCAGTCCAAGGTAACCTTGATCCATCGCTATTATTGGCAGATTGGTCAGTCATTGAAAAACGAACTAAGGATATTATCGATCAAGGTTTAGAAATGCCAGGTCATATCTTTAACCTAGGTCATGGTGTTTTCCCAGAGGTTGATCCAGAGGTCTTAAAGCGTTTAACGACACTTATTCATGAATATAGTGCACAACAAATTCAAGCTCGTTCTTAAAAAAGCGGATTCAAATGTGAAATATGTCCTTTTCTATGTACGAAATTTTCATCATAGAAAGGGGGCTGTCCAACATCATAGATTGGACAGCTTCTTTTTATCACATAATGTATAAAAACATAAAACAATTTTAGAGGTGAAAAGGGTAATGAAAGAAGTTAAAGGCTTATTGGTAATGGCATACGGGACACCTTATAAAGAAGAGGATATTGAACCTTACTATACACATATTCGTCATGGTCGCAAACCTTCGGAAGAGCATTTAGAAGATTTACGTAGTCGCTATGAAGCAATTGGAGGTTTATCTCCTTTAGCAGCAGCAACACAGGCACAAGCTGAAGCGTTATGTGCACGTTTAAATGAAGTTCAGGGTGCTGTAGAATATAAATTGTTTATTGGTTTAAAGCATATTCATCCATTTATTGAAGACGCAATAGAGCAAATGGTGGCAGAGGGCATCAAAGAAGCGGTATCAATTGTTTTAGCTCCTCATTTCTCAACATTCTCTATTAAATCTTATAATGGCCGTGCTGTGGAAGCAGCAGGAGATCGCTTAACGATTACATCAGTAGAATCTTGGTATGATGAACCTAAATTTATTGAGTATTGGAAACAACAAATTAATGATACATTTAAGTCAATGTCTGAAGAAGAACGTGAAACAGGATGTTTAATCGTTTCAGCTCATTCACTTCCTGAAAAAATTAAAGATTTAGGTGACCCTTATGAGGATCAATTAATTGAAACAGCTCGACTTATTCAAGAGGCAACTGGTTTGAAAAACGTTGAGGTCGGCTGGCAATCAGCAGGACAGACACCAGAGCCTTGGATTGGTCCAGATGTTCAAGACTTAACACGTGAGCTTTATGAAGAAAAAGGCTTCCGTTCATTTGTTTATACGCCAGTAGGTTTTGTAACAGAGCATTTAGAAGTGTTATATGATAATGATTTTGAATGTAAAGTCGTTTGTGATGAACTAGGCGCAAAATATTATCGTCCGTCGATGCCAAATACACATCCTTTATTTATTGATGCGATGGTCGATGCAATTTATAAAAAATTAAGCTAAGCGAAAAGAAAGTGATGATGTTGGTGACTCAGAAAAGACGAAAGGTAGTTGTTGTAGGTGGTGGTATTACGGGCCTTACAGCTGCGTTCTATATGCAAAAACAAGCAAGCACAAAAGAATTGCCATTAGATATCGTACTTGTCGAGTCGTCATTACGTCTTGGCGGAAAAATTCAAACACTAAGAAAAGATGGTTTTATTATTGAGCGTGGGCCAGAATCTTTTTTTGACCGTGAAAATTATGTAAATGCTTTAGCAAAAGATCTCGGTATTGAACAAAAAATCATGACAAGTAACGCAGGACCCAACTATGTTGCTGTCGGAAGCCAGTTATACCCAATACCAAGCCATCTTTTATCAGGAGAAACGCCACATATCTCATCATTTATTACATCAGGCTTGTTTTCACTAAGCGGTAAAGTTCGTGCGGCAGGTGATTTTTTTATCCCCCGCTCAGCACAAGACGATGATCAACCATTGGGGGCATTTTTTAGAAGAAGGTTTGGCGCAGAGGTTGTTGAAAATCTAGTGGAACCATTACTAGCAGGGACATTTGCAGGTGATATTGAGCAATTAAGCATGAGCTCAACTTTCCCGCAGCTTTATCATCTAGAGCAAAAATATCGTAGCTTATTAGTAGGGATGAAAAAGGCTGGAACAAATTTCTTAAGTAATGATTTTATTGATGAAAATAAAGGGATATTTCAAACCTTTAGTAATGGGCTTGAAACATTAATCGAAAGTATTGAGGAATCTCTACTTCCTGGGACAGTGATGAAAGGTGTCAAGGTCGAAGAAATTGAGCATGGAAAAGATGGGTCTGTACATGTAATGCTAAACAATTTCTCACATATTAAAGCGGATGCGGTCATTATTGCTACACCCTTTAATAGTGCAGATAAGATGTTCAGTAAGTATAATTTGTTAAATGAACTAGGGACAATGAAAGCTGCCACTATCGCAACCGTTACAATGGCATTTAAAAAGGACCAGCTTGGTGATTTAGACGCACTCTCATTTTATGTCTCTCGAAATAGTGATTTTTCAATCACTTCATGTACTTGGATGAATCGAAAATGGCCGGGTACCTCACCTAATGATTATGTGTTATTACGTAGTTATATTGGTCGAGTGGGTGACGAGGCGATTGTAGCATTATCAGATACTGAGATTGAAAAAACAGTGCTACAGGATTTAAATAAAACTATCGGTATAGATGGAGAACCAATAACGACAGTAGTTACACGTTGGAAAAATGCGATGCCACAATACACCGTTGGACATGAGGCGAAGGTCCAACGGATAAAGCAGGAATTACGAGAACATTTTCCAACTGTAAAATTGGCAGGTAGCTCATTCGAAGGAATATCCATCCCAGAATGTGTGCAACAAGGTAAACATGTTGCCGATGAAGTGTTGGCGGAAATTTTTTGTTAGTAGAAGCACGATAGTACAAACATTATGTTTGTACTATTTTTTTTGAAGTAAGTTCAAAAGACAAAAAGAAATAGCAAACTAACTATTTCTTAGTTTGCTATTTCTACATCTATACATCCAATTTTCTAGATAACCTAGTTCTAAGAAATTCGATGACATGACCAAACGATACCACCAGAGTTAGCTCCGCCTAGTGTAAGAGAGATAGTCAATCCATTGGCTTCATAGAACAAATCAATCGTATCTCCAGCATTTAAATTCACTTCTCCTGCTAAAGTGATTGTGCCATTTCCAAGAACTGCTCGTAAAGTTAATACAAGTGCCACATTGACGTTTAGTACAGGGAACAAGCCACTAATTAAATTTGTTGTAGCATTTTGCCTAATTGCAAATGATGGGTTTATTCCCCCTCCTAAAGTAACACTAATGGCCGCAGTAGTGGAGTAGTTAATGGTTGCTTCAAAGGAATATCTACCTGTAGTTGGTACAGTGAATATGCCAGTTGTTGGATTGAATGCAGGTGTTGTAAAGTATGGTGACGCGACACTCCAGTTAGTGATTGAAGTAGATCCACTAACAACCAACGTGTTTTTAAAGGCAGAGAATCCTTCAGTAAACGCAGGTCCAGTAGCCCCGGTAGCTCCAATAATACCAGTAGCCCCAGTTGTACCCGTAGCCCCAGTTGTACCTGTAGCTCCTGTAGCGCCAGTAGCCCCGGTAGTTCCAGTTACACCCGTAGAACCTGTGGTTCCAGTTATACCATTAGCGCCAGTAGCACCAGTAGCTCCAGTTACACCCGTAGGGCCTATAGAACCTGTAGTTCCAGTAGAGCCGGTAGTTCCGGTAACACCAGTAGCGCCAGTAGAACCAGTAGTTCCAGTAACACCAGTAGCGCCAGTAGAACCAGTAGTTCCAGTTACACCTGTAGTTCCAGTAACCCCAGTAGCCCCCGTAGAACCAGTAACACCAGTAGAACCAGTAGGTCCAATATCACCAGTAGAACCAGTAGCCCCAGTTACACCCGTAGCGCCAGTAGCGCCAGTAGCGCCAGTAGAACCGGTAGCGCCAGTAGCCCCAGTTACACCAGTGGTTCCAGTTACACCTGTAGCGCCAGTAGAACCAGTAGTTCCAGTAGTTCCAGTAGTTCCGGTAACGCCAGTAGAGCCTGTAGCTCCGATATCACCAGTAGAACCAGTGGTTCCAGTTACACCCGTAGCTCCGGTAACACCAGTAGAGCCTGTAGTTCCAGTAGAACCGGTAGCCCCAGTAACACCAGTAGAGCCTGTAGCTCCGATATCACCAGTAGCCCCAGTTACACCCGTAGCGCCAGTTACACCAGTGGTTCCAGTTACACCCGTAGCGCCAGTAGCGCCAGTAGCGCCAGTAGCGCCAGTAGCCCCAGTAGTTCCAGTAGAACCGGTAGCTCCAGTGGAACCGGTAGCGCCAGTAGCGCCAGTGGAGCCTGTAGCTCCGATATCACCAGTAGCCCCAGTTACACCAGTGGTTCCAGTTACACCCGTAGCGCCAGTAGTTCCAGTTACACCGGTAGCTCCGGTAGCTCCGGTAACACCAGTAGAGCCTGTAGTTCCAGTAGTTCCGGTAACACCAGTAGAGCCAGTAGTTCCAGTAGAACCGGTAGCGCCAGTAGTTCCAGTTACACCCGTAGCTCCGGTAACACCAGTAGAGCCTGTAGTTCCAGTAGTTCCGGTAACACCAGTAGAGCCTGTAGTTCCAGTAGAACCGGTAGCGCCAGTAGAACCAGTAGTTCCAGTAGTTCCGGTAACGCCAGTAGAGCCTGTAGCTCCGGTAACGCCAGTAGAGCCTGTAGCTCCGATATCACCAGTAGAACCAGTAGCGCCAGTAGTTCCAGTTACACCCGTAGCTCCGGTAACACCAGTAGCCCCAGTTACACCAGTAGCGCCAGTAGCGCCAGTAGCGCCAGTAGAACCGGTAGCGCCAGTAGAGCCTGTAGCTCCGATATCACCAGTAGCGCCAGTAGCGCCAGTAGCCCCAGTAGCGCCAGTAGCCCCAGTAGCCCCAGTAGTTCCAGTAGAACCGGTAGCGCCAGTAGCGCCAGTAGCCCCAGTAACACCAGTGGAGCCTGTAGCTCCGATATCACCAGTAGCCCCAGTTACACCAGTGGTTCCAGTTACACCAGTAGCGCCAGTAGTTCCAGTTACACCCGCAGCTCCGGTAACGCCAGTAGAGCCTGTAGCTCCGATATCACCAGTAGCGCCAGTAGTTCCAGTTACACCCGTAGCTCCGGTAACACCAGTAGAGCCTGTAGTTCCAGTAGAACCGGCAGCCCCAGTAGCGCCAGTAGCGCCAGTAGTTCCAGTTACACCCGTAGCTCCGGTAACACCAGTAGAGCCTGTAGTTCCAGTAGAACCGGTAGCCCCAGTTACACCAGTAGCGCCAGTAGAGCCAGTAGTTCCAGTTACACCCGTAGCTCCGGTAACACCAGTAGAGCCAGTAGTTCCAGTAGAACCGGTAGCCCCAGTTACACCAGTAGCGCCAGTAGCGCCAGTAGTTCCAGTTACACCAGTAGCTCCGGTAACACCAGTAGCGCCAGTAGTTCCAGTAGTTCCGGTAACGCCAGTAGAGCCTGTAGCTCCGATATCACCAGTAGCCCCAGTTACACCCGTAGCTCCGGTAACACCAGTAGAGCCTGTAGTTCCAGTAGAACCGGTAGCCCCAGTAACACCAGTAGAGCCTGTAGCTCCGATATCACCAGTAGCGCCAGTAGCGCCAGTAGAACCAGTAGTTCCAGTTACACCAGTAGTTCCAGTAGAACCGGCAGCCCCAGTAGCGCCAGTAGCGCCAGTTACACCCGTAGCTCCGGTAACACCAGTAGAGCCAGTAGAGCCTGTAGTTCCAGTAGAACCGGTAGCCCCAGTTACACCAGTAGCGCCAGTAGAGCCAGTAGTTCCAGTTACACCCGTAGCTCCGGTAACACCAGTAGAGCCAGTAGTTCCAGTAGAACCGGTAGCCCCAGTTACACCAGTAGCGCCAGTAGAGCCTGTAGTTCCAGTTACACCCGTAGCTCCGGTAACACCCGTAGCTCCGGTAACACCAGTAGAGCCTGTAGTTCCAGTAGAACCGGTAGCCCCAGTTACACCAGTAGCGCCAGTAGAACCTGTGGTTCCAGTTACACCAGTGGTTCCAGTTACACCTGTAGCGCCAGTAAAACCAGTAAAACCAGTAGTTCCAGTAGTTCCGGTAACGCCAGTAGCACCTGTAGCTCCGATAACTCCAGTAGCGCCAGTAGTTCCAGTTACACCCGTAGAGCCAGTAGTTCCAGTAGAACCGGTAGCCCCAGTTACACCAGTAGCGCCAGTAGTTCCAGTTACACCAGTAGCTCCGGTAACACCAGTAGAGCCTGTAGTTCCAGTAGAACCGGTAGCGCCAGTAGAACCAGTAGAACCAGTAGAACCAGTAGTTCCGGTAACACCAGTAGAACCAGTGGTTCCAGTTACACCCGTAGCGCCAGTAGAACCAGTAGAACCAGTAGAACCGGTAGCGCCAGTAGAACCGGTAGCGCCAGTAGAACCAGTAGCGCCAGTAGTTCCAGTTACACCAGTAGTTCCAGTAGAACCGGTAGCTCCAGTTACACCCGTAGCTCCGGTAACACCAGTAGAGCCTGTAGCTCCGATATCACCCGTAGCCCCAGTTACACCAGTGGTTCCAGTTACACCTGTAGCGCCAGTAGCGCCAGTAGCCCCAGTAGTTCCAGTTACACCCGCAGCTCCGGTAACACCAGTAGAGCCTGTAGTTCCAGTAGAACCGGTAGCGCCAGTAGAACCAGTAGAACCAGTAGCCCCAGTAGTTCCGGTAACACCAGTAGAACCAGTGGTTCCAGTTACACCCGTAGCGCCAGTAGAACCAGTAGTTCCAGTAGAACCGGTAGCTCCAGTTACACCCGTAGCTCCGGTAACACCAGTAGCCCCAGTTACACCCGTAGCCCCAGTTACACCCGTGGTTCCAGTTACACCAGTTACACCCGTAGCGCCAGTAGCACCAGTGGTTCCAGTTACACCAGTAGCCCCAGTAGCTCCAGTTACACCCGTAGCACCGGTAACACCCGTAGCACCGGTAACACCCGTAGCACCGGTAACACCCGTAGCCCCTGTAATACCACCAGTAGTTCCGGTAGGTTTTACAGGCCAAACTGGACAACTTGGAATAGGCCCAGTTCTACAACAACAAGGAAAAGAATTACATTTACTACATACTCGTTTTAAATAATTTCCAAAATGCAAAGTCTCACCTCCTCTCTCAAATATCGTATTCCGAGAATTGATAGAGGAGGTAGACACATAACTATTTACTAATAGTAAATAGTAGGTTTGTTAATAAAACTTGAAGATTCATAATGACCTGCTAAATACTAATGGGTAATTTTTTGTCCTATTTATTCTAGCGATTAGAATTACTGGGAATCAGTCTGATTAGACTTTAAAGTTTGCTCGAAATACTTTTTATTGTGTAAAACCTTTGCGTCGTTTGGGATAAAGGAGCCGGCTAATTCATTGTGTGCGTTTGCGAGTTCGTATTGTTGTAGACGGTCAAATAGAACACAAAGCTGTAGGTGAGGAAGCCAAGTTGAGAAGCTTTTATTTTGAAAAGGAGCGTTAGGATTTTGTTTAATGATAAGTGCTTGTTCATACCAGAAAATAGCTTCATAATTCTTATATTGCTCCATGAAATGATAACCTAGTCGACAACAGGCCTCAGGGCGGGGTACATCGTATTCAAAGCTTCTTAATATTGCACTAAAATTGTTTTCTGGATCATTTAAATTCGAATAGCAATCCGCTAATTTAAAGCAAGCACGAATATTATCTTCCACCCAGCCTAGCTTTGACGTTAAAAATAATTCGTAATAGTAAATGGCTTCTTCAAATTGACTGTGATCTAATAACTCATTGGCAAAATAAAATGTATCTCGTGGTGATAATATTTCACCAGATTCAACTAATGTCTTATAAATCGTAATATTACGTGAATGGTCATGAGTTAATGGTAAGTGACTAACCGCTATATCGCTTTCTATTAATTCGCCACCTACTTCCAAATATTCGTGAACAGCACCAATCCATTGGAAGCTTTTTTCTTTCTTTACTAGTCGGTTTCTTCTTATTAAAGCATCTACATTTCCTTCACTATCGAAGCTGAGATTGTAATTCATTGAAACGGCATCAATAGTAGGGGAAAGAGAACTCTTTAACGCCTTAAATTTTTCTTGATCTTCTTCTAAAAAAACATCGTCTGCATCTAACCAAAGAATGTAATCCATCGTTGCTTGCTGAAAGGAATAGTTTCTGGCAGCGGCAAAATGATGGATCCATTCAAAATCAAAAATTCTATCTGTAAATTGAGCAACAATTTGTTTTGTACGATCTGTTGAACCTGTATCTACAATATTGATTTCATCTACTAAACCTTTAACAGATTCAAGACATCTACCGATGACATCTTCTTCATTTTTCACAATCATACATAAGCTGATGGAAACCACATTTTATTCCTCCTTACCATTATCCTTGTAGTATATGTATAGAAGGAAGTATTGGCTGGATGAATACAATTAAATTGTGAAATGTATTTTTATGGTTTGTCATAAATTTACCTTTCAAGTTTCACCCGAATTTCACAATTGTGAAGTATAGTAAAGGGGCAGAGGTGATAACGTTGAAAAAATGGGCATTCTTCATTTTTTCTTTACTACAAATAGTTTGGTTAGCGGGTTGTACTGAAAAATCTTATGAATCGATTGAGCGTGATCGAAATTTTATAGCTTCATTAAATATTCAAGAGCCATCATTAGACTTTATTGATGAAAATGGCCATGTATTAGCGAAGTGGTTATTTGATAGAGCTTATTCAGGGGCAACATTACTAGGAGATGATCAAGTTCTCTTATACGGACACCAATTAAATACCATTGATGTCTATACACTATCAACTGGAGAAAAGCTCTATTCTCAAAAAGTAGAGGTTGGTACAACGAATGTGTATTATGATGACAATATCAAGCAATTTTTTATAACGAATAGTAAAACTAATACAGTGACAAGCTTTGATCATGAAGGAAACGTGTTGGCCTCCAAGCGGATAGGTAATTATCCTATGTCAATGGCATCGTATAAGGATAAGCTGTATGTGATAAATTTTAAAGATACAAAATTATCTGTTTTAAATATGAAAGATTTACAAATTGAACAGGAGTGGCCGATACAAAAATCTTCACATGGAATAGCCATTGTAGACGAGACACATGAACTTTGGATAGGTGGCCATGGAGAAGGAAGTAAGCCAAATAGTTCGGTTAAAAAATATGATTTGAGCAGTGGTCAATTGCATGGTGAAATAAACATGCCATTGATGCCAGTAGGGTTAAAAAAGACAAAGGATGCTGTACTTGTTGTAAGTCATGGTCATAATGAGTTATATGTTGCTGACTTTGATGGTCATATAAAATGGCAGCAGGAAGTAGGGGCAAACCCTTTTGTGGTCAATCAATTTAAAGACTATATTGTTGTCGCTGGCTATGACGATCACAAATTACACTTTATAAAAGATGGCCAGAAAGAAAAAACAGTTGATGTCGGGAAAGGTGCTTTTCAGCTGTTAGTAAGGGAGGAAAAACAATGACAACTGTATTAATAGTTGATGATGAGCAAGATATGCGGAACCTAATAGAAATGATGCTCAATAACTCTGATATTGAAACATTTACTGCTGCAAGTGGTACTGAGGCATACGATATAATTGTACGTGAGAAAATTGATTTAGTGCTGCTTGATGTAATGATGCCGCATGAGGATGGCTTTGTTGTGTGTCAAAGTATACGGGCTATGTCCAATGTTCCGATTATATTCCTGACAGCACGTGACGCCAATGATGACAAAGTGAAGGGTCTTACACTTGGTGGTGATGATTATATTGTTAAACCATTTACACATGATGAACTAGTCGCTAGAATTTACGCAGTATTAAGAAGAAGTGGTGCAAATATTGCAGAGCTACAACAAAAATATGTTGTATTTGGTCCCATTAAAATAGATGAAATAGCACGTAAAGTATCGGTCGATGGAAAAAGTATCCCCCTTACTTTAAAAGAATTTGAACTACTCCATTTATTTATGAAAAATCCTGGAAATGCCTATACACGTGAGCAATTATTAGAACGCATTTGGGATATTGATTATGTAGGTGGGACTCGAACTGTCGACACTCATATAAAAACCTTACGCATCAAGCTTGGAAAGGAAGCGGCTGCACATATTCAAACGGTCTGGGGAGTCGGCTACCGCTTTGATCCTGGCGAATGAAAAAGATAGCCACACGTATTTGGTTGTTAATTTTTGCATTTTTAATTATTACTGTTGTTTTTATGTATGTCCTCACGAATTTTTTATACCAACGCTTATATGTACAAGATACGGAAGATACAATGGTTGAGGTTGGCCTAAAGCTACAGACAATGTATAACAATGGAAAGGTAACGGATGAATTTATTGCAGACATTGAACGTTTTAACGATTATTCAAATTTAAATATATTTGCGGTAAGAAATCCACGTGAATTAAGTGCCTGTGTTCCATTTGATATAGATTATGAAACATTAATTGGACCTGAAGAAAGACAGAAATTACTTTCTGGTAGTTATGTGCAAAAAATTGGCTATGAACCTCGTTTCGATCGACAGCTAATTTCTGTCGTCTTGCCCCTTGTCGATCAAAATAGATTAGAAGGAATCATTTACATTTATTTCCCTCTAGCCAAAATTAGTGAATTAGCTAATAGTGGGGTGATTCTGTTATTTATTAGTGCTTTCATTTTTTTAGTGGTTGTAAGCTATTTAATTTATAAAGGTATTCGGCATATTATGCGACCATTAAACGATTTGCAACTTGCGGTGGAACAGATGTCCTACGGGAATTATGAGACACGTGTACCTGTAAATTCACGAGATGAAATCGGTAAATTATCAAGCACCTTTAATAAAATGGCAGAGGCAATCCAGCAAGAGGATGAAGCACAAAAAACATTTTTAGCGACTGTTTCTCATGAGTTACGAACACCAATTAGCTATGTAAAGGGCTATAGTGAAGCAATGCAAAATGGCATCATCACAGAAAATCAAAAAGAGGAAACGATTCAGCTTATTGTTCGTGAGGCTAATCGAATGGAGAGGTTGACGAACGAATTACTTCAACTTGCCAGAACTGAAAATGAACAAACAGACATAGTAGTGTATCCAATTCCTCTGGGAGAGACTTTACGAGAGGTTCAAAAAATCTTAACACATCAAGCTGATAAAAAGAACATAACATTACATTTAGATGTGGACGATGCCTTAATTATTCAAGCGGATGAGGTAAAGCTTAAACAAATTTTCATAAATATTATTGAAAATGCTATTAATTACTCGTATGAAAATTCGAAGGTTGAAATGGTTGCTCTTGAAAAGAATGGAAGTGCACAAATCACCATCAAAGATTATGGAATCGGCATCCCACAAGAGGATATATCACACGTAACAGAGCGATTCTACCGTGTTAACAAGGCGCGGAGTCGAGCAGATGGCGGTAGTGGACTAGGTTTATCGATTGTAGAGCAATTATTAAAACAGCTACAGGGAAGATTGGAAATAAAAAGTATTATTGAAAAAGGCACAATCGTTAAGATTACATTGCCATTAATGGAGGATTAAAAAATGAAAAAATGGTTATTTGCACTAATTGCGGTTCCTGCCTTATTGGTAGGCTGTGGAGAAAAAAAAGAAGAGGCTTTACCGGAGCCAGAAGTTCCACAAATACCAGAAGTTGAAATTTTAACACCAAAAGAAGTACCACTTAATGAAACAATTGAGCTAGCAGCACATGTTGAGCAGGGTGGTAAAAATGTCGATGACGCAGTAGTAGAGTTTGAAGTGTGGGAATCAGGGAAACGTGATGAAGGTCAAATGATTGATGGAAAATTAGACAAAGATGGTGTATATAAAGCGGCAACTACATTTGATCATGATGGGGTTTATTATATGTATGCGCATACAACAGCAAATGGTGTTCATAACATGCCTAAGCAAGAAATTCTTGCAGGAAGTCCCGATATGACACAAGTTTTGCCAGAAGATGAAAAGAGCAATAACAGTATGGATAATAACATGATGAACCATGATAATGGCACTTCTGACGACACTGATCAGACTGAAGAAAAAAAAGATGAAGAAAATCATCATTAAACACTTGCAATTTTTTTAAAATAGGAATATGATAATGACCAGATGACCGGAATGGTTTTCTGGTCATTTTTATGAAAGTGTACTTTTGATGTACATAACCTAACAAGAAAGGGTGTTACTAATGGATCGTAGGCAGGAAATTCTTGAAGCAGCTGCAAAATCTTTCACATTGTTTGGCTACAAAGCAACAACAATGGAGCAAGTGGCAAAGATAGCTAATGTCGGTAAAGGTACGATTTATACATTCTTTGCAAATAAAGAGATTTTATTTCAGGAAATTGCTATGTCACTAGTTCGAGAGATGAAGGGTGAAGCGGATGCAGTGTTGGATGCATCAGCAAGCTTTATGGATAATGCACATAATGCTTTAATGAAAATGCTACAGTTCCGTGAAAAACATCTTTTATTTGCGAAGTTAATAGAGGAAGAAAAAGAACTACGTACACCAGCTGTTAAACAGGTGCTCCTACGCATCGAGACAGAAATTTTATCGTATGTTGCAGAGTTAATTCAGCGACGTATAAATAAAGGTGAAATTAGAGATTGTGATGCAGAGCTGGTTAGTTACTTACTATTAAAGGCCTATCTTGCATTTGTTGTCGATTGGCATGAGTTACACGGTGATGTGATCCCTGAAGAGAAGATTCTTAATCTTTTCAAGGAGACAATCTTTCGAGGTTTAATTCTAACTTGATTCGATTTGGATACTCACAAAAGTGTCGAATCAAGTGTTCTTTTTGCAAAGGTTGAAGGGTTTATATTTTTTTGAACAAAAATGACCGAATGACGTTTTCGGTCAAATAGTTTAGGAGTGAGGATATTATATGATTAAAGCTGAGTGGCTGAAGATCTTTAAAACAAGAAAAATGCTTGTTTCCATTATTGCTGTATTATTTATTCCAGTAATGTATGCGGGTATGTTTTTATGGGCGTTTTGGGATCCTTATGCAGGGCTTCCTAATCTTCCAGTAGCTGTTGTTAATGAGGATACTGGTGCTGAGATGGATGACGTAAAATTAGACTTAGGGGACACCTTAGTTGATAAGTTGATAGATAGCGAGCAGTTTAACTTTATAGAGGTCTCAAAAGAAGAAGCCGAAAAAGGTTTAAATAGCCGTGATTATTATATGATTCTAGAAATTCCAACAAATTTCTCTGAGCATGCTACAACATTATTAGATGACAAACCATCAAAATTGGTTATGAACTACATTCCAAACGAAGGGCTAAACTTCCTTGGTGCACAAATTGGTGAGACTGCAATGGATCGTGTCCGTGCAGAAGTAAATTCACAAGTTTCAGCAACTTACGCTGAAAAATTATTTGATTCTATTGCAACGCTTGGTGATGGCTTTACAGAAGCCGCAGATGGCTCTAATAAGCTTGATGAAGGTGCCCAAAAAGTTGCGAACGGTGCAAAAGATTTAAAAGGTTATCTTGAACAGCTAGCATCAAGTACAGTTGAACTATCAAATGGTACAGATAAATTAACAAAAGGTGCTGGAGATGCTGCAAAAGGTGCGAATGATTTATCTAGTGGTTTAGTTAAACTTCAAGATGGTACAGTACAATTACAACAAGGTGCACAGCAAGCTGCCAATGGTGCAACTAGCCTTGAGCAAGGATTATCACAATATACACAAGGTGTTGCTAAAGTTGGGGCAGGTTTAAACACTTTAAATGATAAACAGCAACAAATTAGTGCAGGTGCAGCTTCTATTGCTGAAAATGCAGGTGCATTAAATGGTGCAGCGAACCAATTAACTGCTGGTTCTGCTAAGGTAGAAGCAGGTATTACAGCGTTATCCAACCAGTTACAAACAATGATGGCTTCAATGCCAGAGGAACAAGCAGCGGCATTAAAGCAAACATTAGCAGAGCTACAAGCAGGTAGTGCTAGTGTGCACAACGGTTTAACATCATTATCTGCAGGTACAGAAAAATTACAAGCTGGTGCTAATCAAGTAAGCTCAGGTGCAGGTCAAATTGCAGCAGGGCAAGCTGAGGTGCTAGCAGGTGCTAATGCACTAACAGCAAAAAGTAATGCTTTAGTGGAAGGTGCCAAAGGTCTACAAGCAGGTAATGCAACATTAGCTGCAAAATTAGGGGAACTAAATGCGGGTGTGAATACAGCTGTAACAGGCTCTAAAACATTGGCATCTGGTTTAAATGAATTAGCGAATGGTACAACGACATTAAATCAAGGTACATCTACCCTTGCTTCAAAATCTGGTGAGCTAGCACAAGGTTCAGCAACACTTGCAGATGGTTCTACAGAACTTGCTGACGGTACGTCTACATTATCAGGCAAATTAGGTGAGGCAAGTGAAAAAGCAAATGAAGTAAAAGCTAATCAAGACACTTACGACATGGTAGGTAGTCCAGTTGAAGTTGAAAAAGAATCAGTCAACCATGTTCCTAACTATGGTACAGGTTTTGCACCATACTTTATTTCTCTAGGTTTATTCGTAGGTGCATTATTAATTTCAATTGTGTTCCCACTTGTTGAACCAGCTATTCGTCCAAAAAATGGTGCATCTTGGTTCACAAGTAAAGTGACTGTTTTAGCAGTCGTAGGTTTAGTGCAAACAGTACTAACAGTAGTTATTGTTAAATGGGGTCTAGGACTTGAAGTAAATAACATGGGCCACTTTATATTAACAGCATTATTAACAAGCTATGTATTTTTAGCATTAATCCAGATGCTAGTTTCGATCTTTGGTGATCCAGGACGTTTCATGGCAATTGTTGTATTGATTTTGCAATTAACAACAAGTGCAGGTACTTTCCCACTTGAATTAATTCCATCACCATTACAAGTATTTAACAAACTATTACCGATGACTTATACGGTTCAAGCATTTAAAACAAGCATTTCTACTGGCGATACGTCATTCTTAATGCAAAACTATGGAGTTTTAGCTGGCTTCTTAGTAGCATTCTTAGCCATCACATTCGGTTATTTCATGCTACTGCATAACAAACGTTACTCTAAAATAGCTGAGGAAAACTAAAATAGTTGAAGCACTCACCAACTGAGGTGGGTGCTTTATTTTGTCTTTAAACGCCAAAAAACAACAGCTGATATGAGCGTATCAGCTGTTGTTTTGTAAGTGTAAGAGATTTAATTAAAGGTTCATCATAAAATATGATGAAGTTATCATTATGACTACGTGTGGGGCACGTAAATGACAATTACAGAATAGGCAAATGCTTATAGGTGGTTACATTTTTCACAAGTGTTGCAGTAGCATTCACTTTGTTCTTCAATTTTTTCACCGCACTCTGTACATTGCTTAGCAGGCAAATTCTTGAAAAATTCAACTACGTTTTCTAACATTGTGGACTCCTCCTTTAAGTTCATCTGTACTATTACTGTTCTGATATTTACTAGTGTATTATAACAGATGCTTTTCGTCAACACAAAACGCCTAATTTGCGTTAAAATAAATATGGATATTTTGTGAAGGAGGAAACGTAAACTATGATTTTCGTTGATAATAAAGTGATCCATGATCCGCGTGTTAACCTTGCTATTGAGGAGTATTTACTTAAAACAATGGATGTTGAAAAGGAGCCAGTGCTACTTTTCTATATTAACCAGCCGTCCATCATTATTGGTAAAAATCAAAATACCATTGAAGAAATTAATACGGATTATGTAGAAGATAATGACATTATTGTTGTTCGCCGTTTGTCTGGCGGTGGAGCCGTGTATCATGATTTAGGAAATCTTAATTTCAGTTTTATTACAAACGATGATGGCGATAGCTTTATGAATTATAAAAAATTCACGCAGCCAGTAGTAGATGCTTTGGCAAAAATGGGTGTGAATGCAGAGCTTTCAGGACGTAATGATATTCTTGCAGAGGGTCGTAAAGTTTCTGGAAATGCCCAGTTTTCTACACGAGGCCGTATGTTCAGTCATGGTACGTTGATGTTTGATACTGAAATAGATGCCGTTGTGTCAGCCTTAAAAGTCAAAAAGGATAAGATTGAATCTAAAGGAATTAAATCCATTCGCTCCCGAGTAGCAAACATTTCTGAGTTTTTAAAAGAGAAGATGACGATAGAAGAATTTCGTCTTGAAATTTTAAAATCCATTTTCGGTGGCGAAGCAAACATTCGTTATTATGAACTGACGGATCAAGATTGGGAAAATATTCATAAGCTTTCAGCAGAACGTTATCAAACATGGGAATGGAATTATGGTAAATCACCGCGCTTTAATATTCAAAAGACGCACCGTTTCCCAACAGGAGGCATTGATATTCGCCTTGAAGTTAATCATGGTGTCATCGAAGAGGCACATATTTTTGGTGATTTCTTTGGTGTAGGGGATATGACTGATATAGAACAACGCCTAGTTGGGACAAACCATGATAGAACGGCTATAGCAGAAGCATTAGCAGATATTGATATTCCTACATATTTTGGTGGAATTTCAACAGAAGACTTTTTACAATTAATTTATTAAGAAAAGTTCGATTTCATGTAATGATTTAGCCTAAAGGTTCGCTGACAATTATGTCGTCGAACCTTTTTTTGATACAATATAGTTAGAAAGGAGTGTTGATATGGAAAAGCATCGAATATTCATAGTTGAAGATGATGTGAAGATTGCATCATTACTAGCGGAAACGCTTAGAAAATATCAATACGAGGTTGAAACCATTCAAGAATTTGATCATCTTATAGAAGAATTTACAGCATTTAATCCACATATGGTGCTGCTTGATATAAATTTACCTTCATATGATGGCTACTATTGGTGCCGTCAGCTACGTCAACATACAACGTGTCCAATTATTTTTATTTCTGCTCGCTCAGGGGAAATGGACCAAATTTTTGCACTTGAAAATGGGGGCGATGATTTTATTACAAAGCCCTTTAATTATGAAATTGTCTTGGCTAAAATTCGTAGTCATTTGCGTCGTACATATGGGGAGTATGCTACAAGGCAAGAGGAGCGGACAATTAAGCAAGGGCAGCTTATTCTTCATTTAGAGAGGATGGAGCTGCATAAAAATGAATTAGAAATCCCACTCCAGAAAAAAGAGTGCATTATTTTAGAATTGCTTATGGGGAATGCCCCGAAAGTAGTAACACGGGAGCAACTATTAGAGGAACTCTGGGATGATCAAGCATTTGTCGATGAAAATACGTTGAATGTTAATATGACTCGCGTCCGTAAAAAATTAGCTGATTATCAAATTGCATCAACTATTGAAACTGTGCGTGGCGCAGGCTATCGATTCATATTGAGTGCGGGTGAATTATAGTGGGCTGGAAATTATTTTTACGTGATTATGCATCATTTATTGTATTTCAGCTCTTATTAGTTGGCTTCATCATGGTCTTATATGGACTAGATGGATTCAGAAATATCGATACAGCTATATATTCCTTCTGTATCAGTCTTGTACTGCTCTGTTCATTTTTACTTGTTCGCTATTTAATGCGGCAACGTTATTTGTTGAAAATATCCCAGCTACCAACAGCAATGGAGGATGTGTTACAAAAAAACGCCAAAACGCCAGAAGCAATGCAAACAGAGAAATATATGCATGAGCTATATCGACTCTATCAACATGAGCTGCATTCATTATACGCTAGTCAAAAACGTCATGATCAATTTATGAATCAGTGGGTGCATCAGATGAAAACACCCATATCTGTCATTGAGTTATTGCTGCAGGATGATCGTCCGCTGGATAAGAAAAATGTGCAGGAGGAAATTGATCGTTTACGTAGAGGCTTAGACATGGTGCTTGTAAATGCACGATTAGAAAACTTCGAAGATGATATGCAAGTAGAACAGGTTGCATTAAAGTCCATAGTGACTGCAACTGTTAATGAGAATAAACGTTTATTTATTACGAAAAGAGTATTCCCTGAAATTCATATTGAAGATGATCTTATTGTGGCGAGTGATTCGAAATGGCTTCGCTTCATTCTCGGTCAGTTTGTAACCAATGCAGTGAAATACACATTTGAAGCCAATAAAAAAATAGTCATTTCTGCTATTAAAAAGGATGATTATGTACAGCTAGCCATTTGCGATGAGGGAATCGGTATTCCAGCTTCTGACCTTTCACGTGTTACGAAGGCCTTTTTTACTGGTGAAAATGGACGGAAAACAGGGGAGTCTACTGGGATGGGCCTTTATTTAGCCAAGGAAATTTGCGAGAAGCTTGGACATGAATTGGCTATTTCATCAGAGGTAGGAAAAGGGACGATTGTTACAGTGACTTTTACAAATTAGGGGGAGCTAGGATGACAGAAGTAAGCATTGAAGGTTGGCTATTAAATATCGATAAAGAGAAAACAAAGTCTCTTTTTATGACACATTTGCAAGAGGGCGATCAAGTATCTTATCAAAATTTCGTCATGGCAAATGAAGTGCTAAATGAAGAACTACTGCATTTTTCAAATATCCTTGGGTTAAACTTACAACAACCAACATTATTAAATGCGTTTCCTGTCGATGGTCAACAGATTATGTATAGTGGACATTACACTGTATATGGTGAAATTCTAGAGGGAGAAATGGATGCCTGGGATGTCATTATAGGAGAGCATTGTTTTAGTTTGGTAGCGGAAGAGTCCGTTTTAGAATTAACAGAGCCCCATTTTCAAATCGGCTTTGAAATTGTATTACAGTGGCTTTTACCGCAATCATTAGAATTAATGAAGAAATAAGGTGAATTTAGCATGCCTATATTACAAATTAAAGATGTGACAAAAGTTTATGAAGGCAAGGTCACACATCGTGCCTTAAATCAATTGAGCTTTGACGTGGAAGAAGGCGAATTTTTAGCAGTTATGGGCCCTTCCGGAAGTGGTAAAACAACATTATTGAATATTATTTCTACTATTGATGAACCAACAAGTGGAGAGATAATTTTAGATGGCATGAACCCTCATAAGCTTAATGCAACAGAGCTTGCCTACTTTAGAAGAAGGCAGCTAGGCTTTGTCTTTCAGGACTTCAATCTTCTGCATATGCTAACAGTTGAGGAGAATATTGTGTTGCCGTTAACATTGGACCAGCAACCGTTAGAGGTAATGGAGGAACGGCTGGCTAATATTGTCGATAAGTTAGATTTGACGCCCTTCTTACATAAGCGTCCAAATGAAATTTCGGGTGGACAAGCACAGAGAACCGCCATAGGTCGAGCACTTATTCATAATCCGAGTCTCATTTTAGCAGATGAGCCAACAGGTAATTTAGATTCGAATTCTTCACGAGATGTACTTGAACTTTTAACGAAAGTAAATAAAGATAAACGCACGACGATTGTGATGGTAACGCATGATCCAATTGCAGCAAGTTACTGTGATCGAGTGCTATTCATAAAAGATGGCGAATTTTTCAATGAAATTTATCGAGATGACCGTCGTCAAATGTTTTTCCAACGTATATTAAATGTTTTGAGCTTACTAGGAGGAGGGCAAGTAGGTGACCTTTCGACAATTCGCTTACCGTAATGTCGTACGGAACAGCCGGATATATGGTGCCTTTTTCATGGCGAGCTTTTTTTCTGTGGCTGTATTTTTTATCTATTCAATGCTGATGTTTCATCCTGATATTGAACGCGGAATATTAGGAGAAGTATCACTTATTGGCATGGTGGGTGCTGAAATTGTACTCGTCCTTTTTACATTATTCTTTTTATATTATTCTATGAGTGCCTTTTTAGAGGCTAGATCACATGAATTTGCGATGTTATTGCATCTAGGAATGGAAAAGCGTCAGATGAATAAACTTGTCTTTCTTGAGACAATGATTATTGGGGCAGGCTCCATCATTGTAGGAATTGTTTTTGGCTTTTCTTTTTCAAAATTCTTTTTCATGATTGTGCGAGAAATTTTACATTTGGATGAATTACCATTGTATGTTTCCTGGCAGCCATTCCTACTCACAATAGGCGTATTCACAAGTGCCTTTGTCGTCATTTCTTTTATTAGTGTATATTTTACACGAGAGAGGAAATTACGAGATCTAATTAAAGGTAGCGATTATTTAAATAGTTTAACAACTTATTCCAAAATTCGGGCTATATACGGTATTACTTTAATTTTAGGGACTTATATTCTCGCGTTTGTTGTAGGACATACGTCTTTAATAGGACTAACGCTATTAATACCATTTTCAGCAACATTTGGTACTTATTATTTTTTCAGCGATTCTGTCCCGTGTTTTTTAGACTTAGCACGTGGTAAACGTAAATTTCATTGGCAACGCTATCGTCTGCTCTCACTAGCTGAGCAAACTCATATTATGATGGATAATGTGAAAATGTTTTTTGTCGTTACTATGGTGTCCACACTCGCATTTTTATCTGTAGGTGTATTAGCGACAATGTCTTCTTACACAACCCAATATGATCGTTTAAATCCATTGGGCTTAGTTTATAAGGGGGATATTGATAATCCTTTTGAGCGAGAGCATATAAATTCTTTGCGTCTGCAATTAGAAGAGAAGGGGTTATCCTATCAGCTGTCCCGCTTTGTTGTTGTTAAGCAAACATCTTCTTTCACGCAAAATGAAGTAGAGGTTTTTCGTGAGTCCGATATGAATGTCTTGCTATCTTCCTATAGTTATCCACTTCTAAATCTTGGTCCCGGTGAAGCGGTATTTATTCCTTATTCAGAGGATTCACTAAAAAAATTAAAAAATAGAGTTGTGCATACAGTGCTTGAAGAAAATTCGATACCAATTACAATTGATAGTGTTTATCCTAAGATTGTGTTTCCTGGTTCAATTGTAAGCGTAAACTCGATCGTTATTAGTGATGAGGATTTTGCAAAGCTTATTCTTCCTATTTCTGAGAAAAACATTATTCAACCAAGCTATCATTTATTTACATTTGTTATTCCACAGTGGATGGAAACGAAGGAAGTCGGTAAGGACATCGATTATTTAGAATCCAATTTATATTTTCTTAAAAAGGATAAATTCAGTCCATTCTACTTTGAAAATGCCGGTTTAAATTATTCTTATATATTAGCTACCTACTCATTATTTACATTAGTGGGAGTTCTAGTAGCTACCGTATTCTTACTGGCTGCAGGAAGCTTTATCTATTTCAAATTGCATACATCACTAGAGAGAGAAAAGCGTAAATTTGATGTTTTAATGCGTATGGGTTTAACGGAGATAGAGTTAAAGAAGCTTGTTAACCGCCATTTATTTCCTCAATTTTTCTTGCCATGGGGCGTTGCTATGATGCACAGTGCCTTTGCGTTTCTAATGGTACAGGGCATTTTGAAAGATATCGCGAATATTTCTATTGTAAAAGAAGTATTCTTTGCTTTTGGCTTTTTTGTATTAATTCAAGTAGTGTATTTTTATTTAATTCGTTGGCGATACATTTCTCATATTCGTTCGTAATGTATTTGTTTAAAAGAGAAAAAAATGAATTATTTAACGTAATTTATGACATGAAATAAAAAGACTGATTGTTTTTTACATATATTTCTTATATAATATTACTGAATAACGATTCATTTTATACGATAAGGGGATGGTGTAATTGAATTTAGTTTCACGTGTTCGTCAACAGGCAACAGAACAGCCGGAAAAAGTTGCGTATCATTTTATGGGGAAAGATACGACATACGGAGAATTCGAGCAAACAGTTGGTCGTTTTGCAAAGGGATTACAAGATTTGGGTGTTGAAAAAGGGGATCATGTGGCGTTTTTACTCGGCAATACACCACATTATTTAATTGCTTTGTATGCAACAATGCGTTTAGGGGCAACGGCAATTCCTGTTAACCCTATTTATACACCAGATGAAATTTCTTATATTTTGCATAATGGCGATGTAAAAGCAGTTATTGCGCTGGATCTTTTACTACCATTGGTGGAGAAAGGTGTACAAGCATTTCCACAGGTTAAAGCATTTGTAGTTTGTGAAACAACGGCAGATATAGCGGAAAAAGTAGCAGCTTTATCACCAAGTGCGCAAGAAAAAACTCATTTATTTACACAAATCATCGCGAATACTTCTCAATCTTTACAACCTGTTAAAGTGGCAGATGATGACAATGCTATTATTTTATATACTTCGGGCACTACTGGCACTCCAAAAGGAGCGATGCTTACGCATGAAAATGTCTATTCAAATGCGCGTGATGTTGCCCATTATTTAGATATCCAAGAAAAGGATCGTGTCATTGCCACATTACCTGTATTCCATGTCTTTGCTTTAACAGTTGTTGTAAACGCGCCATTATTAAGTGGAGCAACAGTTTTACTAGCACCTAGATTTAGCCCTACAGAAATTTTTGCTTTAGCGCGAGAGCAAAAAGCAACAGTCTTTGCTGGGGTACCAACTATGTATAATTTCTTATACCAATTACCTGAAGGCAATCCTGAAGATTTTTCGACAATTCGTTTAGCTATTTCAGGAGGAGCATCTTTACCAGTTGCACTATTACATAATTTCGAGCAGAAATTTAATGTGCGTGTATCAGAAGGATATGGCTTATCAGAGGCATCACCTGTGACGTGTTTTAATCCTTTGGATCGTGACCGTAAAGCTGGATCTATTGGTACATCGATTAGCAATGTGGAAAATAGAGTTGTCGATGTAAACGGTCAGGAAGTACCTGTTGGGGAGGTTGGAGAGTTAATAGTACGTGGCCCTAACGTAATGAAGGGGTATTATAAAATGCCAGAGGAAACGGCAATGACAATCCGTGATGGCTGGCTCTATACAGGCGATTTAGCAAGAGTGGATGACGAAGGCTATTTTTATATTGTCGATCGTAAAAAGGATATGATCATTGTAGGAGGCTTTAATGTCTATCCTAGAGAGGTCGAGGAAGTATTGTTTGCCCATAATAACATTGTAGAGGCAGCGGTAGTTGGATTCCCTGATCCTAACTTAGGAGAGGCAGTTCATGCATATGTGGTATTAAAAGAAGTGGCGGCCACTACGACGGAAGATCTTCTATCGTATTGTGGTAAGCATATGGTGAAATATAAGGTGCCTAAGGTCATTGAAATTATGGATGAATTACCTAAAAATACGACTGGAAAAATACTTCGCCGTTCCTTAAAAGAAAAAGTATAAAGCGAAAAAAGCTACTATTGAAAAATGGTAGCTCTTTTTTTGTGTACATTATTCGTATAATAGTAAAATCAGTTGAGGTAAGTTATCTGTAAGTGATAAAATCAAACTTGTGAAATCTTCTACATACTTTTCAATAGCTTGTCATATAGTGAGGAAGTAATGTAAAAAGACGTACAAAACTGGAACCCTTTGATGTAAGGCTACGTCAAAGCTTTTAGGTAAAAATACTATTGAAAGAGAGCATACAAAAACATGATAGAACTCATTCAGGAGTTAATAAGCTTTATTGTGCATATCGATGTGCATTTAGAAGAAATCATTCGTGATTTTGGTAATTGGAGTTATCTTATTTTATTTGCCATTGTTTTTGTAGAAACAGGCGTCGTTATTTTCCCATTCTTACCAGGTGATTCATTACTATTCGCAAGTGGTACATTGGCTGCTGCAATGGGAGCCTTTGATATGTGGATATTAATACCAGTATTTTTAGCAGCGGCCATTTTAGGTGATACAATGAATTATCATATTGGTCATAAAGTTGGAACGTCGATTCCTCCAAAGAGCCTTCTCGGAAGAGTTGTAAAAAAAGAACGTATGGAAGCAGCTGAAAAATTCTTCAATACACATGGTGGAAAAACAATTGTAATAGCCCGTTTTATGCCGTTTATTCGTACATTTATCCCATTCGTAGCGGGAGCAAGTAAAATGAATTATAGCTACTTCTTACTTTATAATATTTTAGGTGCTATTTTATGGGTATTCAGCTGTACATTACTTGGTTATTTCTTTGGTAATATTCCTATTATTAAAGATAACTTCTCAGTTGTGCTTATATTGATTATTTTTATCTCTGTCGTTCCAGCAGTAATTGGTGCGATAAAAGCCAAAGTTAGCAAATAATTTGGACAGTCCTAACGTGATGCCACATCACTGGGACTGTCTTTTTTTAGGTAGAAAAAAGAACTAGTAAATCTATAATGATGATGATAAATTATATTGAAGTATAAGCATCAGGTCGTAAAAAATGCTATACTATTAATTACTAGAATGTGGAGAAATGGGGGCAACGAAATGGAAGTATTTATTGGCAGGCAGCCTATTTTTAATCTTCACGAACAGGTCGTTGCATATGAATTATTATATCGTGGCAAAAACGTTAATGCCTTTCCAATGGTTGATTCAGATGCAGCAACTATTGATGTACTGGTGAACTCATTTCTTTCAATTGGTTTTGAAGAAGTAACAAAAGGTAAGCCAGGTTTTGTTAATTTTACTGATAACTTATTAATGAGCTCCATTCATGAATTTTTAAATCCTTCACAAGTTGTCATTGAAATTTTAGAGGATGTTCCACTGACATCACAATTAGTGAAACGGGTGGTGGAGCTAAAAAAATATGGATTTCAAATTGCGTTAGATGATTTTATTATGGATGAACATGTTGAAATCTATGATGAATTATTTGAACAAGTTGATTATATAAAAGTAGATTTTCTAGCAACATCGATGGTTAAAAGAATGGAGATTGAAAATAAAGTAAAGGGAAATTATCCACATATTCAATTGCTCGCTGAAAAAGTAGAGACTCGTCATCAATTTGAAGTGGCTAAGTCTTCTGGATACGTCTTATTTCAAGGCTATTTCTTTGAACAACCTCAAATTATAAAAGCAACAGATATACCTGCTAATACGATTCAGTATATTCATATCATCTCCTTGCTAAAAGAAGAAGAACCAAATATTCAATTATTAGCAGAAAATATCGAACGAGATATTTCTTTGACGTATAAATTATTACAAATGATCAATAATTCTTCTAAGCGTTCAAAATCTAAAGTACGCTCCATTAAACAAGCAATCGTGTTATTAGGTATATCCAATTTACGAAAATGGATTTATCTATTAGCGATGCGAGAAATTGATATTGATGCGGATTCAGATCTTTTCAAAGAAGTGATGTGTATGTCCTTGTTTCGAGCAAAAGTTTGTGAGAAGTTAGCGAAGCTGTCTTACAAAAAGAATTTTTCGGAATATTTCCTTGTAGGTATGTTTTCGCTCATTGACACATTACTGCAAAGACCTATGAGCAGCATATTACATCAGCTACCATTTTCAGAAGATATTACAAATACAATTTTAGGGCATGAAACAGAGATGACACCATTTCTAGAATTTAGTATCGCTCTAGGCAAATTGGATTGGCCCCGATTAGAGGAGCTAGGTGCTCAATTAAATATCCCGCTTAATGATATGGATCTTCTATATTATGAGGCAATGGAATGGGCAGAAAAATCATTTTAAGTAAGTGCCAATATTTCGTACAAAAAGCTATCTTACATTCGTATAAGATAGCTTATTTTTATCCTCTACAATAGCTAATCTCTTCATCAAGATGAAGTTCTCAATGTATAAAGTATTTGCTATAATCATCTCGTCTTAAAAAAATTCTGATAGTTGAAGTGGGCGTGGGGAAATGAAACATGATGTTAGGGAAAACATTGTGGACTATGTGTATGTTATTGTAGGAGCAGCAGTAATTGCTATTGGTTTTAATGTCTTTTTATTACCAAATCAGGTTGCCTCCGGAGGGGTAAGTGGAATTAGTACGATTTTGCATGGGTTATTTGGCTGGAATCCGGGTATTGTACAATATGCCTTTAATATTCCACTATTTATTGCTGGTGTTTTATTACTCGGCAAAAAATTTGGCATTAAATCATTTATTGGTACGATTACATTACCGTTTATTGTCTTGCTAACAAATAGCTGGGAGCCATGGACGGACAATCCTTTGCTTGGAGCTCTTTTTGGCGGAATTGTAGTGGGATTAGGAATAGGACTGGTCTTTAAAGGGAATGCTTCTACTGGTGGCACTGATTTACTAGCGCAAATCATTACGAAGTATACTGGATTAACGCTTGGTACAAGTGTACTGTTAATAGATGGAATCATAGCGATTAGTGCAGCAGTTGTTTTTGATTTAGAGAAAGGTTTGTATGCCCTAATTGGACTTTATGTAACAACCAAAACGATTGATATTATTCAGCTAGGTTTTAGCCAATCCAAAATGGTCTATATTATTACGTTGAAACAAGATGAAGTACGTGAAGCCATTTATGCAGAAGTCAATCGGGGTGTAACTAAGTTACAAGCATTTGGGGGCTATACAGGAGAGGCACGACCAGTTCTTATGGTTGTTGTTTATCAGACAGAATTCACAAAGCTGAAACAACTCATTAAAAGCGTTGACCCATCAGCGTTTGTCATCGTTTCGGATGCCTATGAGGTATTAGGAGAAGGTTTCAAACGTGCATAATTTTGGTATAATGGCGGCGTAAGGTATTATCTATTATGAGGAGGGGTACTAATGAAAAAAGCAATGTTAACATTAGTGTTCGGTTCAGCAATTTTCTTAGCAGCTTGTGGAGGCGGAGATAAAGAGGCAACTAACAATGAAGGTGCCACTGCTCCAGATGGAGAAGCTATCGCAATGAAATCATGTGTGACATGTCATGGTGGCGAGCTACAAGGTGCCAATGGACCAGCATTAAACGATGTAGGTTCTCGTTTATCAGAATCGGAAATTTTAGATATTATTAATAATGGTAAAGGTGGCATGCCTGGAGGAATTGTAAAAGGCGCAGATGCTGAAGCAGTTGCTAAATGGTTAGCTACTAAAAAATAATACTTCAAAAACTAGCGGACTGGAGAGCCGCTAGTTTTTTTTGTGAAGAGTAAATACATTTCTTTTATACATAGACATGCTAAAATAAGGAGAACCTTATCCATTGATTGGAGGCTTTTTCATTGGTCGTAGTATTAACGAGAGATGTTATGGAGAAATTTAAGTTAGAGTTATTAGCAGGTGAGGAAGGAATCGGCAGAACAATTGTGACAAGTGATATTTCAAGACCAGGACTTGAAATGGCAGGGTATTTTACACATTATCCAGCCAATAGAGTACAATTGCTTGGCAAAACAGAGCTGTCGTTTTTTGAAATGTTACCAACAGATATCAAGCTTGAGCGGATGCGCTTACTTTGTTCTCAGGATACACCTGCAATTATAATTTCTCGGGATTTAGAAGTACCTGAGGAGCTGATTCAAGCTTCCAACGAAAAGCATGTTCCAGTTTTTAAAACACATATGACAACAACCAAGTTTTCAAGTAGATTGACGAACTATTTAGAGGGTCGTTTAGCACCAATGACAGCTGCACATGGTGTCCTTGTTGATGTGTATGGCATTGGTATACTGATTATTGGTAAAAGTGGCGTAGGTAAAAGTGAAACAGCTCTTGAGCTTGTCAAAAAAGGTCACCGTTTAGTAGCCGACGATTGTGTTGAGATTCGACAAGAATCAGAAAATTTATTAATTGGTAGTCCACCTCCTCTTTTAGAGCATTTACTGGAAATACGAGGCATCGGCATTATTGATATTATGACACTATTTGGTGCAAGTGCAGTCCGCCCGTATAAACGTATTACACTTATTATTGAGCTGGAAATTTGGGACCCTCAAAAAGTGTATGATCGATTAGGCTTAGAAGAAGAAAAGATGAAAATCATTGATACGGAATTGACGAAATTAACAATTCCTGTAAGGCCAGGACGAAATGTATCTGTAATTATCGAAGTGGCAGCGATGAATTATCGATTGAAGAAAATGGGTGTAAATGCGGCTGAAGAATTTTCAAGACGTTTAGATGAAGTTATTTCGTCAAACGATGTATTAGATGATTAAAAGTTAACCGTTCTTTGGTAACAGATAGTTGGAGAGGAGCAAAAGATGGATTTATTACTTTTACAAATTAACCCGATTGCCTTTCACTTAGGGCCAATTCCAGTCCGTTGGTATGGATTGCTCATCGTATCGGGTATTATTTTAGCGTATGTGGTGGGCCAACGAGAGGCTGTAAAACGAGGATTGCCTGAAGATTTTTTGGCAGACTTATTATTGTGGGCGGTTCCGATTTCCATCATTTGTGCGCGCATTTATTATGTATCAATGCGCTGGGATTACTATAGTGAAAATCCAGGTAAAATCATTGAGATATGGAATGGCGGTATTGCTATACACGGTGCGTTAATAGGTGCATTTGTGACGGCTTACATATTTACTCGTATTAAAAATGTAAGCTTTTTACGAGTAGCGGATATTGCAGCGCCTAGTATTTTAATTGGACAAATTATCGGTCGCTGGGGCAACTTTATGAATCAAGAGGCTTATGGTGGTCCTGTATCAAAGGAATTTTTAGAAAATTTAATGTTACCAGATTGGATTATCAATCAAATGTATATTGAAGAATTAGGTACTTATGTACATCCTACGTTTTTGTATGAATCCGTGTGGAATCTAATAGGGCTCATTATCTTACTAGTATTACGTAAGGTAAATTTAAATCGTGGGGAAATTTTCTTCAGTTATTTAATTTGGTATTCTATTGGTCGTTTCTTCATTGAAGGCATGCGTACAGATAGTCTTTACCTAGTTGGTGATTTACGCTCAGCACAGATTGTATCTATTATAAGTATTGTAGTAGGTCTTGGGGCCATTATTTATCGTAGAATAAAGGTTAAACCAGCCATGAAATACTTAGATAATAAATAAGGGGATGTAACATATGGCTGTAAAGGCACTACTATTTGATTTTGATGGAACTTTACTGAATACAAATGAATTAATCATTCAAACATTTATGCATGTTTTAAATGAGAGATTTCCCGGGCAATTTTCGCCAAAAGATTGCTTGAAATTCATTGGTCCATCCCTCAAGCAGACATTTAATGACATTGCACCAGGTGAAGAGGAAGCTTTAATAGCCAAATATCGAGCTTGGAATTTAGAGCATCATGATGAACTTGTTAGTCAATACCCTGATGTTGTTTCGACATTAGAGCAATTAAAAGCGCAAGGAATATTATTGGCGATTGTTTCGACAAAACGGAATGATACGATTGATCGCGGGCTATCTATCCTTGGAGCAACTCACCTATTTGATGTGCGTATTGGAACAGATAATGTGAAAAATGTGAAACCCGATCCTGAACCAGTATTACTTGCATTGGAACGTCTAGGTGTCGACAAAGCTGATGCCATTATGATTGGAGATAATTCGCATGATATAGAAGCCGGACATCGTGCAGGAGTCAGAGCAGCTGGTGTCGCTTGGGCGATTAAAGGCGAGGCGTACTTACAGCAGTATCAACCGGAATTTATTTTGCATCATATGACGGATTTATTGGATATTGTGAAAGAGGGGTAAGTTAGATGGCGCGTAAAACAGAACGTTACCGTGTCGAAGGGGCGAATTCTCTTTGGAAAATCTACGATACGGTGTCCTTTTGGAAGGTGATGAAGTGTTTCATTATCATTCAAATTGGACGCTTCACACCATTTTTACGTGTGAAAAACTGGCTTTATCGAACATTTTTAAGAATGACCATTGGTGAAAAAACATCATTAGCCTTAATGGTTATGCCAGACACTATGTATCCTGAACGTATTTTTATTGGAGATAATACAGTGATTGGCTTTAATACGACCATTTTAGCCCATGAATATTTAATAGAGGAATATCGTTTAGGGGATGTTCATATTGGTCATGAAGTAATGGTTGGTGCGAATTCTACCATTTTACCTGGTGTGACAATTGGAGATGGCGCCATTGTTTCGGCCGCTACTCTTGTACATAAGGATGTGCCGGCTGGTTGCCTAGCAGGAGGAAACCCGATGCAAATTATTTATACAGCAGAGCAAATGGCAGAGCGTAAGCGTCATGAAATTGTGCAATGGTGTACACCTAAAAAACAATAAACGTTCAATAAGTTTAAAAAGCTACTCCCAACAATTTTTGGGAGTAGCTTTTGTTTTTAGTATTATGAAGCCGATTTATGCGTGTACAGCATCATATTCTGATTTGAATTCACAATTACTATGATCGCCTAAGCAAGTTGATTCAACGAAAGTTGATTTGATTGCAGTACCATCAATATCTTCTGTTGTATGCAGTGTAATTTTATCACCAGGATAAAAATCTCCCTTACAAATACTAACGATCATTTGCTCACTAAGTTGTATGAATGGACATGCCATCATAAATCCCTCCAATGTGTATTATAACTGTTGTTTTATTTATTAATGCTATTCTATATGAAGGATTTTGAATTGTAAAAGTAAAAGTAGAATGAGAGTAATAATCATCGTAAATACTGATAGTATAGTAATTTTATTGATAATGAGATTGAGAATCATTTTAATTTTACATGGCTATTAAGTTATATTGATATAATTTTATAATGGGTCGTATTGAGAATAGATGATGGAGTTGTCGATATTTCAGTCCACTCGAGAATCATTATCAATTTTTTACAGACAAGTTAACAGCGTCCATGATTTGCTTGTCACATTTTAGACATATTCTCATTCTCAATCTTTAAGTTTGTAGATTTTCTTCAACTTGCCTCTTGCCTCTCTATATTATTCAAATGAAAAGTAAATTAAAGATTTAGATAATTAAGGGGAATTGCGTTGACTGTTGAAAAGAAATAAGTTAGAATTCTTTCATAATCTAATTCTCTAATACTCTAGTGAATTAAAGTGAATGTGAGGAAGTGTTCATATGTCGTCAATAAAAATGTTTGAAAAACCACTTGGAATGCGTGATACATTTCCGCAGATCTTTGAAAAAGTTGAAGCAGTAAGACAGACTGGCAAAGATTTCTTATGTAAAAGAGGATATGAGTTTATCAAAACGCCAGCTGTTGAATATTTTGATACAGTCGGAAAAGCTTCCGCGATCGCTGATACTCATTTATTTAAACTTGTGGATAGTCAAGGAAATACATTAGTGCTACGACCGGATATGACGACCCCCATTGCTCGGGTGGCCACTTCAAAATTATTGAAAGAAATGATTCCTCAACGTTTAGCGTACTTCGCAAGTGTTTTTCGTGCACAAGAAGCAGAAGGTGGGAGACCAGCAGAATTCGATCAAATGGGCATTGAATTAATAGGCGACCAATCCGTATTTGCTGATGCAGAAGTCATAGTGACAGCAATGGAGCTTTTGAAACACTTACAATTAGTAGCGTTTAAAGTGACGATTGGGCATGCAGGAATCCTAAACTGCATTTTACAAGATTACACAGAGAGTATTGAACAGCAAGCTACACTCAGAACTTTACTTGTCCAGCGAAATTATGTTGGATTTGAAGAAGCGGTAGAGTCATTTAATTTACCGAAAGCTAAAGCGGATGCTCTTCTCCAGTTTATTGAAGAAGCAATGGATGTGAAGGATATTCGTGATATTGAACAATATGTTCGCAAAAATGATGCATTAGTATATATGCAACAGCTTGCTCAGCTATTGGAGATGGCTGACTTAGCTGATTATGTTACGTTTGATTTTACACTTTCGAGTCATATGAGTTACTACACAGGTATGCTTTTTGAAATATTTGCCTTAGGCAGTGGTTTTCCATTAGGAAATGGTGGCCGTTACGATGGATTGTTAGAGGTGTTTGGATCAAAAGCTGGTGCGACAGGCTTTAGCATTCGTGTCGATCGTTTATTGGAAACATTAAATGGACAATCAGAGGGGCAGCAAGAAGCAACTGTTGTGCTGTTTGAGGAAGAACAATTTGAGGCAGCTTTATTACAGGTAAACACATTACGAGGAGCAGGAAAATTTGCTACCTTACAGTTGCGTAGTAGCCTAGTCGATGAAGAAGCCTTTTTAGCACACTTTACTGAAGTAGTTGTAGTTGGACAGGAGGAAGTTGGCGGTGAATGAATTAACAATTGCAATGCCAAAGGGGCGAATCTTTGAAGAAGCCTACCAAATGCTATTAGAGGCAGGATTTAATTTACCAGAAGAGGTCGAAATGTCGCGTAAATTAATGATTGAAATACCAGAAGAGAAAATTCGTTTTATTTTATCAAAGCCAATGGATGTACCTGTTTACGTTGAACATGGTGTAGCGGATATCGGTATTGCTGGGAAGGATGTTTTGTTAGAGCAGCAGAGAGAGGTACATGAATTACTGGATTTAAAAATTAGTAATTGCTATATCGCATCAGCGGGTTTACCCCATACAGAGATGAATGAGATTGCTCCTAGAATTGCAACGAAATATCCGAATATTGCGATGAAATATTATAAAGGCATTGGGGAGCAAGTCGAAATCATTGAGCTTAATGGATCTATTGAATTAGCTCCTATGATTGGCTTAGCTGATCGAATTGTCGATATTGTTTCTACAGGACGCACATTAAAAGAGAACGGCTTAGTGGAATATGAATTTATTTCGGCTGTCTCATCTCGGTTAATTGCCAATCCAGTCAGTTATCGCATGAAAGGTGAGCGTATTATTGACCTTGTAAGGCGACTAAAGAAGTGTGTGAATGAACAATAAAGTAATCATATCTCGCTACATATGAGTAACTGAAGGGGTTTAATTGTATGAAAATAGCAAAACTAGCAAAGGGTATTTCCTTAAAAAGACCACTTGAAGGAGGAAATGAGGAACAGTTAACAGTTGTAAGACAGGTGCTAGCAGATGTCAGGACACAGGGAGACATAGCATTACGTGCCTATACAGAGCGGTGGGACGGATATATGCCTACAAGCTTGCAGGTCACAAAGGAAGAAATACAAAAAGCCGTAAATGATCTTGACCAACAACTCTATCAGGATTTGGCAGAAGCGGCCAAGAATATTCGCCTTTATCATGAACAACAGTCACGACACGGCTATCGCTTAGAGCTTGGAGACGGTTCTTGGCTAGGACAACGTGTAACAGCTCTAGATGCAGTAGGGTTATATGTTCCTGGCGGTACAGCAGCATACCCATCATCCGTGCTAATGAATGTGATTCCAGCACAGGTAGCTGGTGTGAAGCGAATCGTGATTGCTTCACCAGCAGGCCGCGATGGAAGACTACCAGCAGGTGTCCTAGTGGCGGCTCAGTTTTTAGGGATTGATGAAATCTATAAAATAGGTGGGGCACAAGCGATTGCTGCTCTTGCATATGGCACAGAGACCATCGCCCCAGTCGATAAAATTACAGGCCCAGGAAATATTTTTGTAGCCCTTGCTAAACGGGAGGTATTTGGAGAGGTTGCAATTGATATGATTGCGGGACCAAGCGAAATTGCAGTACTAGCTGATGACACTGCGTTTCCAGACGAAATTGCTGCAGATCTATTATCACAAGCAGAACATGACCCTTTAGCTTGTGCTATTCTCGTCACGACCTCAGAGCAATTGGCCAAAAAGGTAGCTGAAGAAGTTGAAAAGCAATTGGAGATTTTACCGCGTCAAGAAGTGGCCCGTGCTTCAATCGAAAATTTTGGGGTCATTTATGTAGCTGAAACAGTATCAGATGCAGTGGAAGCGATTAATTCATTAGCACCGGAGCATTTAGAGATTATGACAAATAATGCTGAGGCGATCGCTGAACAAATAAGGCATGCAGGTGGTATTTTTATTGGTCGTTATAGTTCAGAGCCTGTTGGTGATTATTTTGCGGGGACCAATCATGTGTTACCAACCAATAGTACAGCACGTTTTGCTAGTGGCTTAAACGTAGATGATTTTGTGAAAAAATCAAGTATTGTTTATTACAGTGAAAAAACTTGGCAAGACAATGCACCAAAAATTGCCCGTCTCGCACGTATGGAAGGTTTAGAGGGGCATGCACGTGCGGTGGAATCTCGCGGATGGAAGAAGGAATAATACAATGACGGAAAAGAAACGATTTGCACAAGTAGAGCGAACAACTAATGAAACGCAAATTTCAATAGCTATCAATTTAGATGGTGAAGGGAAGGCAAACATTAAAACAGGCGTAGGTTTTATGGACCATATGCTGGATTTATTTATCAAGCATGGTCTTTTTGACGGGACCATCCATGCGAATGGGGATACCTATATCGATGATCACCATACTACGGAGGATCTTGGCATTGTGTTAGGGCAAGCAATTCGAGAAGCACTTGGCGATAAGAAGGGCATTAAACGCTATGGAACGGCATTTGTGCCAATGGATGATGCACTTGCGCAGGTGGTGGTTGATTGCTCGAATCGTCCACACTTAGAATACCGTGTGCCCGCTTTAAAAGAAAAGGTGGGAACTTTTGATACAGAATTAGTGCATGAGTTTTTGTGGAAATTTGCCTTGGAAGCACGAATGAATGTACATGTGATTGTACCCTATGGACATAATACGCACCATATCATTGAGGCGATTTTTAAAGCATTAGCTAGAGCGATTGATGCTGCCGTAGAAATTGATCCACGTGTTAAAGGAGTACCATCGACTAAGGGGCTGTTAACGTGAAAATAGGTGTGATTGATTATGGTATGGGGAATTTATTTAGCGTGTTACAAGCATTAAATCGACTGGGCTGTGAGGTGGTTGTGACAGCTGATGAACAGAAGCTAGATGCTACAGATGCATTACTATTACCAGGAGTTGGGGCATTCCCGGATGCTAGAAAGCGTTTAGCAGAGACTAAATTAGATCGTTATCTAATAAAAGCCCAAAGCCAAAATCGCCCTCTTTTAGGCATTTGTTTAGGGATGCAATTATTATTTGAACAAAGTGATGAGGTCACATCAACAAATGGCTTAGGTTTCTTTAAAGGACAAATTAAGCGATTTAGTGGAACAAATGAGGGGCGGGCATATCGAGTGCCACATATGGGCTGGAACCAATTGGTGATGGCGAATCGTCCTGCTTGGTTAGAAAATAGTGCCCCTGCAAAGCATGTCTATTTCGTTCATTCGTTTTATGCCACTCATATTGAGGAGTCTGAGCTTGTTGCTTATGCAGACTATTGTGGCGTACGAGTTCCCGGTATTGTAACGAAAGGTTCCGTGACAGGGATGCAATTTCACCCTGAAAAATCAGGTGAGCTGGGCGTATATTTATTGGAGCAATGGCTGAAAGGTGTGAAAGCATGCTAACGAAACGAATTATTCCCTGTCTAGATGTCAAGGAGGGCCGTGTTGTAAAAGGGATACAATTTGTATCCATTCGTGATGCTGGTGACCCAGTGGAACTAGCAAAATTCTATGATGAACAAGGGGCAGATGAGCTCGTATTTTTAGATATATCTGCTTCACATGAAGGTCGCGAAACAATGATAGATGTAGTTCGACAAAGTGCAGCCACATTAGCGATTCCTTTTACAGTTGGTGGAGGTATTCGGACGTTGGATGATATGAAGCGTATTTTACGCGCTGGTGCGGATAAAGTTTCTGTTAATACTTCCGCTTTAGAGCGTCCTGCCCTTATTCAAGAAGGCTCCGATTTCTTTGGTGCCCAATGCATCGTTGTGGCCATCGATGCTCGCTATAGTGAAGAGGACGGTACATGGATGGTTTATACCCATGGTGGGCGCAACAAAACTACTTGGTCAGCTATTGACTGGGCAAAGGAAGCGGTGCGCTTAGGAGCAGGTGAGATTTTATTAACTAGTATGAATCAAGATGGAGAAAAATCTGGCTTTGATTTGGGATTAACAAAAGCGGTACGAGAGGCTGTGACAGTCCCTGTTATTGCAAGTGGTGGGGCAGGAAATGCCGAACATTTTTACGAAGTATTAGCAGAAGAAGTTGATGCAGATGCAGCACTTGCAGCTTCCATCTTCCATTATAAAGAAACAAGCGTAGCCCAAGTGAAAGAATACTTACGGGAAAAAGGAGTGGCAGTACGATGATAGAACGTATTCGATTTGATGAGAAAGGTCTTGTACCGGCAGTTGTACAGGATGCCAATACGAAAGAAGTACTAACAGTGGCTTATATGAATAAAGAGTCATTAGTTAAAACGATAGAATCAGGTGAAACTTGGTTTTATTCTCGTTCACGTCAAGAGCTTTGGCATAAGGGCGCGACAAGTGGTCATACACAAAAGGTTGTCACCATTAAAACAGACTGCGATCAAGATGCATTAGTTGTGGAGGTTTTACCAGATGGTCCAGCCTGTCATAATGGTACAACTTCTTGCTTTACAGAGGTGGTACAGCAAAATGCTGAAGTCGGCTCTGTAGAAATGATTGCAAAACTTGTAAGTGTTATTGAAAAGCGAGAACAGGAAATGCCTGTAGGAGCTTATACTACATATCTATTTGACAAGGGTATCGATAAAATCTGTAAAAAGGTTGGGGAGGAAGCGACAGAGGTTGTTATTGGGGCCAAAAATCGGGATGCAGAAGAAGTAAAGTGGGAGGCTGCTGATTTAATTTATCACCTACTAGTATTACTGCAAGAACAAAAGGTAAGTATATATGATGTTCTTCATGTGTTGAAAAAACGTCACGAGGAGAAATAACAGCATATTATTAATTGTATGGTATAATAGGGTTTACTGTGTAAAGGAACGTTTAATACGTTCCTTATTTCTTGTTTCGGAGGAAATATATTGGAAAAGAAACGTCAAAATAAGAACCAATCAAATATAGTGTCGTTCATTCCAACAGGCGACTATTATTATAAAAAATCAATTCAAGCTATGAACAGTGGACAAATGAATAAAGCCTATAAATATTTGCAGCGTGCAGTTGATCTTAGCCCAGATGATCCTATGATAATCTTGCAGCTTGCTATTGTAGAGTTAGAAGGTCAACGTTTTGAAGAAGCGTATGATCTGCTTCGTCGTTCCTATCAAATTGACCCCGATAATCCGGAAATTATTTTTTACATGGCGGAAGTGTCGGGTTGTGTAGGCATCATGCAGGATGCAAAACGCTTTGCTGAAGAGTATTTGCAGCTAGAGCCTGAAGGTGCATATGCAGATGAAGCAGCAGAAATTTTAGAATTTGTCGCATTCGAGCAGGATGAATTTGAGGAGCTTGAAGGATCTGGTGAGGATTTATATCGTCAGGAACAGGCTCGCCGACATATGGAGAAGGGCGACTTTCCTGAAGCTATTACTATTTTAGAAGATTTAATTGAAGATCGACCAGCCTTTTGGTCGGCCTATAATAATCTTGCACTTGCTTATTTTTATGTTGGAGAAGAGGAACAGGCGAAGGCTCTCTTACATACAGTACTACGTGAAAATAAGGGAAACTTACATGCACTTTGTAACTTAACGGTGATTGCGTATTACGAAAAGAATGAAGAAGATTTGCAAGAGCTATTAAATATCCTTGTTAAAATTCAGCCATATACATGGGAGCATCGTTATAAACTAGGTGCTACATTAGCTTTAATAGGGCAATATGAATTAGCCTATAAATGGTTGCGCAGTATGCAAAAAAGAGGCTATGTAGGCGACGCAGGTTTTTATTTCTGGTTATCCCATGCTGCTTATTTTTCAGGGCATGAGGAAGTTTCTAAAAGTGCTTGGGGTCAACTGCTAGAGGTAGACCCAGATAAAGAGGGCTTTGAACCTTGGCGCCAACAAGACAACGAATTTGCACTGGATGCGTTGGAACATGATCGAAATTTTATTGTTGAAAAATTAGAAAGTAGCTATTCAAGTGAGCGTATCTTTGGCTTATTTTTATTGAAGGATACGGCTCATAAGCAAGAAATAATCGCCCATCCTAAATGGGTCAATATCGAGCAATTCGGTGCGTTTGAGAAATTGTTTTTAGCCTATGCACTTGGTCATGAATTTGATAAGAAAAACAAAGTAGAGGCCAGCTTTTTACGTGCTGTAAATGTGCCGGAAATTTTATTAGAGCAGTATGGCAAATTATCATCATTGATTGTACCTATGTTTCAAATGTGGTTTGTCCTGTGTGAACAAGCTTTAATTCAAAATTATCGTTTTACAAATCCTGTAGCGATTGCAGGAGCAAATGATTATTTATTTAGATCTTCTCAAATGCTTAAGGTGACAAAAAAAGAAATAGCTCAACAATATGGAGTATCTGTTGCCACTTTATCGAAGTATATTGAAGAAATTTTAGCTTTTTTACCAGACAGTCATAATTAGTGTGTGAGCAACATAGTTGAATAACTTTATACTTTCACATACGATGAACATACTAACGTTATCAAGAATTTGCCCTGGCAACATTGCGTTTGAGTGTTACTCCTTGCTAGTTGCCAATGGTTTATCTTCATCCCCTCTATTGTAAGTTGGGATCATATGTAGGTGACGTTACACTTTCACTACTATTTGTTGAATGAAGATAAAAAGTATTCTGTTTAGGGGGAAGTATTTATGTCGGAAGAAAAAATTTATGATGTGGTCATTATTGGTGCAGGTCCTGCGGGGATGACTGCTGCTGTTTATACATCACGTGCTAATTTGGCAACGCTTATGATTGAACGAGGAATCCCTGGTGGACAAATGGCCAACACTGAAGAAGTAGAAAACTATCCTGGTTTCGATACAATTTTAGGACCTGAGCTTTCTACAAAAATGTTTGACCATGCTAAAAAATTCGGTGCTGAATATGCCTATGGCGATGTAACAGAAATCATCGACGGGGAAGAATTTAAAACAATTAAATCAGGTACAAAAGAATATAAAACACGTGCTATTATTATTACAACTGGTGCAGAGTATAAAAAAATGGGTGTGCCTGGTGAAAAAGAACTTGGCGGCCGTGGTGTCAGCTACTGTGCAGTTTGTGATGGCGCGTTCTTTAAACAAAAAAATCTTGTAGTTGTTGGCGGAGGAGATTCAGCTGTAGAAGAGGGCGTATATTTAACACGCTTTGCTGATAAAGTAACAATTGTCCACCGTCGTGATAAATTACGTGCACAAAAAATCCTCCAAGATCGTGCATTTGCAAATGACAAAATTGATTTCATTTGGAATGCTACAGTAAAAGAAATTAATGAAGCTAATGGTAAAGTGGGTAGTGTTACACTACAATCAACTGTGGATGGAACTGAATCAGAGTTTACAACAGATGGTGTGTTTGTGTATATCGGTATGCTACCTTTAACAAAGCCATTTGAATCTTTAGGTATTTTAAATGATGCTGGTTATATTTTGACAAATGATAATATGGAAACAACAATTCCAGGAATCTTTGCAGCTGGAGATGTACGTGAAAAATCACTACGTCAAATTGTTACAGCAACTGGTGATGGCAGTATTGCAGCTCAAGCTGTACAGCATTATGTAGAAGAGCTATTAGAGAAAATTAATGCATAACTTGGCTATTTTAAGGAAAAAAATACAATTTTAATGTGGTTTTAATATTGTTGTAACTTGAATGACATATAAAAGGTGTATGATTAAAAGTGTAATTAGCAATCCCCCTTTTATTTTGTTTAGTAGGTTGTTTCCGCCTCAATTAGGTGGGAACAACCTACTTTTTTATTTGTATAGATCATGAAAAGAGCATGAGCTTTTTTTCAATAAATTCTTCGATAAAACTAAATTGTTAAATGTCTACGTATGAGAGTTGTAAATGAGGACAAATCTTGCTGTGTCTTGCTATAATGGAGAGTAGAATGCAAAAGTGATTAGAGGTGTGCCTATGCAAAGAATTGCAAATTTAATTGCCGTAAAAGACGGTAAAGTATTATTACTTCAGAAACCAAGACGAGGTTGGTACGTTGCTCCGGGTGGAAAAATGGAAAGCGGTGAGTCCATCTTTGAGGCTGCTATTCGTGAATTTCAGGAAGAGACAAATGTTATACCTTTACATGTACACCTAAAGGGTGTTTATACGATGGTCATTAAAGAAAATGATGAAGTTGTAGATGAATGGATGCTTTATACATTTGTTGCTAAGGATGTAGACGGTATACCGTTTGTAGAAACTAGAGAAGGTAAACTTGCATGGCACCCAGTAGAGGATTTAGCACATTTGCCAATGGCTGAAGGAGATCGCACTAATTTACAATTTGCTATTTCGCAATCAGGTATTCAGTATGGCACGTTTGACTATACAACGAATTTTGAATTACTTCATCAGAAAATACAAATATCAAAAGAACAATAAAGGAGTTGCATGACAGTGGTGGTTGAAGGCCAACAAAGTACACATGAATTGGTTATTATTACAGGAATGTCTGGAGCTGGGAAGACAGTAGCTATTCAAAGCTTTGAAGATTTAGGGTATTACTGTATTGATAATTTACCACCTGCGTTACTTACAACTTTTTTAACTCTGCTAAGAGATTCTGGAAAGAATAGTACACGTATTGCGGCAGTGATGGATATGCGTGGAGGTAACTTTTTTGATGCGCTTATTGGGGCGTTAGACCATATACTAAAAGAAGGCGACATTGTAGCTCGTATTTTATTTTTAGATGCAGATGATGCCACATTAGTAAGACGCTATAAAGAAACAAGAAGAGCCCATCCATTGGCAGTAAGTGGCTTACCTTTAGATGGTATAAAGCAAGAGCGAGCGCTTTTATCGGAAGTAAAAGGCCGTGCTAATTTTGTTTATAACACATCTAACATGAAACCAAAGCAATTACGTGAAAAGATCGTTAAAGAATTTGCCAGTGAAGCAGATACTATTTTTACCGTAAACATTATGTCTTTTGGCTTCAAGCATGGTATGCCAATTGATGCAGACTTAGTGTTCGATGTTCGTTTTCTTAAAAATCCGTATTATGTAGAAGAGCTACGCCCAAAGACGGGACTTCAAACAGAAGTTTCCTCCTATGTTTTAGCCTTGGAAGATACGCAAATACTTATACAAAAACTAACGGATTTGTTCGACTTTATGATTCCTCTTTATCGACAAGAAGGTAAATCACAACTCGTTATCGCTTTTGGTTGTACAGGTGGTCAGCATCGTTCAGTAACTTTAGCAGAGTTTTTTGGGGCTTATTTAGCCAACAAAGAGAATACGGTTATTACGCATCGTGATATTAATCGTAGAAAGGAATGAGTGAATGGGGAAAAAGCAAACAAAGCTTGTGGTAATTGGTGGTGGAACAGGACTATCTACATTACTTCGTGGGCTCAAGCACCATCCATTTGATATTACTGCTATTGTGACGGTAGCAGACGATGGCGGCTCTTCAGGGCGTTTACGAGATGATTATGATATTCCACCACCAGGTGATGTTCGTAATGTCATTGCGGCATTATCAGATATTGAACCGCTAGTGGAGCAAATGTTTCAATACCGTTTTTCAGCGTCAGAGGATTTACGTGGCCATTCCTTAGGGAACTTAATGCTAACAGCACTTACTGATATTACTGGTGATTTTAACCATGCTATAAGTGAGATGGGGAAGGTATTAAAAGTACATGGCCGTGTAATACCAGCAGCCAATAAAAAAATTAACTTACATGCTGTGTTAGAGGATGGTTCAATCATTGAAGGTGAATCAAAAGTCCCGACAGCGACAAAACGCATTGATCGCGTTTTTTTAGTACCCGAAAACGTGCAACCGTTACCAGAAGCTATTCGGGCAATTCAGCGTGCAGACTATATATTAATTGGCCCAGGAAGCTTATACACAAGTATTATTCCAAATCTCCTTGTCAAAGAGATTGGGGAAGCTGTTGTGAAAGCAAAAGGAAGAAAAATATATGTTTGTAATTTAATGACACAAAAAGGTGAAACCATTTCTTATACAGCAGGTGATCATGTATCGGCCATACATAAGCATGTTGGCGCATCCTTTATTGATTCGATTTTAGTTAATGATGAAGAATTGCCGAATCCAGTAAAAGAATTGTATAAAGAAGAAAGAGCAGAGCCAGTGACATTTGATGTGGCAAAGCTTGAAAGTATGGGATTAGAGGTTATAAGACGCGATATTGCTACAATTCGATCAGATGGTACGGTTCGACATAATGCTACGAATGTTGCAGAGTGGCTGGTAGATTATGCCGGTATTTATGATCGGTAAGAGAACCGATAATAGAAACATAAAGTGTTTATTGTATATGGTAAGATGAACATATACATAGAAATTATGATTGAAAGGGGGGCGTGATATGTCTTTTGCTTCTGAAACGAAAAAGGAATTAACCCAAATAGAAGCGGACAATCATTGTATGAAAGCAGAAGTTTCTGCCCTAATTCGTATGAATGGTTCATTATCCTTTGCGAATAAACAACTAAGCTTGGACGTGCAAACTGAAAACGCTGCAATTGCAAGAAGACTATATACGATTATGAAAAAATTGTATCCGTACAATGTGGAATTACTAGTTCGTAAGAAAATGCGATTGAAAAAAAATAACGTATATATTTGCCGTGTAAGAGAAGGAGCGCGCGAGCTGTTAATTGATTTAGAAATCATCTCAGACGACTTTCAATTTAATCATACGATCTCAAGAAAGCTCATTAAAAAAAATGGTCAAAAAAGAGCCTATTTAAGAGGTGCATTTTTGGCAGGAGGCTCTGTCAATAACCCAGAAACGTCCGCCTACCATTTAGAAATTTATTCTTTATATAAAGAACATGGTGAAGCATTGATGGATTTAATGAATGAATTTGAACTCAATGCCAAAACAATTGAACGCAAAAAAGGCTTTGTTACTTATTTAAAGGAAGCGGAAAAAATTTCTGATTTCCTTAATATTGTAGGCGCCCATCAGGCAATGATGAAATTTGAGGATGTTCGGATATTGCGAGACATGCGCAATAGTGTCAATCGTATTGTGAACTGTGAAACAGCCAATCTAAACAAAACAATTGGAGCAGCATTACGGCAGGTAGAGAATATTCGATTTATTGAAAATTCTATTGGACTTGACCAACTACCAGAAAAGCTTCGTGAAATTGCACGATTACGAGTAGAGTATCAAGATGTTACGTTAAAAGAACTTGGTGAAATGGTATCCAGTGGTACCGTCAGCAAATCAGGTGTCAACCATCGTTTAAGAAAAATAGACGAAATAGCAGATGCATTAAGACGCGGTGAAAAAATAGGTGGTTAAGTTTTCATACTTTTCAGGTATGAATGTCATGCGTAATCGCTTATTGTTCTTTTGCTAGTAAGTAAGGTAAGATAAAACTAATAGATGAACGGTAGTGAAGGGGAGTTTTGAGAATGATCGAGAGAAGAGTCCAGGTTAAATTAAAATTAGGACTACAAGCTAGACAAGCGGCACTATTTGTGCAGGAGGCCAATCGTTTCAGTGCGGATATCTTTCTAGAAAAAGATGAAAAAAAAGTGAATGCCAAATCGATAATGGGTGTCATGAGCTTAGCGGTTGCGAAAGGTACCGAAGTAACGTTAAGTAGTGAAGGCAATGATGCCGAGCAAGCGGTTACAGCATTAGCTGCAATTATTGAAAATGAAGATTAACAAACAAATAAAAATGCCTCTCAGAGTAATTTTCTGGGAGGCTTTTTAGTATTATTTATTATCCGTACTACGGTGCATAATGTGATCGATTAAACCATATTCTTTTGCACGTTCAGCTGTCATGAAGTTATCACGATCTGTGTCTCTTGCAATGACTTCAAGTGGTTGACCAGTGCGTTCAGATAAAATGCCGTTTAATTTTTCACGTAAGAATAAAATACGTTTAGCAGCAATTTCAATTTCTGTCGCTTGACCTTGTGCGCCACCTAGTGGTTGGTGAATCATTACTTCCGCATTTGGTAATGCAAAACGTTTACCAGGTTCACCCGCAGCAAGTAAGAAAGCTCCCATTGATGCAGCCATACCAATACAAATCGTTTGAACTTTTGGCTTAATAATTTGCATTGTGTCATAAATAGCCATACCAGCCGTAATTGATCCACCTGGCGAATTAATGTAAAGAGAAATGTCTTTGTCTGGATCTTCTGCTTGTAGGAAAAGTAGCTGTGCGACAATGGAGTTCGCCACATTGTCATCGATAGCACTTCCTAAAAGGATAATGCGGTCTTTAAGTAGACGTGAATAAATGTCATATGCACGCTCACCACGGCTTGTTTGTTCAATAACTGTAGGAATTAAATTCATGTTAAATCCTCCTTCAAAAAACTAAATTCGATTACCTTTGCTGAAATCTACATTGTTTATTTCAGCTGTAACCTTATCATACACATTATAGTCAGGGAAGGTCAAATATTAACCCTGCTAAAGTGAAATTAATTAAAATAAAAAAAATAAATTCTTTTTGCATTCTATGGTTGAATTATATGTGATACGTTTGTATAATAGGTAAGGTTATAAGTTTGAAAGTACAGGACACTATTTTGCAGGTATGCTTCAAAAGAGGATTATCTACATCATGCTTTTCGTAAGCCTAGGGTGAGTACTTTTTTTTTGTGTTTTTTGCCCTCGTGGTGTAATGGATAACACGTAAGATTCCGGTTCTTGCACTGGGGGTTCGATTCCCTCCGAGGGCGCCATTTTACTGAATATTGATATACTGTAATAGCTCAATCTCCTAATAAGTAGTTTAGCAGCCTGCTTAGTGGGGATAGAGAGGAAAAGTAATGGGAATACTGTCCTAGTTGGCATTATTCCCCTATTTATGCCTTTCAAACCTTCAAGAAAGCAACAACTCCAAATTATTTTTTAGTGAACATACTGTCCGTGAAGGCTAGTAATAGCCGAAAAAAGAATCCTTTCTGAGGGGATTCTTTTTTTTTGTTTAAATTTATCGAAATTTGACATCGCTTCTATTGTATATATATTAGTTTTAGGTTCGATATCTTGTTATTAATGCTTATTTTTTCTATATAAATGGTTTTACCATTAATTAATATGAAAAAATATTTAGTTTTATGCGAAAAGTTGTTGTGCAAATACTATAATATTAATATAATTGACCTAATAGTCTAACATTTCCGAATTGCGAAAAATAATACGCAGGATGGAAAATTATCGAAATAGGGGGAAATGCAATGAAAAAAACAGCTTGGATGTTACTTATGATGATAGCAGCGCTAACTTTAGCACTTGCAGGATGTGGCACAAAGGACAATGCCTCTTCTGGTAGCACACCTTCAGAAGGTGCGGATGGCAAGAAAGTATATAAAGTAGGTACAGAAGCAACTTTTGCACCGTTTGAATCTGTTGACGATAAAGGGAAAATTGTGGGGATTGATGTCGATATTTTAAAAGCAATTGCTGATGAAATGAATTTCGAAGTAGAGTGGAATAATATTGGTTGGGAACCCGTTTTCCAAACAATTAAAAACGGTGAAACACATATTGGTGCTTCAGGGATTACAATTACAGATGAGCGCAAAGAATCATTCGATTTTACTGAGCCATACTATGAATCTCAATTATTAATTGTTGTGAAAGAAGATTCAAAGATTAAATCATTAGATGAATTAAAAGACAAAAAGGTGTCCGTACAAATTAATGCTACTGGCCATATGGCAGCTAAAAAGCTACAAGGTGAAGCAAGTACAAATATTATGGCTTTTGAAAGTCAGCCAATCGCAATTCAAGAAATGCTAAATGGTAATGTTGATGCAGCTATTGGAGACAATGCGGTAGTATACGAATATATTAAAGCGCATCCAGATCAAAAAATTAAAGTCATTCAAGATGACGCATTCGAAAAAGAATATTATGGCTTTATGGTTCAAAAGGGGAATAAAGAGCTTTTAGATAAATTAAATGAAGGTCTGAAAAAGATTAAAGAAAACGGTAAATTAAAAGAAATTACAGGTACTGATTTCGAATAATATGGTAATGCCACTCGCCAAGCAGTATGCTAGCGACTCATTTAATTGATGTAACTTTAAAGGGGAAATGGGGTTTTCGGATGGACATCTTTGACCTACGCTGGGACATTGTCTGGAACTACCGAGATATGTTTATACGAGGTATTGGCGTAACACTTATTTTGACACTTAGTGGTTATTTTGGCGGTATTCTTTTAGGACTGTTTTTAGGACTAGGGAAATTATCAAGTAAAAAATGGATATATTGGCCATCAAAATTATATGTTGATTTATTCCGCGGAACACCAATGCTTGTTCAAATTTTATTAATACACTTAGCCGTTATTCCAACCATTTTTGGACATTCTTTAGGGTATATGGTTTCAGGGATTACCGCGCTTATTTTAAACTGTGCTGCTTACAATGCAGAAATTTTCCGTGCAGGTATCCAAAGTATTGCAAAGGGGCAAATGGAGGCCGCTCGTTCTCTTGGTCTTACACATAACCAAGCGATGCGTAAGGTTATTTTACCGCAGGCCTTTAGACGCATGATCCCGCCATTAGGGAATGAATTCATAGCATTATTAAAGGATTCCTCACTAGTAACAGTCATCGCTGCACCAGATATTCTATATGCTAGTAAAGTTGTTGCAGGTGCAAGCTTCCGTTTCTGGGAACCGTATATTGTTGCTGCATTACTATATTTAATATTAACGTATGGTGTAACGAAGATTGTTGCATTTATTGAGAAACGATTTAGCAATAGTTATGTCCCTCGTAAGGCAGAAGGGCGGGAAGCAAGATGATAAGAATTGAGAACCTACACAAATATTTTGGTAAGCTAGAAGTATTAAAAGGGATTGATTATGAAATCCAAGAAAAACAAGTTGTATGTGTCATTGGGCCTTCTGGTTCAGGAAAAAGTACTTTTTTACGTTGCATTAATATGCTAGAAGAAGTAACGGACGGTGCTATTTATATTGAAGATGTGAAGATCAATGATCCGAAAACGAATATCAATGAGATTCGAGCAGAGGTGGGAATGGTGTTTCAACAATTTAACTTATTCCCTCATATGAACGTCATCGATAATGTCACGATGGCTCCCATGCAAATTCGTAAAATGAGTCGTCCAGAAGCTGAAGAGCTTGGGCATGAGCTGTTAAAAAAGGTGGGTCTCGACAGTAAAGCCTATAATTATCCTGAACAGCTATCAGGTGGACAACAGCAGCGTGTAGCTATTGCACGTGCATTAGCAATGAAGCCAAAGGCCATTCTATTTGATGAGCCTACTTCAGCTCTTGATCCTGAAATGGTAAAAGAGGTGTTAGATGTAATGAAAAATCTAGCGGCTGAAGGGATGACAATGATTGTAGTCACACATGAAATGGGCTTTGCTCGTGAGGTTGGTGATCGAGTAGTCTTTATGGATGGTGGCTATATTGTGGAAGAGGGGTTGCCTGAGGAATTATTCGGAAACCCACAAAGTGAACGTACGAAAGCATTTTTAGGAAAAGTATTATAATGAGAAAAGGCAGTCCATGATGAGAATTCATCACCATGGACTGCCTTTTGATTTTTAATGAAGGGGATTAGAGGTTGTATCGTATGCATTAAGCATCGTTTGCATATCTTGTTGAGAGTACTGAGGCACTTGATAATAGCCATGTTTATTTTGGTAAATGGATAATTCATAGGCCATTTCAATGCAGTTGGGAATACTATCAGCAACAACACGACGAACAACAGGGTTTGTCGTTTCTGTTGCAGCAGCCGTCATACATTTTGCTGCTCCCTTTTGAGCGCCTAGTAAGAAACCAGAAATGGCTTCATCATTAATTTCATTAGCGTTTTGCATTGGTTTTTTTGGTTGGCCTGGAGTTAAGCCATATTTAAAGTCATTGCCTGTTTCCATTTGGTAACGTCCCGTAGGAACAGATGGATCATGACCTGTTTTAAAGGACTCAACAATCGTATTATACATACCCAATGTAAAATTATATTGGCGATCCAAAATGCTGAGTAATTCTTGATCCTTTACTTGTGGACGTAAAATGATCGCTTGGTTCATACCAGCGATAATTTCACCAATTGCTTCATGCATGTCCATCATTTCGTGTCCACCATGATTTAGACTATGTTGTTGATTGAAATTTGTTTGATTGGATGATGATTCATTGTAAAACGATTGTGACAAAAAAAACGCCTCCTCATATAATTTTTGATGCAGTATTTAGTATGTCAAGCCAAATGATTTTCATACGGTATAAATGCAAAGGCAAAAATGTAGACTAACAAAAGGAAATGCAAGTCAAGGAGGTTTTAGAAAATGAAGAAATGGTTTGGACCAATTGGGATAATTGTTATCATTCTTATCGTGTTAGCCTTAGTATTGATTCCTAAATATAACAGTTTAGTAACAGCTGAGGAAAATGTAGATTCCAAATGGGCGCAAGTTGAAAACCAGCTCCAACGCCGCTACGATTTAATTCCCAATTTGGTTGAATCTGTGAAAGGGTATGCGAATCACGAGCAACAGATCATTGCGGATATTACTAACGCACGTGCTCAAATGGGCAATGCTAATACTCCTGAACAGCAAGCTGTTGCGAATGATGCTTTATCTGGTGCGCTTAGTCGTTTACTAGTAGTCGTGGAAAACTACCCGAACTTAAAGGCAGATGCAAATTTTCGTCAGTTAATGGATGAGCTTGCTGGCACAGAAAATCGCTTGGCAGTTGCGCGCGAGGATTATAATAATGAAGTACAACAATTTAATAAGCATGTTAAACGCTTTCCTGGCAATTTAATGGCAGGGATGTTTGGATTTGAACAAAAAGAATACTTTAAAGCCGCTGCGGGTGCCGAACAAGCACCGTCTATTGATTTTAGTCAATCGGGTACACAGTGATGAAGCGTTGTATTATACAGCTGCTTATCGTTTGCTCAGTGCTTCTTTTTAGCATGACTATGACGAAAGCAGCAATACCTTCACCAATGAAAAATACGTATATCCATGATTTTGCAAATGTCTTATCTTTAGATGTAAAACAGGAGCTAAACCATTATTCAGAGCAATTAGATAAAGGGACAGGTGCTGAAATCATGGTCGTAACCGTTGATAGCCTTCATGGGCAGGAGGCGAAAATGTATGCGACAAAGATGATTCGTTCCTGGGGCATTGGGGACAAAGAGAAAAATAATGGTGTCCTTATACTCGCTACATTTGGACAGGGCGAAGGCCAAAATGATGTGGTGATAGCTGTAGGTCAAGGCTTAGAAGGAGCATTACCAGACGGTAAATTAGGGCGTATTTTAGATAATGCATTTTATCCCTTTGCAAGTGAAGGTGATAATGATCAAGCCTTTCTAGCTACATATGCGGAGGTCTTTCGTACTGTAGCTGAAGAGCATAATTGGAATGGTGAATTACCTGCAGGTGCAAAGGAGGAGGAAGGAATGCCCATCTGGCTCATTATTGTCATCGTTATAATAGTCCTCATTTTTTCTTCTTTTTCAAAAGGCGGAAGAGGCGGACCTCGTGGGAGAGGCTACGGCGGTTATCCTGGTGGCTTTGGTGGCGGACGTTCAGGTGGTGGCGGTTTTGGAGGGTTTGGTGGCGGCTCTTCAGCAGGTGGAGGGGCAAGCCGAAAATTTTAATACTAACGACAAGCGAGCTAATTATTTAGTTCGCTTTTAATATGAAAATATTGACAAAAATACAAATAATGGTATAATTTGAATATATCGACTATCGATATAACGTAAACTGATATAGGGAGGAATCATTTTGAAAAAAAGATTTTTAACTGCATCATTAGCAATTATTTTAACAACTGCTACGGTTATTCCTGCAACATTGCAAGAAGTACGTGCTGCCAATGAAACAAATGTTGTATTAGCACAAGAGGAACATCTTTCAGCACAGGAATTTCTGGATTTAGCAGTAACAGCTTTAACATTCCAGCATGGCTCTGATTCAATGCGTCAACAAATTAAGGATCAATGGGTAAAGGCTGGAGAGATTTCAGACTTAAGCGCTATTATTAAACGTGATCAAGCAGCTAGGATTTTAGTTAGAGCTGCCAATAAAGAAGGAAAAGAAAAGTCACTACCAGAGTATTTAAAGAAGGCCAATAAGCTTGGTTTCTTTAAGGGAGTATCTTCAAGTACAGATTTTATTACGAAACAAGATGCTGGCAAACTCCTTAACAATGTTAAACATATAAAAAATGGTTCCAATAATAAAGGAGTAAAAGAAATTTCTGTGGAAGATTTTATGAAAAATCCAGGGAATTTTGGCTACGAACTTTCCCCTGATGGTAATTATATTACATTTGCCTCTGAATGGGAGAACCGCTCGAATGTATTCGTGAAAAAAATGAATGATAATAGTGAGCCTGTTCGTGTATCAAGCTCAAAGGATCGAGATATTGCAGGTTTTTTTTGGAAGGATGATGCTTTACTTTATTTGAAAGATAAAGGTGGAGATGAAAACTTCCATATTTATTCTACAACCTTTAACGGTTCTGTGGAAAAAGATTTAACGCCATATCCTAACGTAACGGTAGGAATATTGGATAGCTTACAGGGTGTAAAAGACGAAATTCTTATTATGATGAACAAAGAGGATGCTACTGTTTTTGATGTGTACAAGCTAAATGTAAAGACGGGTAAAACGACTCACGTCGCCAAAAATCCTGGCAATATTACGAACTGGTTAGCAGATCGTAACGGCAATGTACGTGTAGCTGTGGCTACTGATGGGGTGGAAGGTACTGTCCTTTATCGAGATTCAGAAAAGGATGAATTCAGATCATTTATTAAAATCGGTGCTGGGGATGAAGTGATGCCGATAGCTTTCTCGAAGGACAATAAGTTTATTTATGCTACATCCAATAAAGGCCGGGATAAAGTAGAAGTGGTGAAGTATGACTTACAAGGGAAAGAAGAAGTAATCATGTCCAATGATGAAGTGGATGTTTCGGGTGTATTGTATAATGCTGAAAAAGATAAATTATTGTATGGTGCGTATGCTACGGATAAAATCCATTATCAATTCTTTGATAAAAATTTTGAAAAGTTATTCCGTAAAATTCAAAACAAGCTTGGTGTTCAAGAAAGCCAATTGGGCATAAACGATTACAATAAAGAGATGACAAAATTTATTGTAAGTGTATCGAGTGACACCATCTATGGAAAATATTATTACTATGATTCAACAACAGATGAATTAACAGAATTAGCAACATTGAGCCCTTGGTTGAAATCTTCAGAGCTTGCAGAAATGCATCCTATCTCTTATAAGAGTCGTGATGGATTAATTATAAATGGTTATTTAACATTGCCGAAAAATAAAAATGCTAAAGATCTACCTCTTATTGTAAACCCACATGGTGGACCGTGGGCTCGTGATATGTGGGGATTCAATCCAGAAGTACAGCTATTAGCAAATCGTGGCTATGCAGTGCTACAAGTAAACTTCCGTTCCTCGACTGGATATGGGAAGGAATTCCTTCAAGCTGGTAATAAGCAATGGGGCTTGAAAATTCAAGATGATATAACGGATGGCGTTCAATGGGCGATTGACCAGGGTATTGCAGATCCTAAACGTATCGGTATTTACGGTGCTTCATTTGGTGGTTATGCTACATTAGCTGGCATTACGTATACACCAGATTTATATGCGGCAGCAGTTGATTATGTTGGTGTATCTAATATTTTCACACTATTAGATACAATTCCACCATACTGGGAAACTATGCGAGACATTTTTTATGAACGAGTAGGTCATCCAGAGAAAGATAAAGAATTATTATCAGCGGTTTCTCCGGTCTTCCATGCAGATAAAATTAAAACACCTTTATTTGTTGCACAAGGCGCAAATGATCCACGTGTCAACAAAGCGGAATCCGACCAAATTGTCGAAGCTTTACGTGCTAGAGGTGTAGATGTAGAGTATATGTTAAAGGATAATGAGGGCCATGGCTTCGCGAATGAAGAAAACAGAATCGAATTCTATAATGCCATGTTGAAATTCCTTGATCATCATTTAAAATAACATAATAGCCAAAAGGCATTGATGTGCTTGTTATTCGCACTCAATGCCTTTCATTTTTCTAGTAAGCTTTTGAATGAATCCACCACATAGTTTACAATCGTTGTAGCTAGCATTGTCATCGTTCAACGATGAAGAAATAATAGAAACAGGAGGTGCCATCCATGATTGTTCAATTTTTTAGTCGAGCTAATTGTCCATTATGTGTAGAGGGCTTACATACATTAAAGCTTGTACAGGAAGATGTAGCGTTCGATATTGAAATAGTTAATATTGAAGAGGATGATCTCATACACGAAAAATATATGTTAATGATACCTGTAGTAGAAAAGGATGGGGTCGTTATCCAATACGGTAATCTGGATTATGCTACATTGATGGAGTACTTGGGCAGTTAAGTTCTATGTCTTTAAAAAGATAATAACGGCGTAAATCGCTCTATTGTTAATTGTCATTCATACAATTCACAAATTGTTCAATGAAAGCGGTTTGAATTTGAACAGTTTGTGAAGACCTTCACATTAGTCTTTTATTTTATAAAAATCGGAGTAGAATAGGTATCAAGTAAGACGTTGTTATAAAACAGATAATGAAAAGTATCACAAATTCTAGTGGTTGTTATATTACAAAAGCGATGTGAAGGGAGATTTTACAATGTGGGTTATTACAGTATTTGAAAAAAAGGACGTTCGTATTTTTGAATTTACAAATAAAAATGAAGCAACAAAAGCTTTAGAAGGATTTAAGAAAAACGCAATTTTATCTTTCACAAAATAAGCAAACCAAAGTCCCGTAGCTAATGGCAAAGCTATGGGGCTTTTTTTTAATCCAAAACTATACAATTACTTGCACTTTCCAAATATGCGTATTATAATAAAATCATAAGTGGGACACAAAATAATATAGTGGGACTTAATTGAACCCACCACTATTAACAAGGGAGTAGATAAATATGTTCACTATTCCAGAGGCACAGCAAAGGCTACTTCCTGAAATGTATCCGCTTCTGCAATCTAGATATCGTATTTTGCAAGCCGTTCAACTTATGCAACCTATCGGGCGTCGAACACTCGCAGATTCATTGAAAATGACAGAGAGAGAAATTCGTAAAGAAACTGACATTTTACGTGAACAAGGGTTATTAGATTCGCAAAAGTCGGGTATGGTATGTACAGATGATGGTGAAGAAGTCATTGAAAAACTGAGAGCCATCGTTTATGAATGGTCTGGTTTAACCCAGCTTGCAAAATTGCTTGAACATCATTTTGGTATACAACATGTTGTTGTTGTACCAGGTGACTATAGTGAAGACAATACAATCCTAACCTTGCTTGGCAAGGAAGCAGCATTGCAATTTATGTCTACTGCTTTTGATGAACAAGTTGTAGCGGTCACTGGTGGAAAATCAGTTGCCTCTCTAGCTCAATTTTTACATCCATTAGAGGGACAAAAAGATATTACCTTTGTTGCCGCACGCGGTGGAATTGGTCATGAAATGCAAATGCAAGCGAATACGCTTGTTGCAACATTTGCCATGCAGATGGAGGAACAATACCGTACATTATTTTTACCTGAGCATTTAAGTGAGCAAGCATATCAAGCAATGCTAACAGAGCCTATGGTAACTGAAATGATGGCGTATTATGATCGAGCAGATTGCGTGATCCATGGCATTGGATCGGCAGAGGAAATGGCGATTCGACGTAATTCATCTTCTGAGGATTTGCGAATTCTTGAGGAGAAGGGCGCGGTAAGTGAGGCATTTGGTTATTACTTTAATGCCGATGGTGAAATCGTACATCGTATCCGCACGATTGGTATTCAGCTTGAACAGGTAAAAAATAGCCAGCAAGTTATTGCCGTGGCAGCAGGAAAACAAAAGGTCAATGCGATGCTTTCTTATTTTAAAGTAGCGCCAAAGCAAACGATTTTTATTACAGATGAAGCAGCCGCAAAAGCCATTGCCGCTACTTTATCTACTGACAGCCATTTTGATTGATGGGTGTGAGCATTACCATGTCACTCGATCTCAAAAAATGTTTAAGCATTTTTTGAATGAGCATAAAAGCAATTTAACGTCTCTATTTCAATGGAGGCAGACATTACACATTATTGGAGGAATTAACAATGGCATTAAAATTAGCAATTAATGGATTTGGACGTATTGGACGTTTAGTATTTCGTGAGGCAATGAAGCAAAATGAATTTGAAGTAGTAGCTGTAAACGACTTAACAGACGCAGGTCAGCTTGCACACTTATTGAAATATGATTCAGTCCACGGTATCTATGATGCTGAAGTCAATGCAGATGAAGATTCTTTCGTAGTAAATGGTCAACGTATAAAAGTATATGCTGAAAAAGATCCTTCACAATTACCATGGGGTGAATTAGGAGTAGACGTAGTTCTTGAATGTACTGGTCATTTCCGTTCAGTGGAAGAAGTAGGTAAGCATATTGAAGCAGGAGCTAAAAAAGCAATCCTTTCTGCACCAGCAAAAGGAGAAATGCCTACATTTGTGATGGGTGTTAACCATACAGACTATAACCCAGCAACAGATGATGTTATCTCAAATGCTTCTTGTACAACAAACTGTCTTGCGCCTGTAGCGAAAGTACTTGATGAGAAATTTGGCATTGAACGCGGTATGATGACAACAATCCACTCTTACACAAACGATCAACGAATCTTAGACTTCCCACACTCTGACCCACGTCGTGCACGTGCAGGAGCGGTATCTATGATTCCAACAACAACTGGGGCAGCGGTAGCCGTTTCTAAAGTATTACCACAATTAAAAGGTAAATTAGATGGCTTCTCTATGCGTGTACCAACACCTAACGTATCATGTGTAGACTTAGTTGTAGAATTAAAAGCAGATGTAACGAAAGAAGCAATTAATGCGGTATTAAAAGAAGCATCTGAAAATGAATTAAAAGGCATTTTAGACTACAACGAACTACCATTAGTTTCTATTGATTATAACGGTAACCACCATTCTTCTACTGTTGATGGTCTTTCAACAATGGTATTAGAAAACAAAATGGTGAAGGTTCTAGCTTGGTACGATAACGAAATTGGTTACTCTACTCGCTTAATGGACTTAGCTTTATACATTGCTGAACAAGGGTTAAACAATAAATAAGTATCATATTTCAACATTTTGAGTAAAAAGTGTGACATAATACTGCTTTTTATGCACAAAAAGTATAGCCTTTATAATATCGAATAGATATAATATACAAGGGTAATGGGAGTAAGGGTTAACCCTTACTCCCTTTTTGTCTAAATTCAGCAGGAAATACCCACCTCTATAGGTAATGAGATGAATACACAAATGGCTCTCTTTAATGGAGTGGGTGTCCAAACACCGACTACATCAAGATAATAGCCTAGCGGATGTCACAGATTTTGTTGGGACTCCAACACTAATGCGTAATTCATATATGGTGTTTGCAAGACATAAAAGGGTACTTTTGCTACTATAAAAACAAGTATTAGGGTTCATTATCAAAAGTTGGAGAATCATATGCACATTAGATGGTGACCCCGAAAAAGTACCAAGATGACTTTTCGATTTAGGAAGCATGGTGTGGAGCCAAGATGGGTAAAACACAATGATGTAAGACTAAAACAGCTTTGAAGGGAGTTTCTTCATGTTAAATAAGAAGACAATGAAAGATATTGATGTAAAAGGTAAACGCGTTTTTGTACGTGTTGATTTTAATGTTCCAATGGCGGATGGGGCCATTACAGATGAAACACGTATTCGAGCAGCTATTCCAACAATTGAATACTTAGTAGAGCAAGGTGCAAAAGTCATTTTAGCTTCTCATTTAGGTCGTCCAAAGGGTGAAGTAAAAGAGGATATGCGTCTAACAGCAGTTGGTATTCGCTTAGCGGAGCTAATGAGCAAACCAGTTACGAAGCTAGATGAATCTATTGGGCAAGCAGTGGAAGAAGCTGTTGCGAGCATGCAGGATGGAGACATTTTACTTCTTGAAAACGTTCGTTTCCATGCAGGCGAAGAAAAAAATGATCCAGCTTTAGCACAGCAATTTGCTCAGCTAGCAGATATTTATGTCAATGATGCTTTCGGTGCAGCTCACCGAGCACATGCTTCTACAGAAGGAATCGCCAAGCACATTCCTGCAGTATCAGGTTTCCTAATGCAAACGGAATTAGATGTACTTGGTAAAGCGCTATCGAATCCTGAACATCCATTTACAGCGATTATCGGTGGTGCCAAAGTTAAAGATAAAATTGGTGTAATTGAAAGTTTATTAGAAAAAGTAGACCACTTAATTATTGGTGGTGGATTATCATTCACGTTCATTAAGGCACAAGGCTACGATATTGGGAAATCTTTATTAGAAGAAGATAAAATTGAGCTAGCAAAATCATTTATTGAAAAGGCAAAAGCAAAAGGCGTGCAATTACATATGCCAATTGATGCGGTAGTGGCTAATGAATTTTCACAAGATGCGGAAACAAAAGTTGTGGATGTTGATGCTATTCCTGCCGATTGGATGGGGCTAGACATTGGGCCAAAAACAGCAGTTCACTATGCAGAGGTCATTAAAAATTCTAAATTGATTATTTGGAACGGACCAATGGGTGTCTTTGAAATGGATAAATTTGCGAATGGTACAAAAACAGTGGCTGATGCAATGGCAACTACATCCGGTTATACAGTAATCGGTGGCGGTGACTCTGCAGCGGCAGTTGAAAAGTTTAAAATAGCTACTAAAATGGATCACATTTCTACAGGTGGCGGTGCTTCACTTGAGTTAATGGAAGGTAAAGAGCTTCCAGGAATTGTTGCACTAAACGATAAATAAGCCAAATAAAAAATCGGAGGCAAGACGATGCGTAAACCAATTATTGCAGGTAACTGGAAAATGTTTAAGACATTTGAAGAAGCTATACAATTTGTAGATGCCGTACAGGATAAACTTCCTTCTAATGAGAAAGTAGACGCTGTAATTTGCGCACCAGCACTTTACCTACCTACTCTTGTGCAAGTTGCTAGTGAATCAGAGCTAGCTATTGGTGCCCAAACGATGCACTATGAAAATGAAGGTGCCTTTACTGGTGAAATTAGCCCTGCACAGCTAGCAAGTGTGGACGTGGACTATGTTATATTAGGACACTCAGAACGTCGCGAGTACTACAATGAAACAGATGAGGCTATTAATAAAAAAGTAGCAGCAGCACTTGCACATAATATTGTACCGATTATTTGCTGTGGTGAAACGCTAGAGGAACGAGAAGCGGGAACGACAGAGCAAAAGGTTGCGGGCCAAATTAAAGCGGCACTTGCTGGATTCGAAGCGCAGCAAGTAGAGCATATGGTCATTGCCTATGAACCAATTTGGGCAATCGGTACAGGTAAAACGGCTACAGCCGATGATGCCAATCAAGTTTGCGGAGCGATTCGTTCGGTCGTTGAGGAATTATTTGATGCTGAAACGGCCAATGCAGTTCGCATCCAATACGGTGGCAGCGTTAAGCCTGACAACGTTCATGAGCTTTTATCAAAAGAGCATATTGATGGAGCATTAGTAGGTGGAGCAAGCTTACAACCAGAATCTTATTTAACATTATTGGAGGCGGCAGCAAATGCCTAAAAAGCCAGTAGCTTTAATTATTTTAGATGGCTTTGCATTTCGTGATGAAACATTCGGAAATGCAGTAGCACAGGCTAAAAAGCCAAATTTCGATCGATATTGGAGCCAATTCCCACACGCTACATTAACAGCATCTGGAGAAGCCGTTGGGCTACCAGAAGGACAAATGGGTAATTCCGAGGTGGGTCACTTAAACATTGGTGCTGGTCGTATTGTTTATCAAAGCTTAACACGCTTAAATAAATCGATACGTGAAGGAGACTTCTTTACAAATCAAGCATTTTTAGATGCGGTGGCACATGTGAAAGCTCATAATTCTAAATTGCATATTATGGGGCTGTTATCAGATGGTGGTGTTCATAGTCATTATGAGCATATGTTTGCTCTATTAAAGCTTGCAAAGCAGCAAGATGTAACGGACGTTTTCGTTCATGGCTTCTTAGATGGTCGAGATGTTGGACCTACAACAGCTTTAGACTATATTGAAGAAACTGAAAAACAAATGACTGAAATGGGAGTAGGTCAATTTGCATCTATTCACGGTCGTTACTATGCAATGGACCGCGATAAACGATGGGATCGTGTCGCGCTTACTTATAATGTACTGGCAGATGGCGTTGGTCAAACAGCGGAAAGTGCAAAAAGTGGTGTAGCAGCATCGTATGAGCGTGAAGTGACAGATGAATTTGTCATCCCATTTAGCATTCAAGAGCATGGAGAGCCAGTGGCAACGATTGGTGATAACGATGCAGTCATTTTCTTTAACTTCCGTCCGGACCGTGCTATACAGTTGTCAAAAGTATTCACAAATGAAGGCTTTGATGGTTTTGCAGTATCTGCCAAGCATCCAAAAAACTTGAAATTTGTATCCTTTACTCATTATAGTGATGAAGTTAATGCACAGGTTGCTTATGAAAATGACAACTTGAAAAATACAATCGGTGAAGTGTTAGCGATGAATGGTAAAACACAGCTACGCATTGCCGAAACCGAAAAATATCCACATGTTACTTTCTTTATGAGCGGTGGACGTGAGGAGAAATTCTTAGGTGAAGAACGTTTATTAATCGCATCCCCAAAGGTTGCCACATACGATTTAAAACCTGAAATGTCTGCTTATGAGGTGACAGAAGCCTTACTTGCAGAAATTGAGGCTGAAAAATTTGATGGTATTCTTCTTAACTTTGCCAACCCTGATATGGTAGGTCATAGTGGAATGCTTGAACCAACAATTAAGGCCATTGAAGTAGTGGATGAATGCTTAGGGAAAGTAGTAGATGCGCTTCTTGCAAAAGGTGGTGCAGCTATTATTACAGCTGACCATGGGAACTCTGATGAAGTGGTAACACTAGCTGGGGAGCCTATGACAGCTCATACAACAAATCCTGTTCCAGTAATTGTGACAAAACCAAATGTTGTTTTACGAAATGGTGGTATTTTAGCCGATTTGGCTCCAACCATGTTAGAATTATTACAGGTGTCACAGCCTACTGAAATGACAGGTCAATCATTAATTGAAAAAGAGGAGAATTAATTATGCCATTTATTACACAAGTTTATGCTCGCGAAGTTTTAGATTCACGTGGGAACCCAACAGTAGAGGTTGAAGTATTTACAGAGTCAGGCGCTTTCGGACGCTCAATCGTACCATCAGGTGCATCAACAGGTGAATACGAAGCTGTAGAATTACGCGATGGTGACAACTCTCGTTACCTAGGCAAAGGTGTATTAAAAGCAGTTGAAAATGTTAACACAATTATTGCACAAGAATTAGAAGGTAACTATTCTGTTCTTGACCAAGTTGTCATTGACAAAACTTTAATAGAGCTTGATGGCACAGAAAATAAAGGCAAGCTAGGTGCTAACGCAATTCTAGGTGTATCCATGGCAGTTGCACATGCTGCGGCAGATTATTTAGATGTACCTCTTTATCAATATCTTGGTGGGTTTAATTCTAAACAATTACCAGTACCAATGATGAACATTTTAAATGGTGGAGCACACGCAGATAACAATGTAGACATTCAAGAATTTATGGTTATGCCTGTCGGTGCAGAATCTTTCCGTCATGCACTACGTATTGGTGCTGAAATTTTCCACCACTTAAAGGCAGTACTAAAAGCTAAAGGCTATAATACAGCAGTAGGTGACGAGGGTGGTTTCGCACCAAACCTTGGCTCTAACGAAGAAGCCATTACAGTCATTTTAGAAGCAATTGAAAAAGCAGGCTACAAACCAGGTGAAGAAGTGAAGCTTGCAATGGATGTAGCTTCATCAGAGCTTTTCAATAAAGAAGATGGTAAATACCACTTAGATGGTGAAGGTGTTGTTAAAACTTCAGAAGAGATGGTTGATTGGTACGAAGAGTTAACAAACAAATACCCAATCATTTCAATTGAAGACGGCTTAGATGAAAATGACTGGGCTGGACACAAGCTATTAACTGAACGTATTGGTAGTCGTGTTCAATTAGTAGGTGATGATTTATTTGTAACAAATACAAAAAAATTATCTGCAGGTATTGAGCAAGGAGTTGGAAATTCAATCCTTATCAAAGTGAACCAAATCGGTACATTAACAGAAACATTTGAAGCGATCGAAATGGCGAAACGTGCAGGCTACACAGCAGTTATCTCTCACCGTTCTGGTGAATCAGAGGATGCAACAATTGCTGATATCGCCGTAGCAACAAATGCAGGCCAAATTAAAACGGGTGCGCCATCACGTACAGACCGCGTAGCTAAATACAACCAACTTCTTCGCATCGAAGATCAACTTGGTTCAACGGCTGAGTACCTTGGTTTAAAATCATTCTATAACTTAAAATAAGCGACTAATACGTATTTCGTCCCAAAAGTTAAACATACTTTTGGGGCGATTTTTTATGGATGTTGTCATGAAAAATGAACAAAGCATCCATCGTTTAAAATGATTATAATAATATATATGGAAGAAAGTTATGAAAGGGAAAATACTATGGAGAAAAATATGGAAGTATTTGCTGGAACAGATCGTCTTCTATTAAGAAAATTTCAGACGGATGATATTGAAAGTTTTTACACATATCGAGCTGATCCTGAAATTGCTAAATATCAATCGTGGGAGAATTATCAATATCACGAAGCAAAAACGTTCGTTCATCACCAAATAAATCATGTTCCTAATCAGCCAGGGACATGGTACCAATTCGCCATTGCTTTGAAGGAAACGAATGAGCTTATTGGAGATTGCGCACTTCACACGCCTTTAAGTGAACCACGCATTGTAGAAATTGGATTTACCCTTTCTCCGGAACATCAGGGGAAGGGATATGCAAAGGAAGCGGTTTGCGCGTTAATAAATTATCTTTTCCATTCATTAAAGAAACATAAAGTCATTGCCCTTACGGATGTGAGAAATAACAATTCTATTGCCGTACTTGAGCGTATAGGGATGAGACGCGAAGGTCATTTCTTACAAAACTATATGTCCAAGGGACAATGGGTGGATGAATATCAATATTCTATTTTAGCGTCTGAATGGGAGAGCAGTAAATTTGACTGTAAGCTTCAGACGAAAGGAGAGCAGCGTGACAATGAACATTCTTGAAACAGAACGACTAATATTGCGCTTACAAACAACGGATGATGCGCCATTTATTCTTGAGCTAGTGAATGATCCCTCGTGGATACAATTTATCGGTGACCGCGGTGTGAAGACCGTAGAGGAGGCGGCTCGTTATATAGAAAATGGTGCAATACGGATGTATGAGCAATTCGGATTTTGCCTATATGTAGTGGAAAAAACGGAAGATCAAACCCCGATAGGAATATGCGGTTTCGTCAAAAGAGATAATTTAGAGGATGTAGATATTGGTTTCGCGTTTCTCCCTGATTATTGGGGAAAGGGATATGCCTATGAAGCAGCATCAGCCGTTTTAGCCTATGGTCTAGAGACACTAGGATTTAATCGAATTGTGGCTATTACTACCCAAGATAATCATGCGTCAGCTAAGTTACTCGAAAGAATAGGCTTGCAGTTTGAAAAGGTCATCCAATTTTCCAATGATTCTGAGGAACTTAGACTGTTCTCATTAGATGATGAAAGTTAATGAATATAAAAAGGTCAGTCTGAAGTGTTAGCTCACTACAGACTGACTCTCCATTTGCTATTACATTACTGCTGTGCCCAGTATTTATCCATATTCTGGTCTAAATAAACCCAGCCCTTCCAGCCAATATGAATCGTATCCATTATAAAATAAGGGTCGTACTCATGGTCTGTAAAATCAACATAGTCGACATTGGCATCCTTTAATAGTTGTGCCATCTTCTCATAATATTGTTGTCGTCGTTCTTTAGAATAGCCATTATAATCATACCAATAGCCGTTAACGGGAATAGAGACGAATAATGGCTTAGCACCAGCATCCTTTAACACATCCATAACTAGCTGAAAATCCTTGTACTCAGGAGATTCCGTATAATCTTCATGCTTTCGCATATTCTTAAATTTTGAAAAATTAGCGTTAACCAGTCGCTTGTAAGCTCTATTTTCAATCATATATTCATTGGAGACACGTTTCTCCCCATAGGCTTCAGCATGCTGTATTTGCTGTTCAAAGCTTTGGTCCGCAACGAGCTTATCATTATTTTTTAATGAATGCCCCTTGCGAGGGAATAGCGAATAGTAGAGATCCTTTTTTTCTAGTAATTCCTTGTGAAAGCGGCCCGCTATCATAGCCATACGTCCTGTAACAGGATGTTTTTTGCCATTAGACATTTGATATTGATACATCGTTTTTAAGAGACGATCTCGCTCAACGGTATCAAATTCTAGCAGGCGCTCCATAGCCTGTTTACGGAGATGAGCATCCATGTCACGATTAAACGCTAAGTCATAGGCATGTAACATAGAATAATTCGGTGAAAAATGGAATTCACCCATACCTTTTTCCGTAAACCATTGGGGTGAAATAATAAAAACTAATTTTTTGCCCTCTAAATTTTTCTCTTGCGCAGCAAAATTTAAGAAATGCGTAATGGACTGCATCCCACCACGACCAATCATAAATGTCGTATACGGGGCATCTGTTGCTCGAGCATAATTATAAGGGTGAAACGGGTCAAATCGATTTAATTCAGAGGAACCGTATAAAGGCATGGAATTAGGCTCCTGTAACATTCGCTCCTGTAAATACGTGCCTTGAAAGACGAGTGGAGACATATTTGTTTTGGCTTGCTCCACATCATCTTCTGATATCCATGCTTTGATCCAAGAATTTGGAAAGAAGACAAAGCCGGAAAACAGGGCTAAGGCAATAAATAGTGATAGAAAGCCTTTTTTTATCATTGTCTTTCAGCTAACTTCCCTGCAATACGATTCGGCGTGTTCCATTCTTCACGATTAAAATCAGTAATAGGTACAGAAATATTAAAACGGTTCTCAATTTCTACCAATAAATTAATGGTACCAAAGGAATCAAGAAGACCTTCCTCGAATAGATCGATATCTGGGTTTTCTACAATAATTTCATCTTCACATAACTCCACTAGCATTTCTAAAACTTGTTGTTTTTCCATTAATAATTCTCCTTTATTGAACAGGCTTTATTTGTAGAAAGCCTTTAGTTAAAATAATTTCCCTGAAAAGATATAGAAGCCAAAACATACGGCATTGAACGTGATAAATACACCAATGGCATGCGTCCATTTATTTTTTGGCCAAAGCTTATGCTTTTTATTCCAGCGTTCGAATTTATCGAAGCTAATAATTAATAAGGCATGATAGAGACCATAAACGACAAAATGCCATTCGAGGCCATGCCAAATGCCCATTAAAAAGAATAGTAAAAAGAACCCTATATATGAAATGGCGAATTTATTTTTCAGCCATTTTTTCTTCGTCATCCAAAGAACAAAGCGCATATAAACATAATCTCTGAACCAGAAGGAAAGACTCATATGCCAACGATTCCAAAAGTCTTTAATATTGCGACTGGCAAATGGACGGTTAAAGTTAATAGGTGTTTGAATGCCCATTATTCGGCTTACACCTACTGCGAATGCACTATAGCCTGCAAAATCAAAGAATAAGTAAAAGCTATACATATACATATACGCTAACTGTCCTTGGAAAGGTGTCAAATAGTTATACGTATGGTTTGGCAAATAAATAAGTGTGTAGTTGTAGATTAAATAAGCCAATATAAATTTATATAAAAAGCCCACAAAGATATAGTTAATGCCACTTAGTAACAGCTTTTGATAGTCTTCCGAAGAGGGAACCGAATGAAAATCCTTCGTAAAACGGCGCCAACGATCGATAGGACCCGACGATACTGTAGGAAAGAACAGTAAAAAATAGGCCAGTTCGACGATAGAGACTTTTTCCTTCATTAAGCCGTCGCGTGTTTCTAAAATCATTTGCACTGCTTTAAATGTAATGTAGGACACACCAAGGAAGCCGAATAAATGATGCAGACCAAGGATAGGCAAAATCTTCACTAGCACAAGCGGCAAAATCGACAGGAGCACAGCCATGACAAAAACGGGTCCATTATTTTGCTGCAGTCGATAGCGTTGATAAGCCGTAATAAGCACTATTTGAAAGACCGTAAACAATATTAACGAAATTGATCCGTTCAAGGAGTGTCCAAAGATAAGAGCTAAAACAATCAACGATACCAATAAATTATAATGCTTCGCAGACTTGCCACGTAAACCTAATAAAATAGTAGGTAGCAATAATAGTCCAATAATGAGAAAGAATGCTATATTTCCATAAGGCGTCATACTGTTTCCATAACCGCCAATCCTTTACGATCGACTTTACCATTTGGATTTAGCGGTAAAGCATCCATATATTTAAACGTTCTAGGTATCATATAGGCTGGTAAATACTCCGATAATAGGGTCTTCAACTGCTTAGTCATTTTAAAAGCAGAGTCCGCTAAAGGCTCACGCAAAACGATATGAGCATTTAGAGAAACAATTTCATTATCTTTATGGACAGGAACAACTACACAGCTTGAAACAGGTGGCAGGTTACTAATTTGTTTCTCAATCTCCTCGATCTCTAAGCGATAACCATGTAATTTTACTTGGAAATCCTTGCGACCTAAAAAGAACAAATACCCATCTTGCTCATAGCCCATATCTCCTGTTTGATAGATGCGATGACCAGCTATGGTTGGAAAGGCTTTAGCTGTTAACTCGGGTGCTCCTAAATAGCCTGCACTGACAGTTGGCCCCGAAATAACAATTTCTCCATCATCTAATAAAGAAACGTTTCCCTCAGAAATAGGAGCAATCGGTAATTGCTCAAATTGTTCTATTAATGCTTCAGTTACTTTTACATAGGATACAGCGACAGTCGTTTCCGTAGGTCCGTATAAATTATAAATAGTGGCCTGTGGAAAACGTTGCATGAGCTCTTTAATGACAGGTATTGGTAAAACCTCACCGCAGAATAAAAAGGTATCTAATGCAGGCATGAGCCTTTGCTCCCATTCCTTGTTCATTAAGCACATCTTGGCAAAGGAAGGGGTAGACGTCCAAACACGAGTGTTGGACAACGCTAATGAGTCAAATAAAGCTCGCGGGTTGGCGATTTCTTGTTGTGTAATTGCATAAAGTGTATGCCCTCCTACAAGAGCTGGATAGAGATCCATGACGGATAAGTCAAAAGAATAGGGAGCTTGATTTAAAAATACGCCTGATTCCTGTATGGGAAAATTATCCTGCATCCAAGTAACGAAATGAGCTAAATTATTGGCAGTTATTTGGACGCCCTTTGGCTGCCCAGTTGAGCCAGAAGTGTAAATGATATAATGAATGTCCTCCTGCTGCACCCAGCTTGTTGCTGCTGGACTGTCTTGGAGGGAGGATGAGTCTAACACTTCACTCACTGCTACTACAGGTATGTTTGTTAGCATCTGTAATGGTTCTGTCGTGAATACTAGACAAGCTTTCGATGCCTCCAAAATTAACTGTAATCTTTCAGACGGTGTTGACGAGTCAACGGGTACATATGGGTGTCCCGCCTTTACTGCGCCCAAAAAGGCAGCAATCTGTAAAGGGGACATATGTCCATAAACGACAATGGGCTGCTGTCTCTGCAAATGATGTGCCATGATATAATCGGCTATACAATCCGAATAATGCCAAAGCTCACCATATGTTAAGGAGGCATTGTGGGTTTGATAAGCAGTTTTTTGTGGCTGTTGGATGGCCACACGTTCGATAGCTGCTAAAATACTTAACATCAGTAAAACTCCTTTATTTAAAATTCCGTATATATAAATGGTCCAGCGTTCATATCATGAAAGCCATGTATAAGAAACAACAGCACCAAAACGATCAAATAAAATAACGTGAATCCGATAAAGCGTAGATACTCATTATTTTTGATGGATTCCATTTGTCCACCTCCAATGAAAAAAAGTATAGGATTAAACTTTCAAAAAATACTAATTTACTAGTTAAAAATCCTTACCTTATGTTTTTAACACTGATTTGACGGAATGTGGAGAAAAATGTTGCTGGATTAAGGTGAATTCATTAAATCATAAGATTAATTTAAGGTAAATTTAAGGTTCTGGGGGAATGTACAAGAATTACAAACTGTTGGATGGCTATTTTTATGTAAAAAGGGCACGAACATAAGGGAATAATCTCAACTTATGTTCGTGCCCTTATTTTTATTTCACGGCCTCTATAACTTTTTTAGAAACATAAAATTCAGAACCATTGTAAACATTAATGGTATTGAATGTGTGGGTTTTTGTTGTATTTTTTGAAGTGTGTTCATAAATCATTGCGTTTTTGTTAACAGGAATTTTCACCGTCACATCTGCCTTTTGAGCAACGAAGGTTGGGTTTTCTTTATCGGATAGATCTATTTTTGTTGTAAAGCCTTTCTCTGTAAATGCCTTTGTAGCTGGCACATACAAATCATCTGTTAAAGACTTTAGGTCGAAGCCCATAAATTGCGCCATTGAATGAGCTAAATCCGTGTTTTCAACGAGTCCAGTTAATTTAGAAGGACCAAATGAATAAAGAAAAACATCTTCTCCCGTATGACCACCCGTCGTATAACCAATGTTCGCACGGTTTGCTAGCATTTTTACCATTTCGCTACCGACATCTTTCGCAGATTTTAATGTAGAAAGCTCGTCCTTCGTTAATGGATCTAATCCATACAGAGCAGCTACCTCCACAATGTTGGAACGGTCTTCTTTTAGTTGGCTTAAAGCCCCTTCAACGGTCATGGAAGCCTTTTTTAATGGATCAATATAAGCTGAAACAGGAATGCTTGAATAGGTACTAGTAGTATTGGCGTTCCCCATCGTAATTCCGCTATTTCCATGGTCTGTAACTGCGATGACTAATGTATTCCCATCTTCCTTTGCGAAATCAACGGCTTCTTTTACGGCATCATCAAACGACAAAATATCGCTTATTATACCGATGGTGTCATTGGCATGTGCAGCCCAGTCTACCTTACTACCTTCAACAAAAAGGAAGAAGCCATCCTTATCCTTTTTAAGCGTGTTAATTGCTTTATTCGTCATTTCAGCAAGTGTAGGCTCTGATTTCCTAGTTTTGGCACGATCTAAATCATACGCCAAGGCACTTGGTGCAAAGCTTCCCCAAATTTTTGAAGATGGACTATTTAATAACTCATCACGAGTATGCACTAAATCATATTGATTATCCTTCAATACCTTCATTAAATCCTCGCCGTCCTTGCGGGCATTTTTAGACGTACCTGGTGTCAGCGATTCTAAACCGCCACCTAAGACAACGTCAATATTTTGATAAACCTGTTGTTCCGCAATATCTCCATATTGGCTCCTATTGTTCGCATGTGCTGAGAAACCGGCAGGCGTTGCATGTTGAATTTCAGAGGTAGAGATCAAGCCAGTCGCTTTCCCCTGCTGTTTAGCACCTTCTAATACATTGGCTACGGGTCTAAAGGCTTCCTTCTTATCTATTTGCGCTAATCCAGGTGAAGTAATCTCCGATGGGAGCACCCCTATATATTTATCATTCGATTTATGTCCCGTCGCTAATGCAGTAGCGGCAGGGGCAGAGTCAGTAATGGCTGATTCAGCAGAGTAAGTGCGCATTGCACCCGATAAAATTTCATCCATTGCTAAGCTTTCCCCTTTATACCAACGGGAAAGTGTTACAGCATTATTACTGCTTCCATCCATCACTAGCATGATGACATTTGTCGGTTTTTTTACTTTAGCTGCTTGTACATCTTGCTGTGGAATACTAACTGCGGATAAAGTCACTGCACTTGCTAAAAATAATGAAGCCCATTTTTTTGCGTATTTCATGATTTTCCTCCTTTAGATGAATGAATGATCAACTGTAAGTGTAAAGGAAGGGTGTAAAGCCACCGTTAAAAAATTGTTAATAAAATATGGTAATACTGTAAATGTGAAGGGAAAGCGGTGTGGTTGGCCAACTGAAGCAGAGGGAGATAGAATCTGTGTGAAATCCGCACACAGATTCTATGTAGGTTACAAATTTTGTTGATGCATGGAGCCGTCAAGTGTTTCGTAATACAAAATACCATCTTGGATGTTCAAGTTCAGTACCTCGTCTTCGAATAATACCTCCTCGGAACCGTCCTGGACATTTATTTTTGTTAAATAGCCAGCATTATCATAGTCACTACAATAAATAGATTGTTGGTCAGTCACTAAATAATAGCAGGCAGTTGCAGAAATTTGTTTATGTTCATTTGTCGTTAAGTCATAGGAATAAACGGTACTATCGCTCATGCTGTTATAATAGATCACATTATCTACTGTATTGGCATACCACATATCATGCATAAAATCATAAGCATTACTAGTTGCGGCAAAATAGTTTTCATTGGCCCATAAATGATCTTGACTTAGTTTTTCATCATTGACCAAAAAGTATTCGTAGGAAATTGTAAAGGGCTCTGTAGGTGCAACGTCATTCCAAGTTGTATCGAGATGATACCAATTGCCATTAACCTGGACTAAATTCCAGGCATGTAGCTGATCTTCACTATAGCCATAGACGTATTTCGCATCGAGATTAGATGCTACTAATAGACGGTAAGTAAGTAAAGCATAAGCCTGACATACAGCAGTTTCTTCATTAATTAATTCGAAAACGGATTGACCTTCAGTAGAGCCCTGTTCCGTATATGTGGCTAGCTGTACAACATAATCATTAATGACTTTCGCACGATCAAAGTCTGTCATGTCTTTGGTAATATATTGATTCGCGAACGTCTCCACATATTGGTCTACCTTTTTTTCCTTCTTCGCATCAGTTAAATATTGTATGGACAATTCTACTGAATAACCATTATCGGTTTCCCAAGCGCTCCATTCATAATATAAGAAATAACCAGCTGTATAAGGGTCAACGAAGGTAATCAGGTTATTTAAATCATTGAGCTGTACTTCAAAATCCTCAAAATCCAGCTTCCCTGTATAAGAAACCTCAAAGTGCTCTTCAAATTGAGCAACCTGCTTCTCCACTTTTTTTGCAAATTGTAGTAAAGCGGGATCATCCTTAAATAAAGTGGTTGAAAATAAATCGGTAGGTGTAAATGAGGCAGATAATGCTTTGCTTTCTGGTATTTTTATATCAGTATTTGTTTCATTTGGTTCTTCTGTTAAGGTGGTTGTCATTGTGACATCCTCTTCATCTTGTAGTAGGATGTCGATTGCCTTTGAGCATGCTGTAAAAAAGGGAATGGTGCAGCATAATAAAAGCAGTGCTATTTTTTTATTCAATACATAAATCCTCCAATAAAATATCATTTTTTCCATTATAATCTAAAATTAGAGGATGTGTTATCCACAAATAGTCGGATAATCCGACAAATAGATGTACGTGAAGAGGAAAAATTCCTACTAAACAGAAAGCTAAGTTTGTCATGGCAACCTTTTTTTGTTATAATATAGTCTGTTGTGATGTTTCAAAGTTCGGGAGGTGCAGTGAATGCATACAGTAGTATTAGTTTCATTAGTTATCGTATCATTAGCGTTGATCGTGGTGGTATTACTTCAATCTAGTAAAAGTGCAGGCTTATCAGGTGCCATCTCGGGTGGAGCTGAGCAACTATTTGGAAAGCAAAAAGCGCGTGGTATGGATTTAATCCTTCACCGTGCAACAATTGTGTTAGCTATACTATTCTTTATTTTAGCAATCGCTATTACAAAAATCTAATAGTTGAAGATCTATCGCCTAACCACATTGGTTGGGCGTTTTCTTTTATCATAACCAAATGGAAAATTTTCTCGATGGAGTAAAAATTGAAATGTAATGTTATAGCCAAATGTTATGCTCGAGGCATCATCGAGAGGGCTATAATGGGTATAGTATATATGAGCGTTTTAGGATAAAGGAGTGCTTACCATGAATAAATCATTATCACAGCCATTTTTCTTTCAAACAGGACCACGTGCCGTTTTATTACTACATGGCTTTACAGGTAGCTCGGCAGACGTTCGCATGCTTGGTAGATTTTTAGAGAAAAAAGGGTATACTACTTTAGCACCTCACTATAAAGGTCACGGTGTGGAACCTGAAGAACTAATCACAACAGGTCCAGCAGACTGGTGGCAAGATGTCGTGGCCGCCTATAAACAGTTACAGGATGCTGGCTATGAAGAAATTGCTGTTGCTGGCCTTTCATTAGGCGGCGTCATGGCATTAAACGTTGCCTTAAACAGCCCTGTTAAAGGAATTGTTACGATGTGTGCACCTATGACTATGCGTACAACAGACGTCATGTTTGAGGGTGTTTTGAAATATGCTAAAGACTATAAAAAGTTCCAAGGTAAACAGGAGGAACAAATCGAAACAGAAGTAGCACTCATTGCTGAAAAAGGCATGCCGTCTCTCCAAGAGCTACGTGAATTTATTACGCGTACTCGTCAAGAAATCGACATGATTTATGCCCCTATTTTTGTCGTTCAAGCTACAAATGATGAGGTAATAGAGACAGAATCTGCCAACATTATATATAATCAAACTGAGTCACTTGATAAGCATATGAAGTGGTATGAAAACTCAAAACATGTTATTACGTTAGATCAAGAAAAAGATCAATTACATGAAGATATTTATCGCTTTTTAGAAAGCCTAAATTGGGCACAATAAAATTATAAATAGGATTTTCTCATGAAGGAGGGAATATGTATGAAAGACCAAAAAGATACACTACAAAGTCGGTTACTCGTTTTTTTCGGCCAAGATGATTACAAACCATTAACTGTCGGTGAAATCGAAGATGAATTCGGCTTTGAGGATGCGGAAGAATTTAAGGAACTTGTCAAAACATTAGTCCGTATGGAAGGACAGGGCTTAGTTGTTCGTTCTCGCTCCAATCGTTATGGCCTACCAGAACGTATGAATTTACTAAGAGGTAAATTTATCGGTCACGCGAAGGGTTTCGGCTTTGTAGCACCTGATGTTGAGGGCATGGATGATGTGTTCATTCCACCGCATGAAATTAATGGGGCTATAAATGGAGATATCGTTCTTATTCGTGTGTTAAAAGAATCATTTGGTGATCGCCGTGAAGGGACTGTAACTAAGGTCGTTGAACGTGGTCAAACAAGCTTTGTCGGCACATTCCAAGCTAATCGTGGCTTTGGCTTTGTTGTCTTAGACGATAAAAAGCTGCCAATGGATATCTTTATTGCAAAAGGAGATACATTAGGCGCTGTTGATGGCCATAAGGTTGTGGTCGAAGTAGCCACATGGCCTGAAGATTTAAAATCGGCTACAGGCTATATTACAAAAATTTTAGGGCATAAAAATGATCCAGGCGTGGATATTTTATCAATTTTATATAAGCACGATATTCCACCTGAATTCCCAGACGAAGTCATCGCTGCTGCACAACGTGTGCCAGATGATATTACAGAGGCTGATTTAGTAGGTCGTCGTGATTTACGTCATGAAACGATTGTAACCATCGATGGGGCTGACGCAAAGGACTTGGATGACGCAGTAACCGTCATAAAAAATGTAGATGGTACTTATAAGCTTGGCGTACATATTGCAGACGTTAGTTATTATGTAACGCAAGGCTCTGTCATCGATCTTGAAGCCTATGACCGTGCAACAAGTGTTTATTTAACAGATCGTGTTATCCCAATGATTCCGCATCGACTTTCAAACGGTATTTGTTCATTAAATCCACAGGTTGACCGTTTAACACTATCCTGTGAAATGATTATTGATGCGAGTGGGAATGTTATTTCACATGAAATTTTCCAAAGTGTGATTAAAACAACTGAACGTATGACGTATAAGGATGTCTACAAAATTTTAGAGGAGCAAGATGAAGCGTTAATCAAACGCTACGAGCCACTTGTTCCGATGTTTAAAAATATGGCAGAGCTATCTGGCATTTTACGTCGTAAACGTGAATCTCGAGGTGCCATTGACTTTGACTTTAAAGAATCTAAAGTCATCGTGAATGAGGAAGGTTGGCCAGTTGATATTGAGATACGTGAACGTACAGTAGCGGAGAAGCTAATTGAAGATTTCATGCTAGCTGCCAATGAAACGGTAGCGGAGCACTTCCACTGGATGAATGTTCCGTTCATATACCGTATTCACGAAGATCCAAAACCGGAAAAGCTTCAACGCTTCTTTGAATTTGTTACGAACTTCGGTATTTTAATTAAAGGTACAGGCAATACCGTGCATCCTAAAGCATTACAGGATGTTCTGAAAGCCATTGAAGGTATGCCGGAGGAGCCTGTGATTTCAACGATGCTACTACGCTCGATGCAACAGGCGAAATATTACCCAGAAAGCCTAGGTCACTTTGGCCTATCAACTGATTTCTATACACACTTCACATCACCAATTCGCCGTTATCCGGACTTAATCGTACACCGTTTAATTCGTACGTATTTAATTAATAAGGATACTTCTCGAGAAACGGTCGCACAGTGGGGAATGGCAATGGATGAAATTGCTGACCATACATCCGAACGTGAACGCCGTGCGGTTGATGCAGAACGTGATACAGATGCTTTGAAAAAGGCACAATATATGTCTGATAAAATTGGCGAGGAATTCGAAGGAATCGTGTCATCCATTACCAACTTCGGTATTTTCGTGGAGCTGCCAAACACGATTGAAGGACTTGTCCATATTAGCAATATGACAGATGATTACTACCGTTTCGATGATCGTCAAATGATCATGATCGGTGAACGGACAAATCGTCAATTCCGAATTGGTGATGAAGTAACAGTCCGTGTTGCCAATGTCATTATTGAGGAGTCATCCATTGACTTTGAAATCGTTGGAATGGTAACTTCATATGGACGAACACGCAAAGCCGCACCAACTGTTATCCACGCACGTAAAAATTATAACGACAATAAAGGTGAACGCAGTCGCAGAAGCACACGTAGCGATGACGAAAAAGGCGGGCGTGGTGGCAGCCGTAGAAGCAGTCGCCAAGAGGAGGAAAGCGGAAGTCGAAGTACTAAACGCGGAGAACGCCGTGAAGGTGACCGTGACCCACGTGGACCCCGCAAAGATGACTCAAGCCCAGGTCCTAAAAAACGCGTGAAACAAAAGCAAAAATTCTATGAAGGCATTGCAAAGAAAAACAAAAAGAAAAAATCAAAACGTAAATAAGCATGAGCGAAAGTGTCCTAAGTACGGATACTTTCGCTCAAGCTCAACCTTTAAGTAGAGGGTGAATCAAATGGCAAAAGGTTCAGGAAAAGTATTAGCACAAAACAAAAAAGCGGGACATGATTACTTTATTGAAGAGACAATCGAAGCAGGCATGGTCCTAACCGGCACAGAAATCAAATCCATCCGTGCAGGCAAGGCCCAACTAAAAGACTCCTACGTCCGAATTACCAATGGCGAAGCATGGATTAGCAATATGCATGTCAGCCCCTTCGATCAAGGTAACCGTTTCAATCACGACCCATTACGTGCCCGCAAATTGCTTCTCCATAAAAAGCAAATCGGCGAGCTAGTCGGTGCCGTTAAACGTGACGGCTATACAATCGTCCCGTTGAAAATGTACATCAAGGACGGCTATGCCAAGCTCTTAATCGGCGTCGGCAAAGGGAAAAAAGACTACGACAAACGCAACGACATGCGCAAAAAAGAAGCCAAACGCGAAATGGAACGCACCTTCAAATCCAAAAACCAATATTAATAGATTATCAGAAAGCTCACCTAGTTGTTGGTGAGCTTTTTGTTTTGGTTGGGGAGTGGTGGGGGGCGGAGTGAGTGGGACGGGTAGGATTGGGGGTGTGGTGGATAGAATGTGGCGGGTAGAGCAGAGAAAGTGATGAATAGAAGATAAAGTGCGGGGGTAAGACAGAGTGACGGATAGAACAGGGAAAGTGACGGATAGAAATTAAAAAGTGGTGGATAGAATCGAGAAAGTGACGGATAGAAATTAATTTGTGGTGGATAGAATCGAGGAAGTGACGGATAAAAGTTAAAATGTCACGGATAGCCTCTAAGTCCAAGCCCATGTTTCCTACTAAAGCGGGACACTTGAACTATCGCTCATTATGTTTTATAATATGAATTACTGATTGCCAGATTTCATGGAAGCGTACTTTTAAGCTCCCACCGTACTAGAAGCAATTCTAGCTCTTTGTTTGAACGAGGCTCAACTGCTTCGATTCATATATCAAGGGGACGTTACGGATTCGACAGGGATGGTTCAAGCTTTAGTCGCGCGTCGGAGGGCTCGGCTCCGTCATCAACGACAGTTATATAATAACTGGCAAACAACAAAACTTAGCTTTCGCAGCGTAAGCTCGTAAGCGCTCTGCCTCTCTATCGCCCATGTAGAGAACGTGGGGCCCAACTTTAGTGGGATACGGTCGATGGTGCCACCTGAGTCATCGGCAAGAGATTTCCAGGTTAGCGTGCAGGACGCCTGTTTGTCGGCATAATGTTACGCGAATCGTAAATAGGCAAACTACACGCGTAGAAGCTGAAGTATTGGAGTCTTTGGACGCGGGTTCGACTCCCGCCGTCTCCATTTTATGAAATCGAATGATTTCAATAGATGTCAAAACCCTTGATAATACAGGGTTTTGACACTTTTTTAATTTCATCCAATATCACCTGATTTCATTCAAATCTAGTCAATTTCTAGTCAAAACTAAGTCAAAAACTTAACCTTCTAAATAGCTAACAAACTTCTGTATAGCACCTTCTTTCGCCTTTTTCGTGACGTGTGTATAAATGTCTAATGTAGTTTTTACGTCAGAATGTCCAAGTCGATCTTGAACTTCTTTAATGCTTGCACCTGCTTCAAATAGCAGAGAACAGTGGGTATGGCGTAATCCATGTGGCGATACGCGCTTCAAAGTATATTTGTTTTGTACGCTATACATCCACTTTTGCACTTGTACTGGTTGTATATATTCATTTTTTGTATTGCTAAACATCAACTGATATTTCTTCAGCGTATTGATTCCTAACTGAATATATTGCTGCTTTTGAAGCTTATTCCAATCTTTCAAGATCGATAAAGTTGTTTTATCTAGTTTAATTGTACGTGGCTTGCCAGTTTTAGTTGTTTTCAAATAAAGTTTGGTTTGTTTGCCGCGCCCGATTGCTTTATTGACTATAAGCTCACTTTCTATAAAATTTACATCATTCCACGTTAGTGCTAATGCTTCGCTTTTACGCATTCCAGTATATGCAATTAAACGTAGTAGAGCGTATGCTTTGAAATTAAGATGGTCTTTCGCATTATCTAGAAATATAATGAGCTCATCTTTTGTATAAAAGTTTTCATTGCCTTCTTCTATACTTTCAGTAAAGGCTTTCTTTACTTTGGTTTCAACATGAGTGAAGGGATTAGTTTGAATAAAGCCATGCACAATAGCGAAATCTAATACCTTTTTAGCATAAGATTTAATTGTACGAGCTTTTTTAACTTTTGCGGCCCATTCATTGTAATGTTTTTGACAAATGGCGATCGTAATTTTCTCGATACGGTAATTGCCCATAGAAGGTAAGATATGATTTTTAAAGTAGCCGACTGTTTTAACAAACGTACTTTCTTCTACAGTTTTTTCGTATTGAGTGATCCAAAGATCGTATACTTCCTGATATGTCTCCACGCTTTTTTGTTTGTATGTGCCTTCAGAGACTTGAAGTTTGATACGTGCTAAAGCAAGCTCAGCGTCTTTTTTCGTTTTCAAACCTCTACGAGTAGTACTGTGAGCTTTACCTGTAAGCTCGTCTACACCTAAATAAACTTGGAATTTATATAACGTTTTACCATCTTTGTTTTGATAACTTTTGATGGGTGAAGAATTATTTTTAGTCATAGCGTTCCTCCTAGGATCGTTGCGGGGGCAAGATAAAGGAGAGGATTAATCCTCACATTTATAATATATAATTTAAATGTGGAAAAATCCTCTCATAACTTTTAAAAACTATATTCTTCTAAAAAACGATCTATTTCTTTTTTTGAAACTCGTTTAATTCCTTCAATTTCACTAACTTTTAAGCCTCTGTGACGGAATTTGATGAAGGTGTTATAGGAAACGCCGGCATACTTGGCAGCTTCTTTAAGTGATAACCACATTTTATCTGGATTAATTTGCATTAATAACATCCTTTCTAAGTACGATACCTTTATAACCGTGTCTAGGTGAAGAATCATTATTTAGTCGGAATTTAGATGATAATAGACCTAATTCTAAAAGGTAAATTTCTCTATCTTTTTTAAGAACGGGCTTAATTTGATTTTGTATACAATATTTTTCGTAATATTTTTCTAAATCCCCTTTGTAAACTCTTTCATCTGGATGTAGAATACAATTTTGCTCAATAAATTTAACAAAACTATTTTTAGATGGATAATATGTTTCTATTATTGATTCTTCTATATCAATTTTGGTGAAAATATGATTATTTTTAACCCATCTTTTTAATCCTGTAATTGACCAATGGGCAATGTAATCAAGTTCAAGTAGTAATTTGTTAATTAATTCAGTATCCTGTTTTTCTTTAGGTATGGGATTTAAAAATGGAATAATGACTAACCTTTCTATGAAAGCTTTTGTTTCATGGTATTTTTTTATTGTAGGTAGCTGATTTCCAGCAAATATAATTGCAGCTTCATTAACCATTTCAAAAGGTTGTCCATACAATTGACGTGTAGAAAATCGATCGTTTCCAGTGAGCTTTTTTAAAGAATCTAACCTAGTAAGTGTAATATCAGAAACTTCACCGCATGTATTCATTCTTTTACCGAATAAGTTAGATAAGAAATCATCTTTTGTTAGTTGTTCGAAACTATAGTTAGAAACGTGTTTCTCTCCAATCAACTTTTCCAACAGTTTTAAGATAATTGATTTTCCAGTATCTTTTGGTCCGTATAATATAGGTAAACATTTAATATTTCTAATCTCAGAAATAACGTAACCAAAGAGTTCTTGGATTCGATAATATATTTTCATATCACCTTTAGTAATATCTTTAAGAAATTTTTCAAATATATTGCCGTAAGTAGGATTCATTTTATAATCAGCATGGATCTTTGAAGTGAAAAATATATTTGGATCGTGTTGAATAATGATATTGTTCTGAAAATCAAAAATATAATTATTAAAGCAGACATAGGATAGTTTACGGTTAATACTATCTTCATCAATCTCGATGTTTGGAGATGATTTAATCCATTGAATAATTTCAATGATAGAATTTTTTGATATTTTACCCTTGATACCAGCTGGGACATTTTGACGAATAAATTTATCAGCAATATATTCAAATCTTATATAGTAAGACTTGCTTTGATCCCAAAAATAAAGAACATCTTGAAATAACTTGAATTGAAAATTCTCTAAAAAGATGTCAGCTATATCTGAATTTGAAATAGTTCGTTCAGATTTCTTATTAGTGTTAGAATCCGAAATATTCTTCGATCTTAACGAATCCGGATTTACATTGAGTTTATTTGATTTAATTTGATCATTAGAATTCAGTTCATCCAAATAACAGAGATTCTCTTTAAATAAGGGAAGGTTATCTGATATATCAGGAGGTTGCAGAATATCTGGTTCAGAAAATAAAGGTAAATCTTTCTGTACCTCAAGAGATATAGATACGAATTCCTCAGTAAAATATCTTTTATCAAACTTATTACTCATTTAAAGTTTCCTCAGATATTGAAATTTTCTTATCAAATAATGATCGTAAATTCTCTGATAAATCGATCGGTAATAAATTTAGTAATAAAGCTCTATTATAATAGAGTTTATCTAGAGTATTCCCGTTGAAAACGTGAGAGATTGGTTTAATTTTAACTGAAATATTTAAAGTGATAATTAAAAATGAATAATTCTCAATTTCAAAATACAGTAACCCTGATGGCCCGTCTTTCTTTTTAGAAGAAAAAATTTTCTGTTCTAAACTTTCTTTTTTATGAGAAAAAGTTATAATTTCAATGTTATCTTTTTTCTCTAAATTTACCGCAGCAGATAAAATAATATTAGATTTATCATTATTATGGTTCATAATTTTTTTATTAATATTTTGGTTATAGATATGGCCCTGCAAAGTATTTGAGTTTTTTAAATCAGTCATAGAAATACAAGTTGAAAGATTTAAGTTTCTTTTTCCTAGGCCATCGAAAATTGTAAAGGAATCTGACATTTCAATGATGAAATGATCATGTCCTCCGTTCATAGATAGCTCTGAGATTTTCATTAATTTATTTTGAAGATTGTTTTCTTTTTTTTTCTTTTCTTTAGTCATGATCTGTTCTCCTTTAAAGTTTTAATTGGTTATACAAGGATATTATGGCGGTTGTCTGATGTTTTGAAAATGGGGACTAAAGTGAATTAGGAAAAAGATATTTCGATATAGTTTTATTGACTTTTTAAACAATTGAAATTCTAAATGGACAGTTGTTCCGTTGTTCCAAATATTTATGGGAATAGTAGAAGAAATAGCAAATACCCCTGGAAATTAAATATTTAACTAGTTATTTAAATTTAAATAAAAATAAAATTGGAACTTTGGAACATAGAATTGGAGTGATAAATAGGATGGTAGTTAATCAAGAAAAAAACAACAGGAGGTTTCAAAGGAAAAATAATTATATTAGGAAAGAGAAAATTTTGATAAATAAAATTATTGAATTGATGAGTAGTGGAGATTTTTATGATGATTATTATTTTGATGAACTAGAGTACGATAAATTTCTTAATAAACCGTTGGATATTGATTCTAAAACAGATTTTAAATGGGAAATCGATGAAGTGACTGGAGAAATTAGATTAAATAGCATCAATAATCTTGAGATATTATATTTTTTAGAAAAGTTTCTTGGGAATACATCCGCTTTAGTATGGATGTCCCACGATGTAAGTTTAGAACTTTTGTTAAGAAAAATAGAAGGTTTAAATGAAAAAGACATTATAGAACCCACAGCATTTATAGAAGAAAGTACTTTAAATAATTTCATTAGTTCGTTGGAAAATATAGATGATGAGGGTCTTATAGATATAGAACCACTCCAAAATAATACAATACATATACAGAAAAAGTTTCCGGAAATTCTTTCCGTTTTTAATTTGTATTTAGTTCATAGGTGTGGAAGAAATAAAAATATAAATATAAAAAAATTTGATGAGACTAAAAGAAATTTTTTTAAGGTTGTAGAATCTAAATCTTATAAAGAGCGTTGTCGAATAGCATTAGATTTTAGGAAAGAGTATACATACTTTTTGAAAATAGCTGATGAAATTAATTTATCTAAAAAGAAAGAAGAAAATATAAATTTCGAAAAACATGACCTTTCAACAATATTAAATTGCTATAATGGATCGTTGAATTTATATGCATTAAATAAATATTCAAGATTAGTAGATTTTGTTTATTTAGAAAAAAGCATTTCAAAACAAGTTAAATTATTAAAGAGAAATAAAAAAATTAGTTTATTTAATTTCGATATTATACTTTCATTTCAAGTAGGATTCCTTATGAAAATTAACGGGTTGGGTATTAAAAGATATTTAATAGATAAAGAAAGAACACTAAATATTTTCACAAATCCATTAAGGGAAGTTGAAATTTATAATCAAATTTTTGAAGCTATGGTACAGAGTCTAGAGCGTTTTATTATTCAATCAGAGAAATTAGAGTTAATTAATAATACTATGCAAAAAGATGACTTTAAAATTATTAGAAAGCTAAAATTACTTGATCCATACTTTAACATAGTTGATGAAGAGATAAATATGGATTTTAAATATCAAAAAAAAATGAAAAAACATTATGATTACATAAAAAAAATTAATAAAGATTCAGATTTTGTAATATGTAAAGTTGGGAGATATATGAAGATGTATGAGGAGATAGATCTTTAAACTTTATTTTACTAATAAAAACTAAAATTACGGACTTACGGAAGATCTTCCGTAAGTCCATAATTCATTTTGCATCATTGAGAGATACAGATCTATCCCCACTAATAATAAAATTCACATTACTTATTTCTTGGAGTTAAAATTTCTTTTGCAATCATTACTAATATTGATAACAATTCATTTTTCATATGGAGTCCTCCTTAAATATGTCCTTCCTCTTTTAATGAAATGAACGAATCTGAGCAAATTATAATATGATCTAATAAGTCGATACCTAATATTTTTCCAGCTTCTTTTAATCGTTCAGTTACCTCGATGTCTTCTTGACTAGGAGAAGGGTTGTCACTAGGGTGATTATGTCCAACTAAAATTGAAGCAGTATTACTTAATAGTGCAGATTTTAGAACTTCACGTGGGTGAACAATACTAGCATTTAGACTACCAATATGAACTACTTGAATACATGTCGGTTGATTTTTCGTATCAAGGCATAAAACTACAAAATGTTCACGATCAGCATCTCCAATGAATTCTTTCATAAGAATATAAGCATCATGAGGCGATCTAATTTTACGTTCTTTATAAAGCATTGATTTTTCGCGGACTAATTTGACTTGTACAATTTGGACACGTTTTGCATGTTTGGAAGAATTACTTTCCATATCCGTATACACTCCTTTGTATATAAACTAAATAATACTTATTATTCACATTGATAATATATATTTGAAAATCTATTAAATACGCATTTAATAATAGGTGTATATAAAAGAGATGCTGAGGGGTTGAAGAACAAGCTGATATCATCAAATGAGCCGTGCCCAATGATGTAACGTGAATCATTTTAAATTGATACAAATGATGTGAATTTATATACTATAATTGGTAATATTAGGAAGGTGTAGATTGATATATGAATGTTGAATTTGAAAATTTTAAACTGAAAATGGATATAAAACCTGGTGCTTATCACGGAAGTACTGTCAGAAAAAATATTACCCAATCCTTATGGAAGAAAATCAGAAGTAGTGTATTAGAGGAAAATAACTATGCGTGTACTATATGCGGATATCAGCCGCCTGTTGAAGAATTAAAAAAACTTCATGTTCATGAAGTAGAAGAATATGGAGAGGATGAATTACTATGTATTTTAAAAGATTTAGATTTAATTTGCATCAATTGTCATTCTTGGATGCATATAGGTAGAACTTTTAGTAAGTTAAATAATGAACAGTTAAACAAGTTAAAATTACATTTTATCAGTGTTAATAATTGTTCGGAAGAAGATTATAAAGAGTATTTAAGAGAGTTCAAATTTAGAAAAAGGGAAGCAGCACTAAAAGCGATTGAAGATGAAGTTAAAATGTTAGAAAACACTGTTTTAGATAATTTAGTTTTATATCGTATTGAAGGTGACATTCCTTTCAAAGAAGAGGTAATCAAACAATTAGCCAATAAAGGTCTATATCGATTTAATGATGATGAAGATGAATTAAAGTCTGAGGAGAGATTCAAAATCCAGTCTGTACTAGTCCCTTCAATATTTCAAAGATAGAGATTAAAATAACAGAACGACTAGAAGAAGCTGGAAAAAATAAAGTAAATAAAGCAGTTAATCCAAATTAAATGAGTATTATAGGAGGCTATTTTATGAAGATGACACGTTCGTTAGCAATAAATGAAGTTTTAAATAATCAGCAACTTTGTGAGGTGTTTTTATGTGCGCCACAGGGAGGAATGCGTAAGTCAAATCGGACTAATACGTTAACGCTTATTTCGGATAAGACGAAGCTTTATGATGACAAGGTTGTTGATGATATTTATCATTACACAGGTATGGGCAAGAGTGGTGATCAGAAGATGAGCGGTCAAAATTTGACGTTAGCGGAATCAGATGGTAATGGAGTGGAGATCCATTTTTTTGAGGTAATAAGGCCAAGAGAATATACATACCGCGGTCAAGTAGAGCTTGCAGGTGAGCCATATCAGGATCAACAAAAGGATCAAGAGGGCAGACAGCGCCTTGTATGGATTTTCCCACTGAGCTTAATAGATAGCAAAGCGAAGTTTACGAAACTACCATCAGCTACGGATGATAAGCAAGAGCTACAAGAAGAATTTAAAGGAATTCAGCAAGTTGAAAATTTACCCATATCACAAACTGAAAAAGAACGTTTGATCAAATCACGTATAGGCCAGGGAAAGTTTAAAAAGTTACTGATTGAACGTGAGTGTAAATGTGCATTATGTGGTGTAACAGATGTACGCGTTCTAATTGCGAGTCATATTAAACCATGGAGCGCTTCTACAAATGAGGAGCGACTTGATGCGAATAATGGACTATTACTTTGCCCGAATCATGATGCATTGTTTGATAAACATTTAATTTCGTTTGATTTAGATGGAAAGATTGTTATATCTCAATCATTAGATGAGACAGCTCGAGTATTTTTGAATGTAAATGATGCGTTTCGAATTATGTTAAATGAAAAGCAGTTGAGTTATATGGAGGGGCATTACGAAAATTTAATTTATTGAAAATCTGCTTTACTAGTGACGACGGTGTGCAAGTGAAGGTGTTTGTAGATTGTCATCGTATTGAAGAAAGCTTAAAAGTGGTTATGAATAAATTATAAATTTAAACTATGAATATAAAAAGAAGTGGATTTATAAATTATAAAACTACCTATTGAGTGTGAATTTATACTCAAAGGTAGTTTTATTTTAGCTTATATCATATGATTTTTCGATAAAATGTTTAGCTCTCTCAAGGTCTTCATCATTATTGATTCTTATTTCTAAATCACCAGTCCCATAATGTCCGATATTAGTTACATTGCGAGTAAAGCCTTGTTCTAAAGTTACTGTTGTGGGGTCTACTTTTAAATATACTAAGATTGAATTTGACTGTGGATGTACTTCAACACAGGCAAAATTCTTAATACGCTTGAAAGCGATATAATATTTTAATGTTTTCATTTGTACATCATCACCTAGGGCAATCATAAAGGCCTTTAAATTTTCAAATCGATCTGTTAACTGTTCATTTGCTTGATCTAAATAATCTGAAACGGTTTTAAATGTTTTGATATTTGATTTTTGTGTTCTATTTATAGAGTTGTCTTCAATATAAACAGTTTGGGCTGTTGTTGAATTCACTAAATCCAGCATTAAAAATCCATCTATGTAGTGTTTATATTGATAAAGTTCTATGTTGCGATTAATTTGTTGAACGGCATGCTCATCGTATTTTGTAAAGTTACCTGCAATACATAAAAGACGAGGGCTACTCCAATCAATATTGTCTGCAGTTGATTGACCGAATTTTCTTAAAGTCATTAATTCGAATTCTGCTTTATGGTCAAGTAGCCAATCTAAATAATAGAGACCTTGATTAATCACATTTTCATTCATAGATCTTTTATATTCTATAATAACAGGGGAATAGTTTTCATCTAATCCTAGTGTGTCAATTCTACCTCCATGACGTTTTCCAGTTGAATATTCAGAGGCTAAAAATTTTATTCCAAGAAATGATTCAAGATGATTTTCGATTAATGTTTGCAATGATTTCTCAAGTGAAATAGAGTGACCATGTAATTCTTGAACATTATTATTATTAATTTTAAAAAATTTAATATCTCCCATTTGTCTTCTCCTAGTCGATATAGTTTTGTTTTACAACAACGTACTCTCTTTATTATATGGAAAATATTCAAGTAATCCATATATTTTACATGCTTTAAAAACTTTTGTGTTTTGATAATTATTGTGTCCTAATACCATCAATAATGAACAAAGGAATTTTAATGATTATACAATTTTTAAAAAAATTTAAATATTTATTTGACAAAAATTTCATCTCATTATATCATAAGTGCAACGTTGCAGAGTATAAATGTGGAGGATGATTTTATGACAAAAATTTTATCTATTTCTACTGTTAAAGACATATTGAATGAAATTGGATTTCCGCAAAAAAATATAACAGATATTACAGCTATCTGTGTTCTTGCCCTATATGATACAAAACCACGTCCAAATCTCATTAAGAATTATACTTCTTTAGCTCAAGGAGCTAGAATTAGAGATATTCTTGATTATTCAAGAACGGATCTCGAGAAAAATTATGCTGAGAATACTAGAGAAACAGTTCGTAAACATAGTTTAAAGTACCTGGTTGATTCAGGGATGGTTATTCAAAATGCGGATGATCCCAATCGGGTTACAAATTCAGGTTTAAATAACTACGTTTTATCAGATTCTTTTAAAAACCTGCTAGATGCTTATTTATCTAGTAATACAGAATACAATATATTGAAAAATGAATTTGTGGACTCAGTAACGATTGAACGTCGTGATAATATAGAAAAATTAAAGAAAAAACCAGTAATTATTAATAGTCCTACTTTGAATCAAGAACTAATTTTATCTCCTGGGGATCACAACATTATAGAAAAATTTATAGTTGAAGATATTTTCCCCAAAATCGCACCAAATTTTAAGTTGGTATATGTAGGTGATACTAAGATTAAAAACTTATTTGTTGACCATGATATATGTAAAATGATTGGTTTAACTATTGATGTTCATACTAAAATACCTGATGTTATTGGATATGATGATTCAACTAAAACTATTCTATTATTTGAAGCAGTTGCTTCTTCGGGTCCTATTGATGACCTTCGTAAAAAAGAATTGTTAGAAATATTCCAACACTGGACGGGTAATATAATCTTTGGAACGGCATTTCTATCTTCAAAATTATTTCAAAGTTTCTCAACTTCTATAGCCTGTGGGACTACTGCATATATTATTGAGTCACGAAAAAAAATTACATATGAAGAATATGAATGAGTAATTAATTTAGCATTTTGAATTTGTTTAATTTCGGGAAGTAAACGAATTTAATAAAATACCTTTTAAACATAAAAGAAGATGTGTATAATAAAAAATATCGCATAAGGACTTTATCTACCCTTGTGCTCGCTAAACCTTAATATTTAGCAAAACTCATCATAAAGAGGACATCTTGAGTCAGTATCACTCAAGATGTCCTCTTATTATTTTTATATTATTTTTATATTATTTTTTAACCTGAAACAATCTTTTTAATGAATTCATCCACTTCATCTTGCTCTAAATTTTCTTCTAGGGTATACCTCCCTAACATTTCAAGTTGTTCAAATGTTGGATATCTTAATTTTTTTAAATCACTGACATTTACTTGAGTACTTCCACTATATGTTCTAAAATAAAAATCCACTAATGTTGAATTTAAAAATGCGGTTAATCCAGCTGCTACGTTTAAATTTGGAAGCCCATGTTTATTGATGTGATAATAATTTACTTTATTATCAAAACCTACATATTTATCTCGAGCAGTTTCATTGGAATTGAAAATACCAGCATTTATTCTTCTCACTTCTTCTTTAGCACTCATTCTTTTCACTAACACATATATACCAGGGGGTCTAAGATTATTTTGATTTTCTTTGTTCATTATAATATTCCCTGGTTTTTTACCAACTATAGGCCATAAAACTCTACCTTGTAAAATATTTTCAGAATAAATCATAGGTAATGAAAATAAGGTAGGATTATCTGATATAGTTCCCTTTTCTCTAAAATCTACTATTGGTCCAGTTGAAACTTGAATTCCTATATCATCCAAAGTATAAGGTAAGTTATTAATAATTTTTACTACTTCCTCATCGTCCTCATTAATCATTCGAATAATTTTTTCATCATCAGTAGGAAATATAATATTATCTAGGCGTTTATTGTCTAATGAAACATTTTTGAAATTAACGTCTTTCGAGTAACTGATCTTCACTATATTTGAAAAACTTGGCTTTTTGTTTAATAAAGAGATAATTAAAGTTTCCTGTAAAACATCATCATAAAATAAACCTTCTCTATCCTCGAATAAATGTATTTGCTCTAGTTTATAATTCTTTACTAAATTTACTCTAAACTTTTCAAAATATTTTCCATTACAAAAACTACGGGGAACTATGCACACTAACTGTCCATTAGTATTTAATAAATTACATGATAAAGCCATAAAAGCAGCATAGTAATTAGGAACATCAATTTTAATTTTAAGCAAACTTCCATTATGTTCTGAATTAGTACCTAATTTTTTATATGGTGGATTCATAATAATGTAATCGAAATTTTCATTTTGTTGAGTTTGAAGTTGTTTTACACTATTAAGAATGAAGTCTTCATTCTTAATAGTGTAATTTAATTCAATACCCATAGATAAACAATACTCTTCAGCCCAAATCATATTTACTTTTAATTCTTGAATAAGATCATAATCTATTTCATATAGAAGTATATTTATTGTTTGTGGCCTAATAGACCATTCACATATTTCTGAAATTAATGCTAATGTTAGGTTACCAGTTCCACATCCAGGATCTAAGATTGTTATATTTGTTTTTTTATTATTTTTAAACATTGAACTCATATATTTCCCGATTTCCATAGGAGTGAAATATTGGCTATTTAAAACTTTCTTATTTATAGAATCACTATCATTTGAAGGGATGTTCTTTAAATCAATTTTTTGTAAATATTCTATTGTCATTTTTAAACCTCCATAACTTAATATTATACCCTTATTTTTATTAATATTTTATTTGTTTAATTTAACAATTTATTCTGTTGAAAATTAACTAAGTATTTATAGATAGTTGATATTCTGTTTTATAATATATATTTAAAATTAATTAAGATACTAAGGTATAATTTAATTATAGTAAGTACTTTACAAATGAAGCCGCTATTCATTTTCCAAGTTTAGATACTATAAAAAATTGGGCATTACTTATATTAAATTATAATTTTCAGTATTATGAATGTGATAGAATTATTAGGTAAGTGAGTTTTGAAAATAATCATAGTGGGTGTTTTAGATGTAGAAATAGGGGATACTTATTTCTTTAGGCCTATCTGAAAATAAGCAAACAATCATTGAGGAAGAGATACATATACGTTCTTATCATTAATTGAGGTAATTAAAGCGTACAAAACTGCAAATGGGAATTAAAATTGAATAAGAATTTTCACCGAGATTTGCAGCTGATGCACAAGTATTATATATTGGTGAGACAGAAAAAAGATTTAATAAAAAAGGGGAAACTTTATTTGAAAGAAAAGGATTGGATATATTTTTTTGTATGGGCCAATTCTATCCCAAGGATGCAAGAATTAAACGGAATTGTAAATCAACCTAATTGTGGGGCATCTATGTGACTGCGTTTTTAGCTATGACTAGTAAAAATGGATTTTTAAAAATATATACATGAGATTATATGGGAGACTGAAGTTGGATTGCAAATAATCCAGAGCATTTAATAATTTAAATGGTGATAGGTTTATGAGACCAAATTAGAAAGGATGTAAATGAAATGAGTGAATCAAGTTCAGATAAATTATTATCCGAGTTGAAAAGGGAACGTCAAAATATTAAAACTGATAGTTATAGTATGTCAATTGGTGAGATTGTTAACTTGTATGAAGATGGGGATATAAATTTAACACCAGCATTTCAAAGACTATTTAGATGGAATGATCAACAAAAAACAAAGTTTATTGAATCTATACTAATCGGTATCCCAATTCCGGAAATATTTGTATCTCAAAAAAGCGATGGTAAATGGGATGTTGTTGACGGGGTACAACGAATTTCTACAATTCTCCAATTAATGGGGAGATTACATTCTTTTGAGCCATTAGTATTAACGGAAAGTATGCACTTACCATCTATGGAAGGTTATACTTGGGAAGATCTCCCTAATGATATGAGGAGAATTCTTAGAAGAGGTAAAATGGGTGTAAATATTATACTTACAGAAAACAGTGTACAGGCACAATATGAACTATTTCAAAGATTAAATACAGGTGGTTTACATTTGTCGGCACAAGAAATCAGAAATTGTTTATTAATAATGGTCGATGAGGAATTCTTTGTAAATTTAGATAGAATAAAATGGAATATGGATTTCCTAAACATAATCAATATTAATCAAGAAAAAATTGAAGAAGAATATCATATGGAGTTAATAGTTAGATATTTAATTTCAAAAATTAATATTGTTGATTATAATAGATATAGCTTATCTAAAGCAATTTTGGACGATTTTATTGATGCAGAAATTGTATATATTCTGGAGAAAGATATCGATATTGATGCTGAGTTAGAGTTGTTTAAAGATACTGTTGAATTTCTTAATCAAATGCTAGGCAATAAAATATTTAGAAAATATAATGCTGATAAGGGCCAATTTGAAGGGCCGCTTTCAATAGTAAGTTTTGAGGCAATATTTGCAGGAGTAGCTGAAAATCTAGAGAAACTTAAGGAACTTTCCCAAGAGCAATTTTGTGAGTTAATAAAAGAGATGTATGTAAATGAAACTTATATGAGGTACTCTGGTAGAGGAATCCGAGCTCTTAACAGATTCAAACATTTAACAGAGTTCTCTAAGGAGTATTTTAAAATATGAGAGAAGAACAATTTGAATCATATTTACAGGATGATTTAAGTTGGAGAAAAAAGGAGATTTCAGATTTGCTATTGTTAGCTCAAGGTTCTGAGCAACAAGAAATCTTGCTGAAGTCTCTAATACTAGTGCTATATTCTCATTGGGAAGGTTATGTAAAAAAGGGAAGTAAATTATATTTAAAATATGTCTCTGAGAAAAATATAAAAATTAAAGATCTAACGGTAAATTTTAAAGGTATACATTTAAAAAATCTATCAAAGGCATGTATAGAAGGTCAAGAAAGTTTATCTTTAGCAAAAGAAATAGACTTTATTACTAGATATAGTAGTGTAGAAAATAAAAAGTTTAAAGTATCTATTAACCCAGATGATGATAGAGAAAATTGCATAGTTGAAACAGGGCACAATTTGAGTCCAAAAGTTATGAAAAACATTTTTAATTTAATTGGTCTAAAATATTGTGAGCCTATAGAGTCTCGAGAGCAATATTTGAATTCAAATTTATTAAATAATAGAAATGCAATTGGTCATGGAAGTAAAATCCCTGAAGATTCTTATCATGATTTTGATTTAATTTTAAGCGATGTAATGAAATTAAAAGAAATAATAATTATCATTCTGGATTATTTTCAAGAATCGTTATTGTATTACCAAGAAAATATGCTTTATCTTGTGGGGAATTTGGATCTTAAAAATACATATAATGATCAAAGGGCTTTGATTTTGAAACGAAAGTTAGAAGACATAGAGATTAGGGATAATTGAATCAATATATTTCTTTATAATTATATAAGCATAGTTAATACCACGCAATTTTAGATATTATTATACGACGGTAGGTTCGACTTCCCGCCCTCTTCAAAAAAAGTAGGAATTTTAAATCAAGTCAAAATCCTCATTATAAAGAGGGTTTTGACTTTTTTTCCCTGTCATAAAATTTCATTGAGTATCAATTAATTTTAGTTAAAATCGCAATTTATTTCAATGGATTAATGGATAAATTTATAGATAGAGTTTAATAAATATAATAAAATAGTAATAGAGGAGGACAGAGAATGAGTAATAAGATACATACAACGAAAAAGTTTTCTAGTTTAGATGACCAAATTGAATTATTGAAATCTAGAGGTCTAATTATTAAAGATGAAGAATTCGCTAAGAAACATTTACTTAAAAAAAATTATTTTGATTTAGTTAATGGTTTCGAAACCTTGATGTTAAAAGATTCGAAGGCTTCAAATAAGGAGTATGAGAAATTTTATTTTGAGGATTTTATATTCTTATATAGCTTTGATAAAAAATTGAATATGGAAATTTTGAAGTTATTAGATAAATTCGAAATAAAATTAAAAACATCTATGGCTCATAGATTTTGCGAAAAGTATTTTCTAACTCCAACAGACGCAAGATGCTATATTGATATTAATAAATATACGGATCCGAGATCCAATCACCTAAGTTTACCTAAAGATATTGCGAAGCCTTTAAATAAACATAAGATATTTAATCCTTCTAACTACAGAGGGTATTCAGATTTTGTAGATTTTTGCAAAAATAAATACAGTTTTTTAGCTACATACGATGATCCACCTTTTTGGATGACTATTAAAGTTTTAGAATTTGGTGTTTTATTTAAATTATTATTAGGTTTTGAAAAAGATATATTTGAAAAGGTAATAGCAGATATGGGCATGGATTACAATAAAGATAAGGAGAAATTTGTTAATTCAATTCGCATTTTTATTGAATTAAGAAATACTTGTGCTCATTTTCAGTTAGTAAATAGATTTAGAACTCCAAATAATTTAAGAATTGATAGTGGAATGATTGCAGATTTAGGTTTGAAAACTAAATTGAACCTTTCAGGAGCCCCGACTAATTATGAATTAAGATTATATGATTCTTTATTAGTATTATCACAATTTGAAAATATAAAAGGGGTAGCAACTTTAATTCATAGTTATTATAAAAAATGTAATTCAAAGAGACAGCGAACTTTAATGGAACGTCTATTTGAAAGAATGGGAAGAAAAAATCTTTCAGCATGGATTAAATTAGGTACTTGATTTTAAAATTTATTATTTATTTTAAGAATAAAGTATGATATAGTATACATATAATATATCGAGCGTGACGGCGAGTTATCCGGTAAAAGGGTTAACTGTATAGTCTAAAAAAAGGAGATGCAAAATGCATCTCCTTTTTTTATATGTTTAAATAGCTTAAAAATCCTATAATATTTAAATAGGATAAATAGTATGGTTCAATTTAATATTAATTGGGATTCAAAGACCACAAAAAAACAACATCATGTTAACAAATATTTAGTATTAATAAGGAAAAAATATATATAATTTATCTAATTTTATGTAATAAGCAGTCCCCATGGGAGGAAGAAACATAAAGGATCATAATAAAGAAGTGGTCACATTTTTACTCTTACTTTAAATAATCTAGCATTTCTATTTTTTAATGTGGTAAAATATTACTATAAAAACTTTTTTTAGTTTAAATCAGGATAATAAATAAAATAGGGGGAACAGTTTATGACAGAACAGGAGTTAGGACTGGTATTGAAAGATATGTATAATAACACCTTATGATTATTCGGTAGCTAATATACATCTGTTTGGAATTAAGTATGCTTCTATTATCACAACAAATAAACTTAATGTGAAAGAAATAGTAAATGCTTCAGGTTTAAATAGTTCATACTCAACTGAAGTTATTAAAGGGATAAAGCTATCAAAATATGTTGTTCCTAAATATTAACTTGTTACAATAATGTTAAATTTTAAAATTATTATCGTTTAAGATTTTGGGAGGATGAAAATGGCTAAGCTAACGACGCATCTATTTACTGTGTTTGATCGAAAAGACTTTACATATAGAAAAACAAACACCAAGCTAATGGAAGAATACAAGCCTAAATGGAATGAATGGAAAAACATGATTGAAGTAGCTTCGTTAGGAAAAGCAAATAATAAATATCTAAGGCTGGACGGAACAGAAGGTTGGCAAGATGGTAGGTGGGTAAAAAAACGATTCTGGACTAGAATAAAGCTTCGTGAGAGATATGGGTCAAGTTCATGTATTGCGGTAATGATAAACAAGAAAAACCTACGTATATATCTAGAGTGGCATCAACATAATGCAGATAAAGTTGGCTATTCGGAAAATACGGTTAAAGAACATAATGAATGGATTAACTTAGTTGAGCAATGGGTTTCAATTTTTAATATTCCTACTAGTATGTATAAGGTATGGACATCTCTTGAAAAAGATCATGATGAATATATTGGCTTAGATGTTTTTTTAAAAGACATTAACATTAGAAATCAAAAACTTGGGGCTATTAGGGAAAATCCAGGAGAATGGATAAGGGTAGGAGCTGTAATTTCTAAAAATGAAGCTTTAAATATTCAAAATATAGATGAATTTATTGCTCTTAGAATCAATGAACTGTATTGGATATTAGAGGAAACCCTTCTCTATTCTTTTTATAAAAATAAGCGATTCTGGCTTTTTAATGTTTATCACTCCAAAAATTCATATATTTGGGAATGTTCAAAAGAAATTGGAGTGGCTGCAATGCAATATGAAAAAGAAAGACAAAACCCTGCTTCTGTTACTCGTCAGCTTAATCTAGCAAATCAAATCTCAGAAAATGACTTTATCGTTGCATATACAGGGAATAAAGGATTTTTAGGTTTTGGTAAAATAACAAGAGAATTTTATACAGAAACTGAACCGGAAAAATTTATAACCCTTAATGGAGAGCATTGGAGACAGAGGCTAGGGGTCGACTGGTTTAAAGTGGTTGAACAGCCTGTTTATTATAGAAGGAATGGTTTTAAAAGTGCTATTGGATTAGTAGATGAAAAGGTAGTAATGGGATCATCAACAATTTTCGAATTAAATTTATCTGGATACTTATATATTAAGTATTTATTGAAAGATGCGTTAGATGAACCTAAAAACGGAGGAACTAATATGTTTACAGATTTTGGGGAGTTTGTTAAAACTCGTGGATTTTCATTTAATCAAGACCTATTAAATAATTATATTTTGTCTTTAAAATCAAAACCTTTTGTAATTCTTTCGGGTATATCTGGGACAGGTAAAACAAAAATTGCACAATTTTTTGCAGAGTATATGTGTCCGGATGAAAAGAAAGTAGTTATTAACAATGAAGATGATGCAAGTTATATATATAAGATTCAAACATACAACAAAAAATACAGCAGATTTACTATTCCAAAGCGCTTTGAAATGTACTTAGATCTCCCTCAAGCGGGTAAAACCACTGATATAACAGTAAGAGTAGAAGATGTTGTTGAAAAGTGCAAACTATATAGTGATATAAATGGCAAGTATGTTCAACTTTTTTTTAAAGGGAATGTAAGTAGCTATATAAAAGATAACTATACGATAGGCGATAGTGTACGAGTAACTTTTGAAAAAGAGGATGGAGTTCCTGGAGATATTATTACGTTTAATAGAGATCTGGTAAATCTTAAAGAAACTAATGAAAGAAGTAATCGTTATTTATTTTTATCAGTTCGCCCTGATTGGATGGATAATAATAGCCTGTTAGGATTCTATAACCCAATTACAGAAGAATATCAAACAACAGAATTATTAAAACTTTTGTTAAGAGCAAGTAAGGATTTAACAAGACCATATTTTGTTATTTTTGATGAGATGAACCTTGCAAAAGTTGAGTATTATTTTTCTGATTTTCTGAGTTGTCTTGAGAGTAGACGTGTTGGACAGGATGGGATAGTTAGGAGAGAAGCTTTACAACTTCATGACAAACAGACAATCACTTACTTAGATGAGGATGGAAGTGAATTAGATATTCCATCTAAACTTGAGATACCAGAAAACGTATATTTTACAGGAACCGTAAATATTGATGAAACAACATATATGTTTAGTCCTAAAGTGTTAGATAGGGCTAATGTTATTGAGTTTAATCATGTTGATCTCGACTCTTATGAGCTTGTTTTAAAAGATATGATGACAAATGAAAACGATTTAGCTCTATTTGCAAATGAGACCATTATAGAATCATTTACTGATGGGAGACAGTATCACAATAGATTAATAACAAAGGAATTTATATTTGATGATGAATTGTCTGCTAGTTATAAGAAAATCCAAGAAATCCATAAAATATTATTAAAACATAAACTACACTTTGGGTATCGTGTGGTTGATGAAATCTTATATTATCTATCAAATGCTCAAGAATTAGGGATTTTTAGTGCTAATGATGCTTTGGATTTTCAAATACTTCAAAGGATCTTACCTAAGTTTCACGGAAATAGAAAGAAATTAGAAAAGCCATTACTCAAATTATTAGCTTTTAGTTTTGGGATTAAAGGTGAGGAATTACAGAATTATAATTCTTTACAAAGTATCGATAAAGAATATTTTGAGGACTGGATTGAAAATAAAGAGTCTATTGAAGACCATTCTTCTATATTTGCAAATAGAGATCCTGAATTTCCAAAGACTGCACAAAAAATATACGAAATGCTAAAAGTATTACAAGATAATGGATTTGTTAGTTATATACAATAGGTGTGGCTATGGAGAAATTAAAATTTGAAGATATAAAGAATGGACAAGTAATGCAGTCATTAAAAGACTATGCGATTGAATTTTCAAGTCAAGAGATAGTAATTAAAGCTAGCCAGCAGTATCCTTCAATTTTTAAAGAAGTGAGTAGCAATGTAGGGATATTAAACTTTAGAAATTTTGTAGGGGAATGTAATTTCCTTGGTAAGCAGGTTAAGGTGAGCAGTAAAAAAATCTCCCGAAAAAATTATCAACTTATGATGGCAGACATAGTTGATAAAATGGCTCAACTACCATTTGATTTTAATACGCCTACTTTAACAAATTTTCAAGACCATGGAATGGAAGATCCTTCAATACTGTATCATCTCTTTCTAGTGGCTCGTCACTTTTTAATTGAAATCGAAAATAATGTTTCTACTTGTTTAGAAAACATAGTATCTAACCCTGCTGAAAAAATGGAACGAGTATATAGGGAGGTTCATATTTGGGAAGTGAAGCATATCTCTACACGTACCTTTAATAGCATGTTAACTAGTCCTCATAATTGGCTACCAGTAAAAGAAACGAGCGCAATTAGTAATACCGCTTTAGCAAAAAAGATATATAATAACAAAAGCAGTTACTCTATTCCTGGAGTAGTGGAAGATTATCAAGTAATAAGAAATTTTGATACTTCAGAGAATCGTTTTATTAAATATTTTTTACAAATATGTCTGGATATTATACAAAGATTCAAATTAAAAATTATTAATGAAAATAGAAATATGGTTAATAGATCAGAGTTAGTTGAGCAATGTACCCATATGGAAGAAATACTTGAAGAATGGATTCAACATGAATTTTTTTCTTTGGTAGGGGAAATGATTGAACTTCCATATAACTCAATGATCCTTCAAAAGAGAGAAGGCTATAAGGAAATTTATGATTTCTATAACAGATTACTATGCTCATTGGAATTCCAATTGCCAGAGGAAAAGTTAAAAAGACTTATTGAAAATAAAGATGTGGCACAGCTGTATGAAATTTGGACATTCATTGCAATGATCAACACCCTTGAGTATAAATTTAATATGACACCAAAAAGATCACTTGTTATTAAGACGGATGAATATCGAGCCACACTGGGTTCAGGTATATGTGTTTCTTATGAATATAAAGGGTTAGATGTTAAAATATGGTATAACAAAACCTTTTATAAGGGCAAAGGTTCTTACTCCTTAACATTGCGACCAGATATTGTATTAGAAATCGGAGATAAGAAATATATTTTTGATGCAAAGTTTAAACTTGAGTCTCTTACCTGGGATCAATCAAGTGAAGATGATATAGAAGAAACGAGCACATTTACATTTAAAAATGGTGATATTTATAAAATGCATACATACAAGGATGCAATAAGTGGTTCAGTGTTTTCGTGCATTTTATACCCAAATCCAAATGAATCTGATCCGTTATTTTTTCCAGATGGAACAGGTAATAATGGAGTCGGGGCGATTCCTTTATTACCGAGTAATTATTTAGATGTATTAGGTAAGTTTCTTAAAAAGAGATGTTTTAATATTGAAGAATGATAAGTTGGTATGAGAATACAAGATTCCCTAAAACTATTTCAAAATAAAGTGTGATTAAAATTATGTACATTACTAGTTTAATTATTTATGAGTATAAATTTAACCTTCTTGATAATAATGGTAAAAACTAAAACTTGCGAATTATTCAAACAATTTGAAGGTGACAACTATGAAAGTAAATTATATTTTTACTATATTAGTTCTATTTTGAGCTAGTTTAGTTTAATTTGGTTTGCTTCATTGTGTCATCTTTTTGTGTTTTGGAATAGGTGATAATGCAAATATGGATGAGTAAGACAGGTGGTATAAAGAAGGAACAACGGATAAAATGAAAAAAAATACTAAAATTATTGAAATCAAACTCACTGAAACTGACTCTGAACTGTTAGAAAAAGACATAGCAGATGGAAATACCTTGGAAGTTGAGTTTATTGCAGAAATGGGTACGTTTCTTTATATGCGCAAATTAGAAAAGAGGGAACAAGAATGATGGATGGGTTAGAGGTAATTGAATGCCTTTTTTAGTGTGGAAATTATATGAACTCGCTGTAACTGCAGAAATTATATTAATAAAAAAGTGAAGGTCTTGTAGAAAATTAAATAGGTATCTATCGGATTGATACCTATTTAACTATTCATAATATTTATGACTTGAATACCTATTTACAGTTATTGGATAATTATATATCTTAATGTCATAATGAATAAAACCACGTCTTTGAGCACGCATTAGTATTTGAAACATATTCAAGGACTTTGAATGAAGGTCTCGACTGGGTTCGAACTTACGATCCCCATTTTGTCGGAGCTCGTATAGGCTTTCAACGTTGAATATGAATTATTTACTAATGGTAAAAGGTTGTTAAAATTTAACTCTTAATAAAGGTTTAGAAAAGTAATCACTCAGAATCTTAAAAAAGTCTTGCCCCTACCACGTATTTTTTTGCACTCGTAGTCAAAAACGTAGTCAAATATAATCTATGCCCCCGCAAGCCTTGATATAATAACATTCTGAGACGATTGGTTCGACTCCCGCCGTCTCCATACATATGATTTCATTTAGTCTCATATAGACTCAAATGAACGTTTAAAACCCTTGTATATCAAGGGTTTTTTATTTTATACACGCATATAACCTTACATATACGCAGTATAAAAGTTGCCAAAAAGTTGTCACGGTTTTTGACAACTTTTACTCTTCTGAATCACTTTTAATAAAGTTCAAATAGTTATTCGTACTATTAGCGAGTGATTGGCGAGTTACGTGCGTATAAATCTTCATCGTTGTTTCTAAATCGGTATGCCCTAATCGTTCCATTACTTGTGCGGGTGTAAAGAAGCCAGATTCAAATAATAATGAACAATGCGTATGGCGCAGCCCATGCGTAGAAATTTCTCGAAGGTTATTCTTCTTCTGTACATCACGAATCCACTTACTCGTTTTCGAGGGATGCATCAGTTCATTATCGATATTCGAGAATAATAGCTGTTTGTTTTCAGCTTTAACTTTAAGCCGCGCTTTAGAAAGCTCTAATCGCTGCATTTCAGCCCATTCTTTCAACAACTTAAGAGTTTCTTCATCTAAATCAACAACTCGCGGTTTTGACGTCTTTGTGTTCTTAATATGCAAACCTCGAGTCGTAGAATAACCCACAGCCTTATTAACCCTCAACACTGCCGCTTCAAAGTTTACATCAGCCCATGTCAGTGCAAAAAGCTCTCCTTTACGTAATCCACTATGAGCTAGTAAATGGAATGCAGTGTATTTCAATTTAGATAAACCCTTCTTACAACAATCTAGAAATTCCGTTAATTCCTCACGATTGTAATAGTTCTCTTTAAAAACCTCATTTTCATGTTCAAACTGATTCTTCTTTTCAGAAGGAAGCTCAATACCAGTCATCGGGTTTTTCGGAATAAGATCCATCTGCACCGCTTCTTTTAAAATACGGCTGAAGTAGAAAAGGATTTTACGACTCGATTTAAGCTTTTTTGTGAGCTTTGTCATGAACTGTTTACAATCAAATATGTGATTGAATCAACGGGACGTTTTCCGAACTCCGGTAAAATGTGATTTCTAAAATACCCCATTGTTTTATCAGCTGTTGTTGACTCGACTTTAAGTTCGTAGCCTTCTTTCCATAAATCAAAAACCTCTTGAAAGGTCATTGATTTATTAGGAATAGTTGGTGCTGAAATATAAGCTTGCTCTGGATCAGGGCTGGCACTATCAACATCATTTATGGGTGATAACTTTAAAGCGAAACAAGATTTTCCAAAGCATGTCTCGTAAAGCAACCTTTGCAGACAATGCGGCCATGGAGAACTTCTTTGGCTTACTCAAACAAGAAATGTATTACGGAGAAGAATTAATCTCCTATGAAGCGTTAAAGAAGAAAATAGAGAAGTATATTGATTACTATAATAACGATCGAATTAAACAAAAATTAGCCGGCATGAGCCCGGTAAAATACCGAACTCAAGCCAGCCAAATAGCTGCATAAATAAAACTTTAACTTTAAGGGGTCACTGAACTGCACCCCGTCAAGTAGACAGTGGAAATAGTAAAAAATGTATTAAGCGGCTTGAGTCCTGAATTCTAACGGACTCAAGCCGCTTAATCTTTTCTGATAACGATAGTAATTATAAAAATGAATATAATCATCAATCGCTAGTTTTAACTCTTCATATGAATCGTACTTATGTAAATAATATTTCTCACACTTCAATGTGCCCCAAAATGATTCAATTGGTCCGTTATCAATACATCGACCAATACGGGACATACTCTGTGTCATATTGGCTGTTTCCACAATTCGCTTAAATTCCTTTGATGTATATTGAAAACCTCGATCACTATGTATTAATGGCTGTTCGCCTAATTGTAATGATTGAATAGCTGATTTGATTGTTTTGAAAACAAGGGAATTATTATTCGAATGACCGAACTGATAACTCACAATTGAACCATCATATAAATCGATAATTGCACTTAAATAAGCTTTTTTCCCATTTCCATACTTAAACTCTGTGACATCTGTACACCATTTTTCATTGGGCTTTTTCGATGTAAATGCTCTATTTAATACGTTCTCCGCCACATGATGTGCTGGGGATTTACGATAAGGCTTGCGCTTTCTACGAATAACAGACTTCAATCCACTAATCTGCATTAAACGATAAATACGCTTTTCGTTAACCATCGTTTGATTATTTTCTTTTCGCTGACGATTGATTGTCAACGTTGTACGACGATAGCCGTAAATACCATCTACTTGTTGGTAAAGGAGATGAATGTCCATTAAAATTGCTTCATTTTCAACTTCTCTGTTAGAAGGCTTGCGACTTAGCCACTTATAGTAAGCCGCACGCGAAACATCAGCTATTTCACATAGTAAAAGAATCGAAAGTTTTTCCTCTCGATGTAATTCTTGAATCGCTAAATAGCGTTGCTGTAGACGTATTTGGCTTAACGATGCCTCCTTTCGATTTCCTCTAACTTTTTTAAAAATAAATTTTCTGCACGTAAACGTTCATTTTCACGTTCAATACGTTGAATCTCTAATTTCAATTTCTCCTCAACGGTTAATTCGACTTCATCTTTTGTGCGACCACGACGATCACGTAATCCCTCTTCACCGTTCGTTTCAAATTTCTTCGTCCATTGATATACCTGTTGATACGAAACACCATAGGTGTGCGCTGCCAACTGATAATTTTTCTGGTGCTTCAAACAGTACTCGACAATCTCAATACGTTCTTCAAAAGTTGTCTTTCTTCCTTCTGTCATGGCTTGACTCATTCCTTTACCTGAATCTTTTATTTCACTATGACTAGTATACTTTTTTACCCAGCTTTTTAAAACGGAGGTACTGCTAATCTCGTATTTCGCCAACACCTCCATCTGTGAATAATTTCGTTGAATGTAGTCCTCCACAGCCGCTAATTTTAACTCTTTTGAATAGAACTTACATGAAGTAGCTTCTTGTAATCCTTCACGTCCACCTGCCTCAAATTTCATTTTCCATCTATGAAAAGTTTGATGATCTATTGAAAACCTTTCACACAATTCATTGATAGAATAGTGACCTTCTTCGAACAATTGAAGGATATATAGTTTCGACTCGAGTGGATGTTTGCTTCGCCCCATAAAAAATACTCCCCTTAGATAAACAGATTTTATTTTTTCATCTGTCTATCTAATAGGGAGCATATCACACAACCACATTGGTCTATTATTTAATTACAGTTATCGGAATGCTCAAAGTTATAGGAGCATTCCTGTTAGAAACATTTTCAGGGACTTGAAATAAAAAAAGCCCTCTTGTATGATGCTTGAGTGTCAACGGACATTGACTCATACATCTACAGAGAGGACTCATTCCAATGAATTTTAATACGAATGAAAAAATTAATCAAGTTACAGAAAATACTTTAGTCATCGGAATCGACATTGCTAAGAAAAAACACTTTGCTTGCGCAGTCGATGAACGTGGGCGGGTGCTTCAAAAATCATTTCCTTTTACACAAACACATGATGGTTTCGAATGGTTATACGGACATTTATTAGTATTGTTAGAAACACATCAAAAATCTGAAATCCTTATTGGATTTGAACCAACGGGGCACTATTGGATGAACCTTGCGGCATTTTTATCTCAACGAGGTATTCCATATGTAATGGCTAACCCGATGCACGTTAATCGTACCAAAGAATTGGACGATAACTTGCAAACTAAAAATGATCAAAAAGATGCTCTTGTTATTGCAAGATTAATGCGTGATGGACGATTTAGTCATCCACGCATTTTAGAAGGCATTGAAGCTGAACTTCGAATTGGTTCAAAATTCCGTTCTAGAATGCAAGAAGATTTAAATACCATTCATAACCGAATTATCCGATGGATAGATCTCTATTTTCCAGAGTTCTATGATACTATGCCGAATATTCTATCCTCAATAGATATAATAATAGATAGTAATTTTTATCCTTATCAAACATTACTATCGAATGTAAAACTAGTGGGCTTTTCTAAAGAAAGTATTGAGCAAGAAATAAAGAAAGCAGGACTATTGGAAGAAGAAGGGGTTAGAGAGGCTTTATTTGAATTAGAGGATTTACCACAATTTATGGGGAACTTAGCTGTAATATTAAATCCTTTTGAAAAGTATAAGACAAAATTAGTTCCTGTTGTAAAAGAATTATTAAAATTAGATGGTTTAGTTGAACGGGCATTATTGTCCTGTGGAGATTTTGGATTAAAATTAGGTAACTCAGATCTAAATGGATATTATTGTCCAAGATATTTTAGCGGATGTGCAAGATGGAAAAATTCAGTTCCAACAGTTGAATGCAATTGATTTAGAATCAGATAAGGTGAATGCGTACGAAGTAGAAGAAGGAGATATTTTATTATCTAGCCGGGGCACAGCAATTAAAATTGCGATCGTTCCAACGTTAGATAAAAAGCTTATCGCTTCGCATAACTTTATCGTTATTCGTCCTAATAACAATGTAAATTCATATTTCATTAAATCGTTTTTAGAAAGCCCAATTGGCACGTATTATATTAGCTCTAAGCAAAAAGGTACAGCTGTAGCGGTATTAAGCGTTAAAGATATCGAATCGATACCTTTACCGAAAGTTAATACAGAGACACAACAAGCACTAGGAGCTGAATTTTTAAAAGCTGATAATGAATTAGAAGATACAATTCGAATGGCAAAGGAAAAACATAGTTCCATTTATTACGAATTATATGAGAAAATAGGGTTAACTACGGCGTTTAAAATGTAAACGGTAGTATTTAAGATCAAATATTAGGAATCCTCTTAAAAAAGGGTTCCTAATGAAAGATATTAAGGGATTTAACTTCTTTTAAAATAGGAAATTCATGGAGGTTTATATGATTACATCAGAAGAAATAAAAAGAAGACTTTGGGACGGAGCAAACGAACTTCGCGGTTCAATGGATGCAAGCCGTTATAAAGATTATATGCTTGGGCTGATGTTCTATAAGTTTCTTAGTGATAAAACTTTAGAGACATTTAGAACGGCGAGTGGCTTAGGGCAATTAACGGAATCGGAATTAGTTGATGAATATAAAAAAGCGCAAGAAGAGTATGGAGAAGAATTAGAAAAAATGATTCAAGACGTACTTGGTTACTATGTAACTCCTGCGTATCTATATCAGACGTGGTTACGAGATATTGATTCGGGTGAGTTTGAAGTTCAAAAAGTAACAGATAGTTTGAATAATTTTGAGCGTACTATTGCCGTTTCGGGTGATGCAGATGACTTTAAAGGCTTATTTTCAAGTTCAACGTTGGATTTAACAGATACAGCTTTAGGTAGTAACTTAAATGAACGTAGTAAAAATATTAAAGCACTTATTTTACTATTTTCAGATTTAAACATGGTGGCATTACAAAAAGGAGATATTCTTGGTGATGCTTATGAATACCTTATCGGTCAGTTTGCAATGGAGTCGGGGAAAAAGGCGGGTGAGTTCTATACACCTCATCAAGTTAGTGAAGTTATGGCACAAATTGTAGCAAAAACAACAGAAGTTAAATCAATTTATGACCCAACTGTTGGTTCAGGTTCGTTGCTGTTAACAGTTAAGAAACATTTAAGCGAAGATGCTCAAGCAAACTTAAATTATTATGGTCAAGAAAAAAATACAGCAACCTATAACTTAACACGTATGAATTTGCTACTTCATGGTGTACGTCCAGATAAAATGACGATTAAAAATGGGGATACACTCTCACACGATTGGCCAGAAGATCCGGATCGTCCAAACGAAGGCGTACAATTTGATGCGGTTGTTATGAATCCCCCTTATTCTGCTAAAAAATGGAATAAATCAAAATTAAAAGTAAGTGACCCTCGTTTTGAAGCAGCGGGCATATTACCACCCGATTCTAAAGGAGATTTCGCTTTCCTTTTACATGGATTATTCCACTTAGGTACAAATGGAACGATGGCTATCGTATTGCCTCATGGTGTGCTATTCCGTGGGGGAGCTGAAGGTGAAATTCGCGAACGTTTACTTGAGAAAAATTACATTGATACTATCATTGGCTTACCAAGTAACCTATTCACAAATACTGGGATTCCTGTGGCGATACTTGTTTTGAAGAAAAATCGTCAAATTAATGATTCCGTACTACTCATTGATGCTTCTAGTGGCTTTATCAAAGTAGGAAAGCAAAATGTGTTACAAGAAAAAGATATTGCTAAAATCGTGGATACGTATGTAGAGCGTAGAGAAGAAGCTGGTTATAGTCACTTAGCTACTCGCAAAGAAATACTTGAAAACCAATACAATATGAATTTACCTCGTTATATTGAATCTATTGATGATGAAATTCCTCAAGATGTAGATGCTCATCTTTTAGGAGGTATTCCTCAACAGAATATAACTGACTTAAAAATTTTACAGTCTACGGTGGCAGATATTTTAGAACAATCTTTGAAACATGTCCGTGAAGGTTATGTTGAACTGATAAAACCAGTGAATGAAATAACAGTTGATGTCTTAAATGACGCACGAATTCTTGAACTATCAAAAAAAGTGGAAGATAAAGCGAACGCTTATATCGATAAATATTGGGATGCTTTACGAAATGTGGACGACCAAACAAATTTAACACAGTTGATGGAAAAAATGCTTGTTGAAATTAAGGAGATTTTATCTACATTTGACTCTATTGATGTATATGACGGCTATCAAATTGTAGCTGAAATTTGGAGAAATTCACTGACACACGATACAGAAATTATTAAATTAAGTGATTTCTATACAGCGGGACGTACTCGTGAGCCGAATATGGTTACAAAAGGAACAGGGAATAAAAAACGTGAAGAACAAGACGGTTGGGTAGGAAGTATCGTACCAAATGAGTTGATTACGAAACATTTATTTAGTCAAGAAGTAGAAGAAATTGAATCAAAGAAAACACAAATTCAAGAAATTGAAACAGAATTGTCCGAATTGGTGGATGCTGCAAAGGTAGAGGATAGTGATGAAGCTAATGCTTTAGGTGATACTTTGAACGAAGTCGGAGAGGCTTTTGAGAGTAAAGCTGTAAAAGCAGAGTTAAAAGCGGCAAGCAAAGAAACCGTAGAATATCAACTATTAAAAAAAGTCGGTCAATTATTAGATAATAAATCAGCACTTAATAAGGCTGTAAAAAATGAGGAAAAAGCACTTAAAGAAGCGGTACAAGAACGTATTTTAATTCTAACAGATGAAGAAATTGATTGCTTAATGTACGAAAAATGGTTTGGTAACACAGTAGCTATGATAGTTAATTTGGTAGAGATGCCACTTAAAAAAGAGTTAAATACATTGAAAATGCTACATGACCGTTATTCAGATACTTTATCGGTGATTGATGAACAAAGTCGCAATTTAGAATCAGCGTTTGAAGCAATGATGAATGAATTGGTGGTGAAATCATGACGGAAGAAAAGAAATTAGTACCTAAAAGACGATTTAAAGAATTTCAAAACAATCAATCTTGGGGGCAATCAAAACTTGGGGGATTAACAGATATTGTACGTGGTGCAAGTCCTCGCCCTATTCAAGATCCGAAATGGTTTGATGATAAATCAGAAGTTGGGTGGTTACGAATTGCGGATGTGACTGAACAAGATGGACGAATTCATTATCTTGAACAACGTATATCAAAGGCAGGTCAAGATAAAACTCGTGTATTAACTGAACCACATTTATTATTGAGTATTGCTGCAACAGTTGGAAAGCCTGTTGTGAACTATGTTAAGACAGGTGTACACGATGGATTTTTAATCTTTCAAAATCCGAAGTTTGATCGTGAATTCATGTTTCAATACTTAGAGATGTTCCGGCCTAAATGGTATCAATATGGACAGCCAGGTAGTCAAGTTAATTTGAATTCGGAATTAGTAAAAAATCATGAGATTATGTTACCGAGTGTAGATGAGCAAAAAAAAACAGGAGAGTTCTTTGCAAAACTAGACAGTCTTATCAATCTTCAACAGCGTAAGTTGGAAAAGGCAAATTCCTTAAAATCTGCTTATCTGTCTGAACTATTTCCCGTTGAAGGCGAGACTGAGCCGAAACGGAGGATTGCAGGATTTACGCAAGATTGGAAACAGTATAAATTGGGGGAGCTACTTGAATTAAGAAATGGTTATGCTTTTAAAAGTAAATATTTTAGTAATAGCCCAACTAAAGAAATTGTTCTGACACCTGGTAATGTTAATATTGGAGGTGGTTTTCAATATGGTAAGGGACATTATTATGACGTGGCAGGAGTTTTTCCACACAACTTTATTATGCAATCAGGAGATATCTTTGTAACAATGACTGATTTGACACCAACAGCTCAAACGCTTGGTTCACCAGCATTTGTACCGAATGACGGCAATGTATATCTTCATAATCAACGTATTGGAAAATTAATTAATTATGACGGAAATACAAATTTCTTGTTTTATTTATTATGTACTGAACAATATCGAAAACAAATTATTTCAACAGCTTCAGGAACAACTGTAAAGCATTCTTCGCCACAAAAAATATTAGATTGTTTGGTCAGCATCCCGTCAATAGAAGAACAAGAGAAAATAGGTACTTTTTTTAATAAAATTGAACATATCATCGATCTCCATCAAAGTAAGTTAGAAAAACTGCAAAATTTGAAAAAAGCCTATTTGAATGAAATGTTTATTTAAAAGGGGGTTTATGTCATGAGTAATGCACCGAAAAACGCTTCCGAAAAAATTTTTCAAGAGAAATTTGTAAAAGAATTAGAAAAGTATAAATGGAAAGCACCCGATTTTTTAGATGGTAATAAGCAAAAAGTGACTGTTAATGATTTAATAAATCATTGGCGCAGTGAATTAAACCGTATGAACGCAGATATGTTGGAAGGAGTGGAATTGACGGATAACGAATTTAAACAAGTCATGGCGAAAGTTAATCAAATTAACAATAGCTATGAAGCTGCAAAGATTTTAGCTATCGAAGAATCCACAGGAAAGATTGATGGTATTTATCGTGACGATCATCCGGATATAACAAGAAAACAGATCACGTTGACGATTTTTAAAAAGGCTGCGGTACGAGGTGGGGATTCTAGTTATCGAATTGCACGAGAAGTGCAAACACCGAATAACAACCGATTTGATATAGTCCTGTTGATTAATGGTTTACCTTTAATCAACATCGAGCAAAAACGCACAGATAAAACATTAGATGAAGCGTTCGGACAATTCATGCGTTATTATCGTGATGGTGTATATACTAATAACTTCATGGCTTTTTCGCAGATGATGGTAATGACATCTGAAATTGCTACTCGATATTTTGCAACACCTAAATCTATTAACGATTTTAATCCGAGTTTTATTTTCCATTGGTCTGATAAAGAAAATCACGTCGTCAATGATTGGGAAAAAGTGATTGGACAATTCTTAATGATTCCAATGGCACATCAAATGGTTGGAGATTATTTAGTTATTGATGAAGCCCGTGATGAAGAAAATAGACGACATATGTTAATGCGCCCATATCAAGTTCACGCTTTACAGGCAGTAGAAGGTGCTGCATTTGGTTGGGATAATAAAGAGAAATTACCGCATGGTGGTTATGTTTGGCATACTACGGGTTCGGGCAAAACGATTACGAGTTTCAAAACCGCATTATTTTTATCTACAAGAGCCGGTTTTGATAAAGTAATCTTCCTTGTAGATAGACGTGAACTCGACAATCGTACTAGTGAAAATTTTAAAGCCTACGCTGCATATGAACCTGTTTCTGTTGATGATACAAAGCACACATATCAACTAAAAAAGATACTCAAATCTGCAAAAAAAGGTATTGTGGTAACAACTACGTTCAAATTAAATACCTTAGTTAAAGAATTAGAAGACGCAAGTGATGCTAGTTTATCAGAAAAGAAATTTATTTTTATCATCGATGAAGCCCATCGTACGACAATGGGACAGATGATGGGAACTATTAAGCGTTATTTCAAGAAAAATGGAATTTTCTTTGGCTTCACAGGTACACCTTTATTTGATGAAAATAAGATTAAAGGGAAAATAAATGAAAAAAGTGAAGTCATTAATACAACTGAAAAGTTATTCGGACCAGAATTACACAAATATACTATCGATGAAGCAATTGCTGATAAAAACGTATTAGGTTTCCATGTTGATTATATCAATACAGGGGAATTCAAAAGCTATGAAGATTTAAGAGAGCAAATAGCAGAAGATATAAAGGCCGAAAAACCTCATTTAACCGATAGAGAAATTGAACGTGAAGTACAAGAAATGTCCGAATTTGAAGTCGAAAGTGAAGCTAAAAAACGTGGGTTACTAATCTATCAAGACGAAACACATATCCCACGTGTAGTAGAAGAAATTTTGAATAATTGGGATTCACAATCACAAAATAGAGAGTTTAATGCTATTTTGACAGTTGCCTATAAACCTCGTGTCATTGCTTATTACAATGAATTTAAAAAACAATTAGCCGAACGTAAAAAAAACTTAAATGTGGTAATGACATTTAGTTTTGGGAACGAAAATGATACTACACCGCTTGATCCGGAGATTGTGAAGAGCATGTTTACAGATTACGCTAAATTTACGGGCATAAAATTCATTGCAGGGGATAAAAAAAATGGTGAAAATGCTTACTTTGAAGATATAGTGGAACGTGCTACGAGAGGTGGTAGCGAACGAAATCCTAAAAATATAGACCTTGTGATTGTAGCAAATCAATTACTGACAGGGTATGATTCTAAGCGTTTAAATACATTATATGTTGATAGGTCGCTTAAACTTCAAGATTTAATTCAAGCTTATTCACGAACTAATCGTATATTTGGTTCAAATAAAGAATTCGGGACAATTATCAATTTCCAATATCCTCGAATAACTGAGGAATTAGTAACAGTCGCATTGAAGCTGTATGGAAGTGGCGGTAAGAGTAGCAAGGCGATTGTTGATACTTATGAAACTGCTGTAAATAAATTGGCTTTAAAAGTTGCAGAGATGATTCCTACTTTACCAAATCCTACGGAATGGCAGACACTTGAATTGGATGAAGAAAAAAAAGAGGAATTTCTTCTTGCCTTTAAAGACACTGCTGAACAGCTAAATTTGGTAGAACAATATTATGAATTTAAATGGGATGATTTAGCTTTTGGAATCGATGAACATACTTGGTTAAAGTATGTCGGCGCGTATAAAAACTTAACTTGGAAGCCAGGAACGCCATCTCCACCAACACCAATTAATACGCTTGTTGGAAAAACTAAGTTAGCGGGAACACAAGTAATTGATGCGAATCATATTCTTAGTTTAATTGGTTCAAAAGTTACTTCATCGAATGGTGTACAAACGGTTGATAGTGAAACACTCCGTATAATTTATGAACAAATTCAAGAATTAAGTAATATGGGTGAATTTGAACAAGCTAAATTATTGAAAGAATTCGTTGATATGGAACTCGTTTCCGGACATTTAAGTGGGAATTTAAATTTTGATGAGGCGTTTGAAATTTGGAAAGATGATAAGCTACAAAAAGAGGTAGATATATTCGCTAGTGAATGGGGAGTAAATAACGAATTATTATTAAAATCCGTACGTTCGTATTCTATTTCACAGCCAGATGTGATTCCATACAGAGAAGATATTACCCGTAGTGTAGATTTTGGAAAAGCGACAAATAAAACAGCGGGTAATATGTTAAAACATAATATATCGCTATCTAAAAAACTTCCGGAATGGATTGCTGAAGTTCGTCAAAAATATAATTAAAGTAATACTGATAATGAGTACAACAGAGAAACTATATAAAATTTTGAAGTAATAATCGCCCCACAAGCACATTCATTTTAAAAAGTTGCCACGCGCATTTTTATCACAAAAAACGCACCGCAAACCTTGATGTGACGGGGTTCTGGAAAATTACCTTCCAACCCCCGCCGTCTCCATCTAGTTGCTCAAAATACAGGTGTATCAAGGCTTTTGAAAAGAGTGATAATAATTGCGGTAACCATTCACTTTTCTTTAGCATCAAATTCAATAAATTGAGCAGGCTTGAAGTCGTTTTCCATGTCGAGAACGGCTTCTTTTTCTGTTGTAGGGTATTAATGACTTTAAATGTTTAAGGCTGTCTAAGACATGTCAGCTAAAGGTGCATATGTGAAAAAGCTTCATCCACTAGACAATGACCTTCCGATAGTGAATGAAGCTATTGTTAATTGTTTTCTTAAAGGAATCGATCAGAAGAAACTATGATTAATTGTGCTGAGTTAATCAAATTTCAAAAGTATGTAATGGACATTAACAAATATGATTATGCACGTTATGGTTGAAACGGCTGAAAGAATAAGTATCTCTTGTGTTTGCCAGTGTGGATCTAAGATGTTAGCATGCTACTTTCCTACAATACCGCTACTGCGTTACCATACTTTTTCACAGTAAACGGGGGGATTCTCCGTCCTCCCATCCTGGCAAATAATCTTTAGAATTACTCTCTCCATGTCCTACAGAATCATTGACAATTCTCCCACTTCTGTTTATTTCCGTAGAAGTTATCCAGATCATCAAACGAAGCTTTGAAGATATTTAAATTATAGTCATTCACCTCCACCGTACCCTGAATGAATCCTAGCATGTCATCTGAGACGTTAGAAGCATCCTCAGCCCATTCGTTTACCACTTTGTATACTTCTTTGTCATAAGCCGTTGTATGGGCCATAAGGACCGATGTAGCTAAGTTCTGTGTGATGCCGTTGTAAGCGCCAATTGCATTATCGAAATTTAGTAATCCATCTTCATTAAGCGCTACACGTTTAAAAGCTAGGTAATTTGAATACATTTCGTCTAAAGCTATTGCGTTTTCAGGTGACAGACAGGATTTATCAGTATCGGGCTTGTGGATCACCTCAACTGCTTCTACCTCGTCGGTTTCTACAACCTCTGCATTTTCACCTTCAGCGCTCAAACTTTTTTGTTTGGTCTTTGTAAGATAACTATCGTTTGATACGAGATAACTTATAACTATAATACCCATCACTATAATAGATGTTAAAATTGCAATTATTACTTTGTAAACGTTATTCTTTTCCATTGTCAATAACCTCCGAATTATGCGTTAAAATATAACCAAGATTTGTTTTCTCCTCCAGCACACATCGTCGCTGTCATTATAAGTGCAACTGACAATTCTATAATGCATTGCTTATAGAAGCATAGTGTAAGAGAAATACCTTCCATACTTATCATATTATGTAAATAGTTTGAAGGCAAATTAGATTTTGTTGATAAGTAAATAGATTTAAACTACAACCATTTGGAATGTTATACATGATAAAGATTAAGTCCTAATCAACTTAATGGAATCTACTTTTGTATATTCGAGAGATGGGAAATTTAAAGTAATTAATAAAAATAGAGGGTACTTTGAAAGGCTATTGATGGAAATTGCAAATACATAATTAGCGGAACTTATTAAGTATGATACAAGATGATGTTGAAATATTAGAGGGATGATAAAAGAGTATGAAAATGCGTTAGTGTAAATTGCTAACAGTGTAAAATTCACTTCCAGAATGCCGCTTTCTATCGTGAAATAGATGCTTGAGAAATATCTGATTTTTGATCAAGATCTCTCCTACTTATATCTTTTCTTTGCTTAAAGAATGTATTAACTATCCTATTTAAGAGTTATTCATATATGGTATTTCAACTCCACTTTAAATATCTTCATGCCCTAGAGGGAAAGACGTTAAGTTGTCTTTCTCTCTTTTTTTAATTAATGCTAATCATCAAGGGCAATAGCGCAAATGCTTGCTAGCTTTTATATTGTATATCGCTCCATTAAAGAATTTAATTCACGATTTAATTCCGTTAGTTTTTCAGCAGCATGAGCAACATCAGTAATTGCTTTAATGTGCTCATCGATGGAAGAAGCAATTTCCTGTACGGAAGCGGCTGTCTGTTCTGATACGCTGGATGCACTTTCGATTCCTTCACTCATCAACTTATTATAAGATGTCATCACGTCCATTTCTTTATTAACGGCTAATATGGATTCTACAATTTGTTTTACAGAAGCAGACATCTGATTGAATTTACTTTGTGTTAGTACTACATCATCATTTAACTTTTTAGCAGTTTCCATTGTTCCTTCTACAGTTTCAACTGTTTTAGTCGTTTCTGAAACAATGGATGAAACCACGCCTTGTACTTGGTGGGTGGCCATTTTCGATTGTTCTGCTAGTTTTCTTATTTCATCGGCAACCACTGAGAATCCTCTACCATACTCACCTGCTCTTGCAGCTTCAATACTCGCATTTAAAGCTAGTAGATTGGTCTGCTCTGCGATTGTTTCAATGGTTTCCATCACCTGTGTGATTTGATTTATTTGATCATTTAATTTTTTAATTTCATCACTGACTTCTTGTGAGGCTGCTAGTGAAATAGTATTGGACTGTTGTAATTGTTGTACTATTTCAATTCCCTCGGATGATATTTTTTCTGCATGTTTTGTAATGTCGTACATAACTTTACTTTGTTTTTCCGTGGTTTCTATAGAATTTGATAATAGCTCTACTGTTTGGTTTATGTTGTCCAAATCATTGGCTTGTTCCTGTGTACCCGTAGCAATTTCAGTAATTGCTCTACCAACTTCGTCACTACTAGCAGATGTTTCTTCTGAAACGGCTGATAAGTTAGTTGCTGAATCCAATAAATGTTCACTTGTATTTTTAGTCTTTTCAACGAGTGTGCGTAATTGCTGTGACATTTTATTAAAAGCGGTCGCAAGTTGTCCAATTTCGTCATTTGATTCAGGTAGATGGGTAACCATTATATGACCATTAGAAATTTTTGTTGCGGCTTCAGCTACTTCTTGTAAAGTATTTAATTTCTTCCGAATACCTAAATAAAACACCAGTGAGCTTAAAATAATAAGTACGACTGTTGCACCAAAAATAATATATTGTAAAATGTTTAACCCTTCATAAAATTCATCTTGAAAGACAGCAATTCCAATAGTCCAACCCCAAGGCTCAAAATATTCAGTATAGGCTGTTTTATCTTTAAAAGAACCATCTGGCTGTTTATCAGAGTAAACGACATAGCGATCTGATTCATTTTTAGACTTGCCGCCTGCAATGATCATTTCGCGATTACTTCTGTTAAGGTCATCGGCAGGAGCTCCACCTATTTTAGAAGGATGGAGTTGTAACACTAAATCCTCGTCAAAAGCTAATATATATCCATTTTCTTTGTAAGTAAAATTGGATTTTTGATAATCGTACTCTCCAATTTCATTTACGGGTCCATTTAGAATAATTCTCGCTTGTTCTTTTCCTTCTTCTAGCGTTATTTTGCCACTTTCCACTTCTTCATTAATCAATTCTATTGAAGTATAGGCCCCTTTGACAATGCTTTGGAGTTCTCGTTGACCTGATTCTAAGAGCTGATCTTTAGCAACAAAATAGCTTGTTGAGCCGATAATCACAACTGTTACAAGTATAATAATTGTGATTAGTAGCATTAACTTCCCTGAGATGCTTCGTAACCGTAAATTTTTCTTCATCATTTGCTTCCTCCCGCAACTATATATAGGTATATTTCGACAGTAATCTTCATAATTCAATGGTATCGAAATTATTTTTTATAAGAGGCTAATTGCCCTGCAAACGTCTATTCATTCATCAATCTATTATAGATTGACATTTTAGTGTGAAAATGATGTGATTTTTTAACCAACACCTTTCATAATATTTAAGATTTTGGAATCTCATCTGTTTGATGGGGATACAATTGCTATAGCAAATGAAGGTGATATATACATGGTTAGGTGGCACACCAATAAAGTAAAAATGTATACATCAGCAAAATAAGGTATATTATATTTGTTGAATAGTTTCTTTTGAAAGACAGAAAAAAAGTAGGTGAACCAAAGTGGGGAAATATCAATTGGATACTAAAGGTAAGGCGGCTGTGGCGAAGTATCATGAGAAACACAAGCCTGCGCAATTTGATAAAAAGCAGCAACTTGAGAAAATACGAGCAGAGTATTTGAAAAAGAAGCAAGAACAAGCAGATCAATAATATGAATGAAAACATAGGGAGGTTAAAATCTCCCTATGTTTTTTTCAATTAATCGTAGAGTTTATTTTTCAGGTATCTATTCCTCGTTAATTGATTTCACACGCCCTAGCATTTTTAATTTGTTCATACTCCGTTCATATTGTTGTCATAGGGAGGACATCTTCATTTTGTAAGCTATCCTAAACGGTTTGCTGAAGTGGCCGGATAAGAAGTTAATGATGAAAGGGAGGAGTGGCACGAGCTATTAAAGCGGTCTGCACTGGCAGTTATAATCTCGTGCAAATAGAATGAAAAAAACGATAACTATTATAGGTAAAATCATAGCGGGTTTAGTGATAGCGCTAGTACTCTTTTTATTGATTGTGTTCGTAGTTAATATTGTCTGCAACAAAATGGAGCAAGGAAAAATAGAATCATATGGTCAGTCTGTAACAGTAGATGGGAAAAATATGAATGTTTTCATTCAGGGCGAGGGCGAGGAAACGGTCGTGCTTTTACCTGGTTATGGAACGGCGGCACCAGGACTTGATTTTCAACCTTTAGTAGATGAACTATCTCCATTTTACAAAGTTGTTGTCGTGGAGCCCTTTGGTTATGGATTAAGTGATTCAACCGAGAAGGAACGGAGTACCAAAAATATAGTTAATGAAGTGCATGAAGCATTACAGCAGCTTCATATTGAACAGTATATTGTAATGGGCCACTCGATTTCGGGTCTTTATGGACTGGATTATGTGAATACCTATCCAAATGAAGTGAGTGCATTTGTTGGGCTTGATAGCAGTGTTCCATCAATCAGCGAGAAAAAGATTGGTTCTTCCATCATTAGAACTATAAAGTTTCTTAAACAATCGGGTTTAGCTCGATTGCAGGTGAAGCTGGGTGATGACCCATACGCCGAACTATCGTATGATGAAAAAACAAAGGAACAGTTGAGAGTGCTTAAGAATAAAAACATGTATAATTCCACTCAGTTAAATGAAGCTGAAATGATGTATGAAAATTTTAAAGCAGCTGAAAGTTTGTCATTCCCTAAAAATCTACCTGTTATTTTCTTTATCCAAGCGGATCATCCAGTCACTGACAGGTGGGTACCTGAACATCATAAGCAAATAAAAGATTCTGTCTATGGGCAAGTGGTGACATTTGACGGGGATCATTATTTATATCGGACTAAAGCAAAAGAAATCGTTGAAGGATTAAGAGAATTTATGAAAGAGGTCAGATGAATGGTGAGCTCATCTGTAAATGAGACGAGTCAGCTAAGTGAGACATTCAAATAATCGCTGATTGGCATTCTCTTGATGCATATGGAAAAAGTGATTTAAAACCGCCCATTTGGACGGTTTTTTCACATTTTAACTAAAAATTTTTACAGCCGAGCTAGTGCCTATTCTTGAGGCTCCCGCATCTATCATTAATTGAATATCTTCCAAGTTACTTACACCGCCTGATGCTTTTACGCCAACATTTGGTCCGACTGCTTGTCTCATGATTGCAACGTCTTTAGCAGTTGCGCCGTGCAGTGAAAAGCCTGTGGAGGTTTTAAGGTAGTCGGCGCCAGCTTTTACGGATAATTCGCATGCACGAATTTTTTCTTCATCCGTTAATAGACATGCTTCTATAATCACTTTGACTAGCGCTTTTCCTTTTGCAGCGTTTACCACCATTGCAATCTCTTTTTCCACTAGCATATTGTTTTTGTTATTTTTCAATTCTGCAATATTTAATACTACATCGATTTCTGTAGCCCCGTTACCAATGGCATTTAAAGTCTCAAAAACCTTTGCTTCCGTCGTGTTTGCACCTAATGGAAATCCTATTACTGTGCATATATTCACATCCGATTCACGTAATAGTTCTGCAGATAAGCTTACCCATGTAGGATTCACGCATACAGATGCGAAGCCGTATTGTCTTGCTTCTTGGCATAATTGAATGATTTCTTTTTCTGTCGTATTAGGTGAAAGTAAGGTGTGGTCTATTAATTTTGCATAGTCCATATATATATCATCTCCGGCTTCAAAATATGTTTCCCTACTAAAAAGCTCTGTGGGGATGTTCAGCTACCCACATGACCTATATTAAAGGGTTTCATATTTTTTAGACCATCCAGTTTAATAGATTTTTCACCATCCATTAAAATTCTACATACGGTTTAGGACTTTGGGTGTTTTTGAGTTCCATATACTCGACATTAAATATGGTACATATAGTTCAAACATTTAGCTAGTAGCTGGGTGCGATTCGTTACTTGAAATTTTCGATAGAGGTTCATTTCAGCAGTTGAATGGACGGAGCAAATTTTCACCTATGCGCCATTTACCAATTTATTTAATGCTACAGGGCAGCCTTCATTATCATTGCCTTTGGCAGAAAGTCAATCAGGTTTACCAATTGGTCTACAAATGACAGGTAAATTTGCCGATGAATTAACATTATTACAGCTCGGTAGACAATTAGAAGAAGCCATGCCTTGGAAAGGTCGTAAACCTGCTGTACATGTAAGTACAACACAGCCTCAGCCAGCAGTATAGATGAGCATGAACGCACCCAGTCGAGACAAAAGTGTAGACGGGTGCGTTTTCTGTATCCTTTACATCAGCGTATACACTACGACAAGAAACAGGTCTTTCTCCCATCCAGCAATTCATATACATAAAGAAAAAACTAATAGGAGTAGTGATTATTGGACAAACAACATCACAGGTATAGATGGGTTGTGTTTGTTGCTGTATTGTTTACGTATTTGGTAATGGCCAGTCAACGAACTGCTCCGGGGTTAATTACAGACCAATTGATGAGGGATTTTGGGGTGACGGCATCGACGATTGGGCTATTGACGAGTATCCAGTTTTTTGTGTATACGAGTTTACAAATTCCGATGGGGGTTTTAGCTGATCGATTTGGGCCAAACTTTTTTCTTATTATGGGTGCTATCCTAACAGGACTAGGTACGATTCTTTATAGTTTAGGGACACATGAATTCGTCCTATTTTTTTCTAGAATACTTACTGGTGTAGGGGATGCAACCATTTGGGTGAATATGGTGCTTATTTTGGCACAATGGTTTCAGAAGAAGGAATTTGTGCGTTTAATTGGCTTTGCAGGGATGACTGGGAGTCTAGGTTTCTTATTGGCGACGGTTCCCTTTGCTACTTTGATTCTTTTATTTGGTTGGAGAATTTCATTTTTTTCAACGGGACTCTTATTATGTGTATGTGGTGTTCTTCTTTATTTTGTACTTGTTAAAAATACGAAACGTATCTTTTCGGCAAAAGCGATAGTTGAAGCTGAGGTAGTGCAACGTGAAAAAACATCTGTTTTATTACGGAGAATATTTTCAAATCGACAAGCTTGGGCTTTATTTTTTTGCCATTTCGGGGTCGTTGGGGGATATGTAGGCTTTATCAGTTCGTGGGCTGTCCCCTATGGAATCAATATGTATGAGATGACCCGTTCAGAGGCGAGTCAGCTAATTATGATTGGTCTTATCGGAGCACTTATCGGGGCTCCCTTAACGAGTTGGCTTGCTGGCCGGTTAGAAACGATTAAGAAGCCTTATATTGGTGTTCAAATGGCTGTTTTATTGAGCTGGTTATCCTTTCTCTTATGGAAGGGGCATCCGTCCCTAATTCTTCTTATTATACTATTCTTCATCATCGGCTTTGGATATGGAGCAAGTGCCTTAACGTTCGCGGCTGTTCGTCAAACTTTTCCTATCACTGAATCTGGTATCGTTTCTGGTTTTGCGAATACAGGAGGCTTTTTAAGCGCTGCATTACTACCGATTATTTTTGGCTATGTGTTGGATTATTTTCAATCGACTTCAGGTTATTTAGGAGATGGGTACTATTATGGATTTATCACCCCAGTTGTATTTTCCTCCATTGGCTTGATGGGAGTACTGTTATTGAAGGAACAGCACATGAAAGCCGACCTACAATGACTTGGCGAAACCTCTAGTCGAAGGTAATGTCATATCAATCTTAATTGCTAAATTAGGGGTATTTAAGCGAGCATTAAGCGCTTGTTAAATATCCTTTTACTATAGCTTTTTTCCCCTTAATCACGCTGAAATTTGTTAAAATTATTCATTATTATTACTTTTATGATTAATTTTACCTGGATGGTGATCACCATAAATGCTAAACTGATTAGGAATCTTAAAATTCAGAATTAAAGGGAGCAAACTAGGAAATGAGTAGATTTAGAAAAGTTATATCTATACTAAGTATGGTGGCATTGATACTGGCCACAGGGATTTTCTTTACGCAAACCCCTGTAAATGCACAAGAGGAAGATAAAGATATTCATATTACACTCCTCGCTACTTCAGATATTCATGGCCGTTCTATGCCTTGGGATTATGCGGTGGATGGCCCAAATCTCACAGGCAGTTTAACGCAATTATATACAATTATTAAGGATATTCGTAACGATAATCCGAATACAATCTTGTTGGAAAATGGAGATTTAATACAGGATAATTCTGCAGAATTATTCAACAATCAGCCTCAATCACCAATGATGGTCGCTGTTAATGAAATGGGCTATGAGGCTTGGACATATGGAAATCATGAATTCAACTTTGGTTTAGACATCCTTGATAAAGTTTCTAGCCAATTTAATGGTACAAGACTTGCTGGTAATGTTTATAAAGAAAATGGAGATCGTTATTTACCTGCATATACAATTATTGAGCGTGAAGGGGTAAAAATCGGTGTTATCGGGATGGTAACTCCACTGATTACAGAGTATGAAAAAGGCACGGATCATCTAGATGGACTAGTGATCAAAAATCCAATTGAAGAGACTAAAAAAGCGGTCAAAGAATTAGAAGGCAAAGTAGATGTCATGATTGGCCTCATGCATATGGGGCTGGAAAATGAAAATGGTATTCCAGGGACTGGCGTGAAGGAGATGGCAAACGCCATTCCAGAGCTAACAGCTATTTTTGCAGGTCATAATCATGTCCTGATTAATAAAGAAGAAGTGAATGGCGTTTTTATAACAGAGCCTAATAAATATGGAACACATATTTCACGAATTGATTTAACATTTACTCGCCAAGGCGAACAATTGCTGCTAAAAGAAAAAGACGCTTTGGCTATTCCTGTAAAGAACGAAGATGGCACATTTGTTGAATCTGATAAAGAACTAGAAGAAACATTAAAGCCTTACCATGAGTTTGCACGTGAAGATGCCAATATCGAAGTGGCACAGCTGAAAGGAACAAATCTTGTCCCGAAAAATGAAATTAAAGGAATTCCTACAGTACACATTCAAGAAACACCTTTATCAGACTTTTTCCATGAGGTAATGCTGCATTATAGTAAGGCTGATGTAGTAGCGCATCAGATTGATAATGACAAAGCTTCATTGAACATAGGTCCTATCAAGAAAAAGGATATTGCCTATAATTATCAATTTGCTGGCGGAGAAGTATCTGTTTATGAAGTAACAGGAAAAGATTTAAAAGATTATATGGAATGGGCTGTGGGCTATTTTAATAGTACGCGAGATGGAGATGTAACGATTAGTTTTGATAAAACAAGACGTTCATCGAAATATAGTACAAATGACTATTTTGGTCATGTAAAGTATGACATCGATTTAACGGAGCAGCCAGGCAACAGAATCAAAAATCTTCGTAAATTAGATGGAACGCCAATTAAAATGGAAGATCATTTAAAACTTGGTATGAACGCATATAGAATGGACTTTCTCGTATCAAAAGGTCAGGCGCTTGAAGGGCGTAAGTTCAATATGACTTGGTCCTCTAAAGATGAAAGTGCTTATGGGGAAACAGGTGGAACAATTCGTAATCTAGCAATTCGATACCTGAAAGAAGAGATGAACGGTGTTTATGAGCCAGTCATCCAAAATAACTGGAAAATAATTGGTGTCGATACAAAATCACCAACTCGTGCTGCTGTTGTTGAATTAATTAACCAAGACATTTTAGCAATTCCTACTACGGAAGATGGAAAATATACAAATATTGCATCTATTAATGTCAAGGATGCCATAACAAAGGAAGAAATAGGGAAGCTAGCAGCAAAGGCCAACGTCAAAGAAAGCCAATTTTCTGGAGTAAAAACGACAGGTGAATTTTATCAAAAGCTAGTAAAAGCTATAAATCATCATAAAGCTGAGGAAGATAAAGTAACAGACAAGCCAGTGGAAAAACCGACAAATCCAAGTAAACCAGAGCCAGATAAAACAAAGCCTTCTGTTAATAAACCACAACCAACTAAAGGCATTGTGACAACGTATCACTTAAATGTTCGTTCGAAACCATCGAATGCAGGTAAAGTATATGGCACAATTTCAAAAAATACTGAAATAACGATTCTAGGGGAAGAACAAGGCTGGTATAAAATTTCTTATAAAGAGAAAACGGGTTATGTGTATAGCCGCTATGTAAAAGTTAAAAGTAAATAATGAAAGGGGCTGAAGTGAAGTAGTTTTATTACTACTCTCTTCAGCCTTTATTATAGGTTGATTTTAATGGTATAGCGTAGGATTAAATAAAGAAACCTTTTTAGTTATTGGCTGAATTGAATAGTGCTAGCATTTTTTTTAATAAGCTGTTGAAATAGATATGAACAAAAAAAGGTAACAGCAGTTATTTAGACAGTTCCTTTAAAAATAAAAACAAAGCTACCCCATATAAACACTTTCACAAGTATCTGGTGCAGGTTCATAGAAGCAATGGTTTTTAAATTGACCTGTGAATGGTTGGCCGTACCATGTTGGGGGACATGGGGCGTATGGGTTGAAGTACCAAAGGGCGTATTTGGCTGGGTGCTGACGCCAGAAGTCTAAGTTCTGTTTGGCTAATCTTTTTTCTGTTTCTCTTGCACGTTGGTAAAACATATTGCCCTTTTGGACGGCTTCGAACGAATAGTTTCCTCCTTGTACCTGATAAATGACTTGCTCGATAGTTCTCACGTCGTTGAAGTCCAAGCAAGATGCGACAGCTCGATTGACAATCACATTGCCCACGTATAACATGCCTTGCTGTCCTTCACCTTCAGCCTCAGCTCGCATCATCCTTGCCATTAAAGCAACGTCTGCATCGCGGTATTTTACTCTTGGCATTTTTACCACCTCCACCATATAGTATGAAAATGATCGAGGCGAATGTCACTTTATCCTGAAAATCACCTATTTTTCTATGTAGAAGCAAAGAAAACACGCCATCCGTGCTGCAAAATAATAGAGCAGGATGGCGTGTTTTATTATAAATTCCTTTTGAAATAGGGTGTTTTTTTCAGTACGACACATACGGGAATAGCGATAATTAGGCCAACAACGTTTTGAATAATATCACCTGGAATGGATGCTAAAGGTGCAATCCAGCTATTGAACATAATCGCTTGCCCGATATAATAGACGGCAATCATTACGGGCATGGATACTACAGCCCCTAAAATGTTTAAACCAATATGGTCGCCTTTATATCCCTTTGACCAAGCAATTTTACCAACGATAAAGCCTTGTAATGCGCGTGAAATAATAGTAGTGGGTGCCCAAATTAACCAGCCACCTACGATATCGAATAAGCCCATTCCGATGGCTCCAGCAAGTGCCCCCTTTTTAGGTCCAAATAAAATGGCTGAGATGAATAGCATGGACGTCCCTAAGTGAATCAGTCCACCTTGACCAAATGGTAGTTTGAGATTAATAAACATGGTAGCAACGAAAACAAGCGCCGCTAAAATGGCTGTAATGACTAAATCAAATGTTTTCGTGCGTGGTCTTGTATAGGATGATCTTTGTATATTTTGCATCTTTATCTTCCTCACTATGATGAATATTTTGATGATTTTTACTTTAGCAAAGGACTGACTGTTATAAAAGTGTCAATTTTATAAAATAGTTAGAGGTCAGTTGGAGGATATTTTCCCATCTTTCTAATTGTGATACGATGAGGTGAGTATAAACAGGATGAGTTAGGTGGAATGTATGATGAAAAAAGTGGCTGTAATTCAGGATATGTCATCCTTTGGGAAGTGCTCGCTAACGGCTGCCATCCCTGTATTATCTGTGATGGGCGTGCAGGCTGTGCCATTGCCAACTGCCATTCTAACGGCACAAACAGGGTATTCGAGCTTTTATTGTGAGGATTTAACCTCAAAAATGGACTACTTTGTGGATGAGTGGAGCAAACTTGGGGCTAGCTTTGACGGTATTCACACGGGCTTTGTCACAGGTAAAGAGCAAATCGATAATATTTTCCGTTTTTTAGGTGTGTTTCACTCGACGGATACGACCTTGCTAGTTGATCCTGTAATGGGTGATCACGGTGAGGTATATAAAATGTTTACGGGCGACTTACTGGAACGGATGAAGGAGCTAGTAAAGTGTGCAGATATTATTACGCCTAATGTGACGGAATGTTGTTTGCTCACAGGCTTGTCATTTGAGAGGTTGCAAAGCTATCAGCATGAAAGAGATTATATTCAGGCACTAGAAGAGGCGGGGCAGCAGCTCCAGCAGGCCACAGGGGCACATGTCATTATTACTGGCTTAAATCCACCTGTAGTGGAGAGCAAGCGTTATGTCGGGAATATGTTTATCGATGCGAACCGTTCTTTCCATAGCATTCGTGACTATAATGGTGAAAGCTACTCGGGCACGGGTGATTTATTTGCATCTGTTATTATGGGCGGTATGATGCGTGGGCAGGATTTAGTGGAGTCCATGAAGCTAGCAGAATCGTTTTTAGCGGCTGCTATTGAGGCGACATCCAAGGAGCAAGTGCCTCGTGAGGCAGGCGTTCATTTTGAACAGTTTTTACGGCTGTTAGTTTAGAAAGTTTTTACCGTTTTCAAACATTGTTCGTCGATTAGTAAAAAGGGGAGGAGAAAATATATGGAAATTAGGTTATTAACAGCACAAGATGCTGAGGCATATCGTCAATTAAGATTAGAGGGATTACAAACAAATCCTGAGGCATTTGGTTCAAGTTTTGAAGAGGAAAGAGATATGGCGCTTGAGTTGTTTGCAAGTAGACTGGAAGCACAAGGTTCATTTACTTTCGGAGCATTTGATCAGGATGAATTGTTTGGGGTTGCTACATTGGTGCAGGAAAGCAAAATGAAGCTAAAGCATAAGGCGAGTATTTTTGCCGTGTATGTGTCTCCGGAAAAACGAGGGCTTAGCTTAGGTAAACGTTTAATGCAAGCAATAATCAAGCAAGGGAAACAATTAGCAGATGTAGAGCAAATTAATTTAACCGTAGTATCTTCTAATGAATCGGCAAAAGGACTATACACATCATTAGGTTTTCAAATATTTGGGACAGAGAAGAGAGCTTTAAAAATAGCCCAGCAATGCTTTGATGAAGATTATATGGTTCTATATGTAAAGCCTTTGAAGTAATCAAATCTTCAAAGGCTTTTATACGAACTTCAATATAACAATAAAATAAATATAGTAATGACCGCAAAAGAAAATGCTAATAAAGAGCTAACCATGCTTACTTTCTTTGTCAGTAACCATATGCTTAGCGCAACAATAATGATTGATAATGGGAGTATCAGCCAAAATACAAGATTGCCCAAGTATTCAATTTGAATGGGGAATGAATCATAAAAGTAATTATAAGTAATGCCTAGCATGAAAAAAATGGTCATGGCTATATCGGCTGATACCATTGTATTGTGAGTAATCATAATCCCCTCCCATCTCAGAAATATTTATTTTTACATATATTGTATGCACGAGTAGTGCGAAATCACACGGCAGCATTCATTAAAAGAATGCTGCCGTGTTTTTTTACTATTCCTCATTTTTATTTAACCTTCTTATGATGACAGCTTCTAAATTTTCCATTTTCTTTTCAAATCGCACAAAGAGATAGATGGTGATGGCAATTGGGAATCCTGAATTACCAATTAGGTTTATCCACATTTGAATATTTTCGGGTGTTAGCATGACATCTTCCTCCTTCACCAATATTGTGTCTTACGTATGTAAAAGTGATTTTAAGTGACATAAAATCAATATGATTTTGATTTTTAAGAACATTTGTTCTTATTTTGGTTTATAATAGATAGATGATAGTCACTTTATTTAGCAAGAAGGCGGATAGATAGGAGTGATGATGATGAAAAACGATAACTACAAGATCGAAGAGTTTTTTTACAGAAATATGGAACAGATAAAAAATCCAATTATCAAAAGCTTTTTGGCTAATGCTAAAAATCTTTATTTAGTTGAAAAAGCGATTTTATATCCAACCGATTGTAATATGAAAAGGGTTGATGAGACGTTTCAATTACATTATATAAATGTTCAAAAAATAAAATATGTCAGTAATTTAATTTATTTCTATAGCTTGGATTTTGATAAAAAAAGGAGAAGATTGCACGACCGTTTTTTATTAATTGTAGACGATGGACTATTTGAGACTGGGATGATGAGAAAGGACGAAATCATTCAAGAAGGATTACTAGAGGCTGTTGAAAATGAAGAGCTATTTCAATCCTTGAAAGGCTTAACGGATAAGCAGCTTCAAATTTTAGAAATGATTTATGTGAAAGATTATTCGATAAAGGCGATTGCTGAAACATTACAAACAACACCCCAAAATATATCGAATCTTCATCGCAAGGCATTACAAAAACTACAACAAAAGCTTCGTAAAGAGGAGGGATAACGGATGGACAGGGAAAATAACTATAATGAGGAGTCACTTCTATTCATCGAGAATTTTTCACCTAAAATTAAACAATGTCTCCATCAGACAAGCTATCAGGAAAGAGAAGACTTAGAACAGGAGATTAAATTAAAGATTATTGAAAAACTTGCAACGAAGGAATTTATCAATACTCCTAGCTTTTGGGATTTCTTCACATAAGCCAAAAAAAAGAGCAATTATCCTTGTTCTCGGACAATTGCTCTTTCTTCATTAACCCTTTAAGAAATCCGGTTCAGCAAAGCTTGGGTTTGGATATGTGTAGAATCCTTCACCTGTTGCACGACCGAGCTTACCTTTTTCGATATACTCTGTTTTCAGTAGGTTGGCTAGCTTTTTCATGTTTTCATCACCAGTAGCCGTTGCTTTTGCTTCAACAATATTATAAGCAGTGTTGATACCTACGATGTCTAAGATGGCAAATGGACCAAGTGGTGCGCCTGTGCCAATCATCCATGTTTTATCGATTGTTTCTGGATCTGCCACTTCTTTTACTAATAAAGATTCAGCGGCATCTAAAAATGGTACGAGCAATGAGTTTAAAATATAGCCAGGTTGCTCTTTATATAATGGTAGTGGAACCATGCCGATTGCACGTGCAAATGCAACAACCTCATCGAATACTTTCATATCTGTGCCTGGGTGTTTCATAATTTCAGCTGTGTTGTTTTTCCAAATAGTATTGGCAAAGTGTAGCGCTAAAAACTTCTCAGGACGGCCCGTTGCTTCTGCAAATTGGCTAGGTAATAAAGTAGATGAGTTAGTAGCAAAAATTGTTTTTGCAGGTGCTACTTTGCCAAGGCTCGTATAAAATTCTGTTTTAATTTGGACAACTTCAGGGATTGCTTCAATTACAAGATCAGCATCGGCAACAGCTTGTGCTAAGTCGCTTTTAAATGTTAGTCGAGCATAGGCAGCATCTACTTCTTCTTGTGTAGCTCCTAAGTCTTGTTGATAAAGTGGTTTCAATTTTGTAATACGATCCTGTGCATTTTTCAACGCCTCGTCGTTAATATCGTAAATGGTTACTTGAAAACCTTTAAAAGCAGATTGATAAGCAATTTGACTTCCTAACACACCGCTACCTGCGACCGTAATGTTTTGATAATTCATCGAAATTCCTCCTTTGAAATTGTTACATTAATATAATAGTGTGGATATGTAAAAAATCCTTCGTTACAACTACATACTACTTCTTTAGATAATAAAAAATCAAATGATAGCCTCTATTATTATAATGATATAAAGTTTGTGGGATGGCTCCTTTTCAAGTATGTACCCAAAATCGACTAAACATAACTGTAGAAATAAAAAAGAACAGCAACTAAGCTGTCCATGTCTTAACCATAATTCACTGTTGTAAACATCCCCCCAACACCAGGAGCCCCATTATTGGTAACGTGATGGGGCATATGACAATGGAGAGGCCAAATACCAGGATTATTGGCGAGAAATTCTATATCCCACGTTTCGCCAGATGCCACAAGAATAGTGTTTTTGGCAATTTGTGTATGACGATCAATCGGAAAGCCATCTGCGCCAACAAGATGAAATTGATGGCCGTGTAAATGGATGGGATGGTGATGCATTTGAATATTGCCAAAACGAATTTTAACGGTATCACCGAAATTTACGGGGAAGGATTTGGTGGATGGATAGCATTTCCCATTCATTGTAAAAAAATTAAATTCTGGTTTCTTAAAATTTAAAGGATACGTACCCTTTGTAAGAGTTCCCCAAGGCAATTGATGAACTGCCCATTCCTGTAATAAACATAAATAATCTTTATGCTGTGGTAGGTTCTGTTTGCTCGGATCTTCAACAATAAATCCTCCCAATAGCCCAGCATTATCTTGCACAGCTACATTGACATGAGAATGATACATATACGTCCCAGGTGGATTTTTTATCGTAAAGTGATAATCAAAATAATGCCCTGTTTCAATAAAAGGTGATGGTTCAATAGGTGGTACACCATCCATAGCATTCGGCACGATTAAGCCATGCCAATGTACACTTGTTTTTTCAGGTAACCGATTAATAACCCGAATACAAATAGGATCCCCAGGAAAAACGCGAATGGTCGGACCAGGCGTAGAACCATTGTAGCCCCATGCCTGAATAAATATCCCATCTACGAGCTCCCACGTTATTTCCTCTGCAATCAAGGTGAAAAACTTTGTTCCATCCACTTGAACCCTATAAGGCAAATCTGAAATACCAGGGGTAATAACCATTTAGCACCCTCCTGAAAGCTTGATTGCTACTATTGTATGTGGATGGTGATGACATATAGGACCAGTTGCTTTATACCTAATTATTCATATTTATTACATTAGTAGCATATATAGGGGAGTCATGTTTTGTAAATGACCCATCATATACTTAAATCCATAAAAATTTATCTTGTTTCCTCTTTGGTCTTTGTTGTAAGTGAAAAAAAGAGTAGTTCTAATATAATAGGACAAAAATAGGTCTTTTATATAATTATTATAGAATTTACATTTTTTTATAGAAATGCTAACTATTGATTTAGTACACTGAATTTATACATCGAAGGAGGAAATAGTAATGAAAAAAATTATGTTAGCGGGAGCACTAAGTATTGTATGTTTTACAGGAGGACTAGGCGGACAGGCATATGCACAGGAAGCAGTAGGTGTTGCAAATAGTATTCATCAAAAGCAAACTGTTGCAGCTACTGATCAATTACAGGCGATGTCCTATCAGGATATCTATAAAATATTGTTGCTATCTAAAGTAGGCTTTGAAAATAATGAGGTCACAATCGTTACAACGAAAACAAATATAACCGTGAAAATTTCACTAGATGCGATTCTTCAATCCTATAAAGATGGTACAAACCTTTATCCAGAAGGAGAAAAAGAGTTTAAGGAGAACTTTGAAGAAATTAAGAAGGCATTCGGTAATGCAATTCAAATTAAAATTACGCAAACTGGAAATGGCTTTAAGAGTGAAATCTATACAGCAAATAAATGGGAAGTAATTAGTGCGGCAGATTTAAATGAAATGTTGCTAGTATTTGCTCGTGCAGATGTGGAGTTAAAGCCAGGTGGGTACTTCAAGGATGCAATTGGACATTGGGCGGAGAGTTATATTCAATTACTCTATCAAGCAGATATTATTAATGGCTCATCTGCCACAACATTTAATCCAAATGGACAAGTGACTCGTGGAGAATTGGCAGCAATTATTTTCAGAGCATCGGGCTTAAATGTAAATGAAGATTATGAAGGACCAGCTACATATACGGACCTTAATGGTTTTTGGGGTGCGAAGGAAGTAGCCATTTTAGAAGAGTATGGCTTAATTGATATTTACGATGGTAGTCAATTCGAGCCAAAAAAACCTGTTACACGTGAGGAAATGGCATATGTGACAGCAAGATATTTACAAGCCATGGAAGTGGATCTTTCTCAAGTAAGCAGCAACAATACATTTACAGATAAAAATCAAATGCGCAAGGAAACAGTAGAGGCTATTGGCTTATTGCAGCAATTAGGCATTTTAAATGGTACGAATGGTAAGTTTAATCCGAAAGGAAATCTTACTCGTGCAGAGGTTTCAAAAATTCTTACACTTACTTTAATGAAATTAAGTGACGAGGAATAAAAAGAACAAGCAATCCACTTTATGCTGGTGGATTGCTTGTTCTTTGTCTTTTTTCTCTTACAACTCGTAGCTTATTCAACTAGTGTATGGAAAATATAGCTTAGCATATAGCCTAAAATGAGATACATAAAAAAAGCTTTGAACGAGACATACTTAAGTTGATGTAAAATGAATTCAGAAATGCTGGCTGTGGCAATCAAACCTATAGAAATGCCCATTAAGATACCCTGTGCCTTTTCGGGTAAGGCCCAATATTGCCCAAACCAAATAAAAATACTGAAGAAAATAGAAAAGATAAAGAAATAAATAAAAAGTCTCCATAGTCTTTCGCCTTGAGCAATGAGTGCGGTTGATAGAGCAAAACCTTCAGGAACATGGTGAAGAATAATGGAGGCTGTGAGAGAAATACTTAGTGCTGCATTGCCAAGTAAATTACCGACAGTAAGACTAATCGGTATAGTATGAATAATCATAGCAAGGGTTAGTAGAGAGACAGAGGGATTTTGCGCATGAGAAGCATGAAATAAAGTATCTAATAGTTGGAAAATGAAATAGCCAATAAAAATCCCAAGTATAATTCCGAATGATTGATAGATTTGAAATGAAGAAGGAATAATATCTAGAACGAGTAAGCCTACTAAAAAACCTCCGCATAATAATGACAGCCCTTGAGTTGTATGTTGAAATAGCTTAGAGAAAATCCAGGCAATTGCGCCACCTATGCTCACACTGAAAAATAGAAATCCACCAAGTATCATTGCACTCACCTGTAAAATCCCCCGCCTCATCATAAACTTAAAGTTGTTTTTCCAAATATATGCTATGTAAAGTTGAATATGCTTGTAGCAAACTTTCTTGACATGGAATGCCAGCTTTATGTAGGAAAATGGCGAACATATTAAATTGACTGAAAATTAGTTTAATTCTATACTTTTTAATAGAAAGATTATATTCATCGATTTAGCTCATAGGGGAGGAATGGTTGAATGAAGTGGGATGCAAGTTTTGATGTAATTGTAGTAGGCTCTGGAGCAGCGGGATTGACAGCAGGTTTAACAGCAAAATTACAAGGATTGAAATCAGTAGTGATTGAAAAAACAGATCGTTACGGGGGTGCTTCTGCAATTTCTGGTGGCGCCTTATGGATTCCCAATAATCATGTTATTAAAGGTGAAGGTGTCCCAGATTCACATGAACTCGCACGCCAATATTTAGATTCCACAATAGGTGATCGTGTGCCTGAAGCGTTAAAGGAAGCTTATATTACAAGAGGGCCAGAAATGTTGCGATTTTTATACAATAAAACGAATCATATGCGCTTCCGATATGCCAAGGGCTATTCCGATTATTATCCTGAAAAATTGGGCGGTTTGTCGCAGGGACGCTCCATTGAACCTCTTATTTTCGATTTAACAAAAATGGGCTCACTGGCCGATCATATGCGTCGAGCAACTTTATCCACCAAAGGCTTTACGATGAATAGTTACGAGTTTCATAAGGTCAATATGATGACGCGAACATTCAAAGGGAAAACGACTGCGTTGAAATTAGGAATGCGTTTAGTGAAATCCAAGGTGACCAAGAGCGAGCCCGTAGCGCTAGGTGAAGCATTAGTGGCACGTCTACGATTATCACTTGCTGAAGCAAATGGAGAGCTTTGGTTATCAACGGCCTTTAAAGATTTCATCATGAATAATGGAAGAGTTGTTGGGGTGATAGTTGAACGTAATGGACAAGAGCAGCGGATAGAGGCAAAGCGAGGCGTTGTTTTGTCATCAGGTGGCTTTTCACATAATCAGGCACTGCGTGAAAAATATTTGCCTGCTCCTACTAATGCTGCGTGGACTTCTTCGCCTATGGGGCAAACAGGCGATATCATAGCACCTAGTGTGAAAATTGGAGCTACTCTCGATTTAATGGATAAGGTATGGGGAGCACCATCTGTTATTGATCCACAAGGACAACCATTCTTCCTTGTGGCTGATCGGGGCGTTCCAAATATGATGGTAGTAGATAGTGCAGGGCAACGTTTTGTCAATGAAGCAGCACCCTATCATGAGTTTGTAGATACAATGTACAAGCATCAGGAGGAGACGAAACAGGCTGTACCTTCCTGGATTCTTATTGATGCTGCTGCTAAAAGTCGTTATATTTTTACAGGACTGTTTCCAGGACAAGCATTTCCAAAAAGCTGGTATGACCATGGGATCGTGAAAAGTGCCGAAACGATTGACGATCTTGCGAGGCAAATGGATGTGCCAGTAGAAAGCTTAGTAGAAACGGTAGATCGTTTTAACACCTTTGCACAGAATGGTCATGATGATGACTTTTATCGGGGCGATAGTGCATACGATAATTACTACGGAGACCCGACATTACCGAACCCTAATTTAGCAGAGTTCAAGAAAGCTCCATTTTATGCTTTGCGTCTTTATCCGGGAGATATTGGTACAAAGGGTGGATTAGTAGTGGATGAATTTGCTCGTGTTGTGAAAAAGGATGGCCAACCAATAGAAGGTTTGTATGCATCAGGTAATTGCTCGGCGTCTATTATGGGAGAAACCTATCCTGGACCAGGCGCAACGATTGGACCTGGCATGACACTTAGCTATGTAGCAACGACTCATATGGCCCATGCCGTAAACAAAATAGAGGAGCCACTTTTAAAGGTATAGTGTGGACGAAACCAAAACCCTTCCTATTCAATTGAATGGGGAGGGTTTCACGTTGATGGACTATTCCTGTTCTAATACTTTCTTGCTAGGAATATAGTGGCTACTAAATAAGGGATGATGATAACGGAAAAGGGAGCGATTCAGTGCGTTGCTAGATTATAAAATAATCACTTCAATGGAAACGTTAGAGCCCTATCGAAGGACTTGGTCAGGTATACTCGAACGAGAAAAAAATAATAACCCTTTTATTGAATACGAATGGGTGACAACATGGTGGGCAACGCTTGGTATACACGACAACGTAGAAATAGTTATAGTCGAACATCAAGGTAAAGCAGTGGCATTTTTTCCGTTAGTTCATTCTGTGGGGTTTGGTAAAATTCATCACTTTGGTTTTTTAGGACAAGGGTATGCGACTTATATGGAAGTGATAGCAGAGAAGCAATGGCTGGAGCGGGCTATTCATTATATATTAAAGGTGTTCATGCAAAAATATAAGCGTTATTTGCTCGCATTTCATGGTCTAATTGAAAGTAAAGATACTTCCCAACAGCTTGAGAAATATGCGATAGAATACCAAATGCCTTATTCCATATTTCGAACCGTCACATCATTTATAGATTTTCAATCGATGACACTTAATGATTTTTTGAAAAAGCATCGTAAGACGTTTAAAAGTATTAAGCGTTATGAAAAGAAATTAAAACTACTTGGGCACGTCGACTTTCAGGATGTTGGTGTCAGTCATTTTCATGAAATGTTTACGCTATTTACGCGAAGATGGCGCAAGAAATTGGACAAAAGCAGATTTACCGAAGCACAGACTCGATTGTTTTATGAACGTTTGGCTAATGTCTCTAATGAAGCATTTAGAGTCGAGGTTGATAGCTTGCAATTTGAAGGGCATTGGATTGGTTTTACTATTGATTTATGCTGTAGAGATCGTAATTTTTGTCAGGCTATGGGCCATGAGCCAGATTTCAATAGGTTTGGCCCCGGCAGTTTAATAGAAAAGGAAAATATGCTTAAGGCACGAGATTTAGGCTTCCATTACTATGATTTTGGTAGTGGCTATGAGCCCTATAAGTTTCAATGGTATACCGATATTGATTTTACACGAAAATTTATTATGAGTACGAAAGGCAAAACGGAGCGCTTTATTCGGTCATGGATGGTATTACGAGATCGGGTAAAAGGGAAATTAACAGGCAATCACCAGCTTGTGAGATGGAAGAGAGACAGGTTAGGGGAATTATTGTATTTTCTAAAGCATGCTCGAATAAGACAATGGTTCCGTGTAATAAAAGGAGCCCTTCAGCGATTCGTCGCTATTCATCTAGTAGACATCTATATCGCGGAGCAAAAACAAGATCAAGGATATAGGCCCTTTCAAGAGCTACAAATGAAGGATATTATGACGATGAATGAGCGGCCTGCTTTTATAGCGCATTTTTATAAGGGAAATCAATTTTTTTGTGATGGAGATCAAATCGTCTATAGAAGGCACGATCAAATAGCACGCGAAGAAGAGAGTGGCTATACGTATGAGCTATCTGCCAATATGTCTTTTATTCGAGAATATGACACTCAGCTATTAGAGGCAATAGTTGTGGAAGTGCAGCGTGAAGGGCGATCCGTCTGTACGTTAGTTCCATGGTATGAGCGGCGCAGAAGACGAAAGCTGAAGCATGCAGGATTTCATAAAGTGGCTCAAATTAACATCGTGAAGTTGTTCAATTGGCGAAAAGAATTTCATTTATAAACAGTAAACCCTCAGTGTTTTCAACTGAGGGTTGTAGTTTAGACATTTTAGTGAATGAGATTAAAAATGGATACCAGGTTTATCGATTAGCTTACAACCTGTCCCGTATTTTGTTTTTAAAGCACCTTTGAATTGAGTTTGCTCTAACTCAGGGAATGTTTGTTTCCACAGTTCAAAGACATTATGACTGGAAGCTTTTCCGTCCTTTGTAAGTCGCGCAATATGGAAGCCGTATTCATCATTACAACGAGCTAAAGGACGATTTTCACGTACCGTAATAATGCGACCACTTACTGTCATTTTATATAGATCTTCATAGCCTGCAATCGCACGGCTCTCTTCTGTTTCATCAACGACTACTGCTACTTTTTCTGTCTCATCAACGACTACTTCTTTTACCTCTGATGCTACAGCTTTCTCTTCGACTGACACTTCGTTTTCAGATGCTTGCGTTTCGGCAACGTTGTTTTGAGTTGGAAGCTGTTCTACAATGACAAAATCCTTATTCGATGCTTTATCACTCATAGTTGCCATAACGTTCATAATAGAACCAACATAACGTAATGGCTTCTCTTTTCCTTCTTCAAAAACAAAAATATTATAATCGGTTTTATTCATCTTTTTCATAATAATATTACCTGTTGTAGTAGTAAAACCGATAAACTTGTTCTTTTTAAGTGCCTGTATTGCTTCTTGCTTTGTTAAAATCATTTTAAAATCTCCTAAAGAATTATTTATTCTATTCTACCATAAAATTTGTCACATTGTTTTTTGTAAAATAATAGTTAGTTTTTGTTTGGTAAAGTAAAATATTCCTATTTTAAAACGGTACGCTTATTCGAGCATACTCTTTAGAATGTGGTAGAGTTAGAGACAGCCGTATCGAAAGTGGATGTGCTATTATCGTTCTAGCGTTTTGCTTATCTTTATTGACGGATAACGGCTCGTCTTCTTTCATGGTCATATGTACGTAAAGGAGGATATAAAATGGTTCAGCATAAATTTACAATGGACTTAACTTGGTCGGATGGAAGAAATGGTACGGGAACGATCAATGCTAGCAATCTGAAAACGCAAATTTCTATTCCTCAGGAGATGGATGGACCAGGCATTGGTACCAATCCAGATGAAATGTTATTAGGGGCTTCAGCGACTTGTTATTTAATTACATTAGCTGCTCTTCTCGAAAGATCTGATGTGGCTGTACACGATTTATTCCTACAGTCTGAAGGGTATGTCAGTGTAGTAAATGGTGTTTTTACGTACGAAAAAATTGTTCATAAGCCTACAATAGTATTGGACAATTTAACAGAAAAACTTGAAACGAAAATTGCTCGCTTCGCACAAAAAGCGGAACAAACATGTATGATTAGCAAGGCATTAAAAGGCAATGTAGTAATCGAATGTGATGCCCAAATTTTAGGAGCGTGCATATAATAAGAAAAAAGGAGTTATTCAGCAAGTGCCGCTGTTATAACTCCTTTTTTTCATCTAGAAGCACTTTTCTTAAAATAGTTCTAGAAATGTTCAAAATGAATATATAGTGTTAAGTAGTAAAAAAATGCAAAGGATGGTGAAGTGCACGTTCCGACAACTAAGAATCTCACATTCTATGGTCAGTATGGCAAAAGAATATTTGATATTATCGGGGCATTATTATTACTTTTTATGACAATTCCTCTAATGCTAGCTGTATTCCTCATTTTACTCATCTCAACGGGTCGCCCCATTTTTTTTAAACAAATACGAACTGGCCTCGATCATCACCGCTTTGTTATTTGGAAGCTACGCACAATGTGTATACAGGCAGTTCCAGTCAATATGCCAGCTATATGTACCAATGGTATTCCAGACGACTATTTTTTTAAAGTAGAACAGGATACACGGATTACCAAAGTAGGTGCTGTCCTTCGAAAGCTAAGTATTGATGAAATTCCTCAGTTGTTAAATGTATTAAAAGGAGAAATGAGCATTGTGGGGCCTCGTCCGGAGGTTCCAACCATAACAAATGCCTATAACAATTTACAGGCCAGGAGACTAGAGGTAAAACCAGGTTTAACAGGTCTTGCCCAGATTAACGGCCGTTCTAATATTTCCCATGGACAAAAAATTTCATATGACATTGAATATGTGGATCATTACTCCTTTTGGATGGATGTCCAAATTGTTTTGAAAACTCTTTATGTAGTAGTAGCAAGAACGGGTGCCTATTAAATGATGGGGAGTGGCCGTACTGAAAATTGTTCAGCTCATTACACGAATGGATAAAATCGGTGGAGCGCAAAAGCATGTGGAATCTTTAGCGATCCAGCTCAAGCAAGATGGTCATGAAGTGACTGTCGTGACAGGCTCCTATCAGCCATCCCTTTGGCGCTTACAAGAGGAAAAAATTTCAGTTATTCCTATTCCAGCTATGCAACGTGCTATTCATCTAACAAAGGATTTCCAAGCATTTTTACAAGTAAGAACCGTCTTCAAAAGCATACAACCTGATGTGGTTGCCACACATTCCTCCAAAGCAGGTGTGATAGGTCGTATAGTGGGAAGTTTACTGCGTATCCCAACTGTTTTTACCGCACATAGTTGGAGCTTTACAGAAGGTGTTCCTCAAAAGAAACAGGTGCTTTATTATCGAATGGAAAAATCAGTTCAACGATTCACCACAAAAATTATAACGGTATCTGATTATGATCGGGAGCTAGCCCTCATGAAAAAGGTTGCTCCAGCTCATAAACTGCTAACTATTCATAATGGTATTGCCCCAATAGACAGTCATTCATCAACAGAAAAGACCTATATGGAGCAGCCAGTCATAGTGATGGTTGCTCGTTTTGAAGTGCCAAAAAGACAGGATCTATTGCTGGAGGTATTAGCAGAACTGACAGATGTTCCATGGCAGCTTCAATTGATTGGAGATGGTTCTCTACGGCCAGCTTTAGAAAAATTTGTTGCACAGCATAATTTAACAGATCGCATAACATTTTTGGGGGATCAATTCGACGTACACAGCTATTTGGAGAAAAGTGATGTGTTTGTTTTGTTGTCAGATTGGGAGGGTTTGCCCATCTCTATTATTGAAGCGATGCGTATAGGTCTCCCTATAGTTGCAACAAATGTGGGTGGTGTTAAAGAGTTAGTGGTGGATCATGACAATGGTTTTTTAGTGGAGCGTGAGGATAAAGAATTATTGAAGCAGAGGCTCCACCATTTATTAATGGATGCTACCTTAAGTAAAAAAATGGGTAATGCGAGTGAACGACGTTACTTACAGCATTTTACGTTTACTCCGATGTATCAAAAAACATTAATGGTCTATCAGCAAGCTGTTTCAGAACTCGTAAAGAAAGGGGATTGAATTGCAATTAATACGTATTAGAACAGATGATGAGCTCATGTGGTACAAGGAAATTTGGGATGGCATTTTAGAGGAAGAGGACAATGATAACCCATTTATTGAATTTGCTTGGTTTTATAATTGGTGGCAAATAGTAGGGCGTAAAGAACGAGTAGAGCTCTTCGCTGTGGAATATGAAGGAATCATTTTGGCCTTTTTCCCCTTTACGGTGACTAGGCGATGGGGGATTAGGGTGTATACCTTCGCAGGTGAAAGTATTGCCAATTATACAGGGGTTGTTGCCAAAAAAGAATGGTTAATGGACACAACGACCTTTGTGTTCGATGAGCTTCTTAAAAAACATCGGCACGTCATTTTTTCACTGCACGGCTTATTGGAAAGTAAAGAGTCTACTAAAGTCATCGAACAATATTTCGTGGAAAGACAGTTACGAATAAGTATGTTCCGTGTGGTCACTCCATATCTCGCTTTTTCCGAGGTAGACTTTCCTCAACATTTCCAGCAACGCCGAAAAATGCATGGTGTCGATCGTCGGGAAAGAAAGCTCCGGAAGCTAGGCACATTAACAAGAAGAGTCCCTGCACAGGACGAGCTATGGCAAATGTTTCGATTATTTGATCGACGATGGGCAAAAAAACTGGATACGAGTGACTTTACAAAAGGGAAGAAAAGAGATTTTTTTGAGCGCTTAACAATGCTTCATGGGGAGGCGCTACAAGTAGAGGTCGATGCACTTGTCTTTGAAAATCAGTGGATTGCTTTCACATATGGACTTTATTGTCGTGGACGCTATGTAACCTATGCGCTTGCTCACGAACCGACATTTAATGTATTTGGTCCGGGACGTATAGTCAATCAGGAATCTATTCAGCGAACATTCGCGGCTAATTATCGCCTATTTGATATGAGTATTGGCTATGAGCCTTACAAATTTGATTGGCGTACGAATATCGATTTTACTAGACGAATGCTTGCCAGTGGCGGTACGAGACGTGCGAGGCTAGTGACAGGTTCGTTGCTACTAAAGGAGCGGCTTAAGGAATATGTAAAAAGTAATCAGCGATTTGTAGATTGGAAGCGTAACAAACTTGGACGATTCCGCTATTTAGTAAAGTATGGAAAGCTTAAAGATTGGCTAGAATATGGACAACAATTCGTAGATAGGTTTATTCGTTTGAAGCAAGTGGAGCTCTATGAATTATCTCCAGCAGAGGATGTGTCACCACAGCAACCTGTGGGCAACTTATTTGAGGAAATGACTATTCAGGAAGCGATGCAGCTTGATCAGGAAGAAGTCATTGCTCTCTATTATAAAGGATACATCGTTTATAAGGATTCCTTTGCGGAAACAAATAAACCAGCATTCGCGTTACACGCTACAAATTGGCGTGTCGATTCACTGCAAATAGTAGAAGCGTTACCGAAGCAAACTTATTTTTTAGACTATGATATGTTCAAGCAAATCGATATTATCACGGCCTATTTCAGAAAAATCAAACCTGGACAAACACTGTGGGTAACGGCAAGCTTTTGGCAATGGCGAAAACGGAAGCGCTTAGCACAGCTCGGCTATAAACCTATTACTCGAATAAAACATTATAAAGTAGCTCGTTTTGAGCGACAACATGTACAAAAAAATACGGAGAGTGGGGGCGATGTTCATTCTGTCCATTAAAAGTAAGCGGTGGAATATTGCGATGCAGCATTTTTATTTTCTAGAAAAGCCAGCCAATGTTCGAAAATCCATGAAAGTAATAGGCTATACAAATTCTCTTGTCCCAAGTCGAAAGCTTGTTAAAAGTGAAACGATTCATATCGATCTTCAAGGGCATGAGCTGTCATTGTACTTAGCACTTTCTGAAGGAAACCGTAAAATATTACGACGCGCACATAAAGAATATTATCAAGTTATTTTATATAAAGAACCTTCTGTCGAAAACTTACGAACTTTTCAGCAATTTTATAATCATTTTGCTAAAAGAAAAAAGCTTGAGGGTATTGGTAAATCTCAAATGGATACGATCATGCTTCTCAACAAACAGGGAGCATTATTATTATCTGAAATTCAAAGTATTTGTGGACAAACATTAAGCTATCGACTGGATATTGTACATGAGAATAAAGCAATGTCTTATTATGAAGCAACTTGTGCGGCATCAGCCATATCTCCACATTTAAAGAGACCACACCGCTATGCCAATCGTTTTTTAATCTGGCATAATCTTCTTCATTTTAAGGAGCAAGGTTTTGTTTTATATGATATGGGTGAATTAACCGATAATCGGAATGTACGTGCATTCAAACTAAGCTTTGGTGGACAGGTTGTCAATGTTTACTCAGGCTACATTACCCAATCAAAAATACGCGCACTGCTACTAGGCGTGCAAAAATGGAGGAAGTAGCAACATGAATGGTGGGGGTCTCGTTATTTCATTAGATTTTGAGCTGAAGTGGGGCGTCCATGATGTATTTCGATATGGACAATACAATAAAAACCTATATGGTGTACGAAAAGCCTTGCCCGGCATACTTGCGTTATTTGAGCAATATGACATTCATGCAACTTGGGCGACAGTCGGACTCTTGTTTGCAGAATCAAAGGCTGAAATGGCTCATTATTTACGAGGTATCCCTGTTAAGTATGACAATATGCGCTATGCAGCACATAGCCAGCTAGCTAAAGTAGGCGAAAACGAACAAGAGGACCTCTTACATTTTGGTAAATCTTTAATAGAGGAGATTAAACGTACACCACATCAGGAAATAGGTAGCCATACCTTTTCTCATTATTATTGCTTGGAAAAAGGTCAAACAGAAGCTGCCTTTTATGCAGATTTAGACGCGACAAAGACCATAAGCGAGGGTTATATTTCGCCAATGAAGTCCATGGTTTTTCCAAGAAATCAAGTGAATAAGGACTATTTTAAAGCATGTGTAGAAGCGGGCTATGTTTGTTACAGAGGAACTGAAAATCATCCATTGTATGATGCTCAAAAGTTTACGAAAAAAGGTAGACTTTTGGGAGCGAAAAAATGGCTTGATAGCTATATCAATCTTACTGGCCATCATATGGCAACGTTGGAGGAAATGCGGGGCGAGCAACTGATTAATATTCGTTCAAGTGCCTTTTTAAGACCCTATTTTCGTCCATTTCACGTATTCGAGGGCTCAAAGGTAAAACGCATAAAGGAAAGTATGCTCGAGGCTGCAAAGGCCGAGGCTTTTTATCATTTATGGTGGCATCCTCATAATTTTGGGAAGAATACAGCTAAAAATTTAGCCATGCTAGAGGAGCTATTACGTTATTTTCAAGAATTACGTAGTCAATACAATTTTCAAAGCTATTCCATGTATGAGGTAGCTGAACTTTGTGAAAATCACTTCAAACAACAAAAGTAGCATCGCCAACTCATAGTGAAATTTGAAGCAAACTGATTTCTAGTTTGCTTTTTTGTGTTTTCCATAGAAAATTTAAAAGAAAAGAGGAAAAGAGAAAAACAATGACGAAGATGAATGTACGAATGGTACTATTAGATAGAGAGAAGATTGGGTAGGACATTTGAGGGACATGTGAAAAAATATAGGTTAATTTAACTTGAATAGAAAAGATATAAAGGTGGTAGATGTATATGTTTATAGAACCGGAATGCCAATGGAAGCAAGAGAATGGATCGGCCATGCATCAATGGATTAAGCAGCAAACAAACCCAAACCCAAATGATGTGGATATAGTTGTGTATGGAGCTCTGTTATCGTATGCAGGAGAAGCATCTGCAAAAGCGCAATATCCAACTGCGTTTCGTAAAGTATGGCCTAGCTTCCAATCATATAACTTAGATGAGCAAATAAATTTACGTGCACTATCAGTCGTTGATATTGGCGATGTGGCGATTCATGAACAAGATAGAATGCTTTCTGAATCTGCGATCGAGGCGGCGGCAGAAAATTTAAGTATAGCTTTTCAAAAAAGCTTTACTTGCTTGATTGGGGGAGACCATGCCATTACCGCATGTTCATTAAAAGGAATAAAAAATGCCTTTCCGCAGGACCGTATTGGCATCATTCAAATTGACACACACTTAGATGCAAGAAACCAAGAGGAAATTGGGCTGGCTCAAGATTCTCCGATCCATCAATTGATTGCCTCAGGGATTGTGGAAGGGAGACATATCTATAATGTCGGATTGCATGGTTTTTTCAATTCCCCGGAAATGATTCATTATGCAAGAGAACAGGGCATTCATATGATTACATTAAAGCAAATGCGACGTGATGGTATTCAGCTCACAATACGTGAAATGTTACGTCAGCTTATGTATGAGGTTGATCGAATTTATGTTTCAGTGGATCTAGATGCACTTGATATTATGTTTGCACGAGATGTCCCCGCTGCCACACCAGGTGGTCTAACAGCCTATGAATTATTTGATATCCTCAAACTTATAGGTGAAAATGAAGGGGTTCGCCATATTGATTTTGTTTATGCAGATCCTAAGGAAGGAACGCTGCGTCCAGAAACCGTTAAAATTGGTGTAACGGCATTTTTACAATGGCTAACAGGTATTCAGCTGGATCATCGCAATCGCATCTCAAAAAAAGGAAAAGTGACGTTGTAAGTAAGCATATTGCCGTGTATTGACAATGCTCATTGTTGAAAGTTTGTTATACTATTCAATAGGTATCAAAAATTTATACAAACTTGTACGGTTATGGAGAGGAAATTTATAATGACAACAAAACCAAAGCTACTGATTGTTGACGGTATGGCATTGTTATTCCGTTCATTTTTCGCTTCGGCTGCCATGGGTCACTTTATTCGCTTGGCGGATGGGACACCAACGAATGGAGCACAAGGCTTTGTACGACATGTACTAACTGCGCAATCTTTAATGAAGCCAACACATATGGCAGTTTGCTGGGATATGGGGGCGCATACATTCCGCAATGATTTATTTGATGGCTATAAAGCAAATCGCCCAGCGCCACCGGAGGAAATGTTGCCTCAATTTGATATGGCAAAAAATTTATCCCTACAAATGGGCTGGCAGAATTTTGGTGTGAAGGGCATGGAGGCTGATGATTTAATTGGCTCTATGATTACCAAATGGCGGGACGAGGCTGAAATTACTGTGATTAGTGGAGATAAAGATTTACTTCAACTTTTGAGACCCTCTACAGAGATTGCCTTTATGAAAAAGGGCTACACAGAATATGATATTTATACACATGGACGTTTTAAAGAGGAGTATAGTATTGAGCCCGCGCAGTTTGCACAAGTAAAGGCTTTTATGGGAGATACAAGTGATGGTTATCCAGGCGTTAAAGGTATTGGTCCTAAGCAAGCACTCACATTAATTCAAACATATGGCTCGATTGATAGTGTACTAGCGTCGCTCGGTGAATTAAAGCCTGGTCAACGAACTAAAATCCAAGACCATATAGATATGCTGAAATTATCGCATGAGCTCGCAACGATTCAAACCGATGTGCCTATTGAAGCAGACCTTACAAGTCTCATATTACCAAACTATGAGCCGCACATATTTAAAGAGATCGAAGAGAGTGGCTACACGCTTATTGCCAAGCATGCCCGTTCTTTGTATTCGCTTATTTAATCAATCATCGCAGAGTATAGTCATATGCTCTGCTTTTTTATGGTAAGGAGAAGAATAGAGAGCAAATAGTAGGCGATTCGATATTTGCTCTAGTGAGGGGCCATTTTTACAAAGGACAATACTTTTTCGTTGTGTTGATAGAGTGCCTGAAGAATGATGCTATCACGATTTGCTGTACCGTTATCATGAAAAATTAAGTTTAGCTGATCATTTCTAATGTCATAGCCAATTAGCGGTACCCAATGATAGGCGAAAGTAGAGGTTTGATCTCGCCAACGAAAACTAAAATAACGATCAAAGCGCATAGCAACAGGACGCCCTGCATCAATTTCCTGTAAAGCTTCTTTTAATGAACAAGTACGAACATCCCATGATGGATATAATCGGCGTAAATTGCGAATCAAACGCCATTTGAACAAACCAATTTTTGTACTACCAAGCTGTTTATAAAGCTCATTAATCGAAGGAGCAGTTCCATTCAAATAATTTAACATAACGTGTATGGTAGTAGGGCCACAAGCAGAATTACGATAGTTAGCTGCAATCGAAGCATCGTATTGTGATTTTCCGAGTAGCCCCAATTGTTGGCGCATAATGGTATCTCCTTTCAAAAAGAGCTGCATTTCATGAAGAAATGCAGCTCTCATTATTGTTATTGTTGAGCAGATAAAAATTCAGTTACTTGTTGAGGTGTTTTTGCATTGGCACTGTGTAAGTGAGCAAGCTTTTCACCGTTTTGGAAAATTAATAAACTTGGGATGCCCATTACATCATATTTGTCTGCAATTTCTGGAAGCTCGTCACGGTTTAGCTCATACCAATCAAATTGGTTATACTCTTCAATGATTGGATCGATGAACATGTTCATACGAGTACAGTCTGGGCACCAGCCAGCGTAAAATTTCACTAGTACTTTTTGGTTGCCATTGATTAATTCATTAAATTGTTCTGCAGTAGTAATTGTTTTCATTAAGTATTCACTCTCCTTGCTTACCATTCTACACATTTTTCGCGTAACCTGAAAGTTTTCTGTTTGGCTGTAGTCATCGCTACTTATTGTCTTCTTTTAGCTCGTAAACGACAAAAAAAGATGTATATTGCAAAAATAATTCTTGAAAAAAGATTGCTAAATTAGACAAAATAATCTACACTAAAAACAGAAAAGTAGTTTTATCTTCATTCATTAGCAATGTTTTGAAATGGAGGTAAACCTTAGTTGTAATTGTTGAATTTAGTAAATATTCATTCAGCAGAGGGACAAAAATCCACTAAGGTACACTTGATATTTTTTTGACTAAAAAATGAATGGCTATTCATTCAATGGAAGAATAAGGGGGAATTGCTTGTGACTTATAACATTAAAAAAGCTGCCGTTCTAGGTTCTGGGGTGATGGGCTCTGGAATTGCAGCGCATTTAGCTAATATCGGTATACCAACATTACTATTAGATATTGCACCGAAGGAACTAACGCATGAGGAAGAGGCAAAAGGTCTTTCCTTAGAGCACCCAGCTGTAAGAAATCGTCTTGTAAACGGAGCTTTGCAAAAGTTATTAAAGCAAAAGCCAGCACCACTTACTTCTAAGAAAAATTTATCACTACTAACGGTCGGCAATTTTGAAGATGATTTAGGGAAACTAAAAGATGTAGATTGGATTATTGAAGTTGTTGTAGAAAACTTACCTATTAAACAAAGTCTGTATGAAAAAATCGATGCTGTTCGTACACCTGGAACAATTATTAGCTCAAACACATCTGGGATTAGTATTAATGCGATGGCAGAAGGACGTTCAGATGATTTTAAAAAGCATTTTCTAGGCACACACTTTTTCAACCCGCCTCGCTATTTAAAACTATTAGAGGTGATTCCAGCTGATACAACTGCACCTGAAGTAGTAAGCTTCATGAAAATATTTGGTGAAGATGTGCTTGGTAAGGGCGTTGTGCTTGCAAAGGATACACCTAACTTTATTGCTAACCGCATCGGCACTTATGGGTTACTCATCACGTTACAGGAAATGCTAAAAGGCGGTTACTCAGTTGGAGAAGTAGATTCCGTGACAGGTCCGCTAATTGGTCGTCCCAAATCGGCAACGTTTCGTACGCTCGATGTTGTTGGATTAGATACATTTATTCATGTAGCTAAAAATGTCTACGATCAAACAACAGGTGGGGAACAACAGGTATTTGCTGTCCCAGAATTTTTGCAAAAAATGGTCACGAACGGTTGGCTCGGTGCCAAATCAGGCCAAGGTTTCTTCATAAAGCAAGGAAAAGAGATTCATGAAATTGACCCAACGACTTTGGCCTATAGTCCAGCGAAAAAATTAAAAACACCTTCCATTGAAATGGCGAAACAAACTCGTGGATTGGCTAATAAAGTGAAGGCTTTAACATATGCAAAAGATCGTACAGGTGAATTATTATGGGGAATATTTGCTCCTACATTAATTTATTCTGCTCAGCTATACGGTGAAATTGCAGATGATATTGTAGCTATTGATAATGCGATGAAATGGGGCTTTGGCTGGCAACAAGGACCATTTGAAATTTGGGATGCTATTGGCGTGAAAGAAGCTGTAGCAAAAATGGAGGCAGAAGGTCGAGAAGTACCTGCCTTTGTAAAAGAGATGTTAGCAAATGGGTTTGAAACTTTCTATTCAGATATAGATGGTGACTTGGCTTACTATAATGGTTCGGAGTATGTCAAAGTGCCTGTTAATGAAAAGGAAATTGATTTAAAACGATATAAGAAAAAACATGGCGTAATTAAATCTAATACAGGTGCTAGTTTAATAGACTTAGGTGATGGAGTTGCATTATTAGAATTCCATTCGCAGTCGAATGCTATTGGTTTAGATATTATTCAAATGATAAATTTTGCAATCGACGAGGTAGAAGCTAATTATAAGGGCTTAGTTATAGGAAACCAGGGGAAAAACTTCTGTGTTGGAGCAAATCTAGGAATGATTTTAGTAGAAGCACAGGATGATAATATCTTTGAACTAGATTTTGTCATTAAGGCATTCCAAGATGCGATGCAAAAAATTAAATATTCACGTAAGCCAGTTGTGGCGGCACCGTTTGCCATGACATTAGGTGGCGGCGCAGAGGTTTGCTTACCTGCTGCACATATTCAGGCAACGATGGAAACATATATGGGCTTAGTGGAAGTAGGCGTTGGGTTAATTCCGGGCGGCGGAGGTAATAAAGCCCTTTATCAAAAATTCCTAAAGGGTCTACCAAATGGTGTTGAAATAGACTATCAACATATTGCAAATAAAGTATTTGAAACAGTTGCGATGGCGAAGGTTTCAACATCTGGTGAGGAAGCACGCGAAAATAACTTCTTAAACTTCGTAGATGGGATTTCAGTTAACCAAGATCATCAATTATATGATGCGAAGAAAGCGGCTTTAGCACTTTACGAAGCAGGCTATCAACCACCTGTACCAACAAAAGTTCCTGTGGTGGGTGCATCAGGCTACGGTACATTACTCATGGGTGCGCAAGGTATGTATGAGTCTGGCTTTATCAGTAAGCATGATTTGAAAATTGCTAAAAAGCTAGCATATGTTATTGCGGGTGGTAAGGTTCCATATGGCACATTAGTCGATGAACAGTATCTATTAAACTTAGAGCGTGAGGCATTCCTTAGCCTCGTTGCAGATCCACTTTCACAGCAAAGAATGCAACATATGCTGCTAAAAGGGAAACCACTTCGTAACTAATGGACGGACGAAATAGACAAAACTTGCACATGAAACAAAGGGGGATTATACGATGCGTGAAGCCGTTATTGTAGCAGGAGCACGAACTCCAATTGGAAAAGCAAAAAAAGGTTCTTTAGCAACAGTAAGACCAGATGACTTTGGTGCTGCCGTTGTCAAAGAAACATTAAAAAGAGCAGGCTATGAGGGACCGATAGATGATTTAATTTTAGGCTGTGCTATGCCAGAAGCAGAACAAGGGATGAATGTAGCTCGTAGTATCGGTGCACTTGCCGGATTGCCAGATACAACTCCGGCTCTAACCATTAATAGATTTTGTTCTTCAGGTCTACAGGCGATTGCCTATGCAGCTGAACGAATTATACTAGGGCACTCAAAGGCTATTCTTGCCGGTGGTGTCGAGTCAATGAGTATGGTGCCAATGGTGGGGAACACACCCCGCTTAAATCCAACTTTAGCAGAAACAGCTCCACAATATTATATGGGAATGGGGCATACAGCTGAGGAAGTAGCTCGACAGTACAATGTAAGTCGAGAAGATCAAGATGCATTTGCTGTTCGTTCACATGAACTTGCTGAAAAGGCGATCAAAGAAGGTAAATTTAATGATGAGATTGTACCAATAGAAGTGGAACAACATTATGTTGACGAAAACAATAAGCCACAGGTGAAAAAATTCACTTTCAGTATGGATGAAGGTGTACGTCCTGGTACATCGGTTGAAGGCTTAGCGAAGCTTCGTCCAGCTTTCCATGTGAAAGGGAGTGTGACGGCAGGGAACGCTTCTCAAACTTCCGATGGTGCAGCAGCTGTATTGGTGATGGATCGCGAAGAGGCTGTCAAGCAAGGTTTAACACCAATGGCAAAATTCCTAGGCTTTGCAGTAGGTGGTGTACCACCTGAAGTAATGGGAATTGGTCCAATTGTGGCGGTACCAAAAGCATTAGAAATTGCAGGTTTATCAGTAGATGCTATTGATCTATGGGAAATCAATGAGGCATTTGCATCCCAATCCTTACAGGTTGTTCGTCATTTAGGCATTGACCAAGATAAGGTCAATGTGAATGGTGGAGCTATAGCATTAGGACATCCACTTGGTGCAACGGGTGCTATTTTAACACTAAAACTTATTCATGAATTAAAGCGTCAAGGCAAGAAATATGGTGTAGTAACTATGTGCATTGGTGGCGGCATGGGGGCTGCTGGAGTATTTGAAATTCTATAATTTTCATTAGATCAGCTTGAGGTGTACTGTTTCCGGTTGCCTCCGAGCATGTATATGTCAAGCTTTTCTATATATGTTTGTCTTCACTCAGCAAAAGGTTTGTAGCGTCAGAAACCTTCTCTAATATGACTGGAGAAGATGCTGAATAAAGATTAAGCCTCTAGCAAATATCACAGATTTTGAAGAGGCATCATTCAATAGGGGATTAGACTATCAAAATAGATATATTGGGAGGAATTTATATGACTGAAAAAACAACGGATTTCATTAAAGGCGGCGGATTTTTAATTGAAGATGTGGAATTAGATCGTGTGTTTACACCAGAAGATTTCACTGACGAGCATAAAATGATTGCCAAAACAACAGAAGAATATGTAGCAAATGAAGTTTTACCTGTAGTTGAAAATTTAGAGCACCACGAATTTGAGCATTCAGTACGTCTCCTTAAAAGTGCTGGTGAATTAGGCTTGCTAGGAGCAGATGTTCCTGAAGAATACGAAGGACTAGGCTTAGATAAAGTTTCTTCAGCATTAATTGCAGAAAAAATGTCTGTAGCAGGTGGTTTCTCCATCACTCATGGTGCACACGTTGGAATTGGCTCATTACCAATCGTGCTATTTGGTGACGAAGATCAAAAGAAAAAATATTTACCGAAGCTTGCCTCAGGTGAATTAATTGCTGCTTATGCATTAACAGAGCCGGGATCAGGCTCAGATGCTTTAGGGGCAAAAACAACTGCGAAACTAAACGATGCAGGCACACATTATATTTTAAATGGTGAAAAGCAATGGATTACAAATGCAGGCTTTGCAGATGTGTTTGTTGTTTACGCTAAAATTGATGGCGATAAGTTCACTGCCTTTATTGTTGAACGTGCATTCAAAGGTGTTTCTGTGGGTCCTGAAGAGAAGAAAATGGGAATTAAATCTTCATCTACTCGTACACTAGTGTTAGAAGATGCAGAAGTGCCAGTAGAAAATTTATTAGGTGAAATTAGTCGTGGGCATGTCATTGCCTTCAATATTTTAAATATCGGTCGCTATAAACTTGGGGTTGGAACAATTGGTGGATCAAAACGTGCATTTGAGTTAGCAGTACAATATACAAACCAACGTCAGCAATTTAAAACAAAGCTTTCTGACTTCAACCTTACAAAAGAAAAATTATCAACGATGGCTTCTCAATTGTATGCATCAGAATCCTTAAACTATCGTACTGTTGGTTTATTTGAAGATCGTTTAAGCCAGCTAAGTCCAGAGGAGCAAAAGGAAGGAAAAGTGATTGCAGGTGCTATCGCTGAGTATGCGATTGAATGCTCAATTGCTAAAGTATTTGGATCAGAAACATTAGATTATATTGCAGATGAAGCGGTACAGTTACATGGCGGTTATGGCTTCATGGCTGAATATGAGGTAGAGCGTATTTACCGTGATTCTCGTATTAATCGAATTTTTGAAGGTACAAATGAAATTAATCGCATGATTGTACCAGGTACATTTATGAAAAAGGCACTAAAAGGTGAGCTGCCACTATTACAAGTTGCGCAAAATCTACAGCAAGAGCTTCTGATGTTAATGCCGGAGGATATCGGTACAGAGCCACTAGCTCAGGAAAAATACTTAGTGAAAAATGCCAAGAAGATTGCTGTATTAGCGGCAGGCTTAGCAGCACAACGCTTTGGTGCGAAGTTAGATCAAGAACAAGAAGTTTTAGTGAATATTGCCAATATCGCTAATCAATTATTTGCAATGGAATCAGCTGTATTACGTACAGAAAAAGCGATTGCTCGTGATGGCGTTGAAAAAGCACATCAAAAATTGCTATACACTCAAATTTTCTGCCAAGAAGCATTTGCTGAAATCGAAAAAGAAGCAAAAGATACAATTCTTGCTTCCGCAGATGGCGATGCAGCACGTATGACTTTATCTGCATTACGTAAATTAACACGTAATAATCCATACAACCTAATTACGAAGAAACGTGAAGCATCTGTGAAATTAATTGAAGCAGAAAAATATATCGTTTAATCGTATGAAAAACGCTAGCTATCCGTAAATGGGTAGCTAGTTTTTTTATTCCAGATAAATTTATGAAAGTAACGGATAAAAATACAGAACCGATGGATAGACTTACGAAAATGAGCGAAGATCCACCATTCTAAATGATTATGATGGTATACTACAGAAAAAGACAGCAGAGGAGCATTTTTATGACGATTCAATTTTTCCATTATCCAAAATGTACAACATGTAAAAAAGCACAAAAGTGGTTAAATGATCATGACGTTTCCTATGAAGAGGTACATATCGTAGAGCAGCCACCAACAAAGGATGAAATAACAGCTTTATGGCAAGCAAGTGGACTACCTTTGAAGAAGTTTTTTAATACTTCTGGCATGAAGTATCGTGACCTTGGTTTGAAGGACAAGCTAGCTGATATGACTGAGGAAGAACAGCTTAAGCTACTTGCTACGGATGGTATGTTAATAAAACGTCCCATCGTAACAGATGGAAAAAAAGTAACTTTAGGGTTTAAAGAATCCGATTTTGAGCAAGCTTGGTTATAACCGTTTTTATCCTTGTTTTTATAGGAGAAGTATGGCACACTGAAAGTGAATATATTACATAATTATGGAGGGGTTTTTTGCATGAGCACACCGAAAGACTTACGTTACTCTGAAGAGCATGAATGGGTAAAAGTAGAAGATGGAAAAGTACGTATTGGTATTACGCACTTCGCACAATCTGAATTAGGAGATATCGTTTTCGTTGAACTTCCACAAGTTGGCGATGAAATCAAAACTGATGATCCATTCGGTAGCGTAGAATCAGTAAAAACTGTTTCTGAATTATATGCACCAATCTCAGGTACTGTAGTGGAAGTAAATGCAGATTTAGAAGATAGCCCAGAATTCGTTAATGAATCACCATATGAAAAAGCATGGATGATCGTCGTAGAGCCTGCTGATGCATCAGAAGTTGATAAACTTATGACAGCAGAACAATACGAAGAGATGACTGCAGAATAAGACAAGCCATAATCAAAAAACGTCGGAAACTACCGGCGTTTTTTATTATATAATAATGTATAAGTGGATATGTCTAAATGGAGGTGGCGTAATGTTCGATGGGAAATGCTTGATAGTAGAAGGACGTTCAGATAAGCTACAAATTGAGCCGATTTTGAACGAGAATGTTACAATACTATGTACGAATGGAACAATTGGAGTGCATCAATTAGAGGAGCTAATAGACCCCTATGAGGGCTGCGAGCTATTTACTTTTTTTGATGCTGATACTTCAGGCGATAAGCTACGCGCTTTAATGGACAGACATTATCCGGAAGCGGAGCATTTACGTACAATGCCGACATATAAGGAAGTAGAAACGACACCAAGAAAAGTGTTAGCAATGATTTTACTGCGTGCGCATTTCTCCATCCATAATGAATATATTTTATAAGGTTGCGTGAACTAAATGGAAGAATGGTCAAAAGAGCAGTGGGAGTGGGCTTTACAGTCGGGAGAAAAAGCTGCGTTTTATTTATATACACCGATGTGTGGTACTTGTGCAGTGGCATCGAAAATGATGTCAATTGTAGAACAACTATTACCTCACCTAAAACTAGGGAAAGCAAATATTAATTTTTTGGAGCAAATTGCTATTGAACATCAAATTGAAAGCGTCCCATGTTTACTTGTGTGTGATGGCGGCAAAGTGACAGAAAAGATTTATGCTTTTCAATCCGTACCATTTTTGTACGAATTGTTAAAAAAATCAATTGACTGAACTTTATTAGCGTGGTAAAGTAACAAATATATTACTAAAACATTAAATATATCGAACTCTTATAAAGAGCGGCGGAGGGAAGTGCCCTATGAAGCCCGGCAACCATCACATAGTGAAAAGGTGCCAAATCACTCAAAGATTTTTTCTTTGAAAGATGAGAGAACGGTTCAACGTATAATACGTGACCCCTTCTACTTGTCTATAAGTGGAGGGGTTTTTTTATATAAGAAAAGGAGTATTCGCTATGATACAGCTTCAAAATATAACGAAGAAATACAAAACAGCAAATGGCGAATTAACGGCAGTCAAAGATGTTAACCTTACTATTAATAAGGGTGAAATTTTTGGCATTATCGGCTATAGTGGCGCTGGTAAAAGTACGATGATTCGTTTACTTAATGGTTTAGAGAAACCAACAGCAGGAACAGTAACGGTGAACAATCAAGAATTTTCTTCGATTAAGGGTCAAAAGCTTAGAGCAGCTAGACAAAAGGTTAGTATGATTTTTCAACATTTTAACCTACTTTGGTCACGAACAGTTGCAGAAAACATTGCCTTCCCATTAGAAATTGCAGGTGTATCAAAAGCTCAACGTGAGGCACGGGTGAAGGAATTGATAGCACTTGTTGGCTTAGAAGGACGCGATCAAGCATATCCATCGCAGCTGTCTGGTGGACAAAAGCAACGAGTAGGGATTGCACGTGCATTAGCAAATAATCCAGAGGTTTTACTATGTGATGAGGCAACATCTGCACTAGACCCAGAGACAACAGATGCCATTCTTGATTTACTGGTAGATATTAATGAACGGTTAGGGTTAACGATTGTCCTCATTACTCATGAAATGCATGTCATTCGCAAGATTTGTCATCGTGTAGCAGTGATGGAGGCAGGCGAAATTGTAGAGCGTGGGGAAGTATTGCAAGTTTTCCAGGCACCTCAGGCAGCCATTACTAAGAAATTTGTAGCCCAAATTACAAATACAAAGGAAACACAGGATACAGTAGAACAAATCAAAGCAAATTATCCAACTGGACAACTTGTCAAATTGATTTTTGTTGGTGAAAAAACAGAACAGCCAGTTATTTCACATCTAGTGAAGCAATTCGATGTGGAAGTAAGCATCGTACACGGAAATATTTCACAAACGAAAAATGGTGCATATGGTACCCTCATAGTCCAAATTGATGGGTCGAAAGCAAATGTGACTGAAGCCTTAAGCTATTTAAATACAGTGGAAGTACAAACGGAGGTGATTGCAGATGCTAACTAATCTCTTTCCGAATGTAGACTGGGATAGCATGTGGCAGGCTACGTATGAAACATTATATATGACGGCCATTTCTACAGTTATTACATTTATTCTTGGGTTAGCTATTGGAATCGTCCTATTTTTAACAAGTCCCAATCAGTTATGGGCTAATAAAATTGTTAGCTTTTTAACAGGGTCACTCGTTAACATTTTCCGCTCTATCCCATTTATCGTGTTAATTATTTTATTAATTCCATTCACTAAGCTTTTACTAGGTACAATCCGTGGAGCTAATGCTGCTTTACCTGCTTTAATTATCGGTGCGGCTCCATTCTATGCACGTATGGTATTAATTGCGTTACGTGAGATTGATAAAGGTGTCATTGAAGCAGCTCGTTCAATGGGGGCAAAAACATCCACAATTATTTGGAAAGTTCTAATCCCTGAATCATTACCAGCACTAATTTCGGGTATTACGGTTACGGCTGTAGCACTTGTTGGATATACAGCAATGGCAGGGATAATCGGTGCAGGAGGTCTTGGGAACTTAGCCTTCCTAGACGGGTTCCAAAGAAATCGCCAAGATGTGACATTAATGGCAACTATTTTGATCTTAGTAGTCGTCTTTATTATCCAATGGATTGGTGATTTCATTACAGAAAAAATTGATAAACGTTAATAAAACTGAGGTTATTCCGGTTCTTGCCGCTAACATATTTTCATCAAAATAAAGGGAGTGTCATAAATGAAAAAGTTATTAACAGGATTATTTTTATCAATACTTGTACTAGCTTTAGCAGCTTGCGGTACTGATAATAAAGAGGATGCAAATTCAGCATCTGGTGATAAAACAGATAGTAAAGAAAACGTTACTTTAACAGTGGGAGCTTCTAATACACCGCATGCAGTAATTTTGGATAAAGCAAAACCGATTTTAGCTGAGAAAGGTATTGACCTTAAAGTAGAAACATATACAGACTATGTGCTACCAAACCAAGATTTAGAATCAAAAGAATTAGATGCAAATTACTTCCAACATATTCCATATTTAGAGTTACAAATTAAAGACAATGGCTATGACTTCGTCAATGCTGGTGGTGTTCATATTGAGCCAATCGGTATTTACTCAAAAAAATATAAATCTTTAGAGGAACTTCCTGAAGGTGCAACAATCTTACTTTCTAATTCTGTATCTGATCACGGTCGTATGCTGTCATTATTAGAAGCTAAGGGCTTAATTAAATTAAAAGATGGTATTGATAAAACAGCAGCAGAAATTAAGGATATAGAAGAAAATCCTAAAAACTTTAAATTTGATGCGAATACTGCACCAGAAATGCTTGTACAAATGTACGAAAACGACGAAGGGGACGCAGTACTGATCAACTCTAACTTTGCTATTGATAATGGCTTAAACCCAATCAAAGATGCGATTTCTCTTGAAGACAAAGAGTCGCCATACGTAAACATCATCGCAGTACGTGCGGGTGATGAATCAAGACCAGAAATTAAAACATTATTAGAAGTATTAACGTCTAAAGAAATCCAAGACTTTATTTTAGAAGAATGGAAAGGTGCAGTAGTACCTGTTCAATAATTTAAATAAAAGAGTACGTAAGTAGTGAAATACTTACGTACTCTTTTTCTTTTTTTAATGAATTTTGATAGCTTTCGGAAAGTGACTATTTACAAGTTGTCGATTTCCGAGGAAATAAAAAGGCTATATAAAATAGTTACAACAACTTATGTAATGTCTATTCTACGTGCTTCAAAGGATTGTTCTACCTAATCCCTCCAGTATCGGTGAAAACCAATGCTGAAGGGATTTTTTTAGAGTTTCAAAAAAGGAAAAAATGTTAATTTTCTATTTATTAACATTCTTCAGTGTCGCTTATCAACTTTTTCATCTACACTAATAAAGCGACTCTAAATATATTTACTAAATATCTGAATAAATAATGAACTTTTTTGTTCTAAATACTAATAAAGTAGGCGTTTTATCGTGAATGAAGGAATTATTTAGAAATTGTTTAGTTGCAAGTAGTACTATATAATTGTTAGAAAAGTTTTTTTGTGAAATTTAGATTTTATTCATCTATTTTGACTAAAAAAATCATACTTAAGTATGTGGAGATGGAAGGGGTTTGGTGAAAATGGCAATGAGAAATGGCCTATTACGTTGCAGAATACTCGGCATATATAAGTAGATGAATAGATAACGAAAAAAATGGCTATAAAAATTACATGAAAGTTAAGCCAAAGGAGTTATTGTTATGACGATAAACACGAAATCAATGAGCTCAGCTTTATTAAATAAAATTCAAACAAAAAAAGCGACAATTGGGGTAATTGGCCTCGGCTATGTAGGTCTACCATTTGCCATTGAAATTGTTCAAAAAGGTTTTCATGTTTTAGGCTTTGATAAAAATCAAGAAAAAATCGCCCTGTTGCAAAACGGTGAAAGCTATATAGCTGATATCCCGAAAGAAAATATACAGTTACTATTAAAGGAACATCAATTTGAAGCAACCTATGATTTTTCCAAACTTGCTTCTGTTGATGTTGTCATCATTTGTGTGCCAACCCCTACAACGGAGGATGGCACTCCTGATATTTCCTATATAGAAGAAGCAGCTCACGATATAGGGTGCCATATTAATTCAAATGCACTAGTCATTCTTGAAAGTACGACCTATCCTGGGACGACAGAGGAAATTGTTCAGCCTATTTTGCAAAAACATGGCTTTGCGGTTGGTCAAGATTTATTTTTAGCCTATTCACCAGAACGAGTGGATCCTGGTAATAGTAATTTTTCAGTTGCTAATACACCCAAAGTTGTTGGCGGTGTTACTTCCACATGCTTGGAAGTTTCAAAGTTTTTTTATGAAACAGTCATTCATACTAGTGTATATACAGTAACAAGTCCGAAAGTTGCCGAAATGGAGAAATTGCTGGAAAATACGTTTCGCCAAATCAATATCGCTCTTGTCAATGAACTAAGTCAAATTTGCTATAAAATGAATATTGATATTTGGGAAGTCATCGATGCCGCCTCAACAAAGCCATATGGATTCATGCCATTTAAACCTGGCCCAGGAGTCGGTGGACATTGTATCCCTGTGGACCCTAAATATTTATTGTGGGCGGGTCAACAGCATGGTGTCTCAGCAACATTAATAGAAGCAGCAGATAAAATTAATGATTCGATGCCTAGCTTTGTTGTAGAGAGACTCGAGCAGTACTTACGTCTGCAAAATACCGAGCTACGCCAAGCAAAAATTGTTATTATTGGTGTCACGTATAAGCCGGAAATAAATGATTCACGCGAATCTCCCGCACTACATGTCATTAAACAATTACTAGATAATCAGTGCTCAATACAAATTATCGACCCTTTTATTCAAACATTCCCTGTAGAACAATCCCTATTCAATACAGTTCCTTTAACAGAGCAAATTATTAAAGATGCAGATGCGGTATTGATTTTAACCAACCATTCTAACATTGATTATTCATTAATTGATCAACAAGCGTCATTAATTTTTGATACACGTAATACCCATTTTTTATTTAAGAATAAAAATTATTACAAGTTATAAGGAGAGTTCATGGGACATGAAACAGCTAAAAATATGTGGGCTTCTACTCCTGATGTTCTTAGCAGGATGTCAATCCACTCCTCAAAAAACGATTCAACCAATTGATTCTACTATAGAGATTAAGGAATCGGATGGTACGATGAGTGATTCAATCAGCCATGCCGATATTATTAAGCCAAAAGTGGCTCTAACATTTAATGGCTTTGCGGATAATCAAACAATGGAGCTACTGCTGAAGAAATTAGATGAATCTAATATGAAAGCTACCTTCTTTTTAGAGGGGCTACGTGTGGCACAGGAGCCAGAGCTTGTTCGAGACATTTTAAAAAGAGGTCATGAAGTGCAAAACGGTACATTGTCATTTCCAGATGTCACAGCTTTAGACTATGATCAAACGTATGAGGAGATTTATTTAACGAATCAAATATTTGAAGAGCATTTAGGTTATAAGCCTAAATATGTTCGAAGCCGTTCCGGTGATATTACAGATAATATGCGCTTAGCGGCTGCTGCTTTGGACATGAATGCAGTGATAGGATTATCTATTAATCCACTGGATCGAAAAATGCAAGGTGCCCAAGAATTGGTCGATTATATAGGCAAATATATTGATAGAGGCTCTATTATTCACCTCAATACGTATATTAATCCTGCCATTATAGATACCATCCCTTTACTAGCACAATTAGCAGAAGAGCATGATTATACAATTACTACTTTAAGTGATGTGTTAGATAACCGTTATTTAACAAAGTCATTAGAAGAAATAGCAGGTTATGATGCCATCAAACCTAATTTAAATTATGAAAATATCGAACCACATTTATATTATCGAAAAGAGACATCTAAAAAAGAAATGGCCATTACCTTTGATGACTGGGCACATGAACAGCAAGTGAAGGATGTTTTAGAAGTTTTAAAAAAATATAACATTAAAAGTACATTTTTCTTAATCGGTAGTGGAGTGGAGAAAAATCCTCAATTGGCAAAGTTAATACTAGAGGAAGGTCATGAAGTAGCAAGTCACTCTTATTACCATTTAGATGTAACTAAAATGACGCCAGAGGAAATACAGGATGATTTAGTGAAGGCCCATAAAGCTCTTACTTATGCGCTACAGGAACCACCGATACTTTATTTTAGACCAGCACAGGGAATTATGGATGAACGTACTGCCAAAGTGATTACCGCTGCTGGAATTAAAACCATTGCCATGTATGATATTGCATCCTTTGACTGGAATTTAGATTACAGTGCTCAGGATATTTACGATCGGGTTATATCTAGAGCGGCACCAGGTAAGGTCATTGTCATGCACATCTTAGATGGTACGAAAACAGTCGAAGCACTTCCATTAATTATTGAAAAGTTGCAGCAGGATGGTTATAGCTTTAGTAAAATGTCAACTTGGATAGAAGAAGATGCAAATGGGGATGTGAATAAATGATAAAAACGAAAAAAGAGGTTTTAACAGTACCGCGCTCGGATCGTCGGATTCTATCAAATATTCCTGATCCCGAAAATGTCCGGAACCTTGTCAATCGTCGAGGTGCATCTTATCAGAAAGAAGAAATTGATGCGACAGATGTCAATGAAATATATCGTCTCCAACAGCTTAGCTTACGCTATGAAACTCATTTTGAGGTAATGGTGAGAAGAGCAAGACGTAAAACCAGTTCAGACAAATACTATGCGGAAGATATTTCAGTTACGGGAATCCTTGTATATTCTCAACAGCCTCACCAATTATTAATAGATGAAATTTTAGAAATGAATTTTACAATTCCAGGGGGCGCAATGCCCGAGGGTTATGAGGCTAAAGTAAAGTTAAGGGCAAAGGTGGTACGACATTTTACCAAAGAGGTGGATGGTCAAACGCTGTATTACTTTGCTTGTGAATTTCTCCAACCTCTAAATGAATATATGGTAAAAAAGCGGTGGGGCATTTCTGTTTTTATGGCGAGTTTATTTTTACTGGTGGTCACTCTTATTGTCATGTTGATGAGAGCAGAAAGTGTTATTTATTTTAGGTTTAATAAATTTTTATACCTTTATAGTATTATAGCGGCAACGTTTCTATTAAGTAGATACCTATTTGGTATTTTCTATAAAAATGTACCAATCAATCCTCACTATGAGCCCGGTGTATCCATAATTATCCCTGTGTTTAACGAGGAAGAATGGATACATCGAACGATTTCAAGCTGTATTAATCAGTACTATCCTGTAGATAAGTTAGAAGTGATTGTCGTGGATGATTGCTCTACGGATGGGACGGAGGAAAAAGCTAAGGAAATGATTGATCTTATTCATTTTGAGGGTGGGCGTTTTAAAACGACTGATCGCTTAAAGTTTTCTAAGCTCCCTCAAAATGGTGGAAAACGTGAAGCACTGGTAGCCGGTGTTCATCAAGCAAAACATGATTTAGTGGTTTTTGTGGACTCAGATAGTTTTTTGGAGCCACATGCAATCCGCAATTTAGTACAGCCTTTCCAAGATCCTAAAATGGGTGGAGTAGCTGGTCGGACAGAGGTAGAAAATAAATTTACAAATGCTCTGACAAAACTACAGACAGTGCGTTATTATATTGCCTTCCGTATTATGAAAGCGGCTGAATCTTGGTTTGATACGGTGACATGCTTATCGGGACCTTTAGCTTGTTATCGAAAAGAACTAATTTTAAAAAATGAAACAGCCTGGCTCAATCAAAAATTTCTTGGGCAGCCTGCTACATTTGGTGATGATCGTAGTATGACAAACTATATTTTGAAAACTCATCGAACAGGTTATCAGGATAATGCAATTTGTTCGACGATCGTCCCCTCTGACACAAAGGTTTTTTTATCTCAGCAAATGAGATGGAAACGTTCTTGGTTAAGAGAATCTTTACGAGCATTTTTATTTATGTGGAAAAAAGAACCCTTCATGTTCCTTTTCTTCATCATAGGTTTAATTGTGCCAATTGCAGCACCCATTGTCGTCGTTTACAACTTAATCTATGTGCCGATTATGTATGGCGTGTTTCCGACTACCTTTTTATTAGGCTTACTTTTAATGGCCATGCTAATGAGTTTGGCTCATCTATTCTTTAGAAAAAGTAAATTATGGTTATTCGGGTTTATCTTCGTTCTTTATTATGAATTTATTTTACTCTGGCAAATGCCAGTTGCATGGGTAACATTTTGGAAATCAACATGGGGAACAAGGGAAACACCACAAGACGTTTTGGCAAAAGAAAAGAAAATAGAAAAGCAAAAATTACGAAAATCCCGATTTTCAATGTTGAAAATTAGAAAAATGGGTGAGAAGGAATGAAAGAGAAAAATGTAATTTTACAGCCAGCTAAAAAAAATCGAAGGAAAATTCTACGTTCGATCCTACAATTAATCGTTGTTGTCTTTTTAGCAGTCGTGTTAATTAAAGCCGTTTTTCTGACAGACAAGAGATTTGCTGAGGCGGTACCATTAAACAATAAAGAAGGATTTATAGCACTTTCCTATTTTGGGGTGAGTAGAAATGACTCCCCTAAATATGTGTCAAAGAAGAATTTAGAAGAACAATTAACATTGCTTGAAAAACAAGGCTATCAAACGATTACACAACAGGATATATTGGATTTTTATCAAAAGAACAAGCCATTACCTGAAAAAGCATTGTTTTTATCATTTGAGGATGGACGTACGGATTCTAGTATTTTCGCACAAAATATTATGGAGAAATTAAATTACAAGGCTACGATGTTTACGTATGCCAATAAAATGGATACCCGTGATCATAAATTTTTAAAGCCAAAAGATTTGAAGTTGATGGAGAAAAGCGGCTATTGGGAATTAGGCTCTAATGGGTACCGACTAACCTATATTAATATTTTTAATGATAAAGGGCAGTCCTTAGGAATGATTGATGAAAATAATATACCAAATAAAACAACAATCGAATATTATAACCACTATTTAATGGATTTTATTCGTAATCAATATATGATTCCAAGTGAAACTCGACAAGAGATGGAAATTCGAATTAAGAAAGATTACAAGCTTATGCAGGATATCTATCAGCAAGAGTTTGGGAAAGTTCCAAAAGCGTATGCCATTATGCATGCTAATTCATTGTATAACAATATGGACCCACTGGTGCAGAGTGCCAATGACAAGGAAATTAAAGACAAGTTTCTTATGCACTTTAATTTAGAATTGAGTGCCTATAATGATAAAGATAGCGATCTATATAACTTGAATCGATTACAAGTATCCCCCTATTGGTCAACCAATCATGTAATGATGAAGATCAGACAGGCTAGCAATCAAAATGTAGAGTTTAAAATAGGAGATCCTGCAGTAGCTCAAAAATGGCATACAGTTAATGGGGCGGCAGAATTTGATCAGAATAAAGTCATATTAACATCAGCTCCTTCTAGTGAAGGTAGGATTCTTTTAAAGGAAACAATGCCACAACAATATAATGCGAATTTTACATTTAAAGGGAATGTTGTTGGTGAACAAGCGTTCTACGTCAATTATGATGATAAAACAAATAGCTATTTACGCATTGCCTTAATCGATAATGAGCTTGTAGTAAGTGAAAAATTACCAGCTTCAGACATTGTGGAAAAGGCTCGTTTTCCATTGAATGAGATTAAGTGGAATGAAGAGGAGTATGCATTTAATAAGGCGACCGTCTATACGTATCAGGATACCCAAAAGGGATCGCGGATTGTTGAAGAAGAATACCCAAGAAACTTAACAAAAAATAGAGTATTTAACATTGCAGTAAATAAGGATAAAATAAACATAGATGTAGATAATATATTATCTGAAACTATTCAAATAAATCCTAGCCTTCATGGATCACAAATAGGATTTGGGGCGATGTTTAGTCATAAAGATACGTCCCATGAACAGTATGCAGATGATATATACGATACATTAATTGAAGATATTTTAATTACAGATAGAAAAGATCAAACCATTTTTACAAACCAATATACGAATTTCGAGAAGGTGAAGTATAAAAGTACAACATTGTTTAATCATGTTGTGGATTTCTTTATTGAAACCTTCTAAGTTGGGGTGAAATTTAAAACAAGTGAAAAATTTTATATTATTTATCTGTATAGCCCTGATTTTTATCACTGCTTGTAGTAATAGTAAAGAACCACCGGCTATAGCAAAGGAAGAATTAAAAGATAAAGCAAAGCTCCGTTTATCTATGTGGTTACCTGAATGGCAAAATCAATTAGCCTTAGAAGATGTTCAAAATTCTCAACAAGGATTACAAGATATACGTGTTTTCGGTGCGTATTTTAATGATCAAGATGAATTGTTGCTAACGGATAATGCAGTCGATATGTTGCAACAGACACAGCAGCAATACAATGAATCACATCGTGTAATCCTAACGCTTATTAATGATTATGTGACAGATAATGCTTCATCTGTTCAAAAGGATAGCACACTTTTGCATAGGCTATTACAGGATTCTGCAGCAAGGAAAAAGCATATCCATAATATTTTGCAGGTAGTTGAACAATACCAACCGGATGGCATCGAAATTGATTATGAAAAGATAGCTAAAGAGGACCTATCAAAATATGTTCAATTTTTAAAGGAGCTTTACCGAGAGCTTGCCAAAAGGAATGTTACACTGCATGTCGTGCTAGAGCCTAGCTTTCCATTTGATATGAAGCTACCAAATGGGCCTAGCTATACGGTAATGGCCTATAATGTACATGGTTATCATAGTGGACCAGGTGCAAAGGCTACTTTTACCTTCCTCAATGATTTAATAAAAAAAATCAAGAAATCCAATCAAAAATTAGCCATCGCCTTTGCCACGGGTGGTTTCGATTGGGTAGCTCAAGGGAATACGGTTGCATTAACGGAGCTTGAGGCTGAAAAAGTGTTAGCTGAAACAAACGCAAACAAAAAACGCGATAAAGCAAGTGGAGCGGTTTATTTTACGTATACAGATTCTAGTAATCGTAGTCATGAGGTTTGGTATGCTGATCAGGAAACACTTGAAAAATGGGTCAAATATGTTCAAAGGAAGAGCTATCATGATGTAGTGTTGTGGCGTGCAGGTGGATTAGGTGTCAAAACATTACAGTGGATTAATGAGCAAGAAACTGGAGAGCGCTCGTCGCCCTAAAAAAATCACCAATAATGAGAATTTCAACGAAAGCCATCGAGATTATATCAAACATCTCGATGGCTTTTGTCTACAGTTTGAATCGCCCATCAAGGCGATTTTTTTATTGAAATTGGGACAGACGTGAAAAGAAACCTTTGACGAAATTTAGAAAAATGGTTTCTGATGGAGCGATTTCTCGATTTACTGGAGAAATAATGCCAACTGTCCTTGGGATGGAGGGTGATTCGATGGGCACCTTTACAGTAAAGCGAGCAGCAGAATCATAAAGTGAGCTTTCTGGTAACAGACTAACACCTATTCCAGCTGCTACCAAGCCTTTAAGTGCATCCAAATCTTCACCCTCTGAAATAATATTAGGCAAAAATCCTGCAGCACGACAGGCATCCATAGCCACTTTATGCAATATATAGCCATCTGGGAATAACACAAATAGATCATTTCTCAATTCTGCAAGCTGGATACTCTCTCTTTTCGCCAATGGATGATTGGCAGGGAGAAGAGCTGCAATATTTTCTGTAAACAATATAGTCGACTCAATAGACTCATCTTTAGGAGGAAGCGGACCTAAAAAGGCAAGGTTTAACTCTCGATTTTTGACAGCATCAATTAAAAATCGGTAAGAACCTTGTCGTAGATGAAATTGTAAATTCGGATGCTCACGTTTAAAGGCTGAGATAACGGTTGGAAGTACATAGCTAGCCAAGCTTGTTGGAAAGCCAATCTTAATAGAGCCCTTAGCAGGATCAAGATATTCTTCTACTTGTTTGGCAGCAAAATCAATGGCCTTCAATGCTGTAATGGTATGTTCAAGAAATGTCTTCCCAATAGGGGTTAATTTCACATTACGACCTACTCGTTCAAATAACGGAGTACCTAATTCATCTTCAAGATTTGCGATTTGCCGACTAATGGCTGATTGGGCTACGTGAAGATGCTCAGCGGCTTCTGAAATATGCTCGCGTTCAGCAACCTCCACAAAATAGCGTAATTGACGTAACTCCACTAACATTTCACCTCTATTAATCTAAAAATAAGATTGATTATAGCTCAATTATATAGTATTGAAGATAAAAAGTGACTGTAAATACAGAAAAAAGTTTAAGTATTCAGTAATCTCGTACGATAGAATTTTATTGAGTGTAAAAGAGATTACCTTGAAAATATCTTCATTTTAATTGATTCCATTTTAATGAAATAGGTTATAGTATAGTTATGGTTGTTTATGCAAATTTGTCACAAAACCTCTACAATTAACCCTTTTCACGAGGTTTCCACTATGTAGCTAGATGAAATCAATTCTCAATTAGGGATAATTCATTGAAAATGAAGAAAGTCTATTCTCAATATCTATTCCAAATAGTAATAATCTGAAAATGCTTACAAAGCCTTTATTTTTCAAGATTTTATTTGAGGAGAAGGAAAGTAATTGAAATGGTTTGCATAGAGAACGATTTTCAGTTAAGATTAGAATGATGATAATTAAGGAATGGTCGACCCATTCACTGAACACTATGGAGGTATTTTCATGTCAACTTTAGTTATTAAAGATCTTCACGTTGCTATCGACGGGAAAGAGATTTTAAAAGGCGTAAATCTTACAATTAATACAAACGAAATTCACGCAATCATGGGACCAAACGGGACTGGTAAATCAACACTAGCTTCTGCTATTATGGGTCACCCTAAATATGAAGTTACTTCAGGTACTGTTGAGCTTGATGGCGAAGATGTACTTGAGATGGAAGTAGACGAGCGTGCTCAAGCTGGTTTATTCCTAGCTATGCAATATCCTTCTGAAATTGCTGGTGTTACAAATGCTGATTTCTTACGCTCAGCTATCAATGCTCGCCGTGAAGAGGGCGATGAAATTTCATTAATGAAATTTATCCGTGAATTAGATAAAAGCATGGAATTCCTAGAAATGAACGAAGATATGGCACAACGTTATTTAAATGAAGGTTTCTCTGGCGGTGAGAAAAAACGTAATGAAATTCTTCAATTAATGATGATTAAACCAACGATCGCTATTTTAGACGAAATTGACTCTGGTCTTGATATTGATGCACTTAAAGTAGTATCTAAAGGTATCAACGCAATGCGCGGTGAAGGCTTTGGCTGCTTAATGATTACGCACTATCAACGACTTCTTAACTACATTACACCAGACCATGTACACGTAATGATGCAAGGACGTGTTGTGAAATCAGGTGGTGCAGAGCTTGCACAACGCTTAGAAGCAGAAGGTTATGACTGGATCAAAAAAGAATTAGGTATTGAAGAAGAAACAGAGGAACAAGAAGCATAAGAGGGAGGACGAACTAGCATGACAGTGGAACTTAACTTGCCTGTAACAGTACAGGACGTGCGCTCGTTCTCAGAAGCAAATGGTGAACCAACTTGGTTTACTGAGCTTCGCGCGGCAGCACTAGACAAAGTAACTGGTTTAGATTTGCCAAAACCAGATAGAACTAATATTACGAAATGGGATTTCATGAACTTCCCAGCATTTACAGTTCATAGTGAGGCATATCCATCATTGGATGCTTTACCTGAAGAAGCAAAAGGATTAATTGACCTTGAAGCGCAAGGAAACCTTTATATTCAACGCAATAATACACCAGCTTACATTAAAACATCACAAGAGCTTGCTGATAAGGGTGTTATTTTTACAGATATTTTCACAGCAGTTCGTGAACATGGTGAGCTTGTTCAAAAATACTTTATGACTGAAGCTGTTAAAGTGGATGAGCATAAGTTAACAGCGCTTCATACAGCACTTGTTAACGGTGGCGTATTTGTTTACGTACCAAAAAATGTAGTCATTGAGCAACCACTTCAAGTTGTTTTCTTAAACGATAATGCTGATGCATCATTATACAACCATGTACTAGTAGTGGCAGAAGCAAATTCTGCTGTAACATACGTGGAAACATATATTTCAACGGTTGAAGAAGCAAAAGGCCAAGCAAATATTATTGCGGAAGTAGTTGTCCAAGATAATGCGCAAGTAACATATGGAGCAGTGGATGTGCTTGCAAAAGGCTTTACGACATATGTAAACCGTCGTGCACGCTTAGCGCGTGACGCAAAAGTAGATTGGGCTCTTGGTTTAATGAATGACTCAGATACAATCTCAGAAAATATTACTCATCTAATTGGTGACGGTTCTCATGCAGATACAAAAACAGTAGTTGTTGGTCGTGGAGAACAAAAACTTAACTTCACTACAGAGGTTCGTCACTGGGGTAAAAACTCAAACGGGCATATCTTAAAACATGGTGTCATGAAAGATGCAGCTCAATCTATCTTTAATGGTATTGGCTATATCGAACATGGTGCAACGAAAGCAGATGCACAACAAGAATCACGTGTATTAATGCTTTCTGAAAAAGCTCGTGGGGATGCAAACCCAATTTTATTAATTGATGAAGATGATGTAACAGCAGGACACGCAGCATCTGTTGGTCGAGTAGATCCATTACAGCTTTACTATTTAATGAGCCGTGGTATCTCGAAAGCAGAAGCAGAGCGCCTTGTTATCCATGGATTCCTTGCGCCAGTTGTTACGCAATTACCAATTGAGGGCGTTCAAAAGCAACTGACGGAGGTTATTGAAAGGAAAGTTCGCTAATGATGAAAAAAGACATTAAAAGCTATTTCCCAATTTTAAATCAGGATGTAAATGGTCATAGACTTGCGTATCTTGATAGTGCAGCGACGTCTCAAAAACCTGTTCAAGTAATTGAAGCAATTAAAGCTTATTATGAATTCGATAATTCCAATGTTCACCGTGGTGTGCATACATTAGGAAACCGTGCTACAGATAAATATGAAGGTGCGCGTGAAAAGGTTCGTAAGTTTATTAATGCTCAATCAACACAAGAAATTATTTTTACTCGTGGAACAACGACAGCATTAAATACAGTAGCAGCCAGCTATGGACGTGCAAATGTTGCTGAGGGTGATGAAATTGTCATTACTCAAATGGAACATCACTCCAATATTATTCCTTGGCAGCAGTTAGCCAAAGAAAAAAAGGCGACATTAAAATACATTGAGCTAGAAGCTGATGGAACGATTAGTTTAGAAAAAGTACGTGAGACGATTACACCGCAAACAAAAATCGTGTCGGTGTCAATGGCATCAAACGTACTTGGAACTATTAATCCAATTAAAGAAATTGCGCAAATTGCACATGCTAATGGTGCTGTTATGGTGGCTGATGGAGCTCAAGCTGCTCCGCATATGAAAATTGATGTCCAAGATTTGGATGTAGATTTCTTAGGGTTCTCTGGGCATAAAATGTGCGGTCCTACTGGAATAGGTGTACTATATGGTAAAAAGGAACACCTTGAAAAGATGGAGCCAATTGAATTTGGTGGCGAAATGATCGATTTTGTTGGGTTATATGATTCAACGTGGAAGGAATTACCGTGGAAATTTGAAGGTGGAACGCCTATTATTGCAGGTGCAATAGGATTAGGTGCCGCTATTGATTTCTTAACTGAGATTGGGCTAGATAATATTGCAAAGCATGAGCATAAGCTTGTTGGCTACGCAATGGATCAGCTTGAAACCATTGACGGTTTAAAAATTTTCGGCCCACGTGACCCAATGAAACGTTGTGGACTTGTGACATTTAACTTAGATGATGTCCATCCACATGATGTGGCAACAGTGCTTGATATGAATGGTATTGCTATTCGTGCTGGTCATCACTGTGCACAACCACTAATGAAATGTCTTCAGCAAGTAGCGACAGCGCGTGCAAGCTTCTATCTGTACAATACAGAGGAGGATATTGACCGTCTTGTTGCAGGGTTACGTTCTGCGAAGGAGTATTTTGGCGATGTCTTTTAATAATTTAGATCAACTATATCGTTCAGTCATTATGGATCACTATAAAAATCCTCGTAATAAGGGTGCTTTAGAAGGTGAAGCTGTAACGATTGATATGAACAATCCGACATGTGGAGACCGTATTCACTTAACATTAAAAGTGACTGACGGTATTGTAGAGGATGCCAAATTTGATGGTGAAGGCTGTTCAATTTCTATGTCCTCTGCTTCCATGATGACTCAACTGATTAAAGGGAAAAAGGTAGATGAAGCTTTAGAGCTTGCTGATATTTTTTCTAAAATGATGATGGGTGAAGAGTATAGCGATAAATATGACCTAGAGGATGTTGAAGCACTGCAAGGTGTCTCACAATTCCCTGCTCGTATTAAATGTGCAACATTAGCTTGGAAAGCAATGGAAAAAGGTGTGAAATAAATCATACTGCCTTGTCGGCTGGGTGAAAGTGACATACTTTCACTCAAGGCAAGGGTCGAATACCTTGAAAAATACATCTCAATGAACGGAGGATAAACGATGGCTAAAAAAATGCCTGATATCGGCGATTACAAATACGGTTTCCATGACAAGGACGTATCAATTTTCCGTTCAAAACGTGGTTTAACTGAAGAAATCGTCCGTGAAATTTCAAATATGAAACAAGAGCCAGAGTGGATGCTAGAGTACCGCTTAAAAGCACTTGAAACATTTTATGCAAAACCAATGCCACAATGGGGTGGCGATCTTGGTGATTTAGACTTTGATGAAATTACGTACTATGTAAAACCATCAGAAGCTACACAAAAATCATGGGATGAAGTACCTGACGAAATCAAAGCTACTTTTGATAAATTAGGGATTCCGGAAGCAGAACAAAAATATCTTGCGGGTGTATCTGCACAATATGAGTCAGAGGTAGTTTATCACAACATGAAGCAAGACCTTGAAGATCTTGGTATTGTGTTTAAAGATACAGACTCAGCATTACGCGAAAACGAAGATATTTTCAAACAATATTGGGGTAAAGTAATCCCGTACACAGATAATAAATTTGCGGCATTGAACTCAGCTGTATGGTCAGGTGGATCATTTATTTATGTACCACCAGGTGTTAAAGTTGAAACACCTTTACAAGCTTACTTCCGCATTAACTCTGAGAATATGGGACAATTCGAACGTACGCTAATTATTGTGGATGAAGGCGCGCATGTACACTATGTTGAAGGTTGTACAGCCCCTGTTTACACAACAAATTCTTTACACTCAGCTGTAGTAGAAATTGTTGTTCGTAAAGATGCCTACTGCCGTTATACAACGATACAAAACTGGGCAAACAACGTATACAATCTTGTAACGAAACGTACAGTTGTTGAAGAAAACGGTACAATGGAATGGATTGATGGTAACATTGGTTCTAAATTAACAATGAAATACCCAGCATGTATCCTAAAAGGTGAAGGTGCTCGTGGTATGACATTATCTATTGCATTAGCAGGTAAAGGTCAACATCAACATGCTGGAGCAAAAATGATTCATATGGCACCAAACACATCTTCTACAATCGTTTCTAAATCGATTGCTAAACAAGGTGGTAAGGTTACGTATATGGGACAAGTTCGTTTCGGTCCTAAAGCTAGCGGTGCTCGTGCCAACATTGAATGTGATACGCTGATTATGGATAACCAATCTACTTCTGATACAATCCCATACAACGAAATTCTGAATGATAACGTTTCTTTAGAGCATGAAGCTAAAGTTTCAAAAGTATCTGAAGAACAATTATTCTATTTAATGTCTCGTGGTATCTCTGAAGAAGAAGCGACAGAAATGATCGTAATGGGCTTCATCGAGCCATTCACAAAAGAATTACCAATGGAATACGCAGTAGAAATGAACCGTCTTATCAAGTTTGAGATGGAAGGGTCTATCGGGTAAAATTAAAATAAAAGGGGCAGATTCTAATATCTGCTCCTTTTTTACGTTTTCTATGAGGAAGTAGAGGATGCTTTTATAGCCTTCGATAAAATTCAAGGGGCACTTGAGAGTAATTGCTGAGAAAATGGAGAGAAGCAGCGAAGCCCTCACTTATCCCTTTAGGGAGGGCAATGTTCAAAGCTTTATTCAATCATCAGATTAGGAACTTATTAAGCCCTGTATTATAACGGGTTTTACCGGGTAAAGTATTAATTAACCCTTGTCACAACTATGATTGTGGCAAGGGTTTTTGTTTTGTATGAAAAATAATTTTCTTAATATATTGAAATAATAGTGGATTTTTATAAGGAGACATACTAAAATGATAATGAGAATCAATATCAATTAAGAAAGGAAGTTTGAGTACATGAGAAACAAGTTTCTATTTATTAGTATGATAGCGGTATTTATGCTGATCCTCGCTGCATGCGGAGAGAAGAAAACAACGGAGGAGGATACGTCCACAGATTCGACGAAAGAGGAAGTGGCACAAACACAAGATGATTCTAGCAATGAAAATGGGACAAGAACCATTGATTATCTTGGAGAAAGCTATGAAGTGCCAGATAAGGTCGAAAGAATTGTTGTTACGGGTGCGATGGAGGCCATGGAAGATATGGTTGTACTTGATGTTCATCCAGTAGGAGCGATTGCGGTCGGTGGTAAATTCCCTGAGTTGTACGCTGCTGTTACAGATAAGGCAGAGTCGATTGGGGAGAAGATTAAGCCAAACTTTGAAAAAATATTAGAATTAGATCCAGATGTGATTTTAGGCTCAACGAAATTTCCAGAGGAAGTACAAAGTAAATTAGAGAAAATTGCTCCAACCATTTTAGTTTCGCATATCTCTACGAATTGGGAATCTAATTTAAACTTATTAGCTGAATTAACAGGCAAGCAAGCAGAGGCAGAAAAAATATTATCTACATATAAGGCGGATATTGAAGCGGCAAAATCTAGCTTAACAGAAAAGCTAGAAGGCAAAAAAGTAGCAGCCATTCGAATTCGTGGGGGACAAGCTTATGTCTATCCAAAAGAGGTATTTTTAAACCCTGTTTTATATGGTGAGCTTGGTTTAGAAGTTCCTGCTGAAATCGCTAAGGCGAAATCACAAGAAGCGATTTCTGTTGAGCAACTAGCGGATATGAATCCAGATTATTTATTTGTGCAGTTTTCAACGGATGAAAATGCGGATGCTCCAAATGCGTTAGAAGATTTTAAAAAGAATCCCATTATCCAAAATATCAATGCCTTTAAAAATGAGCAAGTATTTGTTAATGTTGTGAACCCACTAATGGAAGGTGGCCCAGCGTTTAGTCGTATTACTTTTTTAGAAGCAATCCAACAAAATCTTGATAAATAACTTGTTTGGCATGAGTTCAATTTGTATAAGGACTCATGCTTTTTCTTTGTGAAAAGCTAGATTTTTTACATGATGTTTAATTGTATGAGAAGACTGTATGCTATGATTATGTTGTAGATAGAGGAGGATGTCACATGATTGTAGTTGGATTAACTGGATGGGGCGATCACCCTTCACTTTATAGTGGAGTGACTACTTCAAAGGATAAATTATTTGATTATACAGGTCATTTTTTAGCAGTGGAAGTAGATACTTCCTTTTATGCCATACCATCCAAAGAGAATGTTCGTAAATGGTGTGAGAATACACCGGAGAATTTTCGTTTTATAGTGAAGGCCTATCAAGGCATGACGGGGCATTTGCGGGGAGAAATCCCTTTTGAATCCAAAAATGATATGTTCAATGCTTTTATTGAATGTGCCCATGAATTTAAACGTTTGGGGAAACTAGGAATGGTTTTAGCTCAGTTTCCACCGTGGTTTGATTGTCAGTCGAAAAATGTTCAATACTTATTGTATATTCGTCAACAACTAAAGGATTTCGAAGTGGCTATCGAATTTCGCAATCAAACATGGTATACAGATAATGTAGTACAACAAACAATGGACTTTTTACAAGAGCATCAATTGATTCATACGATTTGTGATGAGCCACAGGCTGGTGTAGGATCTGTGCCCTTCCATCCTGTAGTGACTGCAGATAAGGCACTGGTACGTATCCATGGGCGAAATATACATGGTTGGCGCAACACGGGGAATGCTGAAAATTGGCGCAAAGTTCGCTTTTTATATGACTATAATAAAGAAGAATTGCAGCAGCTTGGACAGCAAATCACGAAGCTTGAGTCCGAGGTGCAGGAACTATTTATATTATTTAATAACAATTCAGGTAATCATGCAGCTAAAAACGCGAAGGAATTACAGGGTATTTTGAATATTAAAGATGTTGGGTTAGCGCCTAAACAATTAAACATGTTTGAAGGGGAATTATAATGGCGTTTATTTTATTAATAATTATTGCACTATTTTCCGGTCTCCTTGGCTCATTAGTTGGGCTAGGCGGTGGCGTGGTATTAGTGCCAGCAACTTTATATATCGGTTTAAACCTTGGAATGATTCCAGATATAACACCACAAAAAGTAGTTGGTTTATCTGTTGTCATGATGATATTTACAGGACTTGCCTCCACATTAAGCTATATGAAATCAAAAACGGTGGATTATAAAACTGGCTATATATTTTTTATCGGCAGTATTCCAGGCTCTATTTTGGGCGCTTGGGTTAATAAAGGTTTAGATTTACCATCCTTCAATTTATACTTTGGTATTTTGCTTATTATTTTATCGATTATTTTACTTGTACGCGACAAATTGAAGCCTGTAAAATGGTTTGTGAAAAATGGTCTGCAACAAGAATTTACGGATGCCGAAGGGAAAACCTTTGTCTACGGATATCCGATTTGGTTTGCGATTTTATTTACGTTCGGGGTGGGCTTTGCCTCGGGGCTATTTGGTATAGGTGGAGGCTCAATGATTGTGCCGGCTATGATTATTTTGTTCTTATTTCCCCCACATGTAGCAGTAGCAACTTCGATGTTTTTAGTGTTTTTAACGTCTCTTGTTAATACGGCCAGCCATGTATATTTGGGGCATGTTCCATGGCTTTATACAATTCCTGTCATACCAGGAGCCTTTATTGGTGCGAAGCTTGGTGCGGCGTTAAATAAAAAAATTAAATCAGATACGCTTGTACTGGTTCTTCGAATTATTTTATTATTATTAGGAATTCGTTCCATCGTTGAAGGGATATTGGCTTAATCGGCTAGACTAGCTAATGAAAATGAGGTGGCTTTAATGCTTGAAAAAATCCATATTTTTCACACAAATGATTTGCATAGTCATTTTAAGTATTGGCCACGAATGCAAAGCTATGTGAAAGAGGAGCGCAACAATCTAGCGAGAATAGGGGAAACGAGTTATTTGTTTGATGTGGGAGATCATTTAGATCGCTCTAATATTTATACTGAAGCGACAATTGGTAAGGGGAATGTACAATTACTGAACGAGGCAGAATATGATGTAGTGACAATTGGGAACAATGAGGGCATTACATTGTCTCATAATGAGCTTTTTCATTTATATGATGATGCAAATTTTGATGTCGTTGTAGGTAATATTGATGCGGTTAATGGGAGAAATCCAGCCTGGCTGAAGCCCTATGTGGTGCTTACAACAGAGAAGGGAACACAGCTAGGGATAATTGCAGCCACGGCTATGTTTGACGTGTATTATGAGGCGTTAAATTGGCAGTTGGTTGAAGCGCGTAGCACACTTCTTCGTTTAGCCCATCAACTACGTAAAGAGGTCGATATTGTTTTATGCCTCTCACATTTAGGGATAACCGAAGACGAGCTATTAGCGGAGGAATGTCCAGAAATTGATGTCATATTTGGTTCTCATACACATCATGTCTTGCCAGAAGGGAAACTTGTCAATGGTGTTTTATTGACAGGTGGCGGGAAATTTGGACAATATACAGGACATCTTGTTATCGAATATGATAAAAAAATGAGGAAAATTGTTGAAAAAAAGGATACTTTAATTCATAATAAGGACTTGCCAAATATCCAAAACGAACAGCAAATTGTACAATCCCTAGAGGATGAAGGAATTAGAATACTGGATACACCAGTATTTACGACCGAAAAATCTTATAATAAGGAATGGTTCCACTACTCACAGTTATCTGATTTATTTGCACATGCTATTTTAGAAAAAAGTGGTGCTGACTGTGCCTTGTTTAATGCAGGAATTTTTTTAGATGGCCTCCCAAAAGGAAATGTGACTGCATTAGATGTGCATCGGATTTTTCCACATCCTATTAATTTATGTACAATTGAATTATCCGTTACGGAAATAAAGGAAATTTATATGCAATCCAAAAATGAAGAATGGCCCTATATTGAATTAAAAGGATTAGGGTTTAGAGGTGTAATTTTTGGAAAAATGTTGACATATGGTTTTTCCATGAACGACAATCGTCAGTTATTAATTAATGGAAAGCTGGCAGATAATAATCACATTTATAAACTTGTAACTTTAGATTTGTTTACTTTTGGATATTTTTATCCAAGTTTCAAATATGCAAAGAAGCAATATATATTACCAGAATTTTTACGGAACATTATGATAGATTATGGTCAAAGTTTCTTTAAGTAATAGCGTTAGCTTAAAGAATAGATTGGGGAAGAAATCATGCGATTAATTTCAATCGATGTATTAAAAGAAGGAATGGTATTAGGCAGAACCATTTGGAATGAGGCGGGGCATCCGCTTTTAAAGAAGGATGTCATCATTAATGACCGCATTATTCAGAGACTTCAACAGTTAAATACACATTACCTATACATTGACGATGATATTTCGGAGGGCATTGAAGTAGAAGAAACTGTGCCACCTGCGATGCGAAATAAAGTCATTACAACAATTAAAGATTCATTTCAATCAATCGATGGTTTAAATTCAGTAAATGCCTCTTATATATTAGATCAACAATCAAAGACAATTGTCTCGATTGTAGATGAACTACTTGCTGCTGTTACTGGAAATGATGAAATATTAACGATATTAACAGATGCTTATTTATTTGATGAGTATTTATATCAACACTCCTTCCAAGTGACACTTTACTCGATAGCCATCGCCAAAGAGCTCGGCTACTCTGCTGAGGATTTACGGTTAGTAGGGATTGGTGCATTACTACATGATGTAGGTAAACTAATGGTACCAAAAGATATCCTAACAAAACCAGGTCGTCTAACTAATGAAGAATTTGAAGCGATGAAAATGCACGCCCGCTATGGCTTTGATTTATTACGCAATTTACATTCTATTTCATTGCTAGTGGCCCATTGCGCTTTTCAACATCATGAGCGTATTGATGGAAGTGGCTACCCACGAGGATTAGTTGATTTTGAAATTCACCCATTTGCCAAAATTATTGGCGTAGCCGATGTCTTTGACGCGGTTACAACGAATCGAGTATATCGTGAAAAAATGCTTCCTTCACAAGGACTAGCTATTGTAGAGGCAGGCTCCGGTACGCTATATGATGCTCGCATCGTAAAAGCGCTTAAAAGAGCTGTCGTTCATTATCCAAATGGTGTTATCTTAAAATTATCAGATGGTCGACGTGGCATTGTATCTAGACAAAACCCATTGGATGCAGCATTACCATGGATTCGTATTTTTGAGGAGCAAAATCAACTGCTCGCAGCTACATATGAAATTAATTTAGTGGACTATCCAAATGTTTTAATTGAAAATGTTGAGACGGATTATATGGTTCCTGCAAAGGTAGAATAAAATACTCCTCCTGTTCATACGTTATGGAACAGGAGGAGATTTTTTTGTTTTTCCCTCGAAAAAGGATGAAATTGCGCTCTTATAATAAACGGGGAATACGTCTTAATCGATTAACCATTTTAATTGTTAGTATGGTTGTTTGTCTTATATTATTTATTTATTATTTAAATGAACGGCTCATGCCCACCTATTTGCAATATGCAGAGGTACAAACTACAAAAATTGCATCATATGTAGTAAGTAAAGCCATTAACTCAAGAACCTCCAATGTATTAGATGTAAATGATATCATTGAAGATATTCCTCCAGGTAGTTCTGATATGATGACGACAAAGTTTAATACGGAAATTATTAATCGTGTACGAGCGGAGACATTAGAGCTTGTAAAAATGTATTTAGAGCAGGCAGAACAAGGAGAGCTATCACATTTGCCTGAATTAGATAATGTTGAATATGATATTAACAGAATTCAGGATGGCGATGGCATTGTCTTTTTTGTACCGCTCGGGCAAGCCGCGAATATTCCTTTGCTCGGAAATTTAGGACCAAAAATCCCTATACGATTCCATGTGATCGGAAATGTCCATAGTAATGTCACCTCATCCATTCAAGAATTTGGGATTAATAGTGCGTATGTAGAAGTGGGCATTCATTTAGAGGTAAATGTCCAAATTATTGTTCCGTTTGCAAGTAAATCCTCAACCGTTGCACAGGATATTCCTGTAGCTATGGGGTTAACTAGAGGTCCAGTCCCGAACATCTATACCAATAGTAGTGATGCGCCTCAACCATCCATTGAAATACCTGTGCCATTTAAATAGAAATGTTTACTGTGATAGTTGTTGGAGTTCATTTATTATGTTACATTGACAACAGTGAAGATAGTTAATATAAAAAATGCATATTTTTGATAGGGGCGATATCCGTATGACATCTTGTAAACCTACAAGTAAAGAAGAACATTTAAGAAAACCAGACTGGCTAAAAATAAAACTAAACACTAATGATGAATATAAAGGTCTTAAGAAGCTAATGCGTGAGAAAAATCTTCATACGGTTTGTGAAGAGGCTCGCTGTCCAAATATTCATGAATGCTGGGGAGAAAGACGTACAGCTACAATGATGATTCTTGGTTCGGTTTGTACACGTGCTTGTCGATTTTGTGCAGTAAAAACAGGGTTACCCAATGAATTAGACTTGGCAGAGCCAGAACGTGTTGCAGATTCAGTAGCAATTATGAACCTAAAGCACGTTGTCATTACTATGGTAGCGCGTGACGATTTAAAAGATGGCGGAGCGGAAGTATTAGCAGAAACAGTCCGTGCTATTCGCCGTAAAAGTCCTTTCACATCTGTTGAAGTATTACCATCCGATTTAGGTGGTATGAAGGAAAATCTTCAAATGTTAATGGATGCGAAGCCAGATATTCTAAATCATAATATTGAAACCGTGCGTCGTTTAACACCAAGAGTACGTGCTCGTGCAAAATACGAGCGATCTTTGGAGTTCCTTCGTCTAGCTAAAGAAATGCAACCAGATATTCCGACGAAATCATCTTTAATGATTGGTTTAGGAGAAACTCATGAAGAAATTTTAGAGGTAATGGATGATTTACGAGCAAATAATGTGGATATCATGACGATTGGTCAATATTTACAGCCTACGAAAAAGCATTTAGCAGTTAAAAAATATTATTCACCAATAGAGTTTGGGAAACTGCGAAAAATTGCTATGGAAAAAGGCTTTAAACATTGTGAAGCTGGCCCACTTGTACGTAGTAGTTACCATGCTGACGAACAAGTAAATGCTGCAACAAAAGAACGTCAGTTACAAGCAGAGCTTTAAGCGTCAAGGATGAACAAGAGGGTGGTGTCACTTTGATCATAGTTGAAGGATTGGAATATGAACTATTAAAAGATTTTCGTGAAGCCTTTCAGGAAGAAGTTTTTCAGGAAAGGTATTCCGATATATTGGCTAGATATGATTATATAGTAGGTGATTGGGGCTATAACCAATTACGTTTAAAGGGCTTTTTTGATGATAAAAATCAAAAGTCGACTTTTGATACGAAAATAAGTACGCTTCAAGATTATTTATACGAGTATTGCAATTTTGGCTGCGCTTATTTTGTTTTACGTAAAACAGGAAAAGTTATGAAACCGCCAGAGGTGTTGGATGCGAATGAAGTAACAGCGCAACCAAACGACCAAGAACCATTGGCAGAATAAAGGGAAGAAACTTGATGCGATATGCATCAAGTTTTTTTCTTTTTTTTATTAGCTTTTGTATGATTGGGGAATAATAAAGCTCAAAACAGCTAATTAAAGGTGAGATACAAATGAAAAGAGCCGTCTTTTTAGACCGTGATGGTGTAATCAATGAAGTATTAACAACACGCGTTAAATTTGTTAATAAGCCTAGAGATTTATACTTTTTACCACAAGTTCCAGAAGCCATTCGCAAATTAAATAAACACTTTGACTATATTTTTGTTGTGACAAATCAAGGGGGTGTTGGTTTAGGCTTTATGAGTGAAAGAGGCTTGCAAAAAATACATGAGCATATGGTCAAGGTGCTAAAGAAAAACGGTGCCATTATTCATGAAGTAGTTTATTGTCCACATAAGCCTAAGTCAGGCTGTGCCTGTAGAAAACCTAATAGTAAACTAATTATTGATTTAGGAAAAAAATATAATATTGATTTATCGAAATCCTATATGGTGGGTGATACGGATACAGATATTATAGCGGGAAAACAAGCAGGTACAAAGGGCGTGTTTTTAGGAGAGGATGACCCGTTAGCAGATGCAATTTTTCCTGATTTGATGAGCGCTGCTCGGTGGATAATAAAGGATGCAACAGCTTGAGAAAAGAAGCTACAAGAAGTATAAAACGTTGAAAAAAGGATAATTTATGAGTGGAGGTGATGATGTTGACGAAGGATAAGCGCAATAAAAAGCCCCTAGATCGTGAAGAATATGGATATGGTTTTGATATTAGTGTAGATGATTTAGGCGTGATTGGTCAAAATAACGAAGCGAAAAAGCAAAATAATAATGAAAATAAAGACAAGCCACATAATAAAGATAATCCATCCACGCTCAATAAATAATCGATCTTAAAAGATTTCGCAAAAGCCAACTGGTGAGCGGAATTTTTTTATCTTGATTGATTCACAAAAAATGCTCGTGCAATATAATAATGTCCTACAAAAAAACACCCTGTAAAAAGGGTGTTAGTTCAATAGCTCACGTAAATATTCTCGAAGTTCCTCGGTTTCGTCCTCTGTACGATTGTATACATGTTCTAAGTAGCCAGGCTCTTCTACATCATCAGGGCCAATAATCGCAAATCGACCAAATTGTATATCCATGACAAGCACTTTCCCAAAGAAGCGGCCAGATTGTAATATCGCTAAATCATAGCGCAGTTTTTTTCCTGCAAAGCTAACAAAGCGAGTTTTTGTATCTTCTACATCATCATATAAAAAAAAACGTTCCATCTTTTAATCTCCTTCCAGTCCTATAGTTATGGTACTATAGAAGAGAAAAGACTATCAACTTTTAAAGATTTGAATGGGGGCTTTCCTTGTGTATTTTGTAGATCGTAATAAAATCACAAAAAATTTACAGTACTTAGATGGGCTATTAGCCATTTTGGAGACAGAGAATAACTGGTCTCAAAATGATATAAAGAAATTAGCTATCGAGCGAATTGGTCACAACATTATGGAGTCAATGATGGATGTAGGAAATTTAATGATTGACGGTTTCATAATGCGCGACCCAGGAAGCTACGAGGATATTATTGATATATTAGTCGATGAAAAAGTCGTAGTTGCTGAAATGGAGGCACCATATAAAGCAGTTGTTGGCTTGCGTAAAATGCTAGTACGCGAGTTTATAGAGGTAGATATCGATGAAGTTGTCCACGTACTTACAGCCAATTTATCGGCATTAAAGCAATTTTCGCCTGCAGTCCATAGTTATTTAACAAATGAGCTAGGTCCAGTTTCTGCCTTTTTACCAGAGGATCATCAATGAGAGATTATAAGGCCTATTGCTTTGATTTAGACGGCACTGTTTATCGTGGAAAGGAAGGGATTTCTTCTGCTGTTGCTTTTATTCATCGCTTACAACAAGCAGGGATCGAGCCATTTTATGTCACAAATAACTCTTCTAAAACACGTGAACAACTGCAAGATGCTTTAATGTCTATAGGGATTAGTGCACCATTAGAACATATTTATTCAAGTGCGTCCGTCACAGCAAAGTATGTGGCACTCCATTATACAGGTAAAAAAGTAGCTATGATGGGGTCTGATGGTATTCGTCAGGCATTACTTGATGAAAATATTGTGCCTGTTGAAGATGAAGCGGATGTATTTGTCATGGGAATTGATCGAACACTTGATTATATGGCACTTGCTAGAGCGACAATATTTGTTCAAAAAGGAGCAGTCTTTATTGCCACAAATCAGGACATTAAGTTCCCGACAGAATATGGTTTCTTACCAGGAAATGGTTCTTTTGCTCGTTTAGTAGGAGAGGTTGCGGGCGTTGATCCTATTTATATAGGGAAGCCATCACCTGCTATCCTAGAAGTAATTGCGACAGAACATCATTTTTCTAAAGAAGACATGGTTATGATTGGTGATAATTATGATACGGACATCATGTGCGGAATTAATTTTGGCTGTGATACAATCCATGTGAATACGGGCGTTACACCCACAAAGGTTGTACAAGAGAAAGAACTTCAACCTACATATATAGTGGATGCGTTACAATAAATAAAAGGATGTTATGCAGATTTTTTAGCATAACATCCATTTTTTTTGTTCAAATTTATTCATATAGGCGTTTTAGCAAACTACCATAAAGGGTTTTCTTCAATAAACTGATAAATGGCTTTCGTTAACGCTTCTGGAGAATCAGCTTCTACTAATTCACCATTGACAATAGCATAAAAAGATTCTGAGCACTTTGTACAATAACTGAGGCAGCCATATTCCAAAACGTCGATATTCGGATCGCGTTCGAGTACTTCATAAGTTGCTTGAGAGCCATTTGCTAAATTACTAATACAAAATTCAACCATTGGATTCATTCATGTCACCTCACCAAAGTAATGCTACTCGGTTTTACGAATTTCGTCAATTATTTAAATTGAAGGTAAAGAAGTGTTTTTATATAAAATTTTAAGGGAAAACCGTTATTAATTGCTTAAAAATCTATGGAAATGAACATCTTTTCATTTATTTTGTGAAATCCTTCACAAATTTTCATTCTGATATTGTGAAACTTCTCACAATCGGTTATACTCGTTTGTGGATACTTTGTGAACAATTATTAAAAGAGATATTAAAGGAGAATATTATGGGTAAATTAGTACTTTTAGGTGGCGGCTATGGCAATATGCGTGTCATGCTTCGTCTATTAAATAGTCTGCCATTAGACAGAGAGGTAGTCATAATAGATAGAGCCCCTTTCCATAGTTTAAAAACTGAGTTTTATGCGTTAGCCGCTGGAACTGCTACAGATAAAGAAATTCGTGTAAGCTTCCCTGAGCATGAACGTTTAACGCCTGTATATGGAGAAATCACTGAAATTAATCGTGCGGAAAAAGTTGTCATTTTAGAAGATGGACAACGTATTGAATATGATGATTTAGTCGTTGGTCTTGGTTGCGAAGATAAATATCATGGTGTACCAGGTGCAGAGGAGTACACTTATAGCATTCAAACGATGGGACAATCACGTGCTACACTTCAAGCGCTATGTGGTTTACCAGCTGGGTCTACAGTCGGAATTGTAGGAGCTGGCTTAAGTGGTATCGAACTTGCAAGTGAGCTACGTGAAAGTCGATCTGATTTAAAAATTAAGCTATTTGACCGAGGTCCACGTATTCTAAAGGATTTCCCTGAGAAACTAAGTAAATATGTAAATGATTGGTTCGTGAAGCATAACGTTGATGTTATTGCCAATTCCAATATTACTAAAGTGGAGCCAGGTAAAATTTTCAATCATGAAGATGAAATTTTACTCGACAAGGTCGTATGGACAGCTGGCGTACAGCCTGTCAAAATCGTACGTGATATGGATGTGGAGAAGGATAAACAGGGTCGTCCACTAGTAACACAGTACTTTAATGTACTTGACGATGAACATGTATATATTGTTGGAGATTGTGCTTCCTCAGATTTACCTCCAACAGCACAGTTAGCAGAGGAACAAGCAGAGCTAATTGTTAAAGTACTTCGTATGCGCTGGAAGGGCGAACATTTACCTGAAAAAATGCCAGATATTAAATTAAAAGGTTTCATGGGTGCCCTTGGTAAAAAACAAGGCTTTGTCTATTTGGCAGATACAACAGTTACAGGTCGTATCGCTCGTTTAATGAAATCCGGATTATTATGGTATTACAAACGTCAAAATGATTAGTTAGTAAAAGGGATTGTTTCTATTTGAAACAATCCCTTGGCTTTAATTAAACTGTTATGTCTGGAACAAATCCTAAACCTTCAAGTGCAGTGAAAACCGGTTTCAACTGTACATAGCCTTCACCAACGACTTCATTATTAATGAGGACAAGAGGGTAGAAAAATTCATCTTCCTGAATACGTGTCGCATAGTCTTGATCACGTTCATTCTCAATTGGACCTTCGATATCGATATAACGAATATCATATGGTTGATCTGGATATTTTCGATCTATAGCTGCTTGTAACCACTCATATGTATCTTTGGAAGATGGAGCATTGACACAGCTAGCGCAAATTACAGCTGTTCCATAAATTTCAATCATAGGTTTAGTTGGTTGCATCGTATTTTCTCTCCTTGTGATTCAATATTGGATTTTTTCTGTTGCTAACATTATAATCATTATAAGGAAAGGAGTCGAGATAAAATGGCTGAAGCAACAATTAACGACCAAGTTCAAGAGGTATTAGATAAATTACGTCCGTTCTTACTACGTGACGGTGGAGACTGTGAATTAGTAGATGTTGAGGATGGCGTTGTAAAATTACGTTTATTAGGTGCTTGTGGCAGTTGCCCAAGTTCTACTATTACATTGAAAGCTGGTATCGAACGCGCATTATTAGAAGAAGTACCAGGTATTGTGGAAGTAGAGCAAGTATTCTAAGACATTTAAAAAGTTCTAGCTGAATCTCAGACTAGAACTTTTTTTATTTATAGGTGGCGCGTATGCTCTTTTCCTTCGCGGATGACAGCCCATTGCTCTTTTGCCATGTCCACAATTTTTGCCTCGCCACCGCTGCTTTGTTTTTCAATTACTCTAGAGAAGAAGCGTGTCGCATTTTCAATGTCTCCGATTCTTCTTGATAATTCGGCAATCATATACATAATACGTACAGCAGACATTTGTGTAGAACTGTAATCTTCTGTTGAATACGATTCCATATAATGATCACGCGCCAGTTTCATAAAGCGCTCCTCTTGCCCACTATTTTTGAGAGAACGGTAGAGCCAAGCAAGACGCAAAGCTAAACCAGCAATAGCGACATGTTTTTCTTTTTTTATCGTGCCGCAGAGGAAAGCCAATTTATACGCTTGTATCGCCTGAAAAACAGTACGTTCTCCCTTAAAATCATGATGCACCCATTTTTTTGTTATTTGTGTGTGAATCTCATCTTGAATACCTGGTGCAAAATATTTTGTAAAGTCCTCTGTAAATGAAAACCCACAATGCTCGCAAACGAAGACATTGTAATAAAGCGCATTCACATCATCCGTATAAATAGGGTGGAAATCGGTTTCGGTATGCTCTACTTTAATAAATTTGGAACGAACTTTTAACGTCGGAAAATCTTTTTTACAATTCAAACATTGAATTTGTTTTTCATAATACGGTGAAATATCCATATATATTACCCCCTACATAGAAGTCGTTGTAACTATTATACCAATGGTGCTAGTAGAAACATGAATAAAAATTCCTAAACATGTGAAAAATATGAGAACTCTCACTAAAATTTACCTTGAAGCTGAATGTTTGTCATACAATGGTCAAAATTGATATGATATTAGGTAAGAAGGAAGGTGATGGGGATGACAAGTACAAAGCAAGTTATTGAAATTACACAGGCTGCCGGCTTTCATATTAATGAAATGATGGAGCATAATGAAGAGCAAGGTTCTTTTTTACGTGTAGTAGTAAACGGTGGCGGCTGTAGTGGGCTATCCTATGGTATGCATTTTGATCAAGAGAAAAAAGAGGAAGACTTTGTAGATGTACAACATGGTTTAACAATTCTTGTTTCCCGTGAAGATGCGCCGATTTTGATGGGAACAAAAATTGACTATAAACAATCGCTAATGGGCGGTGGCTTCACAATCGATAATCCAAATGCCATTGCTTCATGTGGCTGCGGTACATCTTTCAAAACAGCAAAGCGTGAAGGTACACCTGAGATTTGTGAATAATTAAACGTGATATAAATGTAGAAGACAATCCTGATGGAATGTAAACATAATCTGAATTAGGTTGTGAATACAAGCCTTTTCGATTTGTATGTTTTGAAAACAACAAATGGAAGAGGCTTTTACTGTGTTTTGAAGTCTAAAAGGAAAGCCTTGTTTAGATCATAAACAAGGCACTCTAATAATTTAAAATTTATAATACCAAAAAATTGCTAGTTCATTTGCTGTTGGAAAGTTTGAATATAGCATCGTATCCACTGCACCTATTACAAATTGATTTTTAGCATAAAAATGACAAGCTGAAACATTGATATCTTGTGTTTCAAGCATGAGACCACAGCAGTTCCTTTCTTTGGCCCACTCAATGGCTTTATTTAGTAAGGCAGTACCAACGCCGTTTTTTCTATAATCTTTTGCGACAGCGATATCTTCAATAAGTGCATATCCGTTCCAGTTAGAGCACATCTTAATCTGCCCTACACAGCTGTTGTCAATATAATAAAAAAATACAGCTTTCTCGATATCTTCTATATAGCTAAGATCAATTTCATCCTCTTCATATTTTTTGAAGTAAGGCACAGAACATATTTCCTCTGTAAATGTCCAAACTTTATCTTTGTATGTCGGTATAATTTTCCCCGAGACTATAAAACCATCGTTTGATTTATTAAAATCCTTCATAGTAGACGGAGTCATTTTAATGATCATTTTACTCTCCCTTTCTGTATTCAACTATGTGGTGATCTGACCCAAAAAAGTTAGACATATTTAGTTAAGCAACTGCTAAGACCTGAGTTCGGTACTCCACCGGGCTTAGG